>JBBAPZ010000006.1:73484-162972 GCA_040400605.1 Candidatus Sericytochromatia bacterium
GCGCTGTCGTTGCCAACCAGCGATGCGCTGTCGTTGCCAACCAGCGATGCACTGTCGTTGCCAACCAGCGATGCACTGTCGTTGCCGACGAGGCGCCCACCACCCATGACGATGGTGGCTCCGACAACTTTGTCGTTTTCGCGTCGCACAATTACGTTACCGCTGCGAACACCTGCTGCGTAGCCCGCATCGATTGTTACGCGCCCCGAGACTCGGAAATGTTTGTCACCAGGGGGTCTTAACAGTTGGAACCTGGCTTGATTGGCAGGCGCACTTGGCTTGCTGGATACGTTTGACCGGGCTTGGGGTGCGAGCCGACTGGATGGGGGAGGCGCTTGATTGGAGCATGCCTGCAGCTCACTGAGCGTTGCCAGGATGATCAGCGTCAATGCGGATGCGCGCAATCTGTGTCTCCGAGACAGTAAGCGTGGCGGTTGCCTGTTGACCTTCCGTCACCCGCTTGGATGGCTCAGACGGCAAAACAAGTTTTTGGTGGGGCGTTGAATCAGCTGTTGATGGTTTGGTTCGCAAAAGCCAGGTACCAATGGAGTCAGACAAAAAACCCTTTTCGGGGGGTCTGGGCTGCCAGGTTCTGTATACCCCGGTTTGACGGTTTTATTGCTGGGTTGGTTCAGGTTGTGCATCGTTATGGTGAGTTGTGTTGATGCGTTCGTAGCGGGGTATGGTTACCGCCTCAATCCAGCGCCGAATGGCGACCTTGATTGAGCCAAAATTGATTGAGGTAGACAAACGTCTAGGGGCTGCCTGGATTCAGACAGCCCCTAGAACCCAAAGTGAAGGTGTTCAGATCGAGACGGCGAACAAATGGGCGATCGCCTGTTTTTCTTCGAAAAGCTCTTCGTAGGTTGCGCGCATTCTTCCTCGACTGAAGTCGCTGATGGCGAGATTGGACACAATGGTGTATTCACCGTTTTGGCAAGTCACCGGGAACCCGTAGATGACCCCTGTCGGAATCCCATAGGAGCCGTCTGACGGGATTCCCATCGTCACCCAGTCATCCGCCGGCGTGCCTAAAACCCAGTCGCGCACGTGATCGATCGCGGCATTGGCCGCTGACGCAGCCGAAGACAACCCACGCGCCGCGATGATTGCCGCGCCACGCTTTTGAACGGTTGGAATGAACTCATCCGTGAGCCAGGCGTCTTCTTGAATGTCAAAGGTGCCACCACTGTGTTTGGCGTAAAATACATCCGGATATTGTGTCGCAGAATGATTACCCCAAACGGTAACTTGACGGATGTCTTTCACGGGCACATCAAAACGTTTGGCAAGTTGCGACATGGCACGGTTGTGGTCGAGTCGCATCATCGCCGTAAAATTTTTGGCGGGTAAATCCGGCGCGTTTTGTTGAGCAATCAACGCATTGGTGTTGGCTGGGTTACCAACAACCAGCACCTTGACACTACGACGGGCAACCGCATTCAAAGCACGCCCTTGCACCGAGAACACTTCCGCATTCGCTTCCAGCAAGTCTTTGCGCTCCATTCCCGGCCCACGAGGGCGTGCACCAACCAGGAGCGCATAGTCTGCATCCTTAAACGCCACCATCGGGTCGTCTGTCGCAACCATGCCAGCCAGCAATGGGAACGAACAATCATCCAGTTCCATTATGACGCCTTGCAAAGCAGCTTGGGATTTTTCGTTGGGCAATTCAAGCAGTTGCAAGATGACTGGCTGATCCAACCCCAGCATGTCACCATTGGCAATTCGAAACAGTAGACTGTAGCCGATCTGGCCGGCCGCGCCGGTCACGGCAACTCGAACAGGTGCTTTCATTGTTGTTTCGCTCCCATGTCACTCGCGGTCAGCAACCGCCTGTTGAATCCCGCCTCGGAAGAACCTGGGCCACCCCGCTGCAGAACCCTCGCACAGCCGTCATTGGCGATGCAAACCTTTACGGGCCAAGTGTAACACGTTGCCCATTCCATTGTCGTCTGTACCCTCAACAGACAATGCAAGCGCCACGAGAAGCTGGTCAGGTACGGCGTTCTTGCAAGCGCTGCGCGATTCCGAGAACCACAACCCCCATCAGCAGGTACAAAGCGGTGAAGTCGAAACACCAGTGCGGATTTTTCTCATAGAGCCAAGGCGTAACCAGCGCACCAGCCAGTGCACCCAGTGTACGGATACTGGTCACCAATCCGATGATTCGGCCCCGCTCGTTGTCAGGGGCGACCATGAGGGTGAGGGCGCTGATTGCCGGATAGGCGAACGCGAACCCGATGCCCTCCAAAAAACAGAGACCAAGCAACGCGGAGACATCCGAGACGCGTATGTAACCCGTTACCATGACGGCAGAAGTAACCCCACCCGCGATCGCGAACACAATCGGGTTCCAGCGATCGATCAGCCGCCCGGCCCAACTCGCCAGAATCACCGCCGGAACCGCAAACAGGGTCCAACTCAAACTCACTTCCCACGTGCTCGCGCCCATGCGCTGCATAAACAACGGCCAAACCGTGAAATACATCCCGTTCGCAAAACCACCTGACGAAGCGCGAAAAGCCACTGCGCCCAGCAATAACGTCTGCGACACCCCTGATTGCGTTTCACGCACTTCCAAGGCGACTGCACGCGTTGGTTCAGGCATACCGAAAACCAGCGTGCCAGCCAACATGCATACCCCGAACAGCACCAGGAACAAAGTGGGCATTCCCCACTGATTTTGAATCATTCCGCCAATGGCTGGCCCCAGCAACAATCCCAGATTTTCACTCGCCGACAGTTGCCCGAGGCGCAAACCACGCTCACCGGAGGGATAGTGGTGAGCGACGTAGGCCAGGGCAGCTGGCAAAAAAAAGGCGGCCGCAATGCCTTCCATGCCACGTAACCAGATGAACGCCACAGGATTGGGCCAAAGGTAAAAGCCCAAAGAGCACAACGCATACGTGATGAGGCCCATCAGCATCATCGGGCGAGTACCGACGCGATCCGACAAACGCCCCGAACCATAAGAAAACAACAGCTGTGTGCCTAAAAACGCGGCACTCATCCAACCAACCGCCATCAAACTGGCACCGGACTGCGCTGCATAGAGGGGCAAAAGCGGGATGATGGCAGTCGCTGTCAGTGAAGCCGCCAGTGTTAACCACCAAACACGACCCGCACGCCCGGCAGGGACATGATCACCTAAAAAACGAAGCCACGCCCGCCAGTTGCGATTCAGGTGGTCGCCAACCCAAGCAAGCACCTGAATCCGTCCCTCAGTCGCGCTCATCGCCGGAAGTCGGGTTCGGCACTTCGGCGGGCTTACCGGAATTGTGACTGACCGTGTTCCAAAGTGTAACCATAACCCGTGGCGAAATGGCGGGGTCCACCCCGTTCAGAAACGGATGGTGAAGGCTGATTTCGATTTGCGCATTGCCAAGACGCGCAAACGGTGGCGCAATCGCGACGTAGGGCTCCACAAGGAACCCGAGGGAATTGGCAAATTTAAGCGTATTGGTGCTCGGATTATCCGTGGTAATCTGCCGAAACCAATGACCGCTCACCGTTGATCCCATTCGCAACCAGCCAAGATTTGCCATCAGCCCCAATGCCAAGCCACTGGTTTCGTAAACGTATAGCCGGTTTGGCGCCAACGCCTGTGAACGACTTTCAAGGTCCAGCGTCGCCGCAAGCGGTTGAATGGGCAGGGCCAGCCTAAATTTGAGTGCTGTTGACCCTTGCATGACCGGAAACTGTTGCAATTGCCCAAAACCATAAGCCACGCCCGTTTCGAGTCCCGCATCAGCCGCTTCGGCAAACAAACCGAGACTCACGAACAAGCTCAAATAAGCAATGGGCCACTTCCAGTGGAGCATGCGGGCACCCCTCGACCAGGAAAAATCCGTTGCCATTCAATACAACCGTCACGCTTGCCACTATAACAGAACCAACGCACACGCGCTGGTTGAATGCCGACAGCCAAACCCATCAAGAATCACCGAACAGCTTTGTCAAGTCAGGTCACGCTGCTCGCCCGTCAGCCGTCGGCATCAGGCACCCCTGACACCGGCCGATCATGTGCCTTTGCTCGCCTGCGCGTGCTAAGATGACAAGGCGCAACCATTAGGGTGGGAGAATTGGGATTGTTGAGCGACGGATTGACGCAAGAAGAAGTTCTGGGCAAGTTGTATCGGGATTTTGCTCGTCTTGCTGGTGAGATAGCGTTGGACCGCTGCCGGCAGCGGGTCCTTCTGGGTATCGTCCGTGATCGTCTTGGTGTTGAAGAAGCTGAATTGGACAAACTGTTCAGAGAGGAGATCCAGTCCCATCTGGCCTTGTTCTGTGAAGACATTACCGAGCCGATGCTTGCGGAGTTGCGTGAAGTGGATCGGCAAGCCGGATGCTGTGGGGGTCAAGCAAACTGAGCCCGAGCATCCCGCGAGGGGTCGCTGAACCAACCCCTCAAATGTAGCGGCGCCAACGGAAAAGCAAGAGCAGGCCAACGCTGCTCCCGACCATAAGAGTCAACGCCCACGCATAACCGTGTGACCAGTTCAGTTCCGGTATAGTCCTGAAATTCATGCCGTAGATGCCAGCCACGAGCGTCATGCTCCCCAAGATGGTGGAGATGACTGTCAATTTTTTCATTGTGTCATTGGTACGATTGGATACGACGCTTTGATAAGCGTCGAGAGTGTTGCTGATAAAGTCGCGTGTGATGTCGATGGTGTCGCTAATACGCAAGAGGTGGTCCAGAACGTCTTGAAAGTAAACGTAGTGGCGATCGCCAAACAGGGGATCGTCGCGTCTCACCATATACAGAAGCACATCTCGCAGCGGTGTCACCAGCCGACGAAGTGTCAAAAGGTCCTTTTTAATCATGAAAATATGACTGAGCACCTGGGGATCGAACGCAACAAAAATACGGTTCTCCAATGACTCCATGGCGTCACTGTAGACATCGAGGGTCGGAAAGTAGGTGTCCACAGCGGCATCGAGAACGCGGTAAAGCAAGGTTGAAATGGTGCTGTCGTGATCACCGTGGGGGTATGGCATCTCAATCAGTTGCGCGAGCAGGCAAGATTGCTGCCTCGTCACGGTCAAGACAAAGTGGTCGCCTGCAATGATGTTGATCTCACGCGCTTGAAGCGACGTTCCGGGCTCAAACGGCAACAGTTCGTAAATCACCAGGTACAGATAATCGGGATGCCGTTCGATCTTCGGTCGCTGATGCGGGTTCAGGCAATCGGCAATGGTCAATGGGTGTAAACCAAGGCACCCACCCAAAGCGTTCATGGTCTCTCGCGACAGATCACACGCGTGAAGCCAGATCGCCGTGCTTCGCGATGCGATGCGTGAAGCCAGTTGCAAGGCATCATCCGGATTCTCCGGGTCGAAACTTTGACGCGTCTCCCCTTGAATGAGCTGTATCACGTCAAATCCTCGACTGGGAAATCGCTACTTTTGTGTGAACGTGACCGGTACACTTGTTCTGAGGTCCTTCAAGCCTACCATGGAACCATGTTGAAGTGGCTTCGTTCAAAAAGGTTGGGACTCGTGTTGACGATCTGGCGCGTATTGACCCGCGGCTTGATTCGAATCGTGGTTTTTGGCTTTTTCTATGCCGTGGGCCTGGCATTGATTGGGTCAATGGGCATCTCGGTGCTGGTTGCTGCACCGTTGTCGGCATTGATTACGGGGGTTTTGTGCCTGATTTGGCTAGTCAATGAGCAGTCACGTCATCAACCACACTCCCAGCACCTCAAAGCCTTGGAGCATTTTATGTCGGGCGTCGATCAAGTCGCCGACCCTGTACAATTGGCGTCATTGGTAGTCTACACGCTCCACCGTTCCTTGCGGCCCACGCACCTTTACTTATGGTTGCCGGCCCGAGAGAAGCGCGATTTCTACCTGGCGGCGGGACACGGTCCGGACCCGGAAAGCGCGCGTTTACCGGAAGCGTGGTTGCAAGACTTTTTCGCGGCGCACTCAATGGCAAACGACGAAGGCATTGGCCTTGATGAGGACGCGGCCTATGCATTGTTGGCGGATAACGTCGAGATGCAGCGATGGCTCTCCCAACGGCAGCTTTCCCTGTGTGTCCCGGTGCAGGCCTATGGTCGAATGGTTGGTTTATTGACGACCGGAAGCAAATTGGATGGTGGCGAGTTTGATGCACGTGACCGCTGGTTGCTGCAAACCGTGTTGCACGCGGCGGCGCAAGCCTTCTGCTTTGTGGGTCTTCAAAAAGAAGAAAAGCGCCGACGTTCCAGGATGGACAATTTGACGCACCTGTACCGCAGCGCCCAGAAAGCCGCGATTACGGACGGGTTGACGACACTCAACACCCAAGCGTTTTTCAAGGAACAAATGGCCAAGCGCTTTAGCGAAGCCAAACGCTACGGGGTGCCCCTTACGGTGATGATGCTGGACATTGACCATTTCAAGAAATTCAATGACACCTACGGGCATCCACTTGGCGATGAGGTTTTGGCCAAGGTTGCGCAGGTGGTCAAGCAGGAAGCGCGGGTGGCTGACACAGTGGCGCGGTACGGCGGTGAGGAGTTTGCACTGGTTTTGCCGCAGACGGATTTGCCCGGCGCACGCATCCTGGCTGAACGCATCCGGAAGCGCATTGAACAGATCGAGATTGTCGATACCAAAGGACGGAAGTTACCGTCAGTCTCTGCCAGCATCGGACTCGCCGCGCTCGAACGTGGCGACGAAGCGCCGGCAACCTTGATTGAAAGAGCCGACCAGGCGCTGTACAGCGCCAAGCGACAAGGGCGCAACCAAGTCATTGAGGCCAGATAGACGCTCCGTTTAAATGCAGTGAAATCCAACGGCGCTTGAAACCCAAACCCGAGCTCACGACGGCAAGCAACGCATGGATGTTAAACAACGTGAAACGGGTCCCGCTGCAACAAGGGAGAAACTGGCACGTTGGCACCCAGATGTTGGCTCAGGTGGGCTGCCAAATAGGGCACGACCGGTTGTTCGGAGCCGATGTGTCCCACTTCGATGAAACTGAGGCCGCAGGCCAAACCATCCAGCGCGGCATGGTGTCTGATTTCACCCGTGATATAAACATCGGCACCTGCCCGGCGCGCTTCTTGGAAATAATCACCACCACTGCCGCCAAGCCAGGCAACCTGACGAATCAGGCGATCGCGATCACCCACGTATCGCACGTGGCTGACACCCAACGCGTGCTTGACCCGACGCGCAAAATCCTCAAGCGACTCGGGTTCTGCCAACTCGCCAACAAGGCCCCAACCCTCGGGAACACCCATGCGCTGGAGTTCGATCAGCTCATAGGCCGGAACATCGTAAGGATGAGATTGGTGAAGTGCCTGCAAGGCATCTTGAACGCATGAATCGGTGATGAGGCATTCGAAGCGGATCGCTTGCATGTGGGTGTCGGCACCGGCTGCACCGGTATGAGGCGTGGCACGCGCACCTGGTTGAAAATATTCCTGCGTTTCCCATTGATAACCGGCACGGGAATAGTTGTCGCTGACACCAGCGCCAACGGCCCACAAGGCCTCACGAACGGCCTCAATGTGGGTGTGAGGGACGAATACACCAAGTTTATACACTTTTTGCTGACCGGTTTGGTGTAGCAGGCGTGTGCCTTGCAGGCCGAGACGCTCCGCCAACGCGTGGTTCACGGCGGTTGCATCAAGGTTGGTGTGGGCAGCGTAAATGGTGAGGCCATGCCGGATGGCTTTGGCGACACTCAGCCCTGGCTCCGTATTCAGATCGAGGCGTCTGGGTGCCTTAAACAAAAGCGGATGATGGGTGACAAGCAGGTTGGCACCCAAACCCAATGCTTCCTCAATTGCTGCGTGGGTCGGGTCAACTGCAACGGCGATGCCCTTGAGTGCCTGGGCTGTGTCACCCACCTGCAAGCCACAATTATCCCAATCGGCAGCAAGCCGCAAGGGCGACAAGGCTTCGATGACGGCAATCGCTTGGGCAATGGTGGTACTCACGCTGTTTACTCGCTTTCGTATCTTGTTACGTCAATCGCGATCATTTTATCGATAACGGGAGGCGAACAACCGAACGCCTGTTTTGAGTGACGGTTTTGAACTGGTTCCAATGATTGTCGAGCAACCGTCGACACAAGCGTTTGGCACCTCTGCCAAGGGCTTCCTCAACCAATTGTATCGTTTCCGCCATTTGACACGGGCCGATCCCGCAATGCTTCGACTTCCCGGTGGCGCGCGCGATGTATGTTAAAATCATTGACGGGACCTTGGCGCCATTTTAGGGGACCGCAGCCCCGTCGGCAACTTTGACTGGCCGGGGCTTTGGGGTTTGCGTCATTGAAGGAGTAAGGGTTCGTGTCGAAGCACGTGTATTTGAAAACCTATGGTTGTCAGATGAATCTGAACGATTCGGAGCGCATGTTGGGGATGCTCGCGCAAATGGGCTATCAACCAACGAATGATGCGTTCAGTGCGGACTTTTTACTGTTGAATACTTGCGCCATTCGAGAAAAAGCGGAAGACAAGCTGTTCAGTCGTCTGGGCGAACTGAAAGAGATTAAGCACCTGAAGCCAGGCGTCTTGATTGGTGTGGCTGGTTGTGTGGCCCAGCACATGGGCGAACGCATTCGCACCAGGGCCCCATATGTCGATCTCGTTTTTGGCACGGAAAACATTCACGAATTGCCAGAATTGGTTGCGCGTGTCGAGCGATCGTTAGAACCGGTCGTATCGATTATGCCGTTTAGTGACGAATTGCCTCCGGAGATGCCGGTTTTGCGGCAAGGGCGTCACAGTGCCTGGATTACTGCCATTTATGGTTGTAATGACCGCTGTACGTATTGCATCGTGCCGTCGGTGCGTGGGGATCAGAAAAGCCGCGCCATTGCAGACATCGTGCAAGAGGTAAAACGGGTTGTGGCGGAGGGATTTTCAGAGGCGGTGCTCCTTGGCCAAAACATTAACGGTTACGGCAAGGATCTGACGCCCAAGTCATCATTGGCGGACCTCATCGAGGCGGTTGCAATCATACCTGGCGTCAAGCGGGTTCGATGGTTGACCGGACATCCCCGTGACCTGGATGAGGAGCTCTTGCTGCGAATCAAAGGCTATCCCAATGTCTGCGATTACTTTCATATTCCCATTCAGCATGGCGACTCTGATATCTTGCGGCAAATGGCACGCGGTTATACGCGGGAGAAGTACCTCAAACTGGTGTCGTTGATCCGTTCGCATTTTCCAGAGGCGGGCATCAGCACGGACCTGATTGTGGGGTTTCCCTCAGAAACGGAAGAGCAGTTTCAGCAAACCCTGGCAATCGTTCGCGAGGTTCGCTTTGCTGCCGTCAATACGGCCGCTTATTCGGCTCGCCCCGGTACCTACGCCGCCACACGAGCGGATCAGGTGCCCGAAGCGGTCAAGGATCGCCGGCTGCGCGAACTGAACGAAGTCGTTAACGAAGTGGCCGCAAGCGTCAGCCGCGCGATGGTGGGGACTGTGCAAGAAGTGATGGTCGAAGGACCCTCGCCACGCAACCCGCACGTGCTGCAGGGCCGGTGTCGTAACAACCGCATCGTGTTGTTCACGGGGCCCGCTCAACTGGAAGGTCAATTGTGTCAGCTACGGATCACGGAAGCACGCGCCTGGACACTCAGGGGTGAACTGGCATCCGGCTAAGGCAGCCAGACCACGCCAAGCATTAGCGCCTGTCGGCACGAACGTTTAAAACAATCGTTCGTGCCGACAGACATTCGCAGAATACTTGAATCCCGCCTGCCATAAACGTCAGGTGTGCACGGTTTGCTTGCCGAGACGGAGCGTTTCCCGGATCGCTTCTTCGACACGTCATTACGTCAAATGGTGCTCAAAACGCCATTGTGAGGCTTGTTTGATGCTGCTTCGCGTGAAGACCGAATTCGCCTGTTCCCTGGAAAAAGATTTTCACTGACAAGACAGTGACTTAATTTCCGGGATTTCCAACCCCGAACAGTCGACCATTCTCGGATTAAATCGTTATTTTTAACGGGCCGCCGACCGATTTTCCGGAACTTCCCGCAATGGGAGGTCAGCAATAACCCGACAACAACAAACGACGCGTGAATGGGCAAAGTCAGCAACCCACTCACACGTCGCACTTGTTATTCGAAAACGCCTTGATTGGTGATCAATATTTTCAACTGGCGCGGTACATCAACAACGTCGTTTTTGGTGCTTGGCATGTGTGCTACAAGTTACAGACCGCACCTAGTGCCTCACCGTTTGATACGCGCACCCGTTACCAGGCAGGCGCCGTTGGCGCACCAAAGCCACCTGCGCCATAAGCGCCCGCACCCCCGACGCCACCGGATACAGGCGCGCTCATCAGCGGATCAGTCACAATGTCGGCTGTCGCAGCATTGGTCGCCCACCGAGTATCCTCAAAGTCAAAAGTCTTGGTTTCGTTGGCCGCAAGCGATACCGTTTGCTGGATCGGTGCCGTTTTGGATGTTTTGGAGCCAGCCATGAAGGTGACGGTCAACTTGCCCGTACGGGGTTGATTGCCCGGGTTCACGACTTCCACTGTGACCCTGAATTTACCAAGTCCCAAAAACCCGTCTTTCTTCTTCAACACCGTGGCCGTCATATCAGGTTGGGTGGTCGGCGGTTGGTAACCAGGCGTGCCAAATTGGCCACCCGGTGCTCCCGGGTATGTCCCACCCGGCGCGCCGGGATACTGAGTGCCGGGATCACTGTATGGGTCGTTAATGGGATCCATTGGAAACTCAGGAGTGGTCGGGTTGCTTTGCGAACAACCGCTCAGACCCAAGAGGATCGCCGCCGTGAGGCACAAGGCTTTGGTATTGACCGCACTGAACATGAACGCTTCCTCCTCGGTGATTGGCATCGAATTTCCTGCTGATACTATCGCCGACCACCAGATAGAACTTGCGTTAATTAAACTTTAAAGAAACTTCAAGACGCTTTCACGTTTCACGACTGAGCGTGGCGCAATGAGCAAACGATGCGTGTCAAATCACCCAGTGGTTCGCCTCAAGTCCGTGCTATTTGCCGTTAAAACCCGGTGTATGCCGCTTGTTCTCATTCGCCTTGCCTTCACGTTTTAAGTGCTGCATCGCAAGCGGTACGGCGCGTGGCAGCCTTAAGGTGTGCATTTACTGTCGTTTGCCTGGCCGCAATCGGCCCTGTCACAAGCCTGGTCAACGCGTCACAAAATTAGAACGTGCCTGTACGCCTGTTCGACACCACACAAACCTGTAACGTGCTTGCAACATCCTTTAGACAGCTGTTTCAGGGCACCTTGCCTGCAAACTGGTTTAGATCGTTTTGTGGATCGCATGTTTTTTATTGATCATGCTAAGACTTGGTTTCCCGGATTTTTACCGCAAACTGTCGAATGTCCGGTAGGGTGTATCAAAGAGGTTTAAAAAGGGAATGGCCCCCGAAGAACACTCGGGGGCCATGTTTACGTTAACGCGTTTTCATTTTTGTCGTCGTTGGCATTAACGGGTCAACTCCAACAGGGTGATGCTTGCCTTGCGGAAGTTAAAGCCGTTGAGGGACGGGTTGGTGATTGTTGTGACGTCAGCGTTGGCCGCATCATAGCCATTTGGTGCTGAAAGCACGTATGCCGTGGCACTGGCAGGTGTGAAACCAACCTGGATATCCGCACTCAGGTCGGCATCGTTGGTCCGGTGCACCACCATGACATACACCTTGTTACCGGTTTGCGCCGCACTGAAAGTCAATTTCGGCATGGTAACGCTGGTACTGGCTCCTTTCACGGCCAAAGTCGGAATCGCTGAACCTGTTGTCGCAACAATCTCATCGCCCCAGTGTTGTGCCAACATTTTCTGGAACTTGAAGATGGCCGTGACATTTTGCGGGTCATTCTTGAAAAAGAAAGCCGCATCGGCCATTTCTTTGTGGTCAAAGCAAAACTCAACCGCCGCACGCAGATCCAGATTAAAGGCCAGAATGACTGAATCCGCCGCATACAAGGCACCGAACAGCCCACGAGAACGGGTCACATCACTGTAAAGGTGTGTGAAAAATTCCGTATTGCTGATGTAAATGGGTCGACCACCGCCATATTGCTTGATCGCCGGTTTGATTTCATTTTCAATCTTGTTTCGGTTCCATTCGTTCTGAGCCATGATGGTCAACAGGTTACCGGATTGATAAAGTGGCCACGACGGATAGCCATGAAAGGTCAGGAAGTCCACCTCCGAACCCATGATTTGCAGGATATTTTTGACCGTGGTGGCGCCACCACTCCAGCCATTGCCCATCCAATTGGAGTTGATGGATGCCACGGCACCAATCTTGATCGGTGTATCCGAACTGGCGCGCATCTGCTTGGCAAACAACAACGCTCGTTGGGCGTAAACAGATTCATTGGGCGCATATTGATCGTGCCCACGCACCCTGTCCCACGGAATCTCGTTGCCAAGCTCAAACTCCGTCACCTGCTGCAAAGGCATCGGATATTTTGCCCGATTCGCGTCATTGGCACGATTCAGGTAACTGACGTACCGACCGGCTTCTTCTGGCGTACTGGTACCATAATTGACCGTGTGAAACTGATACGCGCCCATGGCGGCCGCTTCCTTCAAGCCTTCACGAATGTCATCGTAAGGGTACTGGGTCGTGACATTCCAGCACGACTCGAAGTGGAAACCGGTCATATAGTCATAATCATACCGACCATCCGTCGGGCCGTGCCCGATGCGGTACAGGTATCGGCGATCGCCCCACTGCGGCGTCAATTCGCGCATTTTGGCCAACTTCGCCGCACCGTTTGGAAAGTCACCCGTCACGTGGTTACGATTGGTGCCCAATATTTGCGACACCGCCTTGTGCAACACACGCCCTGTATCAACCACGATCGTCGGCCGGTTGCCGGCAGGCGTCGGAACCACAGTTGAAGTAGGCTGCGGCACCGGCGTTGACGTCGCAACCGGCGTTGGCGTCACAACTGGCGACACATCCGCAGAAGGCATCACGGACACCACAGGTGACGGCGACACAGTCGGTACAGGCGAGGTGGTGGCAGTCTTTCCGCCGACAGCCACCACCTCGAACAACATCACGGAACGCCCGCTGTTGGCAAAACGCAACCGGATCATCCGTGCCAGGGTATTTGCCGGCATTCGCTTGGTTTCCAGATTCCATGTCGAGTTTTTCACGCCAGTCAACACCGTGCGCCAACTGGAACCATCCAGCGATACATCGAGCGAATAACTGCCAGCCGGATTGACCTTGATACGCAGTTCGGTCAACTCCAGCTGTTCAGCCAACCCAGCCCGCCAGAAAGGATTATTCACCTGGCCACTGTTCCAGTGCGTGTCCGCGTTTTGATCGATCGCACGGCCGGCGGTTGACGCATTGACCGAAGCCGTTGCCTGCTGCAAAGACAACACCGAAGGATTCGCCACATAAGCCCGTAAACCCGTCTGCTCAAAGACCGGTTGCTGCACCGAACAGGCCCACACACCCAAAGCCAGACAAATGGCCCCTTGGTTAAAAAAACGTCTGCTTGTTCGACTGTTTGACATTCTAAACCTTCTCTTTTCCATAAAAAGCTTTCTTGTGAACCGAAACGCGCAAATAGTACATCTTAATTTCATTTTTTACGCCATTTTTTTAAAAAAAATGTGTAAATAAAATTAAAAGCTAGCTTGATTGCTCATTAACATCGGTTAATTTAATTCATAAACTGGCATTCGACCATTCACAGCAATAAAACCTGAAAAGAGTCATCTCGTGATCAATGAAAATCATTCAATACGCGAAACGCTCTGGGTTAATTGGCAGGAAAGGTGCACTGCAACAGGCATCCAAAGGATGTTTCAAGCACTCACTGATTTTATGAATTGTCGAACAGGCGATGAATGAAACGGTCAACCAGCATCAGATGACAAACCGCCACTGCAACCGAGCCTGAAAATCAAGTGATAGCCTTGTTAAGGCGAACCGTTCGATCCGCAAAACAAGCAACAGCGTTTTCAGGCGAACCACACTGGAACCCTTGTGGCCTTTTTTGGTTACTGATCGATGATTTGAAACGTCTCAGTGATTCCAAGCCCTGTCAGGCAGGTTTCACCTATTCAATCGTGAATTGTTGGCAGCCGCGGAATGTTTTTGTTTGACCTTGAGATGTCGCGCCACCTGTCAGGGGTTTTCGTGACGTGAATTCCGATCGTGGTAGAATGTAAGCAGGGGGCGTGGAAGACGTCAAAAATGAAGAAACAGGATATGAAATGCCGTTACCGACCATTGCGATAGTAGGCCGGCCCAATGTGGGCAAGTCGACGTTTACGAATCGCCTCGTCGGTTCGCGTGCGGCCATCGTTCACGATGAGCCTGGTGTCACGCGGGACCGTCAGTATCTGAAGTCAGATTGGAACGGGCGTGATTTCATCGTGGTCGATACGGGGGGTATCGTGCCCGGCGTGAATGATGACGTGATTTTGCGGGGCATTCGTGAGCAGGCGGAGGTGGCTTGTGAGGAAGCGGACACCATTTTGATGATGGTGGATGCCAAGCAGGGGATTACGCCGATTGACGAAGAGGTTGCGCAGTTTTTGCGTTCGACGCGGAAGCCTGTCTTCGTGGTGGCGAACAAGGTCGATAACGTCGAGTTGGAGGCGAACGCGGCGGAATTTTATGAATTGGGTCTTGGTGCGCCTTATGGAGTCAGTTCGATTCATGGCTTGGGTATTGGGGATCTTCTGGATGACATTGTGAAGACCTTTGGCCCCTTGGAGGCGGATGAGACAGCGGGTGAGCTCAAAATTGCGATTGTGGGGCGGCCGAACGTGGGCAAGTCTTCGCTTACCAATCGTCTGTTAGGATCGGCGCGGATGATTGTCGCGGATGAGGCCGGGACGACGCGCGATGCGATTGATTCGTTGCTGGTGGTGGGAGACAGGCGTTACGTGTTGGTGGATACGGCGGGAATTCGACGGCGTGCCAAGGTGCAATACGGGGTTGAGCAATTTGCGGTGGTGCGATCGCTCAAAGCCATTGAACGTGCCGATGTTGTTGTAATGGTCATTGACGCAATTGATGGTGTGACGGAGCAGGATCAGCGCATCGCGGGCATGGCGGATGATGCCGGCAAACCGTGTGTGTTGGTCATCAACAAGTGGGATCTGGTGGACAAGGATACTTACACCATGGAAGCCTTCAAAAAAGACATACGGGATCGTCTGCACCATGTCGATTATGCACCGATGATCTTTACGAGCGCACTGAGCGGTCAACGGGTGAGCAAGGTGCTTGAAGCAGCGGAAGCGGCGCACGCGGAAGCGGCCAGGCGTATCACGACCGGCTTGCTCAATCAGGTTGTCACGGAAGCGATTGCGCTGAATCCACCTCCGACCGTGCGTGGGCGTGGTATGAAAGTGTATTACACCACGCAAGTGCGGGATTTTCCGCCCACGTTTTTGTTGTTTGTGAATGATCCCACGATGGCGACGCAATCGTACACGCGGTATCTGGAGAACAAATTGCGTGCAGCCTTTGGATTTTCGGGAACGCCTATTCGGGTGGTCTTTCGTGAGCGGCGCGAAAAGGATCGTCATCAGTAAGCCTGGAAGGCGGAAACCACATGACAGCATATCGGCCCCGTTCTGGGAAACCGCCGGTCACACCGCACGTCACCCGTTTGAAACAAACAAGCCAACCACCTTCTCCGCACCGCGCCAAAAAGCGTCTGGGTCAAAATTTTCTGCGTGATGCGCGGGTGCTAGAGGCCATCGTTGACGCAGCCGGTCTCGTTGCCCAAGAGCAGGTCCTTGAGATCGGACCGGGGCGTGGCGCATTAACGCAGGCCTTGCTGCCCCAAACACAGCGGGTGGTGGCGGTGGAGATTGATCAAGGCCTCAGACCGGTCTTGACACCCATCGGTGCGCTCAATCCCCACCTTCATCTGGTTTTTGGGGATTTTCTTAAAATGGGTTGGTCGGACTTGCCCTTCGATCCGGGTTTGCCGATTGTCGTGGTGGCCAACATCCCTTACTACATCACGTCTCCGATTCTGTTGAAACTGTTACAGGCCGAACGGCTCGAACGCGAACCCCTTGAGACAATCCGGCCGCTCGCCACCCGCATGCTCTTGATGGTGCAATGGGAAGTGGCCCAACGCCTCACCGCTGCACCCGGCAGCAAAGCGTACGGCTCGTTGAGCATTTTGGTGCAGTATGCGGCGGATGTTCAGCTCGTGATGCGGGTGGAGGCCAAGTCGTTCATCCCGCGCCCAGCAGTTGATTCCGCGGTGGTCATGTTGACGCCGCGGAATCAGGCACCCATTGACGTTGACGATGTTCCGGCTTTTTTTCGGACGGTGCGTCAAGCCTTCGCCCAGCGTCGCAAGACGTTGAACAATGCGCTGGGCGCCGCGGGGCATCCGAAAGAGACGCTGGGGTGGTTACAGACATCGACGGGCATTGATCTCGGTCGCCGGGCAGAAACGCTGAGTCTGGCGGAATTTGCGCAACTGGCCAATGCCCTTGCAAACAAGCATTCTGTTTGACGACATCGTTCCCGAAAGTGCCCATCATATGCTGCTTGGGCGTTATCTCGCACAGGTATTGCATCTGTCAGGAACGCTGATCCGACGCCTCAAAGTGACCGGGGGCATCGTTGTCAATGGTGTGGTCGCCCGGACCTGCGATCGCTTGAAGGCGGGCGATCGCCTCTGCCTTTTCTGGCAGGGACGTGAATCAGTCACAGTCACGCCCGAACCGCTCGCCCTCGACATTCTCTACGACGATGCCGATTTCATCGTGCTCAACAAACCCGCTGGCACTGTGGTGCACCCCACCCACGGGGTCTACAGCCAAACCTTGGCCAACGGGCTCGCACATTTTTTTTTCAGTCGCGGTGAACCTGTACAGATTCATCCCGTCCATCGCCTGGATCGCATGACCTCAGGGGTCATCGTCTTCGCCCGACACCCCCTGGCTCATCAACGCCTGAGCGAGCAACTGCTCACGTGCAAATGGCTCAAGCGTTACCGCGCCTTGGTGCGTGGCCGGATGGAATCTGACAGCGGCCGCATCACACTGCCGATCGCACGCGTAACCCACCACCCGGTCAAACGCTGTGTCCGCGGTGACGGCCAGTCCGCCGACACCACATACCGTGTCTTGCAGCGGCACGCACACATCACCGAACTCGACGTGACCCTCCACACCGGACGCACCCATCAGATCCGGGTACACCTGGCTGCCATCGGACACCCACTCATCCAAGACGACCTTTACGAATCCGAACGTGCGGGAAAACCCTTGCGCCATGCCCTGCACGCGAGCACCTTGGGCTTCAGGCATCCCCGCACGGGCGCGCCGCTAACATTTGAGGCGCCCTTGCCTGATGACTGGACACAATTGTTGGGTTAAAGAACCAATCGCACAGATGCAACACAGGAATCCCGAAGTTATTCACATCCAGGCGTATTATGCAGCGATCGCAATCCGCAAAACTTTAAGTCCGAGTTAAGTCTCACTATCTTTTCGCGAGTATTAACAGCATCCAAACGATAACCTGACAATACCAATTAGCGATTGATAAGCTCCTAGGAGGAAATCCAAATGAGTGTCGTGAGCAGGTTGTTTAGTCTCGGATTGCCGGGTTCGGGAGGTCAAGCTACTAAAGCAATCGACCTCACTTCTGGTCAGCGGGTTTTTTCCGACGGATTCGCCAGATTGAATCCCGAGAACCGCAGCACTGAACTTGCGCGGGCACTCCAAAAGGACCCAGAGTTGGCATTATCATTAGCAGTCAACTACGTGGGCGACACGCAAGGGAATGTTTTAAAGTCCCCGGCGGAGCTATGGTTGGCACTAAAGCACGCTCAAGGCACGACTGATCGTGACGCCCTTCGCCTGCTGTTACAGGAGGTGGCGCGGAAGAAAAAACTGCCGGCATCGATCAGTGACGGACCAGAAGACAGGGTTACGCTTCCGCTAGACCGTATATCGTTTGGAGAAAACAACGGGAGGCCTTAAAATCCCAAGTTCGTAGAGAAATACCAACAAGAACTCAACGTGGCCGAGGCATTTAATGGCTGGGCCGATGAAGCCGGCGCACCGGACGCAGGATGGTTGCCGTTCGAACAACTACGGCAACGACTTGCTTCAATTAGCCCAACAAACTACAGCTCGGAGGTAGCACTCAAAAGACCGTACGAGGCCTCGTACGACGGAACAGGGTTTACTGGTGAAGAAGCCAAGAACCGCTATCAAGCAGATACATCACGCGCAATCGCTCAGCGATACCACATGAGCGGAGCGTTCGGGCGGGTGCTGGCGGATAGCAATCCTGAACCCATCAACAAACAGTGGCTCCAAAATCCCGACAATCCGTCAATACGATTGTATAACACGCCTCGGTTTGATTTCGGTAAACTTGCAAAGGCCAGTCCCAATATGGAGTCAGTAGCCACGTGGCTAACCACTCAATCCAGAAAAGTACAGGATTCCGCACGAGAGGTCGCTCGATCCTTCTGGGAGGAAAAAATTGTAGAAACATATCGTCCAGGCGATCATTCGCCAACACGTTGGAGACATTTAGATGAACGGCCTTTGATTGGTGGCTTGGGTTTTGATTCATTCTCGTTCGCACTGACGATGGGTGAGCATCGGAGTAACTGGTCACGGCGTGAGGTGATGTCTTGGCTGACATTTCTCGAAGACGAGGCACACAAGACAAATCAATATGATGACTTGTTGGACTTAATAGCGTACGCAAAGGGGAATCCAACTTCCCATATTTTGGATGACTTGATGAATACTGGAATGCCAATGAGGTTGAATAACCTCGATACGTTCGTCAGCGGCTCTGATGCCTCGAGTAGGGGTTCTCACGTCAATCGCCCCCAGCTACTCCCAAGGTGAGAGCACGCTTCTTCACCATTACCGGGTGGTGAGTGACGTGACAAGCAGGCAAACAAAACCTGACAGGCGTCACAGCCGTTTTGATGCGGACAGTTCCTGCCACGAACTCCGCACGGCGTATCAGCGGTTGCAGTTGTTCTTCAAGTCCTTCAATGCCGCGGGTTGAAATCGAATTCGTGCGCAATGGTTAGTGGCCACTGAATCCAGCGCGTCCCGCTCTTACTCGTTGATTGATAAACCCCTTCCGCAGGCTCCCCAGTTGGCTCACTCTGTGCGGCCAGACGCAGGATAGTTGCACCCTCAACTGAAAGCAGGCAGCGTGTGGACGGATTGAGCGCAATGTCACCCTTGAATTCCGCGGTCAGTGTTTGCCAGACAATCGATCGCCCCGGCTTCGCGAGAGCACCGCTTTGTTGGCTGATGATCCGCCCGGGCAAACCATCCACTGAGTCTGGCTCAACCAAAGACAGTTTCCAACGACCGTGGCGTATCACCTGCACCGGCACACGCAGACGAACAGGTGTGCCGGTGCCTTCAATGCGACAAGGCCACGACCAGGCACTCTGATAATCGACCGCGAGTTGAAGGTGCATACCGGACATGTTCGGGTGGTCGATGCCCGCATGACTGACGTGTTCCAACTCAGGTGTGTCCTGTAACGCCAAACGGGCATCACGCTCCGCACAGCCCAACACGCAGCCAAACAGCAAGATGACCCAGGTTTTTCGCAGTCTGAAAAACCGAACAAGTCGTGGGATAGAGTAGCTTGGGACGCTCCGATATCCAAGGGCCAAAAGCAAAGAGAGAGCACAGTTTGACGTCTGTGATTGACGAGCGACCATATTTTTCGGCATCGTTGCACGCGAAGCACGTGGCGAGGACGAGATGGATGCGCTAGTGCCCAAGGTTAACATCCAGGCGCTCCAATGTGCCCGTACGAACGGCGAGACAAATGACCGTGTCGGTAATTGGATCACCCTGCGCCACCAACTGACACCCCCCATCAGTCACCACCGCAACACGCGCAGCAAAGTCCATCAGACAATCATCAATGCGAGCAACCCCCAAAGCCATGCCTGAGCGGGTGAGCATTCGCGTGAGTCCCACGCGCGCATCGGGAGCCATTCTCAACAACCAATGCGACTGGCACCAAATCAATTCCTGAAAACACAATGGCGCCTGCACACCTGACCAAACGTCACAATCTGATCGCGTGCCTAGATCGCACATACCAGGCACCCGTTCGATGTCGCGGATGAACCCCAACCATTCGCCGCCCTCACTCTTGATCGGATAACCGATGAAAATGGGCTTCGCAGAGACGGGCGCCCCCCCCGTTTCAGGTTTCATCTCCTCAATCCACAAAACGCCGATCCGATGTCCTTCACCGTCAAACAGCAACCGGGTCAACCATCCCAATCGTCGACCATGCTGCAACACCCGCACCTCACACCCGTGCAGAAAATCAGACCCGCCACCCATTCGCTTACCTCCTGGCTAACGTCTCACGGGCTCTACGCCAAAGGTGTTCAGTTTGAGTTGTCCCCAAACACGCCGCTACAACCGATGCGCTAAGCAACATGCGCATCCTAAAAATCACAGCCGCCAGGAGCATCACCAATCCAAACAGCGTTTTCTGGGCGCCTTGTCCCCTGACCACTCCCTTCAGGCCGCCTCGACGGCCATGCCGACAAGAAAACGGTGGAATCGTTGTTAAAAATCAGCAATTGTCTTCAAATAATCGACGCCCAAGCCCACGTCACAAAACTGCGATAACCAAAGCGACCGGGCCAATACGGAAATTGGGCCTTTCCGCAACAAATGTCTGGCCACCCCCCGGGCGTCACAAATTGGTCGGTATCTCGGGCTTGCGATACCCCAAATGGGAATCACTTTTGGCCGCTTGCCTATTGCTGCCTGGCTCACCCAAAACGCGACTCACCCCGCAACACGTGCCGTGTTAGAATCATTGGGGGGTCATTTGCCGTGAGGCCGGTCAAACACAATTGAACCGCCAGGGCTTGGGGAAAATCGCATGGAATCAACCGTCTTAACCATCCCGATACTGGAACGCCATCAAGCGTTGACCGATTGGGTGCGATGTCAACAGTCCGCGGGCCACACCATCGCACTGGTACCAACCATGGGCGCTTTGCACGTCGGTCATCTGGCCCTCATCCAGTACGCCAAGACCTGCGCGAGCCAAGTTTTGGTGTCGGTTTTTGTAAACCCCACACAATTCGGTGCTAACGAAGATTTTAACCAGTATCCCCGTCAACTCGAACGTGATGTCACGGTCATGACGCAAGCGGGTGCCGATGCCTGTTTCGCACCAAGTGTGTTAGACATATATCCAAACGGCATCGAGAACACGACACGTGTCAAGCCCCCCGCCTCTTTGACCGACACCTTATGTGGTGCCCATCGACCGGGGCATTTCGAAGGGGTGGCAACCGTAGTGACCAAATTGTTGGTGATGACCGATGCAGATGTTGCAGTGTTTGGTTTGAAAGACTTTCAGCAGGTGGCGGTCATCAAGGCCTTGTGCCAAGATCTTGGTTTATCAACCGATTTGGCACTGTATCCGACGGTTCGTGACCCGGACGGCGTCGCCCTGTCGTCGCGCAACCGGTATCTATCCGCGCACGAGCGGCAACTCGCAGCGGTTATCCCGCTCGTACTGTCAAACGCCTGGCAGGAGTTTCGTTCAGGCATTGGCCAGGCCAAGGTATTGTTGGCAAACGTTCACGCCATACTGGATCAGTATTCGGATGTCAGGGTCCAATACGTGTCACTGGTCGATGCGGACACCTTGCAAAGTGTCGAGTTCATCAACGACAACACCGTTATGGCGATCGCCCTGTTCATCGGCACAACCCGCCTGATTGACAATCTCCGCCTCGGTGAGGCATTGCCTGACACCTTCATTCAGTATCAAACCACAGCCGCAAGGACCACCGCCTCATGAATGACCCGGTCACGATTCATCGCAACATCGATGCGCTCAAAAAACTGATCATCGCGATCGACGGACCTGCTGGTGCCGGCAAGAGCACCGTAGCCCAAAAGGTGGCCCAGCACCTATCGTATCTGTATATCGATACCGGCGCGATGTATCGCGGCATCACGTGGAAGGCCTTACGCGAAGGGATTGATTGGAGCGACACCGCAGGCATCGCTGAACTGGCCGCACGAACCACCATTGCACTGTTGGCACCCACGGATCCCACTGACAAACAGCGTGTCTGGGTTGATCAGCAAGACGTCACGGTTGAAATACGCCTGCCAGAGGTCTCTCAACACGTCTCACAAGTCGCTGCCATTCCTGCGGTCCGCCAAATCCTGACCGCACAGCAGCAAGCCCTGGGCGCCAACGGCGGTGTTGTGATGGACGGCCGTGACATCGGTACGGCGGTGTTTCCCCAAGCTGATCTTAAAATTTACCTCACCGCCTCGACCCGCGAACGAACCCGACGCCGCTTTGAGGAACTTAGCGCCCAAGGACTGGCCGTCGACTTTGAGGCGCTTGAAATGGCGATCACCAAACGGGACGAAGCGGACGCCGCACGCGACGTCGCCCCCTTGCAAGTTGCCTCAGACGCCATCATCATTGACTCCGACGACCACGGCATCGATAGCGTCGTCGCGATGGTCTTGCATCAGGTTGAATCAATCCAATGTTCGGAAGCTGCGGCTTCCTGAGTCCGCCGACAAGTATCTGGCGGCGCATACTCTACACTGGTAAATGCACGCCAATCACGCGGTGCTATACAGAAACGGGTTGAATGGTGGTCACGTTTTGACTGCTGTTCAGAAACAGCGAGTCAGTGCCTCACGTTTTAATCTTGCTGCTTGAGTTTTGAACAAAAACCTGTGCGTCGCTGTAAAATCGCAGGAATCAAGCGTGCAAGATCCTGCAATATCAACACGATGCGGATTCTCAGGATCCTTGCGATACAAATTCCTATCAGTCAGGGATCAACTGGAATCATCTGACGTGACGGGCGATTGACGCAGGCTCACGTTTAAAGTGCTCAAATGGCTCTTGAGCAATCAGAATCTGTATAACAGGGGCATGCAATCGTGTTTACACACGGTCGACATGATGCGACGCTAAAACAGCATGACGCGTCACCTTTGCACGCCTGAGTACCTGTTCGCGGTGGCGATACCCCACCTGTCGCACGATAACAGGTGTCCCTGGCTCGATTGCCTCGATGTCAGAGGTCAACCCGTGCAAATACGGGTCAAAACCCACCGATTCACCCGGTACACCAATCTGAAACAAGGCCTGATCACTCAGCCATTCTGCCAAAGGCTGCCACAAGACCAAAATGTCCTCAACCGACAAAGTCTGCCCCTGTGCGTGCACGTGCACGACAAGTGGCCACTGCAGCAACAAGGGCTCGAGTGTGCGGTACCCGGATCGCACCCAGATATCCCGCGCGGACGTAGCCACTGGCCCGTCCGTGGACCCACCGTGTGTCCCAATGGTTTGGTTTCGTTCAGGCGCATCCGCAAAGCCCGGTTGGGCGATCGCCTGATCGATCGCTGTCTCGATGCGGACTCGCTGGGGGAACAAGCCAACGGAAGCACGCAGCGGCGCAAGGGTCCAGTCGGCAATCTGATCGAACATGCCAAGAACCACACGGTGTCTCAAGGGGGTTTGCGAATCACCGTGCCACTGATGATGCCAATCCAGCATGGCAAGCCTTCTTTCTGGAATACCGACCGCGTCGTGAGCCCAAAAAGGCTGCGGATGGGCGCGAGGCGGCCGTATACAGGGTGGTAGATGAACGAGGAGCAATCGGGACACTGCACGTCAGCACTGGTGGACCGCCCGGCGTTGACTTGAACCGCGCGTTAGCGCAGCGCGACGACGGGTGTGTCATCAATTAAACAACGTCCTGTCAACAAGTCCTGTACGTGCAGCCGTAAATGCCGGTTCTCATCCACCCAAAATCTTACCAAGATGCGATCCAAGCCCGGTTGCCCAGGTGGATCCAACACCGCGATCGTCTTGGCCCCTTCGGAATCATTTAAGGGAACCACCCGCCCTGACACACCGTGAAGTCGGACGGCAGACACTTGCTGATCGCGAATCGTCACTTCAAAAGGACCCTCGAGACCATCATCAATCTCCCCAATCACCAATTCCATGTGGCGTTGATTCCGCTTGGAAGCCCGCAATACCAGTTCCACCGGTTTGTCGCTCGGGAAACGGTGTCCCTGCTCAAAAAGACGTTCATACCGGTGCAACTGCCGACGCGGATCCCAATAACGAACCCCATAAGCGTGATACAACCCATCAGCCAGACAGTCTTGCCCCGGCACCAACAAGGCCCCTCGAACCACCGCGTCAAACGGCCGATCACACATCACCTGATGAGCCGCAAAATTTTGACGGACCGCCCGCTGAATGCCAGGAATCAATGTGGTACCTCCAACCAGAACCACCGCATCAATGGCGTCACGCGCAACACCTTTTTCCGCAGCGCGTCGCAAGGTCTTTTCAAGCAGCGTCTGAATCGAATGAAACACATTATGTTCAAGCAACAGCGCTTCAAAATCATCCCGTGTGTAACGCGTCCGGAATGACTTGAGCGTGCCTGCGCAAAAATAAACAAATTCCGCTTCATAAAGGGTTGAAAGCCTTACCTTCACCCGTTCCGCAAGTTCCAGCAACAGTGCCCGATCGTCACCAATCGTGACACTGGACAAACCATGACGTTTCAAAAAATCGTCCACCAGCCACTGGTCGAGATCACAGCCACCCAACAACGCCCCGTCTTTAACAATCACCTCAGACAGGCCCTGTTCATTCAAAAACGACTCAGCCCCGGACGCCACAACGACACCACGCGCATCGGATGAAAAACGCACCAAAGCCAAATCTAAAGTGCCGCCACCAAAATCGACCATCAACACATACGCCCCTGCTCTTGAAACCCCACAGCCCCAAGCCGCTGCAGTGGGCTCGTCAATCACCCTCAGGCGTGTCACGCCCGCGTCGATCGCAACCTGGCGCAATAGACACAGATAAGCTTCGAACGCCTGAACCGGTGCGGTGATAATCAATTCATCAATCGGCGTATACTCCGCTTGCAGGCGTCTTAACAACGCCAGTAAATACTGGCCCAATACCCAGGCTGAATCAACCGCCATGCCATCCACCACCGGCACAAACGCGTGAACCGCAGACACAACGGTCCTTTTGAAAGTACGAAAAAACCGCGGGTCACGCGTGTTGGAACCGACCCGGTCGAGGGCGGGCTGCCCAACCAAACACACGCGCTGTGACGCATTCTCAAGATACAACACGGAAGGAATCAACGAGCCGTTGAAACCCTCCGGCTGAAATACCCCTGCCAGTTCAGACACATTCACGGGGACCACATCCTGACCACTGGAGTCAGCCCGCGCGATCACCGTCTGACAGGTTCCCAAATCGATCGCCAGTCGCCCCATCACGACACTCGCAACCCAAAATGGCCCAGCGCGTGTCCCATTGCCACGCTCAAACCCAAACGAACCATCAAGGAACCGGCAAACCCAAACATTCCTTCACCTCGACCTCAATCGCAAAGCGTACCCGATCCCGCTCTTCCTTGGTACGCGCCGCCTTCAAGCGCCCGCGATAAGCCGCCTCAATCTGTCGCCTGGTCGCAACCATCTGTCGCAAAGAATCCAGGACATACGGCCAAGAAACCTGAAGCGACACATCATTCAACACAATCGCGGGCGGCGGATAAAAACCAATCCCGACATCATCGGACCCGACGATGTGGCCGACGGGCCCTGCCACCCAACGATTTGCGCGTTGTTTGACAAACGCCAGCAACCATTGATCCTTGACAAAAGCTGGCGGCATCTGAAATCGCCCCTGCTGGTGCGCTCCAACAAAGTGAATCGCAAGCTTGGGCGCAGCCGCCGTGCCCAGAAACGCCTCAGTGACCTCCACATTCACTCGCGTCACCGCAGTTTTGGGATCAGGCCAGCAATCATCGCGAACACGGCCTAAAACAACCAGTTGCGCCGACTTCGCCTCCAGGTTGAGCCAGCCGATCAAAGGCATGACCAAAGGCTCAGCATTCACACCAACCGCAACCAAGCCCCAAATCACTAAACCAACCAAACAACGTCGCCACATACTCCCATACTACCCGACACCATTCGTTCAATAACGATACTCGAAACACCGAATAGTCCGATCAGACACCCCGGACCACCGCTCGATGTCAGCGCGATCAGACTTTTTCGAACCACGCCGGTTCGCATGTTGAGACACAACTTTAGCTGCGCGCACGTTTTGACATTCGACGGCACAACCATTCAGGCGTTGACTCCCCTGCGACACTAAAAAGCCCCCCACCTTGGGGGGCGAATGTACAGTCTGCGTTGTTATCAGGACGCAACGGGGGTTGGCGATGAGACTGGCGACACGGTTGCACTGGGCGAAGGCGTTGCCGAAGGTGTTGGTGTCTCAAGCGGCGCCTGTGATGGGGAAGCGACCGAATCAACCGATGCCGGAACAGCGCGACGGCCCCTGCGACGGCCAGGAACGCTCTTCGGCGCGACCGAAGGCGCAACAGATGGTGACGCACTGGGACTCGGCAATGCCACCAACGGTGGTGTCAAGCCCAATGCGCGCCAGCCATCTACCCTGAAACTCGCAATCGCATACACTGCATCATCTTTGAAGGAATGAGCGTAATACGCATCTCCAATCGCATTTTTTTGGCCCAGTTCGAGCTTATACGGCGACTTGGCATCACCGAGGGTCAGCACAAAAGAAGGCTTATCCAAACCATACTTACCTAATTCGGCCAAACCATCCTGAACTTTTCGCGTTGCCATCAAATTGCGGTAATTGTTGTAAGCCGCATTGAACGTCGCACTGTCGACATCACGTTTCGGTTCGGTTGACAATCGCCACTGGACACCGTCGTACTCATAAACAGCGGTCTTGCCATCCACGTTGACCTCGAAGCGCTTCAGTGCCGTTGCCGCGGCATCCGACATGCTCCAGACCTCGACATCCGTCGTCTCGCCTTTAAGCTCGCGCTTGGACTCGACAAAATAGGCATACCCAACCAAGATGATTGCCGCTGCGAGCAGCCCCAAAGTCATTTGCTGACGTGCACGCATGCTTATCTCCTCCGATACCAGACATAGCCCGCCAATGACAGCAGGAACAAGGGGAACACCAAAACACTACTGAACATGATCATCTGGAACTGCCACGGGGTAAAATTGATGTTCTTGCTGCTCATGTCCTTGGGCGGGATGGAGACCAGACTTTCCTCGTCAGCCATCCAGTTGAGTGAATTCAAGAAAAGGTCCCCGTTGTTGAGATCACTGAAACACTGATTGCTCAAGAAACTGGAGTTCCCTGCAACGATCAGGCGCCCTTTGCCCTTTTCAGCCAACATCATGATCGGCAAAGGCCCCTTCTTGTCCTTGGCAGCATCGAACTGGGGACGGCGTTCCATCAGGTTCGTTTCACCCCACGACTCCGCTGACGTTTCAACCAAGGGCGTCACATTGGTCACACCGGTTGGCAATGCCGCCGCCTTACCCAAGGAACGTGCCGACAGGAAATACGTCACACCCAAGCCCTGCGTGACGGTGTGGTAAGGAAACTTTGTAATCACAGGCGCTGCCATGTTGCCTTGCACATTGTTTCTGATGCCGGGCTCAAGCACGAGATCATCACGAACCTCAATGCCATAGTTCTTCACCATGTCACCCAATCCGGCATTCGTCGCCGGATGCAGCGAGACAAACACGCGACCACCATTGTCAACATAGTTCTGCAAAGCGACCAACTCTTTTAGCGGCAACGGCTTGGTAGGCCCGGCAACAACTACCAACGCAGCGTCTGAAGGCACTTGGGCCCGGGAATACAGGGTTAATGAATCCGTCTTGTAGTTTTGTTTGGTCAAGGCATCCTTGGCATTACTCAACCCGAACCGGGTGTCGTAACTGTCCAAGGACATTTCACCGTGCCCGGTCAAAAAGTAAATGACCTTTTGGCCGGATTGCGTGACTTTCAACAAGGCTGACGTGAGATCTTGTTCCTGAGAAGCCGTGATGGTCGTCTTGCGGGTGCCCCGTTGCAGCACGCTGGTTCCATAGGCCGTGACGTTTTCAGCGCGCGCAATTGCCGGTTCACGGTCCGCATCAATGACATCCAATGTCAGGCGATCGCCCGCTTCATACTTGTATTCGTTCCACAAAGTCTTCAAATTCGTCGAATAACTGTCCCCGGATTTGATGAACAACGTCACCTTGACCGGCTCTTTCAAGTTCTTGAGGATCTTTTTGGTCTGTTCAGACAAACTGTATTGCTTATCCTTGGTCACATCCCAATGCAACGGGTGTCTCACACCGATATAGTTCAATGCACCAAGAATTCCGATGAAGGCCAAAATCTGGACCGCTCCGGTCATGCCGCTCACCGCGTGACGATGACGGAAAGCCTTCACAATCTGCTTTTCATAAATGAGCGCCGTCGTCAGGACATACAGCACCATAAATACATAACCGGCATTGCGAATCCAACCCGTGGCACTGACCCAAAACACAGGCAGATTCCCAGCCCATTTCCACTGCAGGCCCGGTACCGTGAACGGCGCAGCCAAGAAACCCAGCAACAGAGCGACAACCAAACACACGATCGCAAGCAACCCGAAATACAGATTACTCTTGTCGAGGGCGGGTGGTACCCGCGTCTCATCCAACTGCGACTTTTCTTTATCCATAGCAACCAATCTCCTATCAGGGCTCTCACCCAGTTTCTCAAGTCAAGCTCAAAAACAAGTGAGACTTATCCTAACGCCAGTGATAGGTCTCGACCGAACGCACCGTCAAAAACAGCGATACCACAATGAAGCTGAGGTAGAAAATCAGATCCGAACTCTCGATAATGCCACGCCCAAGCTTATCTTGGTGGTTCATCACCGACAAATAAGTCAAGACGTCCCCGGCCGTGCCACCAAAGACCTGACCGGCTGAAGGCAACAACCAGAGCAACAAAGACACGGCAAAACTGACCATTGCTGCGATGATCATGTTGGATGTCAACGAACTGGCCCATAAGCCGACCGCCAAGAATGACGCACCAAGCAAAAATGACCCGAGGTAGCCGGTAAACAGCATGCCCCAGTCAAGCGACGTAGTAAGACAAAGTCCGAGCGGAAAGACCAAGGTCAGGGCCATCAGAAACATCAAGTAGCCCAAGGCTGACAAATATTTGCCCAAGACCAGGTCGTGATCACGAATCGGTGAGGTCAAGAGCAGTTCAATTGTGCCTGTTTTGCGTTCTTCCGCGATGAGCCTCATGGTCAAAGCAGGCACAATCAGCAAGAACATCACGGCCATGTTTTGAAACAGCGGTTGGAAGTTTGCCTGGCGGGTGTGATAGATAATGAGCGAAAACAAGTAGCCTACGATCGCAATGAACATCGCCGCGATGACATACGCCAAAGGCGAGGCAAAATAGGCTCGAAACTCGCGCTCGGCGATCGCCATAATCTTAGACATGATGCACCTCCTTGACCGCGGCATCGTCTGACGCACCACTCGTCAATTTCAAGAAAATATCTTCCAGTGACAGGTTGATGCTCTTCATCTCAACCAGATTCCAACCCGCGCCGACGACCAAACTGGCCACTTTTTCACGAAGATCCGACTCACCTCGACTGGTTAACTCAACCAGGACGAGATCCACTTTCTCCGGGTGAGCGCTCACCTGGAGATCACTGACGCCCGGCAATTCCAGCAAACGCGCCTTCACTTCGGTCATCGGACCACGAACCGTCACAGACAGGCGTTCGCCACCTTGCAAACGTTCTTCGAGGTCTTCGGGCTTGCCCTCCGCCACGACGCGCCCTTGGTTGATAATCAACACGCGGGAGCACGTATTCTGAACTTCCTGCAAAATATGCGTGGACAAAATAATCGTGTGGTTCACCGACAATTCTTTGATCAACGCACGAATCTGAATGATCTGACCCGGGTCTAAACCACTGGTCGGCTCATCAAGAATCAAAACCGGCGGATTGTGGATCAAAGCTTGCGCGATGCCGACGCGTTGCCGATACCCTTTCGACAGTTGACCAATCACCTGATTGGCGCGATCCCGCAAAAAACACTTCTCCAAAACAAAATTCAACCGCTCCTTGCGAACCTTGCGGTCCAGACCCTTCAGCTTCGCAACGAAGTTTAAATAATCCGACACCGTCATTTCCGGATACACCGGCGGAAGCTCCGGCAAATACCCGAGCAAGGCCTTCGCCGCCAAGGTGTCTTCAGCCATGTCATGGCCACCAATTTCAACAGTGCCCGAGGTCGGACTCAAAAAACCGGTCAACATCCGCATCGTCGTGGACTTGCCAGCACCATTAGGCCCCAAAAAGCCAATAACTTCACCTGCGTCGACCCGGAAACTGACATCATTGACCGCCGTGCGATCGCCGTAGCGTTTGATCAGATTTTTGACAACTATCATGGGCGTCTCCACTTCTTCATGCCTCGGTTCTCCCTTACTTTTCAAGCCGTCACAAACGTATCTTTGCAACGTCCGACAACGAAGGCACGCAGGCTCTTGACCAATTCGTGCACCATCAACGGATGGCCGTCTGGTATTTTACCAAACCTTCAAGGAAATATTACAGGTGCACGAAAAACGAAAAAACACTTCAACCTTCAAAGGCACATCGCACGCAAAGAAGCGCGACGCCATCCACCAAGCGACGCGGCCTGATTCAGCGCTTCAAACTGCCAATCAAGCCCGCCTGCGACAGTTTAATCCCAGGAAATCATCACCCGATCGATTGAAACGATTCGATGGGCACGACGGTTGGTCTTCATTTGCACGTGACGTAAATTTACACAATCACGGTAAGGATTTTCCAGAAACGTTTCGATTTATTGACCCGCCGAGCACGTGTCAAGCGCTTGGTGTGATCACCCTGCATCAATGCCCAAAGTCACTCGACGTGCAACCTATCCGTGACATTGTCAGTCTGCGTGAGACGAACTTGTCGAGCCAACAGCCGTTCAAAATGCCGTCAAGGCCCTTACGCCCGAGCTACCGGCGAGTAATAATGGCTCATGCGCGTCCAACCTGAAAAGAAGTCCGGCAACTCTTGGAGCAAGAAATTCGAATTTGCTACCCAACGGGTACGACCCGTATCGGTGTCATGAACCCGAAACTCGCGATCATAGGCCCCTTGCCGTGTACCCGTCAGCAACATGAAATGGCCAGACCCATTTTGATACTCCACACGAATGGGAACGTCATACCCCTCAACGAGTGTTCGCGCAATATGGTCCAATGCCTGTGAGGTACTGGACACGGAATAGCCCGAATACCGAACATCGGTCATGGTCGACACATATTTGTTGACCAGCTCATCAAGGGCAATGCCCCGTCCACCGCTTTGTCCAGGGAGGACCGCTTTGCCCCCAAACTCTTCCAGCCACTCTTTTTGCTGCGAGGCCACGCCAAATGCGGTGCCGTAGGGATCAACCTGCGCCGGATTCTGCCACCGGTTCAACTCCCACGCATAACGTGGATTGGCTTCTCCCGCGAGCAACTGCAACACGGCTGGCCCACAGGAATCCTGCCATTGTTGCTTTAAATCCTGACTGTCCCGCATTGTGGACATTGAGTAAATCGTTGATTCACTCTGCCCCCGCATCTGATTCGCATAGTCCACCACGTTTTCCCACGGCTCCCTGGCTGCCAGCGCTTTCAGGATAAAAACCTGCTCCAATCCCGTATAAGCCGCATTGACGAGATTACGAATGGACTCAAGCTGCAAGCCATTATACTGATTCAGCATGCCAACAAGGGTCTGGTACTGCGAAAACCCGGCGAGATCCTGCATCGCGCCTCGGTACAGAATGGTCGACAATTCACGACGCAACCCGTCGGGATTGCGATAATCAACCTGGACCAAAGTTCTCAAATCGCCACCCGCACTACCGCCAATCGGCGAAGCAGCCGTGACATCAGCCTTCGCCGCCGGACGGGCCTGCCAAGTATCTCGCCCCAAACCGGCTGTCGCCCCACCCATGGACGACTGCACAGGGCTGAGATATTGAACGGCAAGCCGTGCCGTGGCAACCGGAATCAGTGGATTGACGGTGCGAATGGTCATAGGCCTCTAATCACACAAGCAGTCAGGTGAGTACTGTTTTCTTTATGGACCGTTTGGCCGCACATCTTGCTAAAAAACTTTTAAAACCATGTTTTGCTTAAGCTAGGTCGCAAAAGATGAGGCCGCTTATTGTGGGATGACGACGTGTGCAAAGCCGAGACCATCGCCCCCGCCAAGCGAGCAAAGTCTGGGAGTTCACTCGCTTCGGGTGGCATTAACCACCGAGACAGGCACGCGTGCCTCCAGAGAAGCCGCGTTCCACGTGGCATTCGTGGAGGCAGTGATCACGGTCTGCCCCGGCGCCAACGACACAACACGCCCCGTCTCACTGACCGTCACGATGCTCGAATCACCCGTACCCCAATGGACATCCGCATCGATGGCACCACCCCACGTCGTGATTGTCGAACGCAACCACGACGTATCCCCGACTCGCATCGTCAGTGCAGACGGTGTCACACCAATGCCGCGGATCGCCTCTTTCGCCAAAGGCGCCTGCACCGTGACCTGGGTCTTCGCAGTTACACCGTCGTAGGACTGTGAGGAAGCCTCAATCGTGACAACACCTGGCCTTAGTGCCAACAAATCACCATTATCCCCGATCTGAGCGATCGTTGGATCAGAACTGCGCCAACGCGCCTGACCGACCACCTCGGCACCACCCGCACCCTGCGAAAAAACGAATTGCCACGTTCTGCCAACGGCTACCAGCGCGTCCGTGGGCTGAATGCGCGCCTGAATAATACCGTCAAACCGATTTTCTGGTAACCGAGCTTCCACCCCGACACTCCCATCGGTTCCCAGGACACCTGCCGCCGACACAACCTGTAACGTGGCGCGGGCTTCACGCGGCGGGTTGACGGTTGTTGCCAAAATCGTGACACGTCCCTCACGCAAACCACGGACAAGGCCTCGGTCAGTGATACTCGCGATTGCCTGGGATGATAGTCGCCACCGTGCGGCCACACCAAGCGCCAGTCCCGCCTCGTCACGTCCAATCACGTTGAATTGCCCCGTCTCTCCCACCCGAATGCTCAAGGTGGCCGGCTGCACCTCCAGGCTGAACAGGCGCGAGCCCTCCGAATTACCTGGATTCGGTGCCAACGGCAGATCATTGTTGCAGGCCATTGCCCCACACGCAGCGACAGCCACCAGCAAACGACGGGCGCCAAGGCGATTCAAATGACGGAAAAGCCGGGTCATTCCCTGACATCCTCACTTTTTCGGGGAGCCACGCGCTCCCAGTGTGTCATCAACCACGCATACACACGTTGCCAGACACCTCGCCCCGTGCTTGGGGTGACCGTCGCTGGGATTGGCCGATTCAGCAAGCGACACTGTTCGGTCACCGGCAACTCCGACCACCAGGCGTAAAAATCCGGTACATAATCAAGCTTGACACGCTGTCCGTGCTCATTGAGTCCGAACTGACGCATTTCTGCGATCGCCTCCTCAACAGTCCAGCCATCCCGCGCGATGCGCAGGCAAGCAGCCATCGTGCCAGTGCGATCCACCCCGTGGTAACAATGAAAAAAAACCACGCCGTGCGCCGGGTCCGTCACATTCATCAAAAACCGTGCGGTGTCGAGATGCGACGGAGCAGCCAGTGGTGGAAGCGGCAAATAGACATAGTTCAACGCAAGCTCAGCCAACACCTCCCGTTCATGATCACTCTCCAGTCGCAAATTGATCACCGTGTGCACACCGAGTTCCTTCAACCGGACAAAGGCCTTACGGCTCGGCTGCGCACCGCGAAAAATCCCTGCACCCAACTCACCAAAACGCTCAACTTGATCACCCCCGGGAAACCAACGGGTCACCTCACCATAAAGCCACAGACCGGCCTGACGCAACACGGGCAAGTGCTCTCCGGCACGCCTGACACGCGTCGCAAAACCATGCACCATCGCAGCAAAACGCGGCGAATCCGACTGCATGAGCGGCCTCGTCGGAACACGGGGCTCAACGTCGCGTGCAATCACACAGCCATCGTCAAGATCCTGGCCCATCGTGTCCTCCCCTCGCGCCCTTGGTCATCCCGACACCGGTCACATCAGGCGCACTCGGCGGCAACCGCAATCGAAACGTCGCACCAGCACCACGCTCAGAAAACACCTCCAGCGTTCCGCCAAATTTACGTACGATCTGCTGACTCACAGACAATCCAAGCCCCGTGCCCTTGCCCACCTGTTTCGTCGTAAAAAACGGATCGAAAATTTTGCCCAAAATGGCATCGGGTACCCCTTCGCCATTATCGACAATATCCACCTGGACCATCCCTGCCTCAAATGCGGTCAAAATGCGCAAAACACCCCCTGCCTCATCACCAAATCGCGCCTGAATCGCATCCATCGCGTTCACGATCAGATTCGTTAAAACCTGCCCCAACTCCGTCAACGTCCCCATCACGTGCGGTAACTCAACCAAAGTCAATTCGCGAACCACCGACATATGCTTCAAACGGTGACTAAGCAACTCCAGCGTATCGTGCAAAACGGCTGTCAACGATATAGGTCGGTACTCCGGTGCGGGTTGTCGCGCAAAATTCAACAAATTCACCACAATACGCTTGCACCGTTGCGCACCTGCCTCAACCAAGGCCAGTTGATCGCACAACTCAGGATCCTCGATATCCATCCGCAACAACTGCACATTCGCCAAGATCGCCGAAAGCGGATTATTCAGTTCGTGCGCGACACCCCCCGCAAGCGTACCAATCGTCGCCAATTTCTCGGTCTGCACCAACTGGGCCTGCGTTTCCTGCAAACTTCTCAACGCCTGCTCCAACTCAGCCGTACGCTCCTTCACGCGCTGCTCGAGCACTTCATTAAGGCCATTGATCGTCAAGTAGGCCTCCGCATTCTGCAAAACCAAGGACAACTTCAGCGCGACCTGATTCACAAAGGTCACGTCATTGCGGTGAAACAACCGATGTTCCGCCGCACGAAATACAGCCAAAACCCCGTACAACTTTCGATTGGCCATAATCGGTGTCAACGCGCCATGCCACGCCCGCCGCGCATCCTCCTGCACCAACGCCTCAGTCTCGCCCCCCACAACCACGCTTCGCCTCAGATCCAAACAGCGCAAAATCGCCTGCCCCTGCTCCGTTGAACGCCAAGCGTCTGTGGGTGCAACACCGACAACCGCCTCCAAAGCCAGATTTGTTGGGTCCCCGACGCACATAACCACCCACGTCTGCTCGGCGGACACCGTATCATGGATCTGACGCACACTGTGCTTCAAAATTTCTTTCACATCATAAGACGCAATCAGAAAATCAAAATCACCCAACGCCCGTCCATAAGCCTCCTTGTACCGAACCTCCAAGCGTGCATTCAACGCATCCAACGCCATCACCCACTGCGCCTGCAAGGATGCCAGCATAGCCAAATCCACCGCCTCAACCGATGCACCAGATTCAAACTCAATCTGCACCAGGCCTACAGCTCGCGTACCCCTTGCCAACGGCAGCATCACGACATCAGCATCCGCCAAACCGCCTTCAAGGGTTCCAACCACAGCGCCACGCCCATAAAGTGGCGCCGGTTCAGCCAAAATGCGCTGGCGCGACCACTCGGGCCTGACCCCGTGACGGGGCAGGTTCCAACCCGGCACGAATCGGACCGAGCGTATAGGCCACAACTGTCTCAAAATCGTCTCGACTGTCTTTAAACAGGCTGCCGCATCCCCATCCGCATTCAATATCGTCCCAAGCGACGCAAGCAATTGCCAGCGATAATCCACGTTGTCCCTAACCAAATCTGCGTGCATCGGCGTCACCCTTTTTGACTCAACGAGCCGCGTGATACGCCCGCATCCCAGCGAACGCAACGTCATAACGATTATGCGCATTCCACATCATGTACCCTGTCGCACGCGCATCACTGCCTGCGCGAAGTTGCTCCACGATGTAGCGCGCGTCAAAACGGGACACCTTGTAAGGCATCGCCTGCATCCAGGGCCGCACCACCACAGATGTGCCGGCAACCCGATCATTCAACAGGGTCAACCCCTTGAACATAAACTGATACGGTGCATTGGCCGGCCGCGCAATGCCTGCAAAACCATCATTAAAATGAGAAGGATACAACATTGGGCATAGGACATCCGTGTGGCGCGCCAAATCAGACAAGCGTTGCCCGGTGATGCGTACGTCAATGTCCATTGCCCAAGCCATAATGCCGTACACATCAATGGATACACGCATCCCCAAGCGATGAAGCGTCTCGTGCGCGCGCTTCAGAAAGGCAGTGATAATCGCATGCTTGGGTGTTCGCGATTCATCGAAGGCGTAACGCGCATTTTGTGTATCGCCCATTGCCGGAAAGCGGATGTAGTCAAACTGCACTTCATCAACCCCCGCTTTCACGAGCTCCTTTGCCAAGTCGATGTTATAGTCTTGACACGCCGGTAAAGATGGATCCAACCACGACTGTCGGCCCAATTCCTTCCACGGGCCACCCTTGATAGACCGTGCCGCCAATGAAGGCAGCTTCTGCGCCACAATTGGATCATGAAAACACACCACACGCCCCGCGACCTGAATCCCATAACGATGTGCCAACTGCACCCTCGCTTTGAGATCGCGCAAAGGCCCCGCAGCACTGGCCTTAACCGTGCGAGCCAAGGCCACTTCGGAGGGATAGGACACAATCCCGCCTTCATCCTTGGCATCAAAAACAATCAGATTACCCCCCGCAGCCTTCAGATTTTTCAACAGTGTCTCAAATCTCGGCAAAGCCATTGACGTCGCCGTCACGTAAATCCCACGCAACGGGGGTACTGTCGCCGCATCTTGTGTGACCCCAGACACGTCCCCGATTGTTCGCGCCTTTGCAGCAATCATTTTCGATTGGGATTCTTGGGCCATGATGGGTGCGCCAGTCAAACCCAACGTGGTCATCAGCGCGCCAAACAAGGCGGTTCTTACACCCATGTCAATCCTCCTTTACCCATGGTGCGCGCCATTTGGCGCGACCGGGCAATCGCACGGTCATTATTCCCGCAAGCGGTCCATTTCATTCCAAAGGTGACGAAGAAGTTGATTTTTGCCATTTCACGACGCGCTGCCTGCAATCACCAGATAACCTGATTTTTGTTTGTAACGTCCGACAGGTACAGGAATACCTAAAAATAGATCAGGACGATGGCGAAATCGGTCAGGATACCGGTTGATTGCGGGATGAACATCTTATGACGGATCCAACAATCAGACCTGTCGTTGAAACAGGCGACGCAGTATTGCATGAACAATCCCCACGTGAAAGCTTCAGGGCGCACCTTTGGGATGCAATCAAATGCAACTGGCAGCGCAAAAGATACTACGCTTATCACACGAGCGGTGCCTCCAAAAAACTGTCCAATCATCTGATCGTGAGCGAATTCATTGCCCTGCCGGTGGCGCTTCTGTTCGATTTACTGGCCAAACGCTTTCAAAACCGTGGTATCGCCATCGTCAGTGGTGACTTTGTATCAATGAAAACGGTCAAATCACCCGATACCCCGCCAAAATACCGCTGTGCGGCAAGCGACGACAGTTTCCGCCAGATCAAAGCCGACGTGAAGGCCTATCGCCAGGCGCTTCAAAAGGCGCTGTCCCAAAATGACTTTTGGAGCGCCTCAATGCTCACTTACACCCTGATCGAATCGATTGAGAACCGGGAGATTGCCGAACGATGCCACTATGCGATGTACAAACACATCGCGGAGTCCGTCGGTCTGGCAACCCTTCACGCGGCGGACCACTCGGAGGCTAGCCACGGCGCGAGCAACCAGCTCGCCATCGCATTGATTGCCGTTCAAGCCCAATCACTCACATGGGTCGAGCCGATTGACCGCCAGGCGCAGATGCTGCATCGCAACGGGGTCGGCATCATCGTCAATGACGTGCCGGACATTCCCTTCAAACACGCATATGAAACCAGGATCGCGAAGCACTGTTAAAGTACCTCACGAGGCATTGATTCAGGTGAACGCCACGCTGACACATCGGTTTTTGTTTAAAAGGTAAATGGCAAAATTAAAACATCAGGCAATCAATTGCCACGTGCTGTACAACACCAAAAATTTAGTTGCCAATCAAGGCATTTTGTTACAGGACATTCCGAGAGTTATACAGTGACGCATAGGTTTTAGTTCAAAAATTAACCAGCGGAATCAAAACGTCAGGCGATGACTCGCCAATATTGATCATCAGCCAAAAATTGGTCATCAAACAATGCGTTGCTGCACGATGGTCAACATTGACAATTGGGTCAAGTGACAGCGGGAGGTCTGAGCCATCTAACATAGACCCCAAACCCGATCGCGATCCAAACCAGAAACATGGACCAGACAGTCCAACTGAGACCCCACATCAGATAAAGGTTAATCGCGATCGCCAATCCCGGTAAGAATGGCGCGCCGGGGCATCGAAACGGCCGCGGCGCCTCCGGAAACTCGTGTCTCAACACCAGCACCGCCGCACTGACGACGCTAAAAGCAGCCAGAGTACCCAAGCTGACAAGGTCCGCCAATTGCTCAAGCGGCACCACCATTGCCAAAAACGCGGTCACGCCGCCCAAGATGAGCACGGCCGCATAAGGCGCACCGGTTGTCGGGTGCAAACGGGTAAATGCCGCCGGCATCAATCCATCCCGGCTCATCACGTATAAAATGCGGGTTTGCCCGATCGAAGCAACCAAAATCACGCTCAGGATCCCCACCACCGCGACCACGGACAGAACCAAGGCCGCAACCGGATGACGCATTTGTTCCAACGCATGCGCCAGAGGTTCCTGGACGTGCCTCAGCTCATTCATTGGCAAAACCGCAACCAACACCGTCGCAACAGCGACGTAAAGCAGCGTCACCAGGGTGAGTGACAGCGCGATGGCGCGTGGCAAGGTACGTTGCACGTCTCGGGTTTCCTCCGCCACTGTCGATACCGCATCGAAGCCGATAAACAGAAAAAACACCACCGCCGCACCCGACACAACGCCCCCCCAGCCAAAAGGCATAAAAGGGTTAAAATGCGCAAACTGCATGCCTGGAACACACAAAATCAAAAATAATCCCAATACCGCAATTTTCGCTGTAACCATGGCGTTATTGAAACGCGCACTCTCACGAATACCGAACAGCAACAAGGCCGTCACGAACGCGACGGCTGCACCAGCCGGGAGATTGAACCAACCACGTGCCGAGGTGCCGGGTATCAAGTGGCCGGGCGCATAGAGCAACGTTTTGGGCAAGGTGACACCGAACTGGGCCAGCAAGGCCTGCAGATAACCGCCCCAACCAGCCGCCACAGCCGAGTTGGACAACCCATATTCGAGCAGCAGATCCCATCCCATCAAAAAAGCGACGAGTTGTCCGAAGGCGGCATAGGCATAACTATACGCGGACCCGGACGCAGGCATCATCACCGCCAGTTCACTGTAGCAAAGCGCCGCAAGCAAACAGGCGATCGCAGCCAGCACAAAGGACAACACGACCGCAGGTCCCGCATGTTGCGCCGCCACCAACCCCGGCATCACAAAAATGCCAGCGCCAATCGTGCAACCGATACCCAAGGCCGTCAGGGACCAAAGCCCCAGCACGCGCTTGTGATCAGATTCAGAACCTGATTCACCCACCGCAGTAAAACTGGCGATCGACTTCCTAACAAACCACGGATGTGACAAAAGCGTTTCCCTTCAACCTGACACGTCAGCGTATGACCCCAGGTATCACTGATCGTGTTACAACGGCAAACAGCACAAACCGATCGCAAAATACCGGGTATTTTATCCCCCTTGTTGCGCCCGCTGCTCGGCTGTTACCCCGAAGCAGCGTGCCAACTGACAATCACGGACATTGTACCCCCATCTTGCCAAGTCCCACAGGCTTGCGGGCGCGCTAATCGTCAGGGCGCACACTCAGGAATGATGGATGATATGGCAAGGGGTCATCTGGTGATACCGTCTCTGGCTCGCGTGAATTCGCAGCAGCCAGGTTCCGGATTTTTTGCATTTGTCACGCAGGTTTTAAACCTGAGTACGTTGCGTCACGACATAACCAACAGCGTTTGGGAACCAGCCGGTCCAGTCGGCGGATCGTTTGCCAAAGCCGGTCACACCGGTTCAAAATAAACGGGGGCGCAGCATCAGGACCGCGCTCACCATCACACCGCGTTGACGCATTTGGTGTTAATGCTCACGTTCCGTCCAGGCTCACGTGAGCGCCAGGCGCGACGCTGGTCGTCAAGCCGTCGCCAATCAAAAGAAAGGTCCTCCCACGTGCGCTTGGTTTCCATCGGACTCACCGTTTTGATTGCCGTCACCATGGCCGCAACAGCCATCGACGCAGCGGGGATGCAAACGCCCCGCGTGCGTTTTCGTGAGCTGGGATACACCATTGGACGTCATCGCCCAGGGCCCTTCAACGCCATCACGGATGTCCAAGGTGTCAAAGTGGGGCACGTCACACTGACGCGCGGCGAAGGTTCGCTCAAACCGGGTGAAGGTCCCGTGCGAACGGGCGTCACCGCGATCTTGCCTCGCGAGGATGTCTGGAACCGCAAGGTGTTTGTCGGGCATTCGGTCCTGAATGGCAACGGTGAGCTGACCGCCAACGCCTGGATGAAAGAATCCGGTTGGCTTGAAACCCCAATCATCTTGACCAGCACCCTCAGCGTTGGGCGTGCGATGGACGGGGTGGTTGAATGGATGACCCTGCGTTATCCACAAATGGGTGTCAGCGATGACGTCGTATTGCCCGTTGTGGGCGAATGTGATGACTCCTTTCTGAACGATCAACGCGGACGTCACGTGTCCGCAACCGATGTTGTAAACGCCATCAACAACGCAAGCGCAGGCCCCGTTCCCGAAGGCTGTGTGGGTGCAGGAACCGGCATGGTCGCCTATCGCTTCAAAGGTGGAATCGGGACAGCAAGTCGTCGGATTGGTGACGCAAGCAACGCGTACACCATCGGCGCCTTGGTCAACTGCAACATGGGTGCTCGCCGCGACCTCAGAATTGACGGCGTACCAGTTGGAGAACACCTCACCGACTGGCAACCGCAACGCAAACCATCCGAAGGTTCGATCATCATTGTCGTCGCAACGGATGCACCACTGTTGCCTCACCAACTGGAGCGCGTCGCCCGACGGGCTTTCCTCGGCCTGGGTCGCACCGGTACACACGTCTCACATGGCTCAGGCGATTTTGCACTCGCTTTTTCCACCGCGAACGACATTCCGCATCAAACCGCCAAAACGGTGCAATCCTACCAGTCCATTCACCACAGCATTCTCAACCCACTCTTTGAAGCCACGATCGAAGCCGTCGAAGAAGCCATCCTGAACGCACTGACAACCGCCCGGACCACCACCGGAAGAGATGGGCACATCATCCATGCGCTACCTTACGATGCCCTGATGCGCGTCATGACACGGTATGGAAACGTGCCGGCCAAATACAGCCCTCGCGAAGCTCATTGATTGTTCACCAACTCCATGGCTGGCATCAGCGATCGCCCCACGCGACAGGCGCGCACTGATTGGTTGTCAAATCAGTGGTTGAAACCGCACCTCAGTGCGTGAATACCTTGCATCTGGTGAACACGTGTTCCACAAAAGCGCTTGCGTCACCGCCTTGAAGTAATTCTGGCGGTGGCTGCGCGATACGTTGACCCGCGTACTGGTGAATGAAGCTGTCGCTGGCCAAAGAATATCAACAGCGGCTTTGCCAGGATTATTGTTGCCTCTGCAAACAGACCTGACAAAGCAGCGATGGTCACTATTGAACCCGGCCTGTCCTCCGCCTGGTTCTTTAATACCCTGTCTGGCAAGGCTGTTGGGATCCACGGTAGAATGAAAGGGTAAAATCAATCGGAGTTTAACCATGCAGTTGACCTTTAACGAAGCCCTCCTAAGCACGCAAACCGATGCGCTGATTGTGGCTGTGCGTTCCCACCCATCTCACAGCGATTCGACACTGAATCGCTATCTGCAAACGCTGTTACAAGATGGTACTTTCAGCGGCGCGGTGGATGAAGTCGAAGTCGTGTACCCGGTGCAAGGCTTGGGATGCAAGCGTGTGATTTTCGTGGGACTGGGCGAGGAAAACGTGACGCCAGCGAGTTGGCGTAAGGCTATCACCGCAGGCTATCAGCATGTCAAGGACAAGGTTTCAGTGCTTGGCGTGCTGATGCCAAGTGATGCAGACCCAAGCATGCTTGCTGAGTCTACCGTAGAAACAGTGGTATCACTCAGCTATCGTTTTCACCCCTATCGTACCCATCCCCCCGAGCCATCCGAAAAAACGCTCACCGAACTGGTATTGCCGTGCGCCGACAAATCAAACCCGGCGAACGCAGCGCGCGATGCCCTTGTATTGGCAAATGTGGTCAACCAGGCACGCGACTGGTCCAATCGACCAGGCAACCAACTGACTGTACCGGAGTTGCTCAAGGCAATTGAATCAGTGTCCAGTGAACACGGTTTGTCCTGCCAGGTGCTGGATGCGGCGGCACTGAAGACTGAGGGTCTGCATTTGCTGCTCGGTGTCGGCCGTGCCAGCATCCATCAACCGGCGCTGGCGGTGGTAACCTACCAGGGCGCGCCCAACAACGACGCAACCATTGCCTTGGTTGGCAAAGGCCTGACCTTTGACACGGGTGGTATCTGCATCAAACCCCGTGCCGGAATGGAAGAGATGAAGAGCGACATGCACGGGGTTGCCACGGTACTTGGTACGCTGGCTGTTGCCGCCTCACGCAGATTACCGGTTAATCTTGTGGTTGCTATGCCTCTGGCGGAGAACATGCCGGGTGGCAACGCACTCAAGCCGGGGGATATCCTCAAAGCTTATGACGGTCAAAGCGTTGAGGTCATTGATACGGATGCGGAGGGACGACTGGTTTTAGCGGATGCGATCGCCTGGATCATCCAACACCATCAACCCGGCATCCTCATCGATGTCGCCACCTTGACGGGTTCAATCATCACCACCTTGGGTTACGAGGCCACCGGTCTGTTCAGCCCGGACGACGCGCTTGCCGAATCATTGACGCAAGCAGGCGAACGCACGGGTGAACGCCTGTGGCGCATGCCCATTTGGCCAGCCTACGAAAAACATATCAAAAGCGACATCGCAGACTGGCGTAACGCCACCCCGATGAAAGGGGATGCCATCGCAGCCGCAGCCTTTTTGAAACAATTCGTTGGCCAAACCCGTTGGGCGCACCTCGACATCGCCGGCCCCTCCTATTTGCCGGAATCCAAACAGCATCTCCCCAAAGGCTCCACAGGCGTCGGCATTCGGCTCCTCATCGATTGGCTGACCCATCACCACGCATAAGACCGCGCAAACACCTGTACTGCATCCCAAGACATGCGGGCTGTTTGCCTTGGGATGCGAGCGAAGACACCACAAGCCTCCAGCCTGAATCGGACATTCGGCCCAGACCCGCGGCAGTTTAGCCCTAAAATGTAGCGGGTCTGGCGCGATGCTGCAAACCTCGTCTAACCATTTGTTGCCCAACGTCTTTGGCATATGGCAGCAGATTTGTCACCCAAGCGCCGGTTCGACACACCTTAAAATAACAACGGTGATTGAAACCTTCTTTTGATACCGGCTGCAGTGCACCGTGCCTCTTTTCAAACGAACACCCCAGTGACAGGACAAGCGCATTTGCTACGATGTAACGCCAACGAAACAAGAACCAAACAATGAGGCGTTCTCACTTTTTTTAAGTCAAACGGGACCCTATAAAACACCATAGGGTCCCGCTATCAGAACTCACACGCCGGCTTCGACAGTTGCCTTCTCTTCCGGTTCCGGCTTACCTTTCGACGAAAAAACAATTTTCTCGCCGTCACGCTTCGCAACAATCGTGCCTTTCGGAAGTGCGCCCGACAAGATCTCCTCGGCCAGGGGATCCTCAATCAGACGCTGAATGGCACGCCGCAAAGGCCTGGCGCCGTAAGAAGGATTATAACCTTCATTCGCCAACAAATCGCGCACGTCCGATGCCAGCTCAAGGTCATACTCTTGCTCTCTCAGACGATTGCGGACCTCTTTCAGCATCACGTCTGCAATCAAGTTAATCTCATCTCGGGTCAACGGATGGAACACAATGATCTCATCGATGCGATTGATGAACTCCGGTCGAAAATTGTTCTTCAACTCGTCCATCACCACATCCTTCATCTTTCGATATCGGGTGTCATCGCCACCAGACTGGAACCCGAGTGAGGACCCCTTCTCGATCGCCCGCGCACCAATGTTGGACGTCAATATCACGATGGTATTCTTGAAATCCACTACCCGCCCTTTGGCATCAGTAAGACGCCCATCTTCCAATATCTGCAACATAATGTTGAAAGCATCGGGATGCGCCTTCTCGATCTCATCGAACAAAACAACCGAGTAAGGCTTGCGACGAACCGCCTCAGTCAATTGCCCACCTTCGCCATAACCCACATAACCGGGGGGTGAACCAATCAACTTGGATACTGCATGTTTCTCCATATACTCGGACATATCCACCCGAATCAAACTGTCCTCTGTACCGAAGAACAAACTGGCCAACGCTTTCGCCAACTCGGTCTTGCCAACCCCCGTTGGCCCAGAGAAGATGAACGATCCAATCGGTCGCTTGGGATTCTTCAAGCCCACCCGGGCACGGCGAATAGCACGTGAAATGGAATGAACCGCATCATGCTGCCCGATAACCCGCGCGTGCAAGTCATCCTCAAGGTGCATTAACTGTTCCGTCTCACCCTCGGTCATCCGCTTCACCGGTATACCCGTCCAAGAGGCGACAATGTGGGCAATCTCGTCCTCATCGACCATCGGATTGGTCGTTTGGCCCCGTTCGGAACGCCACTCAGCCGCAATGTCACGGATCCGATCCCGCACCGCCTGCTCCTGGTCCCGCAACTGCGACGCCTTCTCAAAATCCTGCGCCCGAATGGCCGCCTCCTTCTCCTTGGTGAATGCTCGAAGCTCTTTTTCCAATTCCTTGGCAGCCGGTGGCAGGGAAGATGTACGCAACCGCACCCGACTGGAAGCCTCATCCATCAAGTCGATCGCCTTATCCGGCAAAAACCGGTCCGATATGTAGCGATCAGCCAACTTGGCCGCAGCCACCAACGCTTCGTCCGTGATCGACAGGCGGTGATGGGTTTCATACCGCTCGCGCAAACCCTTGAGGATCTCAATTGTCTCCTCAACGGAAGGCTCGTTCACCATCACAGGCTGAAAACGACGCTCCAAAGCCGCATCCCGTTCAATGTGTTTCCGATATTCATCCAGCGTGGTCGCACCAATGCACTGCAAATCACCCCTGGCCAAAGCCGGCTTCAGAATGTTGGCAGCATCAACAGCACCCTCTGCCGCACCCGCGCCTATCAGCGTGTGCAATTCATCAATCACCAGCACGATATTACCTGCGCCTCTGATCTCTTCCATAATTTTCTTGAGACGCTCCTCAAACTCACCCCGATACTTGGTGCCAGCCACCAGCGACCCGATATCCAGCGTGACCACACGCTTGTCAGCCAAAATGTCAGGCACTTCACCTGCCATGATCTTGAGTGCCAAACCTTCCGCGACGGCCGTTTTACCGACGCCGGGCTCTCCAATCAGGACCGGATTGTTTTTCGTGCGCCGACCCAAAATTTGGATCACGCGCTCGATTTCTTTTTCGCGCCCAACCACCGGGTCCAGTCGGTGTTCTTCCGCCATTTGCGTCAAATTCGACCCAAACTCATCCAGAGTCGGCGTCTTGGAACGGTGCTGACCCGATGTTGTCGTGGTCGCATTCTCGCCCAACATCCGAATCACGTTCGAACGCACCCGTGAGAGGTCAACGCCCAGATTTTCCAAAACCCTAACGGCAACACCCTCGCCCTCCCGAATCAAACCAAGAAGCAAGTGCTCCGTGCCGATATAGTTGTGTCCAAGCTGACGCGCCTCATCCCAGGCAAGCTCCAACACGCGCTTCGCACGGGGTGTAAACGGGATCTCAACCGCAACAAAACCAGAGCCTCGCCCGATGATTTTCTCAACCTCAATTCGGGCGTCCTTCAGGCTCACACCCAAACTTTTCAGGGTCTTTGCAGCCACGCCAGTGCCTTCACCAATCAAACCCAACAAAAGCTGCTCCGTGCCCACGAAGTTATGGCCCAGCCTTCGAGCCTCTTCCTGAGCCAACATGATGACCTTGATCGCCTTTTCCGTGAATCTCTCAAACATCGTGCACCCTCTTCATTGTGGCCTGGCGATGCGCAGCGAGTATGAACCCCTGTGCCCGGATTGACAAGCTATCCTGGAACCAGGCTTCACCCACCGACAAGGCTCGAAGTGACCCGGCATGGCCTTATTCTACCCCGGCAACCCGTCTTTAATAACCAAAAACCCATGACCAGTCCTCAAAGTCTGTTTCACGGATTCCCCCGCTCGCGACAGGAGCGCAGAGCCCCCCGCAAGACGCCGCAACGGTACCACAGGTTTCGCGCATCCTCAAGACCAAGCCGCACTGAATCGGGTGCCGGTTTAAACGGACGCCCGCGTCCTGACTCAGCCGTTGTCCGAATGTTCACGCAGTCGCTGGGTGATCTCATCAATGTCACGCTGCCGCGACGCCTTCATCTGCTCCAACGCCACCAATTTTGTTTGAATGTCAGCCAACTCACGCACTTTGTGCTTCTTGACCTCCTCCAGTTCGTTCTGCAAGCGAATGATTTTCTCAACCCCCGCCAAATTGATGCCCAACTCTTGCGTCAGCTGCTGAATGTACATCAGTCGCTCAATATCGTGCTGGGAGTACAATCGATTTTTCCCCTGCCGCTTGGGCGCGACAAGCCCTCGACGCTCGTATAGCCTCAAGGTTTGAGGATGCATGTTCACCAACTCCGCAGCCACGCTGATGATATAGAGTGGTCGATCGTTCGGATCAAAGTCAGACATACGAAACCTCCATTGCCTGCCATTAACGGACTTGACAAAGACCTTATAAAGTGGGGCATGGCATCTAAACAACAAACAGGGTGGCTGTCAACGAGCGCAGCGTGCAGAAATTGCAGCAAACACCAGTGCCAGCCGACGGTTTTGACCGAATGGGCCCTTCAGGCGCGACGGTGGCATGTCTTGGCCTGGTATGCTACCCTTTTGGCGGTTGGATCTCGACTTTTGGAGCGAGCCTGTGTTGGTGCGCCTGGATTCGGATTACCCGATGTGCCAGATAATCCCTGATGACAGAGAGGTGGGAGCACGATGACCGTGAATGTGGCAGAGAACAAGGGACTTGAAGATGTTGTGGTGGGCCCTTCGAGTATCAGTTCGATCATTGATGATGTGTTGACTTACAGAGGTTACAGCATCGATGACTTGACCGAGAACGCCAGCTGTTTCGAAGAAATAGTCCATTTGTTGTGGTACGGGCGGTTGCCCGTGCAGTCGGAGCTCGTTGCGCTCCGCGACGCGATCGTGGCGGGCGCGATCATCCCCGTTCCGGTGCTGGGTTGGATGGCGACGGTGTCACGCGACGCCAACCCGATGGATGTGTTGCGGACGGCCGTGTCGATGTTGGGGTTGTACGACCCGCAGCGCGATGAGAACACGGCGGAAGCCAATTTGAGCAAGGCCATTCGTCTGCAGGGACAGATTGCTGCACTGGTTGCGGCCTTTGAGCGGGTTCGCGAAGGGTTGCAGCCGCTTGATGCAAGACCTGGGGAGACCTTGGCTTGGAACTTTCTGTATATGATGACTGGCAAGGAGCCGGATGCGTTGTCGGTCAAGGCGTTTGAAAGAGCGCTCATCTTGCACGCCGATCACGAATTTAATGCGTCAACCTTTGCCGCACGGCAAACGGCTTCGACTTTGTCCGATATGCACTCGGCGATTACGTCGGCTATCGGAACGTTGAAGGGGCCTTTGCATGGGGGTGCCAACACGGCAGTGATGCAGATGCTTCAGGAGGTGGGCACCGCCGAGAATGCGGAGCCTTGGATCAAGGATGCCTTGGCGAAGAAGAAAAAGATCATGGGTTTTGGGCATCGCGTCTATGAAAATGGTGACCCACGTGCCAAGCATTTGCGTGCGATGTCTAAAGAACTGGCGGTTCGAACCGGTGAACCCAAGTGGTATGAAATGTCAATCACTATCGATGATGTGGTGAAGCGTGAGAAAGGTCTCTTGACCAACGTCGACTTTTATTCGGCATCCACCTATCATTACTTGGGCATCCCCGGTGATCAGTTTACCCCGATCTTTGCAGTGAGCCGCCTCTCGGGTTGGGCTGCGCACGTGATGGAGCAACTCGCCAACAATCGGTTGATTCGTCCACGCGCCGAGTATACAGGCCCCGGACACCAAGTCTTCGTACCTATTCAAGCGCGTTGAGGGTTTAACGGGAAGCCGGCCTGCTCGAGCAGACCGGCTTTTTTGTTGGTTGATTTAATCAAACTTTAGGTTGTTGTTAATACGGTTTGGTTGGCAGCATTCGATAATGATGATGGTGCCGGGGAGTATAACTAAACGAGCAGGGTTGTGTGAATGTTGCAATTTTTGCGCCAGTATACGTGTCCGACGCGAGTGCAGGGTGCTTGGTTTTTGTTTGTGGTACTGATGGCGATCGGGTGTGGCAAGGCGCCGGTCGGTTCCACGGTCCTGCCGCAGGATCCGCCGCGATCGTCACTCAAACGTGTGGGAACGAGTGGTCTGACGCGTTTTCTTGCGCGTAACATTCGTTATCGGGTTGATCGCAACATTGCGCTCACGGTGCACGACCTGAACGCGGACCTGTTGCTGAAAGACACCAGCCAGCCATTCAACCCCTCAAACAAAGTCGGTTACAGTGTCATGCAACATTACAGCAGCGTTGACGTGGACGGTGAGAGTCTGAGTCACCTGATGAATGATTATGTCTTACGCGATCCCGAATCCCCTCTGCGAGCGATCAACATTGTTTTAACCGCTGATCAAATGCGTTTGAGCGGCCAGATGAAGCAGGGATTGTGGGTGCCTTTCGAAATGGAAGGGCGGATTGAGTCCACACCAGAGGGACAGATTCGCATGATGCCAACGGTCATCAAGTCGGTGGGCGTACGCGTTGATGGTTTGATGAACCTGTTTGGTATCCGCATCGCCACTTTATTGCAAAACATGACTGACAATGGCTTGACGTTGAAGGGCAATCAAATTTTGATGGATGTCGGCAAGATGTTTCCGCCGCCACGATTATTGGGTCGTGTCAGTGTGGCGCGCGTGCAGAACCAGTTGCTTCATATCGAATACAACGATGGTCGGGCACAGCCGTGGCCCAAGTTGCCAATCCCCGATGCGCGAAGCTGCATCGCGATGTGGGGTGGTGATGTGGTAATCAACAACTGCATCACCATCGACGCCAAATTTCAGATTATGGATATGACACCGCAAACACCCATGGTTTATGCAGCGGATCGCTACCTCGACGGTCTTGAGGCGGGATTCAACATCCCGACCAAAGATGGACACAACATCTCATACGTTCCCGACATTCTCGATTTTGAGGGCAAAATGCCCCGCTACGTCCCCAATCTGCGGTAAGCACCGCTTAAGGATGGGTTTCACTCAAAGTGTCCGCAAAAGTCTTGCCGGCACGCCGGCAATGATCGAGCCGCCTGGAAACGAGCGGTTGACCACGGCGTGAGCGCCTACGATACAGTTATCCCCAAGTTCCACCCCTTTCAGGATGCTGACGCCTGCCCCCACCCACACGTTTCGTCCGAGGCGTATCGGTGCGACCGTGTAGCCGGTCTTGCGATAGGGAATCGGTTGCGCCGCGGTCGGATGATCGTGATCACGGATTGGTATCCGATGATCGTGATCACGGAGCGGTATCCGATGATCGTGATCACGAATGGAAACGCGTTCTGCGAGTAGACAGTCGTCGCCGATGATGATGTTATCCATCGCGCTAATGATCGAAAATGGGCCAATATGCACGTGTTGGCCCACGATCAGCTGACCTTCGACTTTCAATTCCGTATGATGACGCAAATGAACGTGTGCGCCGATCCGCAGCACGGCCCCTTGTGAGATTCTCCAAATGAGATCGTGTTCCAAGCGATACGGAGCGTCAAGCTTCAGACCCGGATGGCGGCGTGAGAGCTCAGCCATTGACCATGTCTGATGCAACTTGGACCAGATATGGCGCAAACGCAAATTGCTCATCGGGTTTCACTCCTCGTCACCGGGTAAAGGAACTTGATGCAAACGGCTGCTTGCGACGGACGCCTATCGCATCCTTAAAACCTGAAATGCTTGTGGGGTGCCTGTGTGACGTCAAGACGCCGGCCGATTTGTCTCGCAGTCCAAGGTTGTTCGCCTGCCAGACGGAAAGTCATTGGTTTAACGGGCGATTGGCGGTTCGGTTGCGGGCGGGCGGATTGTTGAACAATTGTTCATAAGCCAGCCACGTGCGTTCGGTCATGGCGCTGAGACTCAGGTGTTCACAGACCTTGCGTCTGGCGGCACGACCAAGTGCGGCGCCGAGTTGCGGATACAACAGCAATGTGCGAAGCGCCTCAAAAAGTGGTTCAGGATGAACACGGGGGATGAGGTAGGAATCATTCAGGTGCGAGAGAATTTCCGGTACCCCGCCTGAGGCGCATGCCACAATTGCACGACTGGCGGCCATGGCTTCAAGGTAAACCAATCCGAGCGGTTCGAAACGGGAGGGCGCGACAAAAACATCACTTGCAGCGTACCAATCGTGGATCCGTGCGTGAGGGATAAATCCTGTTAAACGGAGCAAGTGAGCGCACCCTGCCTGCCGTGCCAACGTCTCAAATCGGTTTACACAACCAAAATCGCGCGTCGCGGCACCCGCCAACACGAGGTATACTGAGTGTCCTGCGCCGCTCAGACGCAACCAGGCCTCAACTAACTCGTTAACACCTTTGCGATGTTCCAGGCGTCCCACAAAAAGCAGGACGACAGCATCCTCGGGAATTCTCAGCCAGGCGCGCACCGCGCCACGATTTCCTGTCCTGAAGACGTCCGCATCAATTCCTGGCAAGACGACTTGCGACGGTGCGCGCGAGGTGTTGAAGTCGTTTCGTGCAGCGTCAAGCAAAGCTTGGGACTGGGCCAGTATGACGTCAGCTTGATGATAAGTGTGTCGTTCCATCGCTTCCAGTGCAGCTTGTCCGCGTGCGGGCGCCCGCTGATTCAATCGGCGAATGAGACGGGAATAACCGTGCAAGCGAACGACCAAAGGCGTTTTGGTAACGGCGGGCAAAAACAGGCCGGCGCCGAGGTAGTCGGGGACTTCGATCAGGTCGAAGGGCCCTTCGTGAGCCTCGATGTGATGGATGTGCCGAGCCAATGCCCACGCGAAATTCAACGCGGGCATGACGCAGCCGACACGGCTTAACAGGCGATCGCCACGCACCCGAATGGGGCGATAGGTCACCCCCTCCCATTCGAGCGTTTGAGGCTCAGGCGTCATACATCGTGCCAGCACCGTCACGGCGTGGCTCCGTTTTGCAAGACCCCTGGCCAAGTCATTCACAAAGGTGCCAATGCCGCCGTGAACCCCATGGGCGGGGGCTTCCGTCGTTACGAGGCCGATACGAACCATGGCGATCGCTTTCGAACCATTCGCCCCCACCACGCGGCAAAGACGACCCCGCCACGCAACGCGTATAGGGTTAAGCGGCGCCAAATGCGGCGTACAACTGACACCTGCCGCGTTTCGACCCGTGTCGAATAGCCAGGTTTGTGCGCCGCCAGTTCGGCACTCACCCAACGTAAGGCCAGGGCCAATTCCCAACGCGCCAGATATTTTGTGCGAACCAGCGCCCGATAGCCGTTTTGATCCTGAAAGCGTTCGGGTAAATGAAGCAATCCCTCACGCAAAACCTGTTCACGCATCGCCGTCCCTCGATAAGGCGTCATCAACGAGACGCTGTACGTACAAGGCAGGTCAGACGCAACGGCCAGGGTGTTCTGGATGGTCGCCCAGGACTCACTGGGGGCCCCGATCATAAAAAATCCTGTCACCTCGATACCCAAACGCTCACACACGCGCATGTTGGCCAACACCCGCCTCAGTGCGCCTTGATTTTGGCCAACGTCTTTGAGTACCGCTGCGTCGACTGATTCCACACCAGTTAGAATGCGCTTGACCCCGGCTTGTTGCAAGGTGAACAGATCCGCTTCCTCAAGCGTCTCAAGATCCGTCTCGATATGCCAGACGAAACCCAAATCGGGTGGCAACAAACGAAACAGCTCAAGCAAATGCCGCTTGCGCCAGGAGATATTGGGATCGCGCGTTTGAATCAAGCGCACACCCAGTTGTTTCAAAGCCAACAATTCCTGTCTGACGGACGACACCGAGCGCTGGCGCCAGGCAGCACCTTGATGCACATAATAGGGACACATCGTACAAGCCTTCGGGCATCCTCGGGTCGTACCCACATAGTGCACCATGTCATCGCGACGGCCAGTGGGTGAATAGGGGGCAGGGTCCACCAAATCCCAGGCGGGGACCGGCAAGGCATCAAGGTCCTCCAACACGGTCCACGAAGCCGGTGGCGTTCCGTGCTGTGCAAGAACCAAGATTGCCGGATGTGTCGACTGACTGAAGTAAGGCATCACGAGCGCCTCAACTTCTCCAAACAGCACATCAAAGGTGAAAGGCTGCCCCCATTCGGCCAGGGTGGTCTGGATGCAAGCTCCAAACACGAACACCCGTGCGTTCGGCAGCGCGGTTGACAAAGACTGGGCCAAGGCAAGATCAGCATCCAGGCTTGGCAAGCTCAATCTTACACCAATCATCTGAGCGTCCAATGAACACACGGCCCGACGCGTCTGCTCAGCCGTCAAGCCTTGCCCCAAGGCATCGAGCATGGTAACCGCCATACCGGCTTGACGGGCGATCGCACCGGCATACAACCAATCGAGCGGCGGGGGGGGCAAGGGACGTACCGCACGCTGCAACCAGCCCATCGGGCGTGCAACACCCAACCCACCCGCTTTGTCGCGATCACTCACGTGTCGCTTCAACTCCGGCGGATTGATCAAACATACCCGACCTCGCTCTAACAACATCGTCATGACAAACCACTCCAACCCAAACCCTGATACCACAACCCACTGTCGCGAATCTGCCTTGCATTCAACGCATTTCGCCCATCCAGCAACAAAAATGGCTCGGTCATCTGCAGCCTCATCCGACCCCAATCAAGTGTCTGAAACTCCGCCCATTCCGTGACCAACACCAACGCCGCGCACCCGTCCGCAAGCGCATAAGGGCAATCAGTGATTTCAACCGGCGCCATACCGTCCCACTGTGCCTCACGCACCACCGGATCATACGCACGCACAACGGCACCCATTCGATGCAACGCCTCAGCAATGCGAATGGCCGGCGCCGCGCGCAAATCATCGGTATCAGGTTTGAAGGCCAGCCCCATCAGACCGATCCGCTGCCCCTCAAGGCAGGACAAATGCCCAAGCAATTGCCGCGCCACCCAATGCCATTGACGATCATTCACCGCAACGGCTGCCCCCACGATGTCCGATTCCAAGCCAACCTGTCGCGACATATTCAGCACCGCCTCCAAATCCTTCGGAAAACAACTCCCCCCCCAACCAATCCCGGCATCAAGAAACGCGGGCCCAATACGTCGGTCCATACCCATCACACGGGCAACAGACCTCACATCCGCCCCCACGCGTTCACATAACAAAGCAAACTCATTGATGAAACTGATTTTGGTCGCCAAAAATGCATTGGCCGCATACTTGGCCAGCTCCGCCGACGCACGGTCCAACCACACAATCGGCACCCGATGAAAGACGCCCTCATAAGGCACCAGTCCGTTTGCAAACGGTGCGAACAACTCGGCCATCACGACACGCGCCCGCTCACTCTCAACGCCTATTACGATCCGTTCCGCATAAAACGTATCAGCAAGCGCACTCCCCTCTCGTAAAAACTCCGGGCAGCTCACCACATCAACCGACACCCGCCCATCATTCACCACCTGGGAATCATCACCCGCATTGGGCCGCACAGCAGCTGCCTGCGTCATACGCGCCCGAACACCTGCCTCAATCCATTGCGCCACCCTGCCACCGGTTCCAACCGGCACGGTGCTTTTAATCACCACCACCGTCGATTCGGACGCATACCAACCCAAATCACGAGCCACAGTCTCCAATGCACCCAAATCAGGCGCACCTGTCGCATCAGCGGGCGTACCCACCGCCACCATCGCCACCGCAGCGCCTTGTACAGCCTCTGCGATCCCATCAACAAAACGCAGACGGCCCCGAGCCAGTTCCATTTGCACCAACTCCGTCAAGCCTGGCTCAAAAAAAGGAACCCGCCCCGACTGAAGCATCACCACACGCTCGCGTTGCGTATCCGTACAAATGACATCATGCCCTGCGTGAGCCAAACACGCACCAGTCACAAGCCCCACGTAGCCACAACCCACGACACATACCCGCATTGCCAGCCTCCATACCGTACCAAGTCGGGCACGCGATTCGCTTCTTCTCAAGAAACGCAACGCCCCCCGCACAGCCCCCACGCTACCAAAGGCATCGGGAACAAGTGGAGGGTTGCAGGCGACAAAAGTCCTTGGTCAAGCAGACAGGCTCGTCAAGTGAGCGTGAAACCTGTGGCCAAAAGCGATAGGGAAAAACGTCGATTGGTGGTCAAATTTTAACTGTTGGTTGTATGACAGCGGTTAAGTACTTGATGTTATAAACTGACAATAAAAGTCTTGAACAAAAGAGACGCAGCGTTGTATATACCCAAAATCACCCGTTCAATCGCGGCATCAATTTTCTGACCTACCCCCAGGCCCGACACCAACCACGTCAACAGGGCATTCAGTTATCGACAAACGACACAACTGGGTCAATTTGCGGCAGCCGCGCAAGCCAAGATTCGCTTGCGCACCGCGTCGATCAAGCCATGTAAAGCCTGTTTTTGCAAAAAAGCCACCACAGCAGGCGGAACCGGACCCGGCGGTACAACGTGAACCGCATACGTCAAACGAATTCCACCCGGAACCGCCTGAAACACCCATTCACCATCGTTACGACGCAAATCGCCACGTACAGCCTGCCAAACCACCCGATCCGCCTTCAAACATCGCCTTGTTACCAATACCATCTGCCAAGGCCCATAACCACCAATCTGCTCAATCACCTGACAATCGTCCTGCGACGCCAAAATCCTCACCGAACGCGCACCCGGCATAAACTCCGGAAACTTGGCATGATCCCACAACACCTGACGTGCGCAGGCAAGTGGCGCCTTAAGCACAACATGGGCACAAATCGACGCCCCCTCTTTCACCGGATGTTCGTGGGTCACAACATAACCCGCATCCAAGTGCCGCAGTTCCTCAGGTGTCAAAACCTCAGCATGGGCCCACCCTGCGATGCCGACAAGCCAAACGATGACCAATCCGCACAGTAAACGCCTCATCAGTCACGATACCGATCCACGTGACGGGTATTCATCACGGCACTGCGAAGCCGCCTGACCCCCTTGCTGGACCCCTGTAACTTCTTGGCCCGCCGCGGTGCACGCGTAACACGAAAGCGTTGATAATCACGCACGCCCCAAGCAAAGAGCAGAATCAAGACCACCGCTTGAATGAGCCCCTTCATCGCCGCCCCCTAACGAATCAGCCGCCTCCACTGAGTGATTTCAGTGTCAGCGGCCGACAATGGTCGGGATGACAGGATTCGAACCTGCGACCCCCTCGTCCCGAACGAGGTGCGCTACCAAGCTGCGCTACATCCCGACGATGCTAACACTTTATCACGCAGACAAACCCTTGGCAACCTCCCGGCACACCCCCTACGTGACAAACACAACGCTATTGCCGCGTGGGCAGCACACCCCTTACACGCACCTTTTGGATAAAAATATCAACGAATTCAGCATCAAGTTGTGTACCTTTGACGGATTCCAACACCGCAATCGCCTTTTCCATGGGCATGCCATCCCGATAGGGACGATTGGATGTCAACGCATCGAAGGTATCGGCAATCGCCGTAATCCGAGCGTTTTTGGGAATCTCACCCCCAGGCAGGCTGTGTGGGTACCCCTGACCGTCAATGCGTTCATGATGCGACAGCACAATCGGCAAAATCGGCTCAAGCTCACCAATCTGCTTCAGAATGTTGTATCCCACAGACGGATGAATCTTGATATGGTCATACTCTTCAGCCGTTAAACGTCCCGGCTTGTTCAAAACCTCTTCCCGCACCGCAATTTTTCCAATGTCGTGCAAAATACCGCCGTGACGCAAGACCTGCAACTCCTCTTGCGAATACCCCAACTCCTCGGCAACCCAACAGGCGTACTCCCCAACCCGATGAGAATGCCCGTGCGTGTAAGGGTCCCGCGCCTCAAGCGTTGTCGCCAACGTGTCGATCACGGTCATCATATTGTCGCGCAGTCGCTTCGAAAGGGCCGCCTTCTCCCGCCGCAAACGCAGATTCGTGATGTTTCGCAGCACGCTATGGATAAAGGTATCGACTTCGAAAGGCTTGAAAATGTAGTCGTTGATACCGACCTTGAGCGCGTGAACCGGCGTCTCTTCACTGGCATACCCGGTGATGATGATGCTGCAGATTTCCGGTTGAAGCTCCTTGATCAACCGAATCGTTTCCACACCATCAATGCCCGGCATGCGCACATCCGAAATCACCATATCAAATTCCTGGGTGCGCGCCATCTCAACGCCCGCGTAACCATCTTCCGCCAGATAAACCTCAAAATCCTGTTTTTTCAGGATTTTGGCCACCGTGCGGCGAATCAGTTCCTCATCGTCGACTACAAGTATTTTCTCTCGCATGCGGCGTCCGTACTCCCCAAAGGTCTCAGTCATCAGACATCCGTCATATACCCAAGACTTCAAAAAAGCTACACACGCCCGGTGGCGAAACCGGGATCAACTGCTCAAATGGCCCAAAAATCATTTACCCGCGGACTTTTCGGTCAAAAAATGGCAGTCAATGATGCGTCCAGTCGCGCAAGACAGGCCAATTTTTGCAGGCGGGACAACTGTTTAAAAGCATATTCGGCGCGCAGGGCCACCCGTCGTGAATCAAGCATCCAATAGCCAACGAGGGTCACAGGCAAATGGGCGCGGGTATAGTGGCCGCCCTTCCCCTTTTGATGCATCCGCAACCGTTGACGCAAATCACGCGTGTATCCCGTGTAAAGACTGCCATCCGCACATCGCAAGATGTAAACGACATCGTGCCCGCACAGAGGCAGCCGCGCAGCGTGAACCCATCGTTCGGCTGTCAGCACCGCCAGGGCAGGGTGGCTCGCCTGCATCAAATCGACTGCATCCACGGGCGCAAGTGACCACCGGATTGCGTCAACAGCCTATCCGCAGTCACGGCATCCACGCCTTGCTGATGCATCACCACCGCACGCTTGACCGAGCCCCCCGCTGTATCAAGGAGGCGTTGGCTGGATGAATCATCTTCACGGGTCAGTTGTGCAACAAGACGCCGTGCCCGTTGACGCAATTTCTGATTCGAACACTGCACATCCACCATCAAATTGTCGTAAACCTTGCCCAATTGCACCATGGTCAAGGTTGTGATCATATTCAAGACCATCTTGGTTGCCGAACCCGCTTTCAGGCGCGTGGAACCTGCGACAATCTCCGGCCCGACAGGGAGAACCAAGACGTGATCGGGCACAAAGGGGGTCGCGTGTGGCTGGTTGCAGGTTAGCAGCACCGTTGCTGCTTCAGCTGCGCGTGCCGCCGCGAGGGCCCCCCAGACATACTGTGCGTGTCCGTTGGCACTGATTCCGACGACGATGTCGTGAAGCCCAACCGTTAAAGCGTTGACATCCGCCGCGCCAGCCGACGCGTCATCCTCAGCGCCTTCGATGGCATGTCGCAGGGCGCGATCGCCCCCCGCAACAATGCCTTGCACCTGCCACTGCGGCACTGAAAAAGTCGGGTAACACTCGGATGCATCCAGCACGCCAAGGCGACCGCTCGTGCCAGCCCCAACATAAATCAGGCGCCCCCCGTCACGCAGGCGTGCAACGGTATCGTCAATCACTGCAGCGATCGCCTCCGTGGCGGTGTCAATCGCCCGTAACACGTCGTAGTCCTGCGAATGCATCACCTGGACCGCGCTGCGGGTGTTCAGGCGATCCAGTCCGGAACTGACCGGATTGGACGCCTCCGTCAACAACTGGGCTGTCCCTGCCACAACACCTGCCAGTACCCCGCGCCCCCAATTGTTTCCAGGCACGATTTGACCCAAAACCGCTGAGTGCGAGGCACCGGTCACGTGCGGCAATTGGTTGATTTGGCCGTGAACGGCCTGGTACGCCAAAATGGCGAAAGCGAACGCTTCTTTGTGATCGGCGTTGATCCCCAACTCATCACTGACACACACCCGACACTCGGGCAAAACCTTGACCAGCGAATCAAGCAACGCCGGGTTCCTTGCACCACCACCGGACACCCACACGGTTCGCGGAAACTGCCCTGCAGGCAAAAACCGACGGTATTGATCAGCCACACACGCAGCCGTGTAAGCCGTCGCAGTCGCTATCAAATCAACTCCCCAAACGCCCATTCCCTCAGCCTGATGCTTCAATCGTTCGACGAACGCCGCGCCATAACGCTCGCGCCCCGTCGACTTGGGCAACGGCTGCCGTAAATAATCATCCGCGGCCAACCAAACAGACAGCAGTTCGTCTTGAACGCGCCCGGCCTTGGCAAGCAAACCGCCATCATCCCAGCGTTGCGCGCCACCGCTGAAATCTTCCACCAAGGCATCAATGACCATGCAACCGGGACCCGTATCGAAAGCCAGCACCTTGGCTGGATCACCATCGGCACTCAAACAGGTCACATTGCCGATGCCGCCGAAATTCTGCATCGCCATCGATTCACCTGAGCGCCCCCAACACAGCCAATCGACATAGGGTACCAAGGGCGCACCCTGTCCTTGGCGCGCCACATCACCGACTCGAAACTCACCCACCGTGGTGATCCCGGTGCGCGCCGCGATAACGGCAGGTTCACCCAGTTGAAACGTGAATGCTTCCGGCCCGCACGGCTGGTGCCAGACCGTTTGTCCCGCCACGCCAATGAGATCGATTTGTTCCGGACGCAACCCGCGCTCACTTAAAAATCGCAGGACCAAATCAGCCCAATGTTCACCCAACGCGACATCCAAGCCCGCGACCTCAGCGACACTGGCGAGGCCTGTTCGATAAAGCGCTGCGATGCGCGCGCGCAAGGACTCAGGCAAAGACCAGGTTGCAGCATCCAACAATTGTGCCTGCAACCGGGTCCCCCAACCCTGAATATCCACCAAAGCCACGTCACAACCATCAAGCGACGTGCCGGACATCAAGCCAATCACCCACATCGTGAAATCCCCCCACGGCGCACCGGACACGTGGCCACTTCCGCCCATATCGTGTACATTGAACCATAAACGACATGACGCAAACCAGATTATGACCGTGTAAACAAGTTGTCGAAACGAATTGCCCCATCTCTTCTAAGCAGCCGTGAACTCATTGGGCAACTGATGATGCCCATGTTGCCTGATACTGCGGACCTGCTGACACCTAAAATCTGGCAAGATGTTCTCAACCGACACTCGGCGTTTGGATTCGGTGGCTACATCGTCTTTCGTGGCGACTGGCACAAGACGCCACCTTTGCTGGCCAGTTTGCAAGAACACAGCGAGATCCCGCTTGTTTTCGGATCAGACCTTGAGCGCGGTTGCGGACAGCAATTGACGGGCGCAACCGTTTTCCCGATGCAAATGGCCTTGGGTGCCACGCGCAACAGCGATCTCGCGTACCAACAAGGGGCCATCACGGCGCTCGAAGCGCGACGGGCGGGCCTCCACTGGATCTTTGCCCCGACATTGGATTTGGTCACGCGGCCAGACAATCCCATCATCAACGTTCGGGGCCTTGGTGAAAATCCCAGGCTGGTTGGCCGTCTTGGCAGCGCGATCATTTCGGGAATGCAAGAACATGGTGCCATTGCCTGTGCCAAACATTTCCCGGGACATGCCGAAACGTCTGATGACTCCCATACACGTTTGCCAACCTTGCATATCTCTCGTCAACGAATGGAATGGCATGATCTCGTGCCATTTCGCGATTGCATCCGCGCCGGGCTTCAATCGATCATGGTCGGTCATTTGGCCGTACCAGCGCTGGATGATACGGGTATGCCAGCATCATTGTCGCGGCGCATCGTGACGGACTTGTTGCGTGAACAGATGAATTTTGACGGACTCATCGTGACGGATGCGCTGGATATGGGGGCCATCACAGCCCGCTTTGACCCGGGGCAGGCGGCCGTTCGGGCCTTGCAGGCAGGCGTGGATGTCTTGTTGATGCCCCCTGACCCGGAGGCCGTCGTCAGCGCCGTCTTGCTTGCACTCGAAGAAGGGGTGTTAAGCAGGCGCGGCCTGCTTGACTCGGTCGAACGCCTTGATCGGGCGCGTTTGCAGCTCGGACTGTACAGTTCCGACGGTGACGACGACCTGTTACCTGTGGCGCACTGGCCCGATTACACTCCGGCTGTCCAGGACATCGCCACGCACGCAATCACACTGGTTCACAGTGAGGAAGACACCGTGCCGTTGCGTGGTAGCGTGGCTGCAATCGCACTGGATGACGACAATGATCCGACAGTCACAGACACTTGGGTGCGGGCCTTGGAAAGTCGGCACGGGGTCAGTTGCGCGGTTTTGGATAGCCAAGCCACGCCAGAGGCGATCAACGACGCCCTCGAACAGGCCAGTCAGAGCGAGACGGTGGTGGTGGGCGTTTTTTCAGCCGTCCGGGCGTGGAAGAATCGTGTGACTTTGGTGAAGCATCTGGATGACGTCGGCCGGCGATTATCTGCCTTGGCCTGCAAACGACGTGTGGTCGTCTCTTTCAGTTCTCCGTTCATGGCTCAAGACTGGGCGGGCATTGATGCCTACATCTGCGCGTATTCGCCGCATCCGCTGTGTCAATTGGCCGCACTGGACTGCTTGTGGGGATTGGCACCCTTCAAAGGTCACCTGCCGGTGACGTTGGATAACGATGCGGCCAGGTCGCTGTAACAACGCTTGTCACCCCTCGGCATCCCACCCTATAATCGTTTGGTGGTGCGCTTGCTGACACTCGCAGCGTCACTGGATCATTGAGGTGGCATGAACGTTAGACGTAGGCAAGTGAACCGTCGGCGCGGGCCGGGTTGGCGCGAATACATCTTGGCATTGAGTTTGACGGTGACGGCGGGTCTTGGAGTCGGTATCGCGGTCGGGCAGTCGATTGATCAAGATGTGCCGCTTTCCGATGATCCCACCGCCATTGAGAGCCCGGAACCACCGCGCACGGTGTCGTTGCTGCCACGCCTTCACGCACCGATGAACATTTTGTTGATGGCAACCGATGTTCATTACGAATACAGGCAAGGCAAGCGCTTGATGGACCTGCGCGGCAACACCGATACGATGCTGCTCGCACGCGTTGAGCCCACTCCCATAAATGTGCGGGTGCTCTCCATTCCAAGGGATACGAGGGTACCCATTCCGGGCCACGGGACGTTCAAGATAAACGCAGCTAACCCATATGGCGGGCCGACGCTGTCTGCTCAAGTCGTTGCAAATCTGTTAAATGTCCCGGTCGATCGCTATGTTTTGATCAATACCCGTGCAGTGGTAAAGCTGGTCGACGAGATGGGCGGGGTTGACCTCTTCGTGCCGAAAAATCTCCATTACGACGACAACACAGGGGGCTTGCACATTCATCTGCGCAAAGGCAACAATCACCTGAGCGGGCAAGCGGCGCACGATTTTTTACGCTTTCGGCATGACGAACTGGGTGATATCGGCCGTGTGCAGAGGCAGCAGATGTTTTTACAAGCCCTGGTCCAGCAATACTTTACGCCGACCAATCTGCTCAAGACACCACAGTTGCTGGCAACCGCGAAAGAGAATCTCGAAACCAACCTGTCAAACGAAGAACTGATTCGCCTTGTGACCACCATCAAAGACATCGACCGCGATAAAGTGTGGATGACGATGGTCCCAGGAGTCGCCGGCAGTCGCGACGGGGTGAGCTATTGGTTATCTGATCCCGCGGGAACCGAACGGGTCGTAAGCACCTTTTTAACCGGTCAGATGGCGCCCGAGGCACGTCTGCCGAATCGCTACCGAGTGGCCATCAGGGACGGCATCGGCAACCGTCAAGGTGTGCGTGCCCTTAAGTCACTCGTCACCCGGGCGGGATACGGTCGTGTGGATGTCGATGGTCTCGCCGCGCAGCTTGGTCTGGAAAAAACCCAAATCATCGCTCAAAATGCAGATGTGGCCGGCGCTGAAGTACTCGCAGCGACCTTGGGGGTTGGACAGGTGGTGGTGGCCGCCACCGGCAATATTTACAGTGATTTCACCGTGGTCATCGGTCGCGACTGGAAAGGGGACAGCCCCCATTGATGCGCCGATCATCGCTCGGGCGAACCGTAGCAAGCGCGTTGCTGTTCAGCATTTGCTTCTGCAGCCGTGCCCAGGCCGAGGTTGAGACAGCGCCTTTGGCCGTCGTTGTCGACAGGCAGCTACAGGCCGCTCGCCCCAATGTCACAACCAACACGCTCATCTCCGCTTTGTTCCCGGGGACCGCCCAAGCGTATTTGGGGCACATCGATCATGCCTTGGCTTTGTGGGGCGCCTATCTGTTGATTTTTGGCGTGAGTCGATCCATCATCCCCGATCAGTGGCTGACAGGAGGCCAAAAAGTCAGTGATATGCTCATCGCCACGTCATTTTTGGGCATGGCCGGGTTCAGCGCGGTGGATGCCTTTGTGCTGACCGAAACCCGCAGACGTGAAATCGATGCGGTGCTCAAACAGCTTCGGGCAGGCGAAACGATCCCATTGGAAGAACTGCGCCCGATCCAGTAAGCGTCAGTGTCACCGGTGCAGGTGGCATGACCTGGCGGGCTTTTCCGCCGCTACTGGCTCTGTTTGGCAATCAGTTCGAATTGGTATGCCGCGCGAATCGCCGCATCCAGCACATAAATCCTGCCAAGCCCGTCCGACGCCAAACCGACAGGCTTTTGAAACAAACCATCGCCTACCTTGCCGATTAACACACCGACCGCGTCATACACATACACATTCTTGGTACCGGCGTCAGCGACAATGACAAACTGGTTGATCGCATCATAAATCACATCCGTCGCATCGCCAAAACGTTCAGTTTTTTCACTGCCTGAGGGCCCCAACGACTGGATCACCTGCCCCCGGGCGTCCAACTGCAGCAACTGCTGTTCCGAAAGCGCCCACGCACCGCCACCCTTGATGGCCGCCACCGCACGGACATTCGAGAGCTGACCGAAAGGCTGTGGCGCTTCACCATCGACATTCAGGCGAGTCACGCCACCAGAATGCGCCACATACAAAGCACCGCTCCCGATATCCACGGTGAGATCACTGGCTTGTTGGACATCGAGGTCTACCACGCGATCTTTTGTCCCGTTTGTTTTGAAACGCCACAGTTTTTGTGCACCATCAAGCACCCAGATGCGCTGTTGTACATCCGAGGCGATCGCCCGAACTGTGTCACCCATCTGATTAACGCCCAACCACTTGGTGTAGTCACCGTATTTACCCAGAAAACGGCCATTTTGAAGGGCGTACTGCTTCACCATCCCAGTCCGGACCAACGCCGAAGAGTTGGCGTCCAGCACGGACAGGCGCTCAGCATCAACCATCAGCGCCCGCGGGTTCACAAGCCCCCCCGAGCCGCCCGGCCAACCCTCGGCAAACACCTGGCGCCGCTGATACAGAGCCCGCCGAATCCCACTCTCCCCAAGACCGGGCGCCATCATCAAATCCGGCACTTCCGCAGTCTGGGCCTGCTCCACCAAAACGCCATTCGTGCTGATCTGCTTCAAATTGGTCGCGGCGGCCTTGAAGGTATAATTCCCCGCAGGTATCTGGGCCACCTGAAACAACCCGCCGCCATCCGTCAACACCTTGACACCCAATGGCTCAACCAACACGGTCACACCAGGCACCGGACGCTGCGACGCAGCATCAACAACACGCCCGCGCAAAGACCCCCACCCGCTTAACAGCGCAGAAGGCGGCTCCCGTCGCGTATCCTGCGGCACAGGTGCCGAACCGCCTGAACTGGCACCACGCGCCGGCGATACCGCGAGCGTGGCAGAAGCCCCACTCACACGGCCGCACCCACTCAGGGCAACCACCCCAACAATCATCATCCACAAGACACCACGTGCCAGCATGATCCCCCTCACACCGTCACCCCCCAGTGTGCCAATCCTTGGTTGGGCGTCAAACAGACCCCAACGCATCTATCCGATAACTCATCACCAAGCTTGCCTCCATCTATTTAAGGTCCGATTAAAACCTGTAAAAATTCTGACACACAGCACCGGGTAAAGACGGCGCAGCGAGCGCAAAACACAGATCGCAAGCGACGTTATCCCAGTTGTGTCTGTGTTGTTTGCCCTGTGAGATATGGGGCCTGGTTCCATTCATTCGGGCGTGGCGCCAGACGCGGGTCAAGATACCCAAGCGTCCGCGCAAAGTCGCTGTTTGTTGCCGTTGGAGCAGGGTGGAAACGATCACCACCGGTGCGGTTCATACCATCAGATCAACGAGCATGCCACGAATTTCATTGAGCCGGGCCAGAATGTCGAGCGATTTGGCTTGTCCGCCCAACAACAGTTCGGTCAATTCCGCCAGTTTGCGATCGACTTCCTGCACCAGGACAAACGCACGATTGCGGCGATCGCTGCGCTTCTCAACGCGTGTCATATGAGCCACCGCCTCTTTGACGAAGTTGCCCACCAAACGGCGATAACGTTCGATTTCAGCCCGAATGGGATGACGGGCGAGGCGTTTGGACTGCTCCTCGATATCGGCAAGAATCGCAATCATATGACCTTGGGCCAGCTTCAGTTGCGATTCTTGCATATGTTGGGCAAACTTCACGGCACTGGAAGCCACGATAACCGGTTCCTGACCAGGTGGTTTGGTTGGCCCCAATGTGGGGGTCTGTTGGTGATCGACGGGCTTCAGCATGGTCATATTATCGTCGATCCGGTTAGAATTCTGAAGGGCTCGAATGAAGCGGGCACCATTTTTTACAGGAGGCACGCTGGTGTTCTTGAACAAAAAGGCACTTTGGTGGCTTGGTATCGGTTTATTGCTTGGCGCTTGTCGCAGCGGCCTCGGCAATCTGTTCGATCTCAACTGAGCACGTTCGAACGACTGATGCAAAACATCGACAATGGCCTTGATGGACGTCCCTCAGAGCGAAACATCGCAGCGGGCACACAGCCCGAAGCACTTTCAGGCAAGCTGGCAGGGCTACCGGACGGGCCAGGCGTATATTTATTCAAGGATGACCGCAATCAGATCCTTTACGTGGGTAAAGCGGTCGTATTGCGCAACCGGGTGCGTTCTTATTTTCAGGAATCCCGCTACCATTCTCCCAAAATCAGGGCGCTGGTTGCCCGCATTGTGGACCTCGAGTGGATCACAACCCGCACGGAGGTTGAAGCATTAATCCTGGAGAGCAACCTCATCAAGCACCATCGGCCGCATTTCAACGCCTTGTTGAAAGACGGCAAGCATTACCCTTACTTGAAATTGACGGTGCAAGAACCATTTCCGCGTTTGATGGTTGCGCGGCAAAGGATCCAAGATGGCGCGCGCTATTTTGGTCCGTTTCCGGACGGCACGCGCTTGCGTCATACCCTTGCGCTGATTGAGCGTTTGTTTCCGCTGCGGCGCCGTCGAACGCCACAGTTTCGCGATCGCCCCTGTTTGAACCATCATTTGGGGAAGTGTCTCGGCCCGTGTCAAGGTCTTGTTGCGCCCGAACGTTATCGGGAGCTGGTGCTAGGTGTCACGGGTTTTCTGGAAGGTCGTTTCGACCCGTTGATGACCCGGATGCAAGCGGAAATGGTTGAAGCCGCGGAGGCACTCGATTTTGAGCGAGCCGCCCGCTTGCGGGACCAGGTTCGGGCGCTTGATGTGTATCGCCAAAAGCAACAGGTTGTTGGAGAACCCGATGCTGACATGGATGTGATCGGCGCGGCCCAAGACGGCTACAAAGCGGTCATTCAGGTATTCAATGTGCGCGCGGGGAAGTTGATTAACCGCATCAGCTACCAGATGCCGACGGCGGGTGATACGTTGGCGGACCTTCTGGACGGATTTCTCGTCCAATTTTACGCGCAACGGGATGACCTGCCCCAAACGGTATTGATTCCTTACGCGGTGGATGGCCAGGATGCATTGATGGCCTATTTGACACAGCGACGTGGCAAAAAAGTCACCTGTGTGATTCCGCAACGCGGCGATCGGTACGATTTGCTGCAACTGGCCAATCAAAATGCGCAAGAGACGTTGACGCGGGTGCAACAAAGCGACGCCTTGAGCGATCAAGGCATCGCAAGTGAGGGTCCCCAGTTGCTGGCCCAGGCGTTGGGTCTGGTTGAGACGCCTCGACGCATTGAAGCCTTTGATATTTCCCATCTCGGCGGCACGGATATTGTGGCGTCGATGGTCGTCTTCGTTGACGGCAAGCCAGACAAGGCGGCATACCGGCGTTTCGGACTCAAGACGGTACAAAGCAACGATGATTTTGCATCGATGCGAGAGGTCATCACGAGGCGTTTCAAACGATCCGTGTCAGGCGACTGGCCTTGGCCTGACCTGGTGTTGATTGATGGCGGGAAAGGACAACTCAATGCGGCATTGAACGGTTTGCGAGACGCTGACGCAAAACCGGTGCCCATGTTCGGTCTGGCCAAGCGCGAAGAAGAAATTTTCTTGCCACGTGAAGAAAGCGATTCGGCATCCTGGACACCGCTACGGTTGCGCACGGACTCTGCGGCCTTGTATTTTATCCAGCGAATCCGGGATGAAGCACACCGGTTCGCGTTGCGTTTTCAGCGAGAGAAACGTAACAAACGTATGGTGCGTTCTGAGTTGGATGGGATTGAGGGATTGGGCCCGGTTCGCATCAAGCGTTTGCTCGACCAGTTTGGGTCAGTGGCCCGGATGCGTGCGGTGCCGTATGATGAGTTACGCAAGAGGGCCAATCTCCCTGAAACGACCTTTGAGCGCCTGTACGCGTTTTTGCAGGCATTCGGCGATGAGACGTAGCATGAACCGGTGGTTTCCATTTTCAAGGCGTGGGCTTGGCGTCGCGTGTGCGGCGCTGGTTTTGATGTGCCTTTTTCAGGAACCCGTAGCTGCTGTCAATGCGCGCAGCTTGCGTGTTCGTCAACGTGCGTTGCAGAACCAGCAATGGCAGCTGAATCAGCGGCTCAGCCAACAACGCGCGCGGGCTGCTGCGCTGAAGGCCAAAGAGGCGCACGCAGTGCGCGAATTGGGCGCGTTGCAGCAAAAACTGGAACAGACTGCCACCGAACTGCAGGATTCCCAATACCGGTTAAAAAAAGCAGAGCAAAACCTGACATTGACCCAGCAAAAATTACGGATGGCCCGGCGGAGTTTCAAAGGCCAACAAATCACGGCCGGCGGGCGACTGCGCTCGATTTACAAGCACAAGTCGCTTGATCAGTGGGAAGCGTTGCTCACATCGCCTGACATGGGTACGTTTTTGACGCGTTATCATTTTTTTCGGCGCATCAGTGCGAGTGATGCCGCGCTTTTGGAACAGTTGAACCGTCGCCGTGTGGTCATCCACTCGCAGCAACGACAATTCGCGCAACAACGTCAGACGATCGCCCGCGTCACGGAACAAATTGGCACGCAAAAAGTGCAGTTGACGGACTTGTCAGGTGAACAGCAATCGTTGGTGGCACGGATTAAAACCGAGCGGCAGGCCGCGGAACAAGCGGTTGCGCAGTTGGAAGCGGACAGCAATCAGATTGAGGCGATGATTCGACGTTTGATGGCGCAGCGACGCTTGATCGAGCAACGCGAACGTGCGCGAAATCCCCGTTATGTGCGTCCTTCGATGGGCACAGGACGTTTCATGTGGCCTGTGGCAGGCATCATCACGTCGCCGTTTGGCTTTCGGATGCACCCGATACTGAATCGCGTGGTCGGTCATCATGGCATCGACTTCGGTGCCGGTACGGGTACCCCCATCTATGCGGCGGATGATGGTGAGGTGTTGTACGGGGGTTGGTACGGGGGTTATGGCAAAGTGGTCATCATCGATCACGGCAACGATGTCACCACGCTCTACGGCCACACCAGCAGTTTCATCGTGGAGACCGGCAAGCGAGTCCGCAAGGGTCAACTCATCGCCTATGTGGGGTCAACCGGTATGAGCACCGGGCCGCACCTGCATTTTGAAGTACGGAAAAACGGTACACCGATCAATCCGATGGGATTTTTGGGACGCTAAGCGTTCGCTAGACACGTCTCAACAACCCAAACGGTACCCAAACATGCTTGGTATGTAAGCCTTAACCAATGCTTGCACCACGTTTCAAGCGAACGACAAGGCTATCGCGGAAGACTGTTGCTCGCGCAGTGCGGAAAGGCCCGGTCATTTTGGTGGTTTTAACGAGCCGGCGAGGGTTTCGAAATTGGTGCGAAGCGGTATACTGTGGCGTAGGAATCGTGGCCTGAAGCGCGATCCGTGGGAGAATGGACAATGCGTAAAAAAATAAGCAACGCGCTGGTCGTGGGTTTGTTGATGATCGGTTCCTATGGGTTGGGCGTGTGCACCGTTCCACTCAAGGTCGCGGCGGAAACCACGAGTTTTTCGACCTTTTTGCAGGTGTATGACTTGCTCAAGTCCGAGTATGTCAATGCACAGGTCAAAGACAACGAGCTTGTTTATGGGGCAATCAAGGGCATGCTTGGAAGCCTCGATGACCCTTACACGCGATTTATGGACCCCAAGGCGTTTCAGGCGATGCAAGAAGAGCGCAGTGGCAGTTTTGGGGGCATCGGCATCCAGATTGGGATGAAAGACAACAAGTTGACGGTGATTGCGCCTTTGGAGGGGACGCCTGCTTTTCGTGCGGGACTGAAAGCAGGCGATCACATTTTGGAGATTGATGGCAAAGCCACGCGGGACATGGCGGAAGCCGAAGCAGTCTCATTGATACGTGGGGTCAAAGGTACCGCGGTCAAGCTGAAAGTGCGTGGGCCAAAGGCGGCACAAGCCCGTTTGGTTCCTATCATTCGGGACACCATTACGACATCGTCGGTGCGGACGCAGGAACTGGAGAACAATATCGGGTATATCCGTCTGAACAGTTTTATGAGCAACGATGCCGCGACAGAGATGAAGTCGGCGCTGATGCGTTTCAAGAACAAATCAGGGCTTATCGTCGACTTGCGCGGAAATCCCGGGGGGCTGTTGCCCAACGCGATTGACATTGGGTCGATGTTTGTCAAGTCGGGACCGATTGTCCAGACAATTAACCGTGATGGTGTAAAACAAAGCTACAACGCGACGGGACAGCCGATTGTCGATGACAGGTTGCCGGTTGTCCTGCTGATTGATGGGGGAAGTGCCTCCGCGTCAGAAATCGTGGCGGGTGCCTTGCAAGACAACCGGCGAGCGACGTTGATCGGTACCAAAACCTTTGGCAAGGGTTTGGTGCAGACTGTGCATTCCTTGTCGGATGGCTCCGGTGTGGCCATCACGACCCAGAAATATTTGACGTCAGCAGGCCATGACATTCACAAGCGGGGTATCACGCCCGATATCAAGGTTGAGTTGCCGGAAATCAAGCACGACCAGGAAGGGCGTCCGGACGCGGCCTCATTGCGAGCATTCAAGGATACGCAACTAGAGCAGGCGAAAGCGTTTATTCGTTCCAGAATCGTGAAACGTGGCTGAGTGCCTCCACAGTGGGTTTGGGAACCACGGGAGGTGAACTGTTGGCGAGACGACGGCAAAACCCAATCATGATCGGTTGCACCCTGGTGTGTCTGGGTGTGTTTCCTGAAGCTGGGGCGAATGCACAAACAGTCGATCAAGCGGTCGTCATGGCTGCGTCGACTGGGGTGCGCGGCGCCATTGCGCCATCGTCGTCGTGGATGCCTGTCGGTCACAGTACGCTGTTACAGGCCGGTGATTCGCTGAAAACATCCGAAAACAGTAGGGCTTTTTTGGTGTTTGGCAGCGGTGCCAAGCTGGTTTTGGGGCCGTCCTCCATCCTTCGCTTGCAGGATCTGGGGCAACTTGGCGCACGGATCCTGAGTGGCGCCGTGCGTTTGAGTGCACCGCCGGAGTCACTCACCCGTTTGATTGCGGGACCGTTGCAGATCGACCTGACCGATGCTGAGGCGATTGTTGAGCGTCATAACCAGACCTGGCGCGTGACGTTGTTGGCGGGTCAAGCGACAGTCATCAATACGAGCATCCCGGATGCTGCAAAAGCAACCGTTCTGGCGGGGACTGTGAACACCTGGGATGCGAGGCGTCTGACGACAACCCGTCTGATGGGTGTGCAGTTTGAGGATTTTCAAACATTTTGGACGCTGCCGCAGGAGCCTGAGGCACCAGGTGCGATCGCCCGACACACGCCCCCGTGGCTCGCAGCCGGTTTGTCGGCAGTCTTGCCCGGTACCGGACAACTGTATGCCGGTGCCTTATGGCCGGGGTTGGCGCATCTTGGGCTGAACGGCGCATTGTTGGGGCTTGGTGTTTACGCGCAGTCGATGGGCCAGTCGAATGTGGTGCTCGGCTGTGGCGTGGGAATGCTCGCATTGAATGTTTACAGCGCATGGGATGCATTTGGCGTGGCCTCTGTGCCCCTCGCTCCGTGACGGGCACAAATGTTGGGGATCCAGAAGGGATAGAGCCGATCGTGTGGCGCTTGAAGTTTGCGGTGAGTTTGTTGGCATTGTTGTTCGGGATACTGTTATCGATTCAGTATCGCTCGCAAGTTGAAGTTCGAACCCGAATGCCCAATCGACGCCTCGAGGATCTCGCTGTTCTGTTAAGGAGCACCGAGCGTGCCAATACAGGGCTAACCGAGCAGATCAATGCCTTGCAATCCAGGGTCAATCGCTCGCCAACTCGTGCCGATGAACAGGTTGAAGCACGTTGGGGGGCTCACCATGCGGTGAGTGGTGAAGGCGTCGTGGTACTCATTTTGGAACAGGCCAAGGTAGCCGACCTCGAAGCGTTGTCCTCGGCCGTGGTTCATGCGGAAGATCTGCTTAAGATTATCAACGAATTGCGGACTGGGGGGGCCGAAGCCATCACTTTAAACGGCATACGCATGACTGAACTGACTGAGGTGGTCAATGCGGGTGCCCATATTTTGTTGGGCGGCGCAGCGATCAGCAGTCCCTATCGTCTGGAAGCCATTGGTCCGTTTGACGACATGAAACGATGTCTGACCTTGAGGGGTGGTGTCACCGAGTATTTGCAATTTTACGGAATCACGGTCACGTTGACGCGCGCCAAACAGCTCTCATTGCCTGCTGCGCGGGAACCCAAGCGTCTGCAATACGCGAAGCCGTCCCGCGATGCGGCGTTTGGGGTTCGACCGATGGTTTGACCATCTTGCGATCGCCCCCTACAATGTGCACTATGCGCATATTGGGAGTTGACCCTGGAACAGCCACCGTCGGTTTTGGCTGCCTAGACGTGTTGAACGCGCGTCAATTGGTGGTGGGTCAATATGGCGTCATCAAGACGGCGCCCAATCAACCACTGGCCTCGCGACTGCGCGAGCTGTACGATGACCTGCAGCATCTGGTTGCGAACTTGCAACCGAACGTGATGGCCGTTGAAGAGCTTTTTTTCTTTCGTAACGTCAACACGGCGATGCCGGTTGCTCAAGCGCGTGGCGTGATCATTTTATGCGCGGCCCAAGCGGGCATACCCGTGGCCGGTTATACTCCCATGCAGGTCAAGTTGGCGGTGTCTGGTCATGGTCGCGCGACCAAGCAGGAGGTTCAATGGGCGGTACAAAGCGTGCTGGGTCTGGACAAGTTGCCCCGACCGGATGACGCGGCTGACGCGTTGGCGATTGCCTTGGCACACTGGCAACACCAGGCGCAGTCCGATTGCGAGCCGGGAGGGCGCGAGGGGGCATGATCAGTCGACTCAGTGGTCACCTTGGCGACGTTGAACGAGACGCCATCGTTTTGGATGTCAACGGCATCGGGTTTCAAATTTTCGTGCCGCAACGCTTTTTGGCGAACCTGCCAGCCATCGGCGGCCGGGTCGCGTTGTTTACGCATTTGATTCACCGCGAAGATGCCATGTTGCTGTTTGGATTTGCGCACAGGGAGGAACGTGAATTGTTCCTGTTGCTTAACGGGGTCAGTGGCATTGGCGCCAAAACGGCAATGGGCATTTTATCCGTGCTGGATGTTGGCCAAATTGTGGGCGCAGTTTTGGCCCAAAGTCCCCGCACCTTGGCAGTGGCTCCGGGTGTCGGCAAAAAAACAGCCGAGCGTATCGTGTTGGAGTTACGTGACAAGTTGGCCAAATGGTCGCCTCACGACGCGCAGGTGGATTCGGCTGATGGGTCGTGTGTGATGAATGTCTCGGATGACGACCCTTATGCGGAAGTTGAGTTGGCGCTTGGCGCATTGGGGTATGGATTGCAAGAAATCGCTCAGGCCAAGGCGCGCCTGTCACCCGGTCTTAACGTTGAGACCGCGATTCGTCAATGTTTGATGAGCCTGTCGCAGAACGATTCGCGTTCGTCAGCGCGATTTTCATGAAAATGCCTGGGGTGAGCGATGCAACAGCGGGTGAAATGCGGGGTTGTCGTGCTGGGGTGCGGCGTGGTCGGTGGCGCGGTGGCGCATCGCCTAGCACAAGCGGATGAGCCGCTTTCTGTGCCGGGCGGCGTTGAGTTAACCCTGCTAGGTGTCATGGTTCGTGATTTACGGAAACCACGTGCGATATCGGCGGCATTGTTGAGTGTGGATGGCAGCCGGTTAATCAGTCACCCCGATTGTCATATCGTCGTTGAGGCATTGGGTGGTGTTGAACCTGCGCGCACCTTGATCTTGCAAGCGTTGAACCGAGGCGCTCACGTGGTGACCTCCAACAAGGAAGTCATTGCGAGGCATGGTCCGGAGTTGTTCGCGACGGCGCAAGCGTGTGGTGTGGCCTTGTTGATTGAAGGGACGGTCGGTGGGGGCATTCCGGTCATGATGGTGCTCAAGGCGAGCCTGAGCGCCAACCGGTTAACTGAGGTCACAGGCATTATCAATGGCACCACCAACTATATTTTGAGCGCCATGGCACAAAAAGGGCAGGAGTTTGAAGTGGCCCTGCAGGAAGCTCAGGCTTTGGGCTATGCGGAAGCGAATCCCCAATCGGATGTTGAGGCGTTTGATGCAGCTTACAAGATCGCGATTTTGGCCAATTGCCTGACGCCTCAGCGTATTCCCGTCGAGTCCATCCTCCGCGAGGGGATCACTGGCATTACCTGTGTCGACGTGCGCTACGCGGGCGAACTCGGCTATGTGATCAAGCTGTTGGGCATTGCACGCAAAACACCAGGCGGATTGGATGTGCGGGTTCATCCGGCCATGATACCGTCGCGTCACCCTCTTGCCAGTGTCAACGGCGTTAACAATGCCATTGCGATTCGGGGAGACCTGGTTGGCGAGGTTGTCTTGTTTGGGCCTGGCGCGGGCGCAGGGCCCACCAGTTCCGCCGTGCTGGGCGATGTATTGAATCTCGCCGCGCAACGGGAGACCCCCCATCCGCTGTGGTCGCATTGGGTACCTGATGATGCAGCGTCGCCCGACGTGCGGGTATTGTCCGCGGAAGCGCGTGAAACGGCCTTTTACGTTCGCATTTTGGCTGAGGACCAACCCGGTGTGATTGGTACTGTCGGGGTGATTTGTGGGGCGTGTGACATATCGATTCGGATGTTGGTTCAAAAAAACCAGGCGAACGGGCACGCCGAAATCGTACTGGTTACCCATCGGACGCGTGAAGCCGGGATGCAACAAGCGTTGGAGCGTCTTCGACAACATGAACGCATTCACAGCATCCCGTCGGTAATCCGTGTTGAGGATTTGTAGGCATGACGCTTTCTTACCAACCGGGTGATGCATCCAGCGCGCATTGGCCCGGGTTGTTGCAACGCTACCGCCAATTTCTGCCAATCCGTGAGTCAACGCCCATCGTGACGCTGAATGAAGGCAATACACCGCTTGTCTTGGCGAGTCGTCTGCAGCGTCAGCTCGGTATTGGTGTTCGTTTGTATTTCAAGCTGGAGGGTGCCAATCCAACTGGGTCATTTAAAGATCGCGGAATGACGATGGCGGTCAGCAAGGCGTGCGAAGCGGGGGCTGAAGCGATCATCTGTGCCTCAACCGGCAACACTTCCGCATCGATGGCGGCCTATGCCGCCCGTGCTGGAATCCGTTCGTATATGCTGGTACCACATGGTTACGTGGCGCTCGGTAAACTGGCTCAGGGATTGCACTACGGCGCGCAGGTACTGTCCATTGAGGGTAATTTTGATCAAGCACTTGAACTGGTGCGCGCGCTGAGCGCACGCTATCCGGTCACGCTGGTCAATTCGGTCAATCCTGATCGCATCGAAGGTCAAAAAACGGCGGCATTCGAGGTGGTTGACGCGCTGGGTGACGCGCCGGACATTTTGGCGCTGCCGGTTGGAAACGCGGGCAACATCACCGCGTACTGGAAGGGATTTAAAGAGTACCAAGCGGCGGGAGTGGCAAGCCGTCTACCCCGGTTGCACGGGTACCAGGCAGCGGGTGCCGCGTCGTTGGTCATCGGTTCTCCGGTGGTCAACCCGGAAACGGTTGCCACGGCGATTCGGATTGGTAATCCTGCGAGTGCGGCGGGCGCCAAACAGGCGATCGCAGAATCACATGGCACGATTGCTGCTGTAAGTGATGACGAGATTCTGGAAGCTTATGATCTTCTTGCGCGTGAAGAAGGCCTGTTTTGTGAGCCAGCCTCTGCGGCGTCCTTCGCGGGCATTCTCAAGCAGGCCCGCGAAGGATGCCTTGCCAACGACTCAAACATCGTCTGCATTTTAACCGGCAACGGCCTAAAAGACCCTGAACGCGCCATTGGGCGTGTGTCTCAGCCTTTGTTGCCGCTTCCTGCGAGTTTAAGTGCCGTCGCACGTTCGCTGGGTTGGTAAGCGCATGACCAAAGACAAAACGCTGTCACAAGCTTGGGCGACAAATCATTGATGCCAAACGATTGTAACAAGGAGTTACCGAATGACTGAAGCGCCGAGCGCCTTGCTCCGTGTCCGGATGGGGGCCCATGACGCCCATTATGCGGGTGATTTGGTCGCAGGTGCCACCTTGACAGCCTTGTTCGGGGATGTTGCCACGGAGTTGCTCATACAACTGGATGGTGACGAAGGGCTGTTCGTGGCCTATGACAACATTGAATTCAAGGCGCCTGTGTTTGCTGGTGACTACCTGGAGGTACGCGGTACCATCACACGGATTGGCAATACATCGCGAGCGATGTCCTTTACAGCTCACAAAGTCATTCAGTTGTGCCGCCGTGAGGGGCTCGCGCCGAGTGCCGCGGAGGTACTGGGCGAACCGATTTTGGTCGCAAGGGCCAGTGGCACCTGTGTCACGCCCAAATCCTGTCAAAGGCATTCGGCACCGCAAACGTGACAATGCCGGGAAGGTGCATTGAGGGGTGACCGAATGCTTGGTTTACCGTGAATGGCAGCGCGTGATTGCCTGATTTTTTGAACTTGCCACACACGGTTTTGACATCGACCACTACGTCACTGTTTAGCGGTTCAACGGTTATGGCGTTGTTGGTACACGCGATCAAAAGCCGAGTTGATAGATCCGGCGGTAATCACGCAGTTCATGGAAGTGTACGAGGCGTTCGTGGGGTTGAAAGACTGCGCACGCGGGCGGGTGGGGATCATATTTGAGTTGGGCGGTGCAACCGACGTTGATGATGTAGCGATCCGCCGGATTCAGTTCCACCGTGTGGTGCCCGGTTTCCAGTGGGTGATCCGTGCACCAGTGTGCTTTGTTGGCAGGCCAATGATGCAAACGGGTGCGGTGGGTATGGCCCGCGAACATGACGGATTGCGTCAGGCGCGCAAAGGTATCCCGAATGGTTTCCGGAAGTCGCAACAGTGCAAATGGGTTACCGATGGTCGCGTGGGTGTACAAAACGTCATGTTCCGTCAGTTGCAGCGGCAAGGTCGCCAGATAGTGTTTGTTTTCGTCACTGAGATCGGTACGGGCCAACTCGGTGTGGCGACGCGATTGTTCGCTGAAAAAATGCAATTGTTCCAGTTGATGTTCAGGAATGGTGACGCCGATGTCGTGGTTGCCTTTGATCACGGGAATGTCGGGGCGTGCCCGAAAAAAATCGACGACAGAATTGTGGGCGTGTCCGTGAACAACGAGATCACCCAAGCAGATCAAGCGGTCGACGCCTTGACGTTCCAGGTGATCGACAACCCGGCAAAAAGGGTCCCAGTCGCTGTGGATATCGGTCAAAATGCCGATGCGCATGCGCTTGCTCCTTGGTTTTTCCAAAACGAAGCCTTGGTGCTTATTATGCCACTCCCGAAGCGCCTTCGAAACCGCCGCAGCGCAAGTGAGCGTGAAACAGCGCAAACATCGTTGATGGAATCAAGCCAATCACTCGCTGGCAGTCGCGGCAAGCCAGGCGGTCATGTGTCTGTATCGTCCAGACGGTGGCGCTTCAGACAATAGCACCAAGCTTTAACGGATCACGGTTCACCCAGATCGCCGTGGCCCTGCACGTGGCGCATCCAAGCGCGGCGAGAACGCATCGGACGAATATTTGACGGCTCACGCCAGAAAAAATGATAATGGATTTGTGGATATCAAGACGCTGAATGTTCTCGAGTGGCCGTTGGTTTTGGAAATCCTGGCAGGGTGTGCGCGCACGGCTGCAGGTGAGCGTCAATGTCGTGAACTGCGGGTTGCAAGCACGTTTGACACCATTCAACGTTTGCTTCAGACCACCGCGCAGTGTCGGGCATTGATTGGCGCTCACGGTGAGCTGTCTTTTGAGGGTGTGACGGACTTGTCCGAGTCGCTTTTGCGATGTCGTCGGGGTGTGACCCTGCGCGGCGGCGAATTGCTTGCGATCGCTTCGACGCTGCGTCAGGCGCGCCTCCTGAAAGAGCGCATCGTTGCGCACAGTGACGATTGCCCGTTACTTGAGGAAATTGTTGAGCCTATTGCGAACCTTTCAAGCCTCAACACCCGCATCTTTGAGGCATTTGAGCCTTCCGGGGCTGTCGCGGATCGCGCAAGTTCGGAATTGGCGCAAATCAGAAATCGAATGCGCGATTTGCAAACGCAGATCCGGGCCAAACTGCAGGAGTTGATCCATCATGCACCGCAGGCTTTACAAGAACCGATCATCACGATTCGGGCGGAGCGTTTTGTCTTGCCGGTACGTTCAGACGCGCACGGGCAAATACCGGGTATTGTGCATGACCAATCCGCATCGGGGGCGACCCTGTATGTGGAACCCTTGGGGGTGGTACCCCTAAACAATGCGTGGCGTCAGGCCGAGCTTGCCGAACAGATAGAAGTTGAGCGTATCCTTGCGGAATTGACTGAATTGGTAATGGCCCATGCGGATGCGATTCACTGGACGCATGAGGCGCTCACAGATCTTGATGTCGTGCATGCGAAAGCCATTATGGCAGACCGTTTGGGAGGCGTGTGCCCCGAGTTGGCGCAAGACGGCCATACCCGTCTGCGTGGTGCCCGCCATCCGGTGCTTGCCAATCGTCTCGGCGGGCAGGTGGTGCCGATTGACATCGCGCTTGGCGGGCGCACACGGGCTCTGTTGATTACAGGACCCAACACCGGTGGTAAAACGGTGACACTTAAAACCTTGGGATTGTGCGTGTTAATGACGCAAAGCGGCATGCATCCACCGGTCGGGAATGGCACCCAGATTGCGCCAATTCGACAATTGTTCGCGGATATCGGCGATGAGCAGAGCCTCAATCAGAATTTGTCCACATTTTCTGGCCATATGACCAATTTGATTCGGATTTTGGAGGCTGCGGACGGGCAGAGTTTGCTATTGTTGGATGAGCTTGGGGCAGGAACGGATCCAGCTGAGGGCGCGGCGTTGGCTCAAGCGTTGATAGAGGCTTTTTTGGAAAAAGGGGCGACGCTTGCTGCGACAACGCATTATGGGGAATTGAAGTGGCTGCGTTACCAAAATTCGCTGATCAACAACGCTGCGGTTGAGTTCGATCTGGCGAGTCTGGCCCCGACTTACCGCCTGCTGATGGGCGTGTCCGGGCAGTCGATGGCCTTGGCGATCGCCAATCGACTCGGGCTAGACGTCAGCGTCACGGGCCGTGCGGATGTCATGTTGCGCGCACGGAGCAATGAAACGACCGAGTTGATGGACGCGGTCATTCGTGATAGGCACCGGGCGGCCGAACTCCTCGAACGCGCTCAGAAAAACAACACCCGGGCTGAACAACTCAAGCGCGAATACGAGGAAAAAGTGGCCGCGTGGCGTGAGTATCGAGCCAAACTCGAAAATGAGAGCAAAGAGAAGATCGCACAGCAATTGCGTTCCGCAACAGGCGAAATCGCCGCCATCATTCGTGAACTGCAAGGGGTTAACACCGCACAAGCCGCACAAAAAGCGACAGAACGGCTCAAAAAATTCGAAAAACCTCCCAAATCTCCGCGTGCCGCACGTATGGCGCCACAGGAAGAAGCATTGACCATCGGCAAGAGTGTGTTTATTCCCCGCCTGGGTCAAAGCGGAAAAATTTCCGCCCTGCCGGATTCAGACGGTAATCTGAGCGTTCAAGTGGGGATCTTGACCGTTAACGTCAAATTGAGCGATCTGAGTTTAAAAAATGGCGCAACGCTGACCAACACACCCCAACCGCCAAGGCGCAAAACCGGTTCAATCGTGATTCCCGATCTCACACCGGCAACCACGTGTGATCTGCGTGGATTGCTCAGCCACGAGGCGATCGCAACCGCCGACAAATTCCTTGACGACGCGCTGCGCACAGGCCTGCGCGAGGTCACCCTGATTCATGGCGCCGGCACCGGTGCACTCAGAAACGCCCTTCGCGCTTGGCTCAAGACCCGCCCACTGATCCAGCGCTTCACTCCCGGCCGCCCCCACGAAGGCGGCGACGGGGTAACACTGGTACAACTTCCATAGAGACCCCAAGCCGCGCCTGATGCGCCACGGTCAACGCGCGCTTGCACGACCGTCCTGGCTCCGGTACTATGAGACCTCGGTAAATGACGCATTAATACATTGTAAAAGGAGCAGTTGCCATCATGGGAGAGCGAACGTTTCTAGCCATCAAGCCTGACGGTGTCCAGCGCGGTCTGGTTGCTGAGATCGTGAGACGGTTTGAGCAAAAAGGATTCAAGCTGGTCGGCCTGAAGTTGATGCATGTGACGCGTGAGCAGGCCGAGACGCACTATGGTGAACACAAGGGCAAGGGGTTTTTTGAAGGTCTGGTGAGTTTCATCACGTCGGGGCCGATTGTGGCGATGGCGTGGGAAGGTCCGAATGTGATTGCGACGGCGCGCAAGATGATGGGCGCAACCAATCCCGCCAACGCAGAAAGCGGAACGATTCGGGGTGATTTGGCGACTGATATCGGTCGTAATGTGATCCACGGGTCCGATGGAGTGGAAAGTGCCGAGCGGGAGTTGGGTATTTTCTTCCGTCCCGAGGAGTTAATTGACTGGTCTCGTACGGGTGAGGGTTGGTTCAAGGAGTGAGCAAAGGGGGTGGGGGTCTGTCCAAGAGACGGGCCCCCGCCATCGCTTTGTGGCATCGACAGCGATGATTGTTTGTGACTATCGGGGCCTTTATACGCGCCACCGCTCTCGGGGCGGGGTTTGCGCGTGGCGTTTGGTGGTTTTTTTGATGGCGTTTTGGGTTTTTTTCGCGCTTGCCAGCTTGGTTGGCGGGGCGGAACACTCGCAGGTCGCATGGGCTTCGGATAGCCGCGCCGCGTCTGGCTCAACGATTGGCCAACCGCACCCGGTGGGGACCGAAGCGCGAAACGAAACGGCAACGGTGCTCCCGGCGAAGGATCACATTGCCGATGAGCGCGACGTGATGGAAACCGAGCCGCAGTTCGAAACGGCAACGGTGATTACGGTGAACGCGCTCGATAACGATGAGCGCGAAGTGATTGTTTTGGTCACAAGTGGTATCGAGAAAGGCCGCGAGGTCAAAATCTTACAGGCATTGACCGGCCAGGCGAACATGGACCTCTCAATCAAACCCGGTGATGGCGTGATGGTAGCTGTATTGCCCTCCGAGGACGGTGCGGGAAACGAGTATCAACTGGCTGATTGGCAACGGGGTCGACCATTAACCATTCTAGCAATCGCACTCGGACTGGCGATCGTCGCGGTGGGGGGACTGCGTGGCATCAAAACCCTAGTGATTCTTGGCTTGGCCTCTGCAAGCATCGTGTTTGGACTCATACCGCTGACCCTTGCTGGCGCCTCGCCGCTTCTTGTCAGCATCGTGCTGGCCGGTTTGGTGGCTTTGGTGACCACGGGGCTTACAAGCGGCTGGGGACGAAAAAGTTTGGCGGCAGTACTGGGAACCTTGGCAGCTGTCGCGACAACGGCCTTGCTGGCGTACGGGCTTGTTGATCACGCACACCTGAGTGGCGTCGCAGGCGAAAACCCCGATGCACTGGTTGGACAGGTGATTAACTTTCCGGGTTTCCTGGCTGCCAGCATGGTCATCGGAAGCCTCGGGATTATCCTCGATTTGGCACTTTCCATCTCGGCTGCAGTCTGTGAAGTGGCGGAAACCAATCCTGCGGCGCCCGCAAAAACCCTGCTACAAACCGGTTGGCAAGTGGGTCAAGACCTGCTTTCAACGGCTGGCAACACACTGGTCATGGCCTATATCGGCTGTTTCATGCCCCTTATGTTGGCACTGGGCGCGCAACCAATCGACCCCACCCAGATCATGCATTCCGAGGTTATCGCCAATGCGGCAGGAAGCTTGTTGGTTGGCTTGTTCGGACTGGTGATCAGCATTCCCTACACCACCTGGATCGTCGTCGCCCTTCCTGCAAGGACCGCCAAACCTCACAAATACTAACCGTGCATCATGACCAAATGGCACACCGAGTCACCACCCAACACGGACATCCAACGCGTCTTGTATTAGCCGCTACTGCGGGTTCTGCCTACTTGCCTTTAGCGCTTTCTGCACCACTCTTGCTGGATTGCAATGCATTTTGTTAACCTAAAATTAAATGTTGTATAACCGTAAAATTGGCAAGTTCGAGTTGCAGTTGCCAGATAGCATCAAGGAGTCTTCATCAAGTGGGGAGGTCTTAGGATGGTGCGGCCCGGGCGAAAATCATGGCAGGCAGGTTGGCTGTGCGCGTGTCTTATGTCGGTTTCGTGCGCACAATCGGGGGCTGTTCCGGGGCTTGTTCGCAAGGCGGAGGCTGTTTCCAAGCCGATTTTGAGTGCCAAACGGCTGGCGGGTGTGACAAGTTCTGAAGTGGTGGTGGCGTCAACCGGTGCAACGGTACCGCAAGTGGCGGATGGGCAGCGGTTGGATAGTTTTGAATTTTCGGGGACCCAGTATCATTTGTTCCGCTTGAAGCAGGCGAGTGATTGGAGTAGAGTGGCCTCGAGTGTGCGCAGGCAAGCCGATGTGGTGGCCTGTGAAACCAATTTGCCGGTGACGGCGTTGAATGATGAAACGTGGCCGGATGATGAATTCTTCCCGTTGCAATGGTCCTTGCAGGCGAAGCGAATTCCACAGGTGTGGTTGCGCGGCAAAGGGTCGATCGATGTGACCGTGGCGGTGATTGATACGGGTGTGGATGCATCGCATCCGGATTTGCTGAACCGGGTGGTAACCGGTCCTGATTTTGCGCATAAACCCAAGAATCTGCTGGACCGGCGTGACAAAAACGGTGCGATGGATGAGGGTGGACACGGGACGCATTGTGCGGGAATCATAGCAGCCAATGCGAACAACATTGTGGGAATTGCGGGTATCGCGCCGCAAGTCAGAATAATGCCTGTACGGGTTTTGGATGAAAAGGGGCTCGGTCATCAGTTCAATGTGATGAAGGGCATTGCGTATGCGATCAACCAGGGGGCGCGGATCATCAACCTGAGTCTGGGCGGTAATCGCACCTCCAGCGTGGAGCGACGTTTTTATGAGGCAGCCGTACAATCCAAGACCTTGATCATCGCGGCGGCAGGCAATGGGGGCGAGTCTCTGGACTTTCCCGCCGCCTATCCGGGGGTTTTGTCTGTGGGCGCAACCAATGAACGCGGCGAGTTGGCCTACTTTTCCAACCGTGGCACAGCCCTCAGCTTGACGGCGCCAGGGGTTGGTATCCTGTCAACCTATCCCAACCAAGCCTATGCCAAAACCAGTGGCACCAGCGCTGCGGCGCCATTCGTGGCAGGGGTTGCAGCGTTGGTCTGGTCACAGCACCCGGACTGGTCCCCACAACAGGTACGTGACCATCTGGAAAGAACGGCGGATGATCGTGGTGCGCCAGGCATTGACCCCTTGTACGGTCGGGGTGAGATAAACCCTGTCGCGGCCGTCAACAATTAGGCTGGCAGTCAGAAATATGATTGCTGGAAACTGCAGCAACCATCGATGACTGAAACGTTGTCAGGCCCTTTTAACAAGGGCTGACAGCGTTGCCTGGGCCCGTCATCCCGTGCTGTCACTACGAAGCATCGTCAAAACTTTGCTATACTGATAGCCTATGGTTCAGAGCCGGGGTTAACCCTGGTTGCCGCGTGGCTTCACCGATGTCCCGTTCCGATGGTGTGCGGGTTTGCGCGGTTTCAGAAAGGAAGCAATCTTGCGATGACAACGCCCCGATACGTCTTTTTCAGAAACGAATTCGTGCCGTACGAACAGGCAAAGGTCAGCGTCATGACCCACGGTCTCAATTACGGCACGGGTTGTTTCGAAGGCATTCGCGCCTACTGGAATGCGGAGCACGAGGAGTTATACATTCTGAAAATGGTGCCGCACTTTGAACGCATTCATCAATCGGCGCGGATCATGTTCATGAACCTTGAGTACAACGTGGAACAGTTATGTGACATCACGTTGCAGTTGTTGCGGCTCAACGCCTTCAAGGAAGATGTATACATTCGCCCATTGTTGTACATGGCGGACGAAAAAATCGGCGTGCGCCTGCACGGTTTGCGGTCTGATTTTACGATGTTTGCCACCCCGATGGGTGATTACATTGATACGAGTGGGATCAAAGTGGGGGTATCCTCGTGGCGGCGGATTGATGACAACGCAGTGCCAGCGCGGGCAAAACTGACCGGCGCGTACATCAATTCGGCTTTGGCGAAAACGGAAGCCTATCATCATGGCTATGACGATGCGATTTTTCTGAATGCCGATGGCCACGTGTCGGAAGGCAGTGCAATGAATCTGTTCTTGGTGCGCAACGGTCGCATGATGACACCTGGGGTGCAGCACAATATCCTGGAGGGAGTGACCCGTCGCGCGGTGATGAAGATTGCGCAAGAAGAATTGGGAATCGAGACGGAAGAGCGTTCGATCGATCGCACGGAACTCTATGTGTGCGATGAAATGTTCTTTTGTGGGACGGGTGCGCAGATATCCCCGGTGGTCTCGGTGGATATGCGACCGGTGGGCGGTACTGGGCAAATTGGCCCCGTGACGCGGCAAATCATGGAACACTATGCACGAGCGGTGCGTGGCAATCATCCACGGTTCGCCGATTGGGTCACGCCAGTTTATCGCTCGCACGAAACTGGCTCTGGAGCGGTTATACCCGGCGTCAGCACAGTCAACGGTTGATGGGCCAAACGATAGTGCGCTTGCATCATCACGTAAGGAGCAGCCTGCGCCAGCCGCTTTCGTCGTGATCCAAGCGCACTGTCCGACAATATCAGCCGCCGGATTGCAGTCAATGCAACGTGGTTATCCATTTAAACTGTCACGTAAGACAAGCGTTCACATCGTAGTCAAAAACACCCAAACATTAACACTAACTGCCTTGTCGGCGGACAAGAGCTCACGTTAAGTCAGGGCGTCGTCACAACCGCGCTTCCACTTCCTTTATGGAGCGTGCCCGATCGATCGCTTCCAGCCAATTGGCGGCCTGTTCGCAATTGGAATCAATACTGAGTGCGTGTTGTGCAACACCACGCGCACCGTCGAAATCGCCGGCCTGAAACAAGCAATCGATGAGTCGCAGAGCCGAGACGATATCGCGCGGATTGCGCTCAATGGCAACGGTGAAATATCGAATCGCGCCAGTCATCTCAGATAGCGCCAACGCTGCTTCACCGGCACGCCGATAGACGTAGGGGTCACTCACGCGTAGCGCGATGGCACGTTCAAAAGCTTCCATAGCCTCCTGATTTTGCCGCTTCTTTTGCAGCACCCGTCCAAGCGTCATCCACGCGTCCCCGTGCTCCGGGTCAAGCGACACAGCCTTGTTCAACAAGGTCAGTGCGGGTTCTTCCCGCGAAGAGGCAAGACACAAGGCTCCCAACAATGCCAACAACGGCGCGCTGGCGGGACTATGCGTCAGCGCATCCCGACACACGAGCACGGCATCCTCACGAGCGCCCTGTTTGATCAAACAATTGGCCAGCCACAAAGCTGCTACCTCTTGGTTGGCATCTCCAGACCGAATTTTCCGAAAATACATTTCTGCATCATTCCAGTTGCCTTTCTCAAAAGCCTCACGCCCGAGATCCAACCAACGGGCAGAACCGGCGCGCACCCCAAACTCAAGGCCGCCAGCACCCCAAAAAACAGGCAAACGCCCATCACGCAGCATCAACAACGCCCAGTAGGCATAACAGGCGCAAAGGTTACCAAATGCGCCAAAAGAGAAAGGGCGGGCCTTCCAGACATGGATGAAACATTTGCGTGCCTGGCGAAAAGAACGTTGCCCCAAATGGGTCAAACCGAGCCTTTCAATCACCTGGATATCCTGCGGATTCAAACCCCGTGCACGCTGCAGAACCAGTTCGGCCTTGTTAAAATTGCCCAGCCGTGCCCACAACCAACCCGCCCGAGACATCGCCACGGCATCTCGATCATAATCACGCCAGACTTCATCCAACAATGTGTCTGCCGCATCCACGTCACGTAGCGCAACATAAGCGGAAGCCAGATCAAGAATCCCATCCGCTAACCCGGGTACGCGCTCTTTCACCTGCATCAAGGGCCCAATTGCCGCAACCGCGTCGCCGTCCATCAAATGGGATTGACCCAATCCTTTGAGCGCTTCCAATTGATCCGGCACAAGGCTCAATGCCCGTTCGAAACTCTGACGCGCCTTGTCATACACTTGAAGATGCCACAGCGCCCAGCCACACACGATGTGGCCTTCTGCCAGGTTCGGGTGGTCTTGGATCAACACTTCCGCCTGTTGACGCGCCTTCGCGTAACGGTGATCGCCAAGCAGCACCCTCACCCGTGTCACCAAACACTCGGGATCGGACGGCGCCAACGCCAATGCCTTGTCAATCCATTGCAAGGCGCCCCGATAATCCCGCGACAACGCCAGCAACCGCGCCATATCCGCCATCAACTCTGGTCGATCGGGATCCCGTTTGATCGCCTGCTCCTGATACATCAGCGCCCGTTCGTGTTGCCCCAATGCCGCGTGCAGCCGAGCAAGCCCAGACAAAGCCTCCGTGAAGTCAGGATCCAAAGACAAAGCCAATTGGAGGTGATTCACGGCATCGGTGAGATCCCCGATCTCCTGGCAAATACTTGCAATCACCCGGTGGAGGTCAGGACTAGGCGCCAACCCAACCAACTCTTGAAACAGCTGACGAGCGCCAAGAAGATCACCCGCCTCAAGCGCCCTGCGCCCAAGAGCCAGCCACTCCTCCTCAGACAAGGCATGGGTATCACTCACCATCACGTGCCCATTCCGCCCGCGCCCGGTCAGACACCGTCACGCGTCAAGCCAATCGACCAAGCGCAAAAGCCAAAAAAGTGGGGACAGCGGGACTTGAACCCGCACGACTCGAAGTCAGGCGATTTTAAGTCGCATGCGTCTGCCATTCCGCCATGCCCCCAGCTTGCAAGACAACTGCCTGCCTCTCCACTATATCATACCCACGCCAAAACGATCTCAAAACCGATTTGCGTGCAAGTGGCAAGAGGCACCAAACGGTTGGTTAAAAACAAACTGGATTTTGTTGCGCCATTCCTGTCACACCTGTGTTAAAATTGACACGTGTACAGACTGCTTGGACTGTCAAAATGGCAATTGGCCAAGGTCCATGGCGTGCGCGACAGTCGAGGAAGAAGGGTTTATCGTGCGTCAACAATCACTTTCCGCCAAGATTATCCTTGAGCAATTACGGGTTCTGGGGATGAACAAAACGGCGTTCGCTCGGCGGTTGGGAGTGAGTCAGGACTATGTTTATCGTGTCTTGAATGGGCGTATTGCGTTTCCGCACGCACGGGAGACGATTGAGCGCATGGCTGAGATCTGTCAATTGGATCCATTTACTTTTGCCGAGTATCGGGAACTGGACGAGGCGTTGTCGACATCGGCTCGCCTAGTTTGGCAGCGCCTGCGTGAACGGGGAATGACGCGGGAAGATTTGTTCCAGGCCATGGGCGGGCGAATCAGCCGCCCGTATTTCAACAGCATTTTGCGGGGCGATCAGCCGTTTCCGAGTAATCGGGCGTATATTCAGATGTTTGCGTTGGCACTTGACTTGCCGCCGACCGCATTCAAGGAATTTGGGCACAAACACACCCCCCGTTGGACGCAAGAGGAACTCGTCGAGCAAGAAGAGCGCAGCTTCAGCCTATTTTTTGACAAAATGATGGCTGATTACGGCTATGCCCGCTACCCAATCGGTTTGACGGTATTGAATGATGCCAACGTTCTGCAGTTTTTTCCGGAGAAACAGCAATTGGATGCAGGTGTTCAGCTAATCCTGGAGCGGATGGGTGAACTTGGCATGGGCTTCAAGGAGTTAAACAAGGTGGCTGGCATTCCGACCGACGATTTGCGCCGCTTGTTCACCGATGCGGAAGCCGTCGCTGGCATGCGCCCAGAAGTTGAGACGATTCAATCCGTGTTGCACGTGGCACAGCAGCTAGAGCGCAGCGAACACTAAATCACGACACAGCGGTTGCTGTCCAAAACCTTTATGGCAAATTTAACAACAAAAAACAGGCTCGCCGTGATATTCAGTGCCAGCCTGACACATCTTTACCCGTGAAAGCGTTTTGGATCGCAAACACGCGACAACCGACCCGCCAAGGGTCTTACGGGGCTACGCTTTGCTGAAACGTAGCCGTTTTCTTGTGGTTCAAGTGCCCCGATGGTGTGTGCTTGCCGATGTGTCGCGTGCGATGTCTGTCGGCTGTGGGCTGGAATGGCAATCAGCTGCCATCGCTCAGGACCGTGTGGATGGTCGGTCGGGGATGATTCGTCAGACTTGGCTAACTCAGTCCACAATGACATTCGTCTACTGAGCGTTGCAGCGATGTCCGTCGTAGGAGTCGAAGTCAGTCTTGGGACAGTGGCGTCCAGGTTCGGAGAAGGTCGTCTGAACAGTGAGGCGCTGATGGTTGAGGGCCCCAACGGTTTGTTTGACACTTCGATGGTGCTGGTGTAACATTTTAAATCGTGACGGGACGTAGCGCAGCTTGGTAGCGCATCTGCTTTGGGAGCAGAGGGTCGCTGGTTCGAATCCAGTCGTCCCGACCATCCTGGTTTTGCGGGAGTAACTCAATGGTAGAGTACCTGCCTTCCAAGCAGGTTGTTGCGGGTTCGAGTCCCGTCTCCCGCTCCATGACGGGCGCTCGTAGCTCAGCTGGATAGAGCATCCGCCTTCTAAGCGGACGGTCGAGGGTTCAAGTCCCCCCGAGCGCGCCAACTCCGGGTTTTCTTGGTGGTTGTGGTGAAGTGGTCAACACAGAGGATTGTGGATCCTCCATTCGCGGGTTCGAACCCCGTCAGCCACCCCTGATTTCAGGAAGCCTTCGATCCGCTGGGTCGGGGGCTTCCTGGCTTGTGAGGGTGTGGGCGGCCAAAGCCAGCCAGGCAAAGGGTTCGCGGTATTGCGGGGTCAGGACACCGTCCTGGCAGACAATAGGGCAACACCCCAGCAACTTCGCTCCAAACGATGGAAAAGGCGCTCGCAGGGCTTTCGCTATTTGCAATTTGCGAATATACTTAGCCTGAGAGGTATTCATGTGTTAAAGCCACAAGATGTGATGGTCTTGATTCATTTGGTGGGTGAGAAACCCGAATGGCGCTATCAGCGTCTGGCTGCCGAGCTTGGCATGAGCACGTCCGAAGTCCATCAAGCACTCAGGCGTGCCGCTGAGTCGGGTCTTTATGAGCCCGAATCGCGACAGGTGTTTCGGCACGCCTTGCTTGAGTTCATCCAACACGGGCTCCGTTATGTTTATCCGGCGAAGCGTCTCCCGCGCTGTTATGGCGTTCCCACCGCACACAGCGTCGCACCGCTGGCGGATTCCATCGTGGCAGACCCGGATGATTGTGTGGTCTGGCCTTGTGCGCAGGGGGCAAGCTTCGGAGATGGTATCGAACCCCTGTATCGCGCGGCTCCCGCCGCGGCCTCACGTCACCCGGGATTGCACAGACGGCTCGCACTGGTTGATGCCATCCGAGTGGGGCGCTTGCGCGAGCGGGAGTTGGCACGACGGTTGCTGGAAGTCGAGTTCGGCGTATGAATGCGACGGACCTGCTGCGCGCGATCATCAGCGATGTGGGCATTTTTTCAGACCGCATGGTGTTTACAGGTGGCCTGGTGCTCCCATTGTACCTGACTCGACCGCCGCGCCTGCGCATCCGTCCCACGCGAGACGCGGACGTCGTGGTGGCTTGTTCATCGCACGTTGCTTGGGTGAGACTTCAAATAGAGCTTGGTACATTGGGGGTGACCCCGATCGTGGGCGATCCGTCTGCGCCGATTTGTCGAATGCGAACGGCTAATGGGCATCTTCTGGATCTGATGCCTACCGACCCTGCCATACTGGGCTTTGGCAATCAATGGTTCCAGGCGGGCTACGACCGGGCCATCACCGTCGATATCGGTGCCGCACGTCCAATCATGATCTTTCCGGCCGCCATTTACGTCGCCGCAAAATTGGAAGCCTATCGGGGACGGGGCAAAGCCGACCCGTGGATGAGTCACGATCTGGAAGACCTCTTGACCCTGATTGCTTGTCGGGCAAGCCTGGTTGACGAAACCCGCGCAGAACCCGAAGAAGTGCGAGACTTCCTGCGCCATGCTGCCAGGGAAATATTGACACTGGCACGTCTGGACGAATTGATCCACGCTCACATTCAACAATCCCATGCTCAGGTGGTTTCCGTATTGACCGCAATCGCAGCCAACTGATGGTCACAGTCAGGCACCTCCATCACTACCCGCACCCAGTTCCCAGTGGCGATCGCCTCGCAGAAAGTTCGAACACTGCCTAG
>JBBAPZ010000007.1:0-19384 GCA_040400605.1 Candidatus Sericytochromatia bacterium
CTGCACACCCAATTTGCAACCACCAAAAAAACGCGGATTTACACCCCCGCTAACACCACTGCGAGCGGTCACGCCTTTCAGCGGGTTCATAAGGTGATGAGCACAACCGGGGCGAAATCTCTGCCCTGTCACATAGTCTTTACTTTTTTTTAACTTTTACTTAAGATGCTAACTGTCCACAGCGATGGGTGCGTGAGAAAGTTGGAGGCGATGAAACTGAAACGATGGGGTTTGGGTTTAGTGGGCGCCGTGTTGCTGACGGCGTGTGCGAAGCAGGGCGCGAACAGCCAGGTGCCAGGTGATTTGGGTGCGTTTCGTGCGGAGGCGGTGGCCAACGGCAAGCCGGCGGTTGTGAGCATCTCGTTTCAGAACCGGGCGTTATTGGGTGAGTTGGCTGCCGTTGGCATGGACATCTGGTATGTGGATGATGAGAATGCCAGGGTGTATGGTCAGATTACATCCGCCCAGTTGGCGTTCATTCGCAAGCGTGGCTTGACGGTGCGTCTGGTGCAGGGCCCGGGCCCTGGCATTTACAATCGTTTCGATAGCGCGTATCGGTCCTATGATGAAATGTTGGATGAATTGCGGGCAATGGCGCGTGCAAAGCCTGCGATCGCACGCCTGCTTGATATCGGCGATGGTTGGGAGAAAACGCAAGGGCGCGCGGGCCGCGACATTTGGTGTTTGAGAGTCGGCACCCAGTCGGCCGATGCGAAGCCGGCGTTGTTGTTTTGTGGGGCGCATCATGCGCGTGAGATCGTGACGCCCGAGATTGTTTTGAACTTGGCCAAGATGCTCATTGATGGCTATGGCAATGACCCCGAATTGACTAACTTCGTTGAAAACCGTGACATTTACCTGGTACCGATGGTGAACCCGGAAGGTCACAAGCTGGCGTCAGAGGGTGTTGATTGGCGCAAGAACGTCAATTTTAGCGTCGGTGGTGGTACAGGGTTCGGGTTTGCCCCAAATGGACCTGGGGTTGATCTCAACCGTAACTATGGTTATAAGTGGGGCGGTCCCGGTGCATCGACCAGAGTCGCAGATTCCACCTTCCGGGGGCCGGGCGCCTTTTCGGAGCCTGAAACACAGGCAATCAAAAATCTGATTGAAAGCAGAAAATTCACGTTTTTGATGAGCTACCACAGTTTCAGCAACTTGATTCTATGGCCTTGGGGCCACACCAAGGAGCCACCGCCGGATCCCCGCTTGCCTGCGATCGGTAAAAAACTTGGCGATCTATCCGGCTACAGGCCCCAACAAAGCGTCAACCTGTACCCCACCTCCGGCGACACAACCGACTGGGCCTTCGGCACCCACGGCATCCTCAGCTACACCACCGAGATTGGCAGCTATGGCGACGGTTTCGATCCCCCGTACAGCCGGGTACCAACTTTCTGGAAACAGAATGAAGGTGGTGCACGACTCCTGTTGAGCCTCGCCGACAACCCCGGACATGTTCAAGGCCCAACACTGGATAAGGTTGTTTCTGGCAGCGCCCAAGCGTCCGTCACGGCAAACCGAAGCATTAAAGCAGTCGAAGCGTTCTACGACGCGCCAGGCCCCGATGGGCGCGGCGTGCCCTTTGACCAGGTACAAGGCAAAACAGCCATCCTGAGTCTGAACGCCGGGGCACGGAGCGCTGGCAAGAAACGTCTGCTGCTGGTGCATGCGCAAGACACAGCTGGTAACTGGGGTCCCTACAAGGCGACATTCGTCCAGTGATCGCAAGCCAGGCACTTAAAAAATCGCGCTGATTAGTGAATGAAATTCTGACTGTTTTTCGACAGCAGCGCGTCGGTGCCTGATGTTTTCGAGTCTGCTACACAGGTTTGCAAAAAAGCTTTGCATCACCGCATGGTCACTTGTCACCCGTCAGCCATACGGGTAAGACCACAAGATCCTGGTGATGAAGCCTACGACCGGAAAAATCTGAGCCTGCCGCTTCAATGTTGCGGCAGGCTCAAAATTTCCATCCACGCGGTTAAGTGTCTCGCTTACGCCATCTGGACAATGTCTGTGTGGCTGTTGACCTGCTGGAACAACTCTTCCGTGATCACCGCCTCGTGATCATTCGGATACAGACGGTTTTGACACTGGTATGCACCCGTGTAAAACACGTTTTCCAGAATCGTCTTCACCGTATTCGCCTGCCAACGACCACCGCGCTTGGTCGCGATGCCATCGCGGGTAAGGTCATTCGCAATTTGACGCAAACTCCGACCAGACAAACGCTCCCGGAAAATACGCTTGACGACATTGCCCTCCAACGGCATCACCTGATACTGGTTGGTTGCCTCATTCAACACGTAACCGTAAGGACACGTGCCCCCGTTGTGCAAGACCTCTCGACTGCGGACAAAGGTTCGCGGACGCTCCTTCACCGGATGCCGCATCATCCGCGCCACTTGCGGCACCTTGATGAAGAAGCGCAACAACTGCTGACCTTCCGACCGCTCCGTATCAATCTCCTCCTCGATGGCAATCAATCGAATATCCCGATTATTCACCTCACCTATCACCACCGCCACATCGTGGAAACGACGCCCCAAGGAAGCCAATGAGGGAACCACGACAACCACTTGCGGCATCTGCAACAGAGCAGACAAAGCCGGCCGTTCCAACGCGTTGCCAGTCACCGCATCCTCCACACACACATCCATCAAGTCGATCGTGTTAGCTTGGCAATACGCGCGGAGCTTCTGTGTCTCTCGCTCAACCAGTTCCGCATTCAACGCCTCTTCCGGCGCCATCCATATGTATCCAACAGCACTCACGGACATCTGGAACACTCCTTACGAATCTTAACTCGGCTACTCTCACCCGTTTGCAACACTTCCAAGACCCTTATAGCAACCACCCACGCGCAGCTTGCGGCAATGGGATTAAATCAGGGGTAAGATATTGTTAAATCTACCACGTTATCAGCCAAAAACCGCGCACCGAGACCGTTTCAAGCAAAAATCTCAAATCAGTTGACATCAAGGTGACAGGTTCCAGCCATTCCATTAACGACGGGGTTTGAAGGGGGCGTGAGTACGCGATGTGTTCAGCATGACGAGAGGATGTGTTACGCTTGCATGCGTCGCTTGGTGCCGCTCTGTCTTGTGGGATGCCGCCTGTGTTGTTCGAAGCTGTCTTGTTTGATATGGATGGGGTGCTGGTGAACACCATGCCAATGCATCGCAAGGTGTGGCGTCAATTCGCTGCCGAGCGAGGACGTATCGTTGATGAGGCGTGGTTGCGGTCATACGATGGTTGGCGGGCCAGTGAGGTCATTCAGGCGATTCTTGGACCGGGGTTGGATGAAGCCACGGTGAAGCGTCTGTCATCCGAACGGGAACACTTGTTTGGCACCTTGTTGGGGGCGGCTGAGATTGAAGCCATTCCGGATGCGTCGGCAGCGGTTCTGGCGCTGAAGGCGCGGGGCATCCCGTGTGTGCTGGCCACCTCGGGTGTGGCAGACAATGTGTCACACGTATTGAGGGCGCTTGGCCTGGTTGATGTGTTTGATGCGGTGTTGACCGCTGTGGATGTGGTACGTGGCAAACCGGCGCCGGATATCTATCTGCTGGCGGCCGAGCGCGTGGGAGTTTCACCTCACGCGTGTTTGGCGGTCGAAGATGCGGTGCCGGGCATTGCATCCGCACTGGCGGCAGGATGTATGGTGGTTGGGGTGAGCAGCAGTTTGTCGGAGGCGGCGCTGCGGGATGCTGGCGCGCGTTGGGTGGTGCCGGATCTTGGTCCGTTACCGGATATTGTGTTTAAAGGGTTCACGCAGGCGCTTCAGTGAGGGGTGGTTAAGTTGGCACGGTATCTTGCAGGCGACATTGGTGGGACCAAGGTGTTGATGGCGGTTTGCGAGTCCGCCGGAGGCGCCATCAAGGTGGTGGCTGAGCATCGGTACGCGAGTGCGGATTATGCAAGTTTTGATGCGATCGCCGACGACTTTCTGCAACGTTACCCCCTCGGGCCCATCGCAGGAACAGGGCTTGGTATTGCCGGCCCCGTCATCAACGACCGCTGTGTTGCAACCAACCTGCCATGGGTTGTGGATCGGCACGAATTGGCTACCCGGCTGCCCTTGGGAGCCGTTGCCTTGATCAATGACTTCAAGGCAGCCGCTTTAGGGGTGCTGCGTCTGGGTCCCGATGACTCCGTGGAACTCAATCCGGGCACACCAGTCCCGGGCGGACCAATCGCTGTGCTCGGGGCCGGAACCGGCTTGGGTGAAGCACTCCTGTTCGATGTCAACGGCCGTTATCAGGTGATTCCGACCGAAGGCGGCCACAAGGATTTCGCACCGCGCAACGAAGAGGAAATGGATCTCCTGCGCTACATGCTCAAGCGCCACGCGCGTATCTCCTACGAACGCCTGGTTTCCGGTGCCGGTATCAAAGCCATCTATGACTTTTTGATTGACAGTAACCAGGTGTCCGAGTCGCCCGAAGTTCAGGCCGCTTTGCTGAATGCGGCTGATCCCTCAGCGGTCATCGCGGAACTTGCCCACACCCAAGCCGATGCGGCCTGTGTACGCGCCATGGACATGTTTGTTTCCATTTACGGTGCCGAAGCAGGCAACCTGGCATTACAAATCATTGCAACCGGTGGCGTTTACCTCTGCGGCGGCATCGCACCAAAAAATCTGGCCAAAATGCTGGACGGCAGCTTTCAACGTGCCTACTGTCACAAAGGCCGTTTCTCCGATCTTGTTCGTTCCATCCCGGTGCGCCTCGTCATTAACCAACATGTCGCGCTGCTCGGTGCCTGCGCAGCCGCGATCGAAGCGTCATCCCCCAAGCACTGAGCAACAGCCAGCCAAAATTTGATCACCAAGCAATACGTGTCTGCATCGCATCAGCACCGTGTCTGAAACAGCCAAGATAAACACGCTCATCCGCCTTCAAAAAGCGGTCTGAGCACCGCTAACGCGGTACAAGCATTGGTCTAGGCGAGTCCCAGCATCAGCAACGCCATGATGACAGCGACCGCCATCAAGCTTTCACCCGCAATCATGCCAGACGCGAGCGGCACCAGGTAAACATCAGCACTCGCACGGTGACGCCTGAACCACGCTTGGGCCAACACGGCACCCAAGGCGATGGATAACGCGTTATAGAAAGGCTGTACCATGCCCAAGCCCAAACCCAGTGCTGACGGCAAAAAGCGCCGAGTATGAGGATAACGCAGCTCAGCGATCGTCAACATCAGCGCGAGGGCGGCTGCCCAAAACGTGGCTTGTAAAGCTGTTGGGGGAATGGCGGACAATCCCAGTGCCATCCCTTCCGCCGTTGCCTTTACGGTAAAAGCGGCTGGCAGGGCGAAGCGCTCACCAATTACTTGGGCATCGGGAATGAGCAGATAAAAGGCCGGGACACAAGCCAGGGTGCCAGCCACAAGCCCCAAAAGCTGTGCCAGAAATTGCATGCGTGGCCGCGCACCCAGCAAATAACCGCATTTGAGATCCGTCAAGAGATCAGCCGCGTGCATGGAAGCCCCCACTGTCACGCTCGCCGTCATCAAATTGAGTGTCGGCTGCCCTTGTGTCAAGGCTGCGTTAGCAATCTGCGACACTTTGCCAACCGGCGGCGCAATATCCGTCTCGCCTGCGACCCTCGCGGTCATGACCGACAAAATCAGCGCCATGACAATGGCCAGCGCACCAAAAAACAATGGAATCCCAAAAAACGCATTTTGGATGTAGATTAACACAAACGCAGTGAGGCCCAAGCCAATCGTGACCCACCGCACCGGCACCTCGGCTTGCGCGGGCGCTATGTCGGCCGCTTTCGCACGGGTGTCCCAAACGCCGCTTAACTGCTGCCAACCCCGCACCCACGCGCGCCATTGCCACGCCACCGCAACCAAGGCAGCTACCACCATCAGCGCGCTGGCAGGCCAGGCGCTCCACCCAACGACCCTGCCGAAACCACCGGTTACCACCTTGCCGTTGACGGAGATTTGATGCTGAATCAGCCAAGGCGCGATGACGAACCAATTGATCACCGCACCGAGCAACACGCTCAACGCGGTACGCAAACCAACGATCGCCCCGGCGGCATACAACACAATGCTCAAGTCAAAAGCCAGCGTCAGCTTTTCCGCCTCAACCCCACGCACCGTCCCTGGCCACGTGATTTGCGCCGGCAAGCCGACAGCCAACCCTTTCAATGAGGCATAACTGGCTGCCAACTTACCGAAAATCGCCGCATGCGCATCGCGCAGGTACGCAATCACAGCACCAATCAACGCACCAACCCCGAGGGCCCGCGCTTTTCTTGAACTCGTTTCGCCATCGCCATGGAGGCTGCGGATCGTCTCAGCCGCCGCGATGCCTGACGGAAAGGGTAGTTGATCAACATTGATCATCTGCCGTTTAAGCGGCACCGCAACGAGAACACCCAAAACCGAAACCGACAGAATCCACACGGCTAATTGCCATGGCGCAAGGGCGGGTCCTCCCATCAGCATCAACGCGGGAATGAAACTGATCAGACCCGCTGAAACCATAAAACCCGCCGCCGACGTCGCCGATTGCATGGCATTGTTTTCCAGTTCACCAAAAGGCGCAACCGGCCAGATTCGCTCAACCAGACGAAACACCGCAAATGCCAAAATGCCCGCCGTAATCGTGATGCCAAACGACCAACCGGTTTTAAGCCCTGCATACAGGTTCGAAATGGACAAAACGCCGCCCAGCACCATCCCCATTCCCGCGGCGCGCCATGTCAACTGCGGCAGATCCGGGCGATACACCCGTTGATACCAGATGCGGTCGCGCTCACCCTCAGACGCAGACTGCAACAATTGAGCGGTCTCGCTGATACTGCTGAGTTCAGCCTTTGTTTGTTCAATCATAATTCGGTACTCCTAATCAGCCGATACCCCGAGCGCCAGCCTGAGCCAACCCGAATTGGGACGGGAACCACCAATTTCACTGTTCAGACGACGACCACCAGACCAATACGTAAAGTTACAGGAGTGATTCCGTTTGCTATGTGCGGCACTGCGACAACAAACATTTGACGAACAATCAGTCAATTTGATGAATCGGGTTGTGAAAACAAGACAGGCACCGATGCCTGCTAAAAGCTCTCACCGAGCCCTCCGCGCTCAAACGCAATGGTTGTCGTCACGACACGCTTGAATGGATCTGGATGACATCAGACGAGTCCGAGCGCCCGCTTCAGGCCAATCAGGATCACCGCCATGATGCTCTCACCCGCAATCAAACCCGAGGACACCGTGATGGTGTAACGTTCGGCGCGCGCACGGGCGAAACGAAAACACAACGCCGCAACCACGGCACCGATAAAAATGGCCACCGAATTGCTAAAGGGTATGACAAAGGCCAATCCGAGTCCCGTGGGCGACGGCAAGTAGCGCTTGCTCTTGGGCCATAATTGTTCGACGACGGTCACAACCACGGTCGCGATAATCGCAACCGCCGCAAACGTCAAAGCCGAAGCCGGAATGGCATGAATCCCACGCGCCAGAACCTCCGCCGTGGCTTTCCACACCAGCGCGGCAGGTGCTGCAAACCTGTCGCCACCCAAGACACTCGCATCCGGCACCATCAAATTGTAAGCCGGTACACACGCCAAGGTTCCAGCGGCTACCCCAAACAACTGCGCCAAAAATTGCTGACGCGGCTTGGCACCCAGAATGTAACCGCTTTTGAGATCAGTCAAGAGATCCGATGTGTGCGACGCAGCACCAGCCGTCACATTAGCGGACATCAAATTGGTCACGGGCTGCCCAGGCGACAGCAATGCATAAGCGAACTGCGTGATTTTGCCCATCGGCCCAATCGGCGCAATGTCGGTTTCACCAGAGACCCGTGTGGCAACGATCGCAAGCAAGATGGCAAACAACGCACCAATCACGCCCAAAACAGGGTGAATGCCAAACAAGGCCCACTGCAAAATGACCGTGGCAACCAAGGCCGCACCCAACCCCACAACAAACCAGCTTCCCGGCACCTCAATCTCATCCGACAAGGCCTTTGGCGCATTCGGGTTGAGCAGGGATCCAAGGCTTGCAAAACTGTTCAACAACGAGCGCCATTGAAAAGCCAAGGCCACCAATGCCGCGACGACCATAATCCCGACACCTGGCCAGGTCGACCAAGCGACCACTTGGCGGAAGCCTCCCTCAATCACCTTGTCATTCGCAACGACCTGGTTCGTAATCAACCACGGCGCTACCACCAACCAGTTAAGTATTGCCCCAAGCATCATCGAAATCCCCGTACGCAACCCCACAATGGCTCCCGCCGCGTACAGCAACAAACTCGTATCCAGCCACGCCGTCAGCTTTTCCGGCGCAATGCCGCGGATGCCGGGAAACACCTGAAAAGACTCAGGCAAACTGAACGCCAACGACTTGAGCCCATATTTTTCCATCAAGGTGGCATGACCATCGCGCAAGTACGTCGCAACCGCCGCGAACAACGCCGTCAGACCCATGGCGCGGGCCTTGCGCAAGGCTTCTTCACCGTGACCATGCAAGCTTTTGATGGTCTCAGCCGCAGCGATGCCGGATGGAAAGGGTAACTGATCGATGTTGATCATCTGCCGCTTCAATGGAATCGCAACCACCACACCCAACAACGAAATCGCGCCAATCCACAGCATCAAAGGCAGCGTATCAATGCGCGTCCCATTAAGCATGAGCAAAGCAGGAATCGCACTCACCAAACCGGCAGAAGACATCGCCCCAGCCGCCGAGGCCGTCGACTGCATGGCGTTGTTTTCCAAATCCGTGAACGCCCCACCCGGCAACCAGCGTTCCAGCGCTTTAAACACCGCAAAAGCCAAAATGCCCGCGGTGATGGTCACACCAAAACCCCAGCCGATTTTTAACCCAACGTACAGGTTCGATACCGACAACACCGCGCCCAACACCATGCCCATGAGGGTGCCGCGCACGGTCAACTGCTTGACATCCCCCCGATAAACGTGGCGGTGCCAGTAGGCTTCCCGCTCGTCGGGCGGCAAATCCTGCAAAATTTGCGCCGTACTCGCCCCGGTGGAAGGATGCAAAACATCGGTCATGTTGTCAAAACCCTTTCCTGAAACAACCGCTCATCGTCGCATGCCCAAACGCGTTTGACCAGATGCGTGTTAAGATCCAATTGGCCTTTTGGTAATTCGCGTAAAATCTTCATCAAGGAGAGTCCCAATGGATGTGACCGCCTCCGCACCACCAACGACCACATCGTACGCCCTGACAAACAAGGTGCGTTTTGTGACCGCCGCCGCGCTGTTTGACGGTCATGATGCTGCCATCAACATTATGCGGCGGATTTTGCAGGCATCAGGCGCGGAAGTGATTCACCTGGGTCACAACCGCTCTGTGTTGGAGGTTGTGGAGACTGCGATCCAAGAAGATGCGCACGGCATTGCGCTGTCCAGTTATCAAGGCGGCCATTTGGAGTATTTTCGGTACGTGGTTGACCTGTTGCGCGAACGGGGTGCCGAACACATCCGGGTGTATGGTGGGGGTGGGGGTGTAATCGTACCGGCTGAGATCGCTGAGTTGCACGCGTATGGCGTTGCACGGATCTTTTCCCCGGAAGACGGGCGCGTGCTTGGTTTGCAAGGCATGATTGACTTGATGCTACGCGAATGTGATTACCCGATGGCGGCCAAAGGGATGCCGGAGGTTGACACGCTAACACTCGGTGCGGATGGGGCGATCGCACGGGCCATCACCTTGGCGGAGGCCGGTCATCACGGCGAGTGGTTGGAGCAGGTCCGAGGCCGGGCCGCGCAGCGCGCAACACCGATTCTTGGGATCACAGGCACGGGTGGCGCAGGCAAATCCACGTTGACCGATGAGTTGGTGCGGCGGTTTATGAACGACAACCCCGAGAAGTCCGTCGCCATTTTGTCGGTGGATCCGTCCCGACGCAAGACGGGGGGCGCGTTGCTGGGCGATCGCATCCGAATGAATGCCATCAATCACCCCCGTGTCTACATGCGCTCGCTTGCCACGCGCGAAGCCCACGTCGCAACCTCGCGCGCTTTAAATGATGCGATCAACGTCGTCAAGGCGGCGGCTTACGATCTCGTCATCGTCGAAACGGCGGGCATCGGCCAAAGCGATTCAGCCATCGTTGATAGCGTCGACCTGACACTTTACGTCATGACCAGCGAATTTGGCGCAGCCAGTCAACTGGAAAAAATTGACATGCTCGATTTCGCCGATCTCGTGGCCATCAACAAGTTCGACAAACGCGGCGCCCTCGACGCGTTGCGTGACGTTCGCAAAACCCTCCAACGCAACCAGAAACGCTTCGATGAAACCCTCGAGGCCATGCCGGTTTTTGGCACCATCGCCTCCCAATTCAACGATGCCGGCACAACCGACCTGTATCAAGCCGTTTTAACCATGCTCAACACCCGGACCAACAGCCAGTTTGAAACACGCCTGATGCAACCGGCCACAGACAGCCGCAAACAGGCACTGATTCCACCCCATAAAGAACGCTATTTGTCTGACATCGCCGACAGCGTCACGCGCTATCACGCGCAAGCCCAGGCAGAAGCCCGTCAGGCGCGCGAAGCCTACGGCTTCTGGCTAAGCCTCAAGGCTTTGGGAGCACCCGTTTCGACCATGGGCCAAGCCCTTCCAGCGATGGACAGTGCGCCTGGTACCAGCGACTTTGTCTGCCAGGCTTTACAGACGCGTTATACAACGAGTCTTGAGGCGCTTGAGCCGGCTGCTCGCAATTGGTTGCAGAACTGGCCGGCACGCTCAGCCCGCTACCAGTCAGAGCGCCACACCTACGTGGTGCGTGGGCGAACCATCGCGGTGGAAAACCATACATCAAGCCTGTCGAATCTGCTGATACCCAAAGTTGCGCTGCCTGCCTTCAGCGATTGGGGAGACCTGCTGCTGTGGGCACACCGCGAAAATTTGCCGGGGCACTTCCCTTTTACGGCCGGGGTGTTTGAATACCGCCGCCAAGGCGAGGATCCCACGCGGATGTTCGCGGGGGAAGGCACACCGGAACGAACCAACAAACGCTTCCATTATTTATCAAAAGGCCAGGGTGCCGTGCGGCTTTCCACGGCGTTTGACTCGGTCACGCTCTATGGTGAGGACCCGGCCACCCCGCCGGATGTCTACGGCAAAATCGGCAATTCCGGTGTATCCATCTGCACGCTCGATTGCGCCAAGAAACTTTATTCGGGCTTTGATTTGTGCCAAGCCAACACATCCGTGTCCATGACCATCAACGGTCCCGCACCGATCATCCTCGCCTTTTTCCTCAATACCGCCATTGACCAGCAAGTCGAAAAGTACCTGCTTGAAACCGGTCAGTGGGAACAAGCCGAGGCGTTGATTGTCGAACACTTTGCAAGCTTGGGCCTTGAGTGCCCGGTTTATGAGGGTGCGGATACGCCGGCAGGCGATCGCTTATTCGGACTGCGCACCTTGGGCGTGACAGGTGACATGCTGGTTGATGCGGCCACGTATCAACGTATCAAGGCTGAAACACTCACAGCCGTCCGTGGCACGGTGCAGGCGGATATCCTCAAAGAGGACCAGGCCCAAAACACCTGCATTTTTTCCACCGAGTTTGCCCTCCGGATGATGGGGGATATCCAGCAATACTTTATAGACCATGGCGTGCGCAATTATTACTCGGTATCCATCAGCGGGTATCACATTGCGGAAGCCGGGGCCAATCCGATTACGCAGCTCGCGTTTACCCTCGCAAACGGTTTCACGCTGGTAGAGTATTACTTGAGCCGAGGCATGGCCATTGATGATTTTGCACCCAACTTGAGTTTCTTTTTTTCGAACGGGATTGACCCTGAGTATGCGGTGATTGGTCGTGTGGCACGTCGCATTTGGGCGATCGCCATGCGCGAGCGCTATGGTGCGAACGAGCGCTCCCAAAAACTGAAATATCACATCCAGACGTCGGGGCGATCGCTTCACGCGCAAGAGATCGATTTCAACGACATCCGCACCACCCTGCAAGCCCTCTATGCCATCTACGACAATTGCAATTCCTTACACACCAATGCCTACGATGAAGCGATCACCACCCCCACCGAAGCCTCCGTCCGACGCGCCATGGCCATTCAGCTCATCATCAACCGGGAGCTGGGTCTCAACAAAAACGAAAATCCCTTGCAAGGCGCCTTCATCATCGATACCCTGACCAATCTGGTCGAGGAAGCCGTCTTGCTGGAATTCAGGCGCCTCTGCGAGCGCGGCGGGGTATTGGGTGCCATGGAAACCATGTACCAACGCGGCAAAATCCAGGAAGAATCCATGCACTACGAAACCCTCAAGCACTCGGGTGATTTGCCAATCATTGGCGTCAACACTTTCTTGAATCCCGAAACCGAGAGCATCACCCATGTCACGGAACTCATTCGCTCAACCGAAACAGAAAAACAACAGCAAATCACCAATTTGAAGCGCTTCGCGGTCTCCCGCGCCAGCAAAGCCGAACAAGCGTTGCAGCATCTCCAAACCACTGTCCTGGCAAACGAAAACATCTTTGATGCCTTGATGGAAACCGTGAAACATTGCTCACTTGGAGCCATTACACAAGCACTGTATCAAGTCGGTGGCCAATACCGTCGCAACATGTGACAAGGCGATCGGCCTCAGGCGTCGAAGGCTTCAGGCAACCAAAAACCCGTGCGAATCCAGCCATCCGTTGCCTCAATCGGATACGTGCGACCCCCATTCCCTCGCTCAATCACGCCCCGGAACAGGACCAGACCAATCCCCGCCAAGTCGCCATTGAGCATCCGTTCGCACACGGCAGCATCGTCACCGACCTGGCAAAACATCGTCACTGCTACACCCCCATTCTCCCGCCGAACGTCAAGGGTGATCGCCGTGAGCGTAGACTCCTGCTTCAAAAACGCCTCCAAGACCTGAGACAGAATCAACTCCACGCTTTCTCCATCAGCACGCACCAACAAAGGGCCCGGCTGCAATCGAAGTTCCCAGGCGACACCACGACACCGAGACTCCTCACCCACGCGCTCATCAAGCGTCTGAAACAACATCCGCAGATCAATCGCCTGCTTCAACCAACGCAAATTGCCCGCATCCAACCGACACACTGTCAACCAATTCTCAAGCAACCGGTGCAATTCCTGTGCATTCTTCTCAATGCTCAATGCCAGATCACGCGTCTCGGGACCACTCAACTCCGCATCGCCTATCAATGACGCTGCACCCATCAACACCGTCAAAGGCGTCCGTAACTCATGCCCCCACATCTCCCAATCAATTGGCGCCATCACCCGTTCACGACGTCGCTCATTCGGGACGAACATTTCACCGGCATCCATATAATAACTACACACCTACTACCTGGCTTTCAAAACACAACACAAAACTCGGGATACGTTGAGACAACCATGCCTAACAAAAAACGTTAATAACCTTAACAATTCTTGATGCAAATTGGCAATTGATAAAAAAACTATCAAAAATGATTCATGTCATACTGTTTGGTGGGTTGAAATCCACCAAACGAAGCGTCAAGCGTGCATCGACCCCTTCTGACCTTAAACGCAAACCATTCGGCTGAGATATTTTACTCGGCAAAAAAACGGTTTTAAAATCCAACACCATGGTTTCGATCATGGCAAGTCATTACATCTAACCGGGTCAGTTTGAAGGTGAGCGCGCAACTGTCGAATGTTCACGAAAGTGCTAGAATCCATGAGCACGCGATGAATGGACACGACGCAGATGCCAAGCAACAGGGGTTTTTTGTTTGCGACGACAGCTGGACAGGCTGCACCGGGCGCGTTGATTCAGACGCCTGATCCTGAAACGATCAGAGACGCCATTTTTGCGATCCGTGACACGCTGACGGTTTTGGTGTCGCCGGACGGTTTAAGCTTGTTCGCCGGGCCAAGGGCGGAAGTACCGAAATCGGAGGGTACACGTGCCGTTGTCGAGGTGCCGCCTGAAACCTTGGCGGGTCTTGGCGATCGCTCGTTTTTGCGCGATCATTGTTTGCGGTATCCGTACGTCGCAGGTGCCATGGCAAGCGGAATTGGTTCGGCTGCGATAGTCGAAGCCATGAGTCGCGCCGGCATGTTAGGTTTTTTTGGTGCCGGTGGGTTGTCGCTGGATGCGATCGAGGATGCGATCGACCGTGTGGCTGGTAGCCTGGGCGATCGCCCGTGGGGCTTCAATTTGCTGCACAGTCCGCAAGAACCCGCTCACGAAGCGGCCACGGTTAACCTTTATCTCCGCAAAGGCGTGCGCTTGGTCGAAGCGGCGGCATATCTGGATTTGACCCTGCCGCTGGTGCGTTATCGATTGAGCGGGATTCATCGCGACGCAACAGGACGCATTGTCACACCCAATTGCGTGATTGCCAAGGTGTCACGCATTGAGGTGGCAACAAAATTTTTTCAACCCGCACCCGACGCCCTGCTGGCGCGTTTGGTCGAAGAAGGGGCACTCAACCCCGAACAGGCGGAATTGGCAAAACACGTGCCAGTGGCCCAGGACCTGACCGCTGAAGCTGATTCCGGTGGACATACCGACAACCGGCCGGCCATTACCTTGTTACCAACGTTGCTTGCGCTGCGCGATCGCATGCAGGCGCAGTACCCGCCGGAGCTGCGCTTGCGCGTCGGACTCGCAGGTGGCATCGCAACGCCTGCTTCGGTTGCTTGTGCCTTTGCGATGGGTGCAGCCTACGTATGCACAGGCTCCATTAACCAGGCGTGCGTCGAAGCGGGCACATCCCCTGTGGTTAAAACCATGCTGGCCCGCGCGGAACAGGCGGATTGCGCAATGGCCCCCGCCGGTGACATGTTTGAGATGGGCGTGAAGGTGCAAGTGCTCAAACGTGGCACCATGTTTGCCATGCGCGCAGCCAAACTTTATGAACTGTATCGGAGCCTCGCAAGCCTGGAAGACCTCACACCCGAACAACGCCAAGTATTGGAGCGCGATCACTTCAAAGCGCCCATTGACACCATTTGGCAAGAGACCGTCGCCTATTTCGAACAACGGGACCCTGAGCAGGTCGAGCGAGCCAAACGGGACCCCAAGCACCGGATGGCGTTGGTCTTTCGCTGGTATCTGGGGCAATCGTCCCGCTGGGCGCAGCAAGGCGTTCCCGAGCGACGGATGGATTATCAGATTTGGTGTGGTCCTGCCATGGGCGCCTTCAATGAATGGGTTCGGGGCAGCTTTTTGGAGCCGGCCGAAGCCCGCGACGTGGTCACGGTCGCACGCAACCTGCTGGTCGGCGCGGCCGCTTTAAACCGCTACAATCATTTGATGCGCCATTGGCCAGATACACAGGCATTTCCTTTGCTCACCCTCGGCACCCGAATTTTTTCCCGCGAACAACTTGAAAGCCTCTTGGCTTGATCACAATAGGAAACACCCATGTCCGTGCCTCAAAACCCGGCCCCCACCCACGCGCCCTTGGCCGTCATTGGCATGGCCTGCCTGTTTCCGCAGGCAGACAATTTGGGTGCTTATTGGGCCAACATCAGACACGGGCGTGACGGCATCACGGCCATTCCGGAATCACACTGGCGCGTGGCTGACTATTACGACGCAGACCCCAAAAAATCTGATCACACCTACGCCAAACGCGGTGGCTTCATTCCCCCCGTACCCTTTGATTGCGCGACCTACGGCATTGCGCCGCATAACCTGGAAGCGACGGATGTGTCGCAACTGCTCGGTTTGGCAGTTGCCGACGCAGCCCTTGCGCACGCCGGTTATGGCGCGATGAGCGATGCGCAACGGCAAACCGTCAGTGTCATTTTGGGTGTTACCGGCACCTTGCAACTGGTCATCCCACTTGGCGCGCGCCTCGGGCACCCACAGTGGCGTCAAGCGTTGCTTGATGCGGGTGTCAGTCCCGCCGTCGCCAACGACGTTGTCGCACGGATCGCAGACAGTTATGTCCCGTGGCAGGAAAACTCTTTTCCAGGCCTGCTTGGCAACGTCGTGGCGGGTCGCATCGCCAATCGCCTGAACCTTGGCGGAACCAACTGCGTGGTGGATGCCGCCTGTGCCAGCAGTTTGTCTGCAACACACATGGCTGCACTCGAATTGAACGGCGGGCGTGCCGACATGGTCATCACGGGTGGCGTGGATACCTTTAATGACATTTTCATGTATATGTGCTTCTCAAAAACGCCGGCGCTCTCACCAAGTGGTGATAGCCGGCCCTTTGATGCGGCTGGAGACGGGACCATTTTGGGGGAAGGCATTGGGATGGTCGTGCTCAAAAGACTGGCAGATGCCGAGCGTGACGGTGACTGTATTTATGCTGTATTGAAAGGCATCGGTACCTCCAGTGACGGGCGGGGCAAGGCCATTTACGCACCCAGTGCCCAAGGGCAGATTCAAGCCCTGAACGCGGCTTACCAACAAGCGTCCGTGACACCCGACACCATCGAATTGGTTGAAGCCCACGGCACCGGTACGAAAGTGGGTGATGCCATTGAACTGGACGCCTTGCGGCAGGTTTACGGCAAGGCGCAAACAGGTGCTTGGTGCGCGTTGGGTTCGGTGAAAAGTCAGATTGGTCATACCAAGGCGGCGGCGGGAGCCGCAGGGTTGCTAAAAGCCGCATTGGCCCTGCATCACAAGGTCTTGCCTCCCACGCTGAAAGTGAACGAGCCACTTGAAGCCCTGCAGGCACCTGATTGTCCCTTTTATCTCAATACCGCCGCACGCCCCTGGCTCAAGCGCCCCGCCCATCCACGGCGGGCTGCGTTGAGTGCGTTTGGTTTTGGTGGCAGCAACTTTCACGCGGTTTTAGAGGAGTTTGGCGAACACAAAGCGGCGATTGACTGGCATGGGGATCACGAAGTGGTCTGCCTGGGCGCCGACACGCCAGATGGCATCACTGCCCAGTTTGAACAGATGCGCGCCCTGTCGGAATGGCACGCGTGGCGTCTGTTCGCGCATCAATCACGCGCGCGATTCCGTGTAAGCGATACCCATCGCCTCGTCTTCATCGTTGAGGCGGATCCCCTCACAAGAACCAAATGGCTTGACACCATTCAAGCCCACTGGTCCCGGACCGAAGCGCCGTGGTCTTTGCGCGACGGGGCATGGTGCGCGTCTGGCGCAGCACCCGGTGCGCTTGCAGCGATTTTTCCGGGACAAGGCTCGCAATATGTCGATATGGGACGCGATTGGGCCTGCCAATTTCCGGAGGCCTTTGATGCCTGGCAAGCGGCGGAAGACGCCTTTGAAACGGTCGGAACAGCGCGTGCCAAAGGTTGTCGCCTGATTGACTGTGCCATGCCACCTGCGGCATTCTCAGAAGCGGCCAAGCAACAGCAAGCCGTGCGCCTGCGTGAAACCGATGCGGCCCAAGTGGCGATCGGTGCCATGAGCATGGGACTGTGGCAGGTGCTGCAGCGTTTTGGTGTGCAAGTATCAGCCGTTGCCGGACACAGCTATGGTGAACTGACCGCCTTGTGGGCAGCAGGTCGTTTGCAAGACGCTGATTACTTGCACCTGTCCGCATTGCGCGGTTCACTCATGCACGCCGAAGGACACAGTGGCGGCGCGATGCTCGCGGTTCATGCCAGTGCCAAGGAGGTCCTTGCCGCTCTGGAATCGGCCCAATTGCCAGTTGTCATCGCCAATTACAACGCCCCGCGGCAAGTGGTGCTCTCAGGTCCCATCGAGGCCATCGACGCGGCGACAAAGCGCCTTGAGGCCCAAAAGTTACGAAGCAGCCGTTTACCCGTTGGTGCGGCGTTTCACAGCCCCTTGGTCGCCGCGGCGCAAGTCCCGTTTGCCGAGGCACTCAAAGCCGTTCCGTTTCAGGACGCGCAAGTCCCGGTTTATGCCAACACCACGGCTGAACTGTACCCGGAGGATGCCCGGCAGGCGCAAGTGCTGTTGGGCGGACAATTGGCGCAAAGCGTTAACTGGGAAGGCATTGTCAGACGCATGCTCGAGTCTGGCGTGCGCACCTTTGTCGAGGTGGGGCCGCAGAATCGTCTGAATGGTTTGGTGCAGGCGATCGCCACCGATTACCCAGGGGTCTCGGTCATCTCCTTGGATGCCCAAGGCGGCAAGCGTCGCGCGGACCTCGATTTGGCACACACGCTGGGACACCTCGCGGCACTGGGCTACTTGGTTGACTGGTCACCCTGGCAAGGGGGCGATGCCGTCTATGAAGGCCTGGCGGCACGCAAGACCCCCAAAATGGCCGTGATGCTATCAGGTGTCAACCACCGCAGCACCCAGCCTGCCCCACGCCCCGCTACACTCAGCCATCCCGTCGACAGCACCAAATCACTCGAACCAGCATCAACAGTGGGCGTGAAGGCATCTACCCCCGCAGCCCCAGCAGGGGTAAACAGCCGCCCAGGCGTCAACGCAACCCCGATTGCGACAAATGGCGCATCACCTGTGAACAGCGCAGCAGCAACTGTCATCTCGGTAACGGCATCCGTGAATGGTGCACAAAGCCAGGTCGTGGGATCCATTGCACCGCCCCTCACGCCCAATGCGTCACCGGCAGCCCAACAGGCTCTGCTCGCGCTGCAACAGTTGGCCAGCGACACCGCCCGTCTGCACGCCCAGTTTCTTGAAACCCAATCCCGCACCCAACAAATGGTTCTACAATGGCTCAACCCGCAAGCGGTGACAAACGGCCACGCGACGGCAGCTGCCAACGGCCACGGTGCTTCTCCTTCGAACACAGGGTTGACAGCGCCAAGCGCGCCCATCCCCAACCCATACCCGTTACCCCAGACGCCTGCGGCACAACCGAGCGCTTCCACGTCAGTTTCCGCACCCAGACAACCCGAGGGCGCAGTCCCCCCCCTTGGGATGGCAGGCGTAGCCGCCCCCATGCCCCGAACCATTGACAACCCGACAAACGCGAATCAATGCGAGGGGCCAGCGACACCAAGTGCACAAGCGGGGTCAGGCGCCGTGGCGGCCAAGCTGGATGAGACGGATCCCTTGGCCGTTGAAGTAGCGGCTCAGTTGCAGCAGCGTGTGCTTACGGTGGTGGCGGAAAAAACCGGGTATCCCGTTGAGATGCTGGGCCTTGAGATGAGCCTGGAGGCGGACCTGGGCATTGATTCCATCAAGCGGGTGGAGATTATGGCCGCCTTGCAGCAAGCCTTGCCCCAAGCCGAGCCGGTTGCCCCGGAGCGTCTGGGCAGCCTGGTCACCTTGCAGGATGTGCTGGCGGCGCTAAGCAAGCAGGCGGTGCGATCGCCTGTCACGGGCGCATCGGGTGCCGTGGCAACCAAACGTGACGACGTGCCTCAAACGGACGGTTTGAGTGTTGAAGCAGCGGCTCAGTTGCAGCAGCGTGTGCTTACGGTGGTGGCAGAAAAAACCGGGTATCCCGTTGAGATGCTGGGCCTTG
>JBBAPZ010000007.1:19484-159728 GCA_040400605.1 Candidatus Sericytochromatia bacterium
CGCCTGTCACGGGCGCATCGGGTGCCGTGGCAACCAAACGTGACGACGTGCCTCAGACGGACGGTTTGAGTGTTGACGAGTTGGTGATGCGAGCACAGCCTGTGTCGACTGAGCCGTGGCGGGTTGAGCCGGACGCGTTGGTGTGGATCGCGCATCAAGGCGTATGTGATCTGAGTGCGGAGCTGGTCAAACAGCTGACGGGCCACGGAGCAAAGGCACAGGCGGTTGATATCGCGATGCCGGAGGCGTGGCCTGAGGCAACGGGCTTGTACGGGGTGGTCCTGGTTGCGCCTGCAAACCAGGTGTTGGATAGTCGCTCGATGTACCAACTCACGCAACACGTCGCGCCGGTGCTGAGAGCGGCCAAGCAAGGATTTGTCGTTGGCATCACGCGCATGGACGGCGCGTTTGGCCTGGGTCACGCAAGCGGAAACGAGAGCAGTGGTGCATTGAGCGGCCTCGTCAAGGGGTTGGCTTGGGAATGGCCGGCGCTACGGTGTCGCGTTTTGGATGTGGATGCCGACCAGTACGACCGTGAGGCGATGGCAGCACAGGTCTTGCCGGAATTGTGGCGCAAGGGTCCCGTTGAGCTGGGGCTTTCGCCTCAGGGTCAATGCGTCCTGGAATTGACACCGAGTCGCACACGACCGGCGGCCTCAGCGGCGGCGCTCGCGCCCCAGGATGTGGTGCTGGTAACGGGTGGGGCACGTGGCGTGACTGCGGCGTGTGCGATCGCCCTTGCAGAGGCTTTGCGTCCGACTTTGGTTTTGCTGGGGCGATCGCCTTTACCAGGCCCCGAAGCGTCCTGGTTGGCTGGTTGCGACGATGAAGCTGCCATCAAACAAGCGCTGAGAATCCACGAACCGGCGTGCAATACCCCCCGTTTGTTGCAGCAGCGCGCGCAAGTCATCCTGGCTGAAAAAGCGATCCGTGAGACCCTCGCAAGCATCAACCAGTTGGGGGTGCCGGTGCACTACGTCAGTGTGGATGTGCGGGATGCGTCAGCCGTTAAAGATGCGGTGACGACCGTGAGGCAAACACTTGGGCCCATTCGGGGCTTGATTCACGGTGCTGGCGTCATTGCTGACCGCCTCATTCACGAAAAATCCATCGCACAGTTTGATGCCGTGTTCGAAACCAAGGTCGTTGGGCTGCAGGCCATCATGGCAGCGACCGACCCTGGCGACCTCAAAGCGTTAATCCTCTTCAGTTCGGTCACTGGTCGCCAAGGACGCAGTGGTCAAAGCGATTACGCGATGGCCAATGAGTGGCTCAATAAATTTGCCCAGGCGTTCGCCAGGCGTTATCCGGCTTGCCTCGTGCGCGCGTTAAACTGGGGCCCATGGGATGGTGGAATGGTCACGCGTGCGCACAAACGCCTCTTCGCGGCGGAGGGAGTGGGCGTCGTGCCACTTGAAGCCGGGGCGCGCTGGCTCGCCCAGACACTGGGTAGCGCGGTGGCGTCGGGGGTGGAGCAGGTGATACTCGGAACGCTCCCCGAAGCGAAAGCTGTTGCCTCCAAGCAGCCCGAATTGGTTCAAGACGTGTTCGCGTTCGAACTGGACCCCACGCGGGATGCCTGGCTGGATGATCATCGCCTGCGTGGGCGCTCGGTTTTACCTGCCGCACTGATGATTGACTGGCTCCTGCTTGCGGCTTCGCTGACGCAACCGGGTCTGAGTGTGCGCAGTTTAAGGCATTTCACGGTCTTGAAGGGCTTGGTGCTGGATGAGTCACGTCAAAGCATCCATGGCGTGATTGAGCATACGAGCCGCAACGGTGAGACAACCGCTGTGCAGGCTGCCTTGGTGACGCGGGGTCATGATGGTCAAACAGTGCGCCACGCCAGTGCAGAACTTGAGGTTGGTGAGCAGTTAAGCCAAGACGTGGGTGATGTGGCTTTGGCGTTACCTGTGGGGCGTTATCCCCTTCGCATTGACGATGCGTATGGGCGTCATTTGTTTCACGGTGCGACTTGGCGTGGCATCGAGCGCATCACGGCGTTTAGTCCGGAGGGGGTCGCGGCACGTTTGCGCTGTGCGCCGGTGCCGCAGGCCTGGTTGAGCGAGACGCTCCAAGAGACGTGGATGGCTGATCCCTTGGTCATTGATTGTGTCTTTCAGCTTTTGATCCTGTGGAGTGTCCACCACTTGAACGCCCCTTGCTTACCCGCTCGCGTCGGCAGTCTGGAACGTTATTTTGAAGCCTTCCCGTCCCAAGGGTGTGACGTGGTGATTAGTTGTGTCAGCAAGCATCCGCACGAGTTGGTGGCAGCGGTTGAACTGCGCGATGGTGCGGGATTATTGCTCGCACGCATGCAAGATGTGGTGGCAACGGTCAGTGCGCAACTGGTTGAGGCCTTTGGGGTAGAGGCGTCGGTGCCGCGGTGAACACACAGCCCATGCAACCGATTGCCATTATTGCTGCGGCGGGAACCTTGCCGGGTGCTCAAGATGATCTTCAGGCATTCTGGCGGATGGTTGAAGCGGGGGAGAGTGCCATCAAGCCCGTGCCGCAGGCGCGTTGGGGCCTGAAGAATCCGCCTGTGCAAGATTCCGCCCGGGGTCGGCCTGATTGCATCAATAGTGATCGCGCCTGCCTGCTTGCGCCCATCGCGTTTGATCCGGGTGGTTTTTTGGTTGATGAGGCCTTGCTCACAAAACTGGATCCATTGTTTCAGTTGCTGCTGCACACAGGCCGTCAGGCCTGGCGGCAAATCGCAGCCGGGCGCCTGGATCCCCGGCGTGTATCCGTTGTCATCAGTAACCTCATCTTGCCCAATGCGGCCAGCGCACGTCTGGCGCAACAGGTTTTGGGCGACGATGTGGTTACGCAGGACGATTCGGCGTGGCAGGATCGCTTCATGGCGGGGTTGCCGGCGGGTCTGCTCGGGCAGGCGTTGGGCCTTGGCGGGGGTTGTTTCACCTTGGATGCTGCGTGTGCGTCGGCATTTTACGCCATCAAGGTGGCGTGTGATCAACTCGAAGCGCTCGAAGTGGATGCGGTGCTGACAGGCGGCGTATCGCGGCCCGATGCCTTGTATACGCAAATGGGGTTCTCCCAATTGCATGCGCTGTCCGTGCGTGGCATCAGTGCGCCTTTTGATGCGTCGGGCGATGGGTTGGTGGTTGGTGAAGGGGCGGGCTTGTTCGTGCTCAAGCGCCTGGTGGATGCCGAAAAGGACGGTGACACCATCTGGGGTGTCATTCGCGGGATTGGGCTGTCGAATGATCGCGAAGGCAGTTTGCTTGCCCCGCATAGCGAAGGCCAGTTGCGTGCGATGCGGGCCGCTTATCATCAAGCGGGTTGGTCGCCACGGGAGCTTTCACTCTTCGAGTGCCACGCCACCGGCACCCCACGGGGTGACTCGGTCGAAGTGGAAAGTTTGCGCCGCTTGCTGGCCGAGTGGCCGGCGGGACCCCATGATGTGGAATCGGCGGTGATTGGTTCCGTCAAGTCGAATGTCGGTCATTTGTTGACAGCCGCAGGCGCGGCGGGATTGCTTAAAACGCTGCTCGCGTTTCAACATGCGACGCTGCCACCAACGGCCAATTTTCGTTCGACGGCAGCGGGGATCGACTTGAGCGATGGCCGTATCAGGGTGCTCTCACGCCCGGAACCTTGGTTGGCGCCGCCTGCCGGCGGGACGCGCCGCGCGGCATTGAGCGCTTTTGGTTTTGGTGGCATCAATGCCCATTTGTTACTGGAGAGTTATCCAGGTGTCGCGACGCCTGTCACTGTCAGCGGGCTTGACGCGCCTGAGCCGATCGCCGTTGTGGGGCTTGCCGCGCGCTTTGGTGGTCTTAAGAATTTGCGCGCGTTTCAGGAAGCCGTTTTGGGTGGTGCCGTGGCGCAGGAACACCGTTTGCGTCCAGCGCGCGATTCGAGGCTTGCATCCACCCGTGAGCAAGGCTATTTCCTGGCGGGTGATCTGACAATCATGCCAGGCAAGTTTCGGATTCCCCCCCAGGAATTGCGCGATATGCTGCCGCAACAATTGCTTGCATTGCTTGGGGCGGAGTCCGCCCTCGAAGACGCAGGGCTGACACAGGCCGCGCGCGCGGGACATTTGGCGAACGCGGGTGTCTTGGTTGGCATTGGCCTTGATCCAGGCGCCACGAATTACCATTTGCGGTGGCAGGCCTTGGCGGAAACAGCACCCGGAGGCATAGACATGAGCGACAATCCGCCACTGAGCGCCAATCGCACGATCGGTTCACTGGGCGGGATGGTGGCCAGTCGCATTGCGCGGGAGTTTCGGTTGGGTGGCCCCAGTTTTACGGTGTCGGGGGAAGAGACGTCCGGGATACGGGCGATCGCGCTTGGCATGCGGGCGTTGCAGCGCCAAGAACTCGATCTCGCGGTGGCGGTCGCCGTTGAACTCGCGGGTGATCCCAGGCATTTGTGGGCCTTTGAGGCGTTGCATGGCCAAACGGAGCCTGCGGGAGAAGGGGTGGGCGCGGTGGTGCTGAAGCGTCTGTCCGATGCGCAACGGGATGGGGATCGCATCTATGCCGTTTTGGATGGCGCTGCGTTCGCGAGCGGGGGTGCAGTTGAGCCAGGGGCGATCGCACCGTCTGCTTTGCGCGAGGTATGGGCTTCGGCGCTAAAAAGTGCCGAGGTGGCGTTGGCGCAGGTTGGTTATGTGGAATCCGCGGCAGCGCCGCGATACGCTCGCCAGGAGGCGTTGGCGCTGGCTGGATTCACCGCGGGTGAGGCACCGCCCCCTGTGCCGATCGCACTGGGACAAGCGGGATTGCGCGTGGGCCTTTGTGGCGTGGCAAGTTCGATGGCAAGCGTCATCAAAACCATCCTCGCAGTGTATCAAGAGATTTTGCCGGGTCATGACGCACCCCTCGCGTTGGCGAAGCACCTTCTTGAGGCGGATACCGAGGGCGCGAAGCGTTGGTTTCATCATCCGCGCACGGGACAGTACTGGTACCGGAACCGGGTTGATGGTCCGCGGCGCGCCGCAGTGCAGGCGATCGCCCACACCGGGGAGTGCGCGGTGTTGCTGATGCGCGAAAACGAAACCGTTCACCCGTCCCGCACAGCACAGGTACGCAGCGAACGGCATGCGCCCTTGGGCCTCGAACCCTTTGGCCTGTTTGTCATTCATGCGAGGGATGATCAGCAATTGGCGCTTGAGACGGCGGGTTTCCGTGACTGGTTGAGGCAGTGCGACAGCCAAAGACCATTGTCCGGCTTGGCGCGCGACTGGTTTGCGCAACATGGTCAGGGATTGGATCACGCCGCCCGGCTCAGTCTGGTGGCAGGCACCCTGGCGCAGCTGGAACAGGAATGCGAGGCAGCCGTGTCGCGTGGTTTCGCAAGCGCCTACGAAGCAAATGGGTCGCGCTGGGTTGGACTGCCTCAGGGGCGCACAACCCCGGAGGTCGCCTGGGTGTACCCTGGCTCAGGCAACCATTTTCCGGGCATGGGGGTTGCCTTGGCAGCCAACCATCCTGAGATTCCGCGACTGCAAGACACCCGCACGGCGTACTTGCGAAGCCAGGTCCTGCCGGAACGTTTTGCGCCGTGGCGACTGGACTGGCCAAGCGACTGGGAAAGCACCGTGGAACGCGAACTGGCGCAATCACACGGCCAGGTTTTGTTGGGGCAGGTGAGTGTCGGGGCTTTGATGACCGACTGGTTGGCCGCTTTTGATGTGCCGTTTCAGCACGTGATTGGTTACAGCCTCGGTGAAACCGCTGGGTTGGTGTCGACAGGAATCTGGCGCGACCGTGATACGTTGCTTGAACGGATGGCGCAAACGCCTTTGTTCAGTCGCGATCTCGCCGGTCGGTGTGAGGCGGCGCGCGCGGTATGGAGTCTGAATGACAACGAATCGGTCGATTGGCTGATTGGCGTTGTCAATCGTGATGCGCACGCGGTGCACGACGCACTGGTTGGCCTGCCACGGGCCTATCTGTTGTTGGTGAACCAGCCGCAGGTATGCGTTGTGGGTGGCGCGCGCGAGGCGGTGATGGCCTTGGTTGAGCGGCTCGATTGCGCGTTTTTGGCAATCGATGGGGTGACGACGGTGCACTGTGAGGTCGCAAAACCGGTCGAGGCGGCCTACCGCGCGTTGCACCGCCTAAAGGTCTACCCCTTGGCTGGTGTTCGGGTTTACAGCGGCGCAAGCGGTGAAGCATACGTACCGGATACGGAATCCGTGGCGGATGCGATCGTGAACCAAGCCCTCGATACCGTTGACTTTTCGCGTGTCATCGAACGGGCGTATGAAGCGGGCGCGCGGATTTTCATCGAATTGGGACCCCGCAGTTCATGCACGCGGATGATCAAGGCCATTTTGGGCGATCGCCCACACGTGGCCCGCGCGATGTGTATCAAAGGCGTACCGACCACACTCTCGGGCTTGCAATGCCTCGCCCAACTTCAGGCCGAAGGCGTCAGCGTGAACCTCAACGCGTTATATGGGCTGCGATCGCACGCGCGCGGCTGGGAGCCCGCAGCGCCGGTGCCCCAAAACGCGCTACGCATCCCCATTCAGTCCGCGCCAGGCAAGCACGCGTTAACTGTGGTACAACCGCTGGATGCCACAGCCAGATTATCAGGCACCGAGGGCGAGTTGATGCCTGTATCCGTGCGCCTCAGCACGCAGGCAAACGATACGGTGACACCGGACGATGCCGCACAACCTGGTTTGTATCCGCTCGACGCATCGTTGATGCCGCGGGCTGTGCCGCCTGAGTGGCTGAGCGGTGAAATGGCGCTGAGTCGCGCCATCGCGGATGCGCATGCGGCTTATCTGGGGTTTGTTGCGGGACACACAGGCGCAATCCAGGCGGTGCTTGCGCGGCTTGAAGCACCAGCTGACCTGAGCGTTGCAAAGCCTGTCTGGTTGGATCGCGCGGGTTGCTTGCGTTTTGCGCAGGGTGCGATCGCAGACGTTCTGGGAGAACGTTTTGCCCCTGTGGATACCCACCCCACACGGGTGCGTTTACCGGATGAACCACTGATGCTGGTGGATCGTATTTTAAGCGTCACGGGCGAGGCCTGCTCACTGGGTTCTGGTACCATCGTCACAGAGCATGACGTGATGCCGGGTGCGTGGTACCTCGATGCGGGACGAATTCCAACCTGCATCGCTGTCGAAGCCGGGCAAGCCGATCTCTTTTTGTCAGCCTACCTGGGTATCGATTTTGAAACCCGGGGCCTTGCCTGCTACCGCTTGCTCGACGCGGTGGTGACCTTTCACCGCGCGCTGCCGTTGGCGGGCGCCACGATTCGCTATGACATTGCGATCGATCGCTTCATGCGCCAAGGCGACACCCATCTGTTTTTCTTCCGCTTTGAGGCAACTGTTGATGGTGAACCCCTGCTGAGTATGCAAAACGGCTGTGCCGGATTTTTTAGCGCGCAACAATTGCAAGACGGGCGCGGGATCGTGCTGACTAGCCTGGAGCAGCGTCAAATCGCGGGCAAACGTCCCGAAAACTGGCCGCAGTGGGTGCCGATGCGCCCAATGACCTTGTCGCTGGCGCAAGTGGATGCCTTGCGCGAGGGGCGGCTCGTTGACGCCTTTGGGTCTGAATTTGCAGGTCTCCCGCTGAGCAACCCGGTTCGTTTGCCTGGTGGGCGGCTGCGTTTGGTCGAAGAAATCAGCCTGCTTGATCCCACCGGCGGGCGCTTCGGGTTGGGACTCATTCGGGGTGAAGCCCGTATTCAACCGGATGATTGGTTCTTGACTTGCCACTTTGTGGATGACCAGGTGATGCCAGGCACCTTGATGTATGAGTGCTGCATGCACACGCTGCGCATTTTCCTCATGCGAATGGGTTGGGTTGGCGAGGATGATCACGTGAACGTCGAGCCGGTGCCGGGGGTGTCAAGCACCCTCAAGTGCCGGGGGCAGGTGCTGGCTGGCACCAAGCGGGTCACTTATGAGATTGTGATTCGCGAACTGGGGCTTGCGCCAACCCCTTATGCACTGGCCGATGCCTTGATGTACGCGGATGATCGCCCGATTGTTTCAATCACGAACATGTCAATTCGCATGAACGGTCTTGGCGAAGCCCAATTGGCAAGGATGTGGGGTGAACGGGAAACGGCGTTGCCAACAGCGCAAGCGTTACCCTACAACCGTGAGTCGATTCTGGCTTTTGCGATTGGCAAACCGTCTGAAGCGTTTGGCGATCGCTACCGCGTTTTTGATGCGCAGCGCATCATCGCCCGTTTACCCGGTCCACCCTATATGTTTTTGGACCGGGTGGTCAGTGCCACAGGTGCGCCTTGGGTGATGCAAGCAGGCGCTGCGTGTGTTGCCCAATATGACGTGCCGCACGACGCGTGGTATTTTGCGGATGAAGCCCAGCCGCGCATGCCCTTTGCCGTATTGCTCGAAGTGGGCTTGCAACCGTGTGGCTGGTTGGCCGCTTATGTCGGGTCGGCGCTAACCAGTGACGTTGATCTCTCGTTTCGCAACTTGGGCGGCCAAGCCACACAACACCTGCCCGTGACGCCGGATACCAGGACCTTGACCACGCGGGTGGAATTGACCAAGATTTCAAGTTCCGGGGGAATGATTATCCAAGATTACATCGTGAGCATCCACGCGGGCGAAAACTTGGTCTATCAGGGCGACACCACCTTCGGCTTCTTTACCAAAGCGGCCCTGAAGCATCAAGTCGGGGTACGGGGCGCCACCCTCTACGAACCGGATGCAGCCGAAAAACGCGCGCAAAGCGCTCCGACGCTTGATTCAAGCGGGTTGCCGATGGCGCGCGGCAGGCTTCGCATGCTGGATGAGCTAACCATGTTTGCACCGGGCGGTGGGCGTTTCAAGATGGGCTACCTGCGCGGCACCAAAACGGTGGACCCGGCGGCTTGGTTCTTTGCCGCGCACTTTTACCAAGATCCGGTCATCCCGGGGTCTTTGGGCCTCGAATCGCTGCTGCAATTGCTGAAGGCGTTTGCGCAGGCTCGCTGGACCAATCGTGTCAAACCGGCTGACCAGTTCGAAAGTATCGCTTGTGGGGTGCCGCATGCCTGGCAATACCGCGGTCAGATTGTTCCAAGCAATCGCCAGGTGGTGGTGGAGGCGCACATCAAGCAAATCGACGATGGGGGGCGCATGATTATTGCAGATGGACAGTTATCGGTGGATGGCCTGGTGATTTATCACATGACTGATTTTGGCCTTCGGGTCGTGACGGGGCAACCGTGATGCGATTCTCACGGGTGTCGCTGCTCACAATCGGCTACGAACTGGCACCGGTTGTGGTGAGTTCCAGGCAGCTTGAGTCGCGCCTTGGGCCACTTTATGAGCGTTTGGGCCTGCAAGAAGGGTATCTCGCGTCGTTGACGGGCATCAAGGAGCGTCGCTGGTGGCCCAAACAATACAGCCTCTCGGAGCGCACCGCGGTGGCTGCTACGCGGGCACTGGCGCAAGCAGGGCTCGAACCGGGTGAACTCGGAGCCGTCATTTACGGGGGTGTGTGTCGTGAGAACCACGAACCGGCCACGGCGTGTGCGGTGGCGGAACGCCTCGGTGTGACGGGCGCCGTCTGCGTGCAGGATATCTCGAATGCTTGTTTGGGGGCGTTGTCCGGGATTTTGGCGATCGCCAACATGATCGAATTGGGGCAGATTCGAGCAGGCGTGGTGGTGGCCGCAGAATCCGCACGAGAAATCAACGACGCCATGATTGAAGACATGCTGGATGACCCGACCATGGATCGCTTTCGCCTCGGTATGGCGACTTTAACCGGTGGTTCGGGAGCTGTTGCGATCGTACTGGTTGACAACACGTACTACACCCAGCGACGTGCGCACCGCTTGCGGGGTGCGACAATTCTTGCCGAACCCGCGCATCATCGCCTTTGTCGTTGGGGAGCCGATACGCGCGTGCCGCCCCGTCGCAGCGTGGTGATGGAAACGGACGCAGTGAGCGTGTTAAAAGCGGGTGTGCCCTTGGGGGCCCGCACGTGGCAAGCCTTTCTTGCCCAAATGGAATGGGCGCGTCAAGACGTCAGCAAGGTGATAAGCCACCAGGTCGGGCAAGCCAATCGGGAGCAAATTCTGCGGGCACTGGACATTCCAGATACACGTGATTTTTCAACCTACCCATTTTTGGGTAATACGGGCTCCGTGGCGGTGCCCATCACGGCGGCGATCGCCGCCGAACGTGGCTTTTTGCAGACCGGTGACAACGTGGCATTCTTGGGCATCGGCAGCGGTCTCAGTTGCCTGATGCTGGGTTGGGAGTGGTGATGACGACGACACAGGCGCCCTTCGCAGGCATTGACCCCGTGCTCTGGCATTCGGAATATCCCTTCGAATCCCGGTATCTGCGCCTGTCTCACGGGGCACGCATGCACTACCTCCACGTTGGGCAGGGCGAACCCGTCATCATGGTGCATGGCAACCCGTCTTGGTCCTTTTATTTCCGCAAACTGGTTCGGGCACTGTCTGACACCCATCAGGTGATCGTTCCCGATCACATCGGCTGCGGGCTGTCAGACAAGCCTGACGACTCACGTTATAACTATACCCTGCGCTCACGGATCGATGACCTCGCGGAACTGTTGCAAAGCCTTGGCATTGACGGCCCTGTCACCTTGGTCTTGCACGATTGGGGCGGGGCCATCGGCCTCGGTTGGGCGGCCAGACAACCCGCGTGCCTCAAGCGCCTGGTATTGCTCAATACGGCGGCTTTCGGCCTGCCTGAGGGTAAAACGTTGCCCTTTGCGCTCACCCTGTGCCGCGTGCCGGGGCTTGGCGCCGGCTTGATTCGTGGCTTGAATCTCTTTGCGCGCCAAGCATCACGGATCGGCTGTACCAGCCATCCGATGACGCAGGCATTAAAAGACATGTACTGCGCACCCTACGACTCTTGGCACAATCGCATTGCAACCTTGCGTTTCGTACAAGATATTCCCCTCACCACGACCGACCCGGCTTATGACAGCTTGAGACAGGCAGAGGCTGCACTGACGCACTGGCAACATGTTCCTGCTTTGATTGCGTGGGGTGGACAAGATCCCGTATTTGATAAACTCTTTTTGAACGAATGGCAAAAACGTCTGCCAAACGCCACGGTGGAATGGTTTCCACACGCAGGCCACTACATTTTGGAAGACGAAAGCGTTCGAGTGGTTCCACTGATTCGCGATTTTTTGTCAGAGGCACGTTAAACGATGGACCCAAGCGCTGAATTGTCACCGATTGAATCGCTCGCCGATATGACGAACATTGCGTCATGTCTGGAGCGCTGGAAGGCGATCGTCCCTCGGCAAACTGCCATCACGGTGGGGACTCAATCCCTGGATTTTTCGACCTTGGACGAGTTGAGCGACCGTTACGCCGCTATCCTTCAGGCTGCCGGCATTCAAACCGGCACCCGTACCGCTTTGATGGTAACGCCAGGCGTTGATTTCATCGCCTGTGCCTTTGCCCTGTTCAAACTGGGGGCGCTGCCCGTGATGGTGGATCCAGGTCTTGGCTTCAAGGAAGTGGGCGCCTGTTTGAACAGGGCCAAGACGCAAGCGTTCGTGGGTGTCCCCAAGGCGCACTTGGCGCGCGTGCTGGGGCGTTGGGGCCGAGGCGATCGCTGGTTGAATGTCTGGGTGGGCAAGCCAGGGTTTAACGGCCACATGCCGTGTTTACACCCAGAGGTGGTATCAACTCCCTTGCAATGGGATGCAAGCATTAACCCGGATCAAGCAGCCGCCATTTTATTCACAAGTGGCAGCACGGGGAGTCCCAAAGGGGTTATGTACACGCACCGGATGTTTCTTGAACAGTTACGACTGCTGGCAAAAGACTTCAAGACGGGGCCCGGCTATGTGAGTTTACCGACGTTTCCTTTGTTCGCGCTGTTTGATGTGGCGTTGGGTATGACAATCATCATCCCCAAAATGAACTTTAGCAAACCTGCCAAGGTCGATGCGCAACACATCGTGGAACTGATTGGGCGCCACGGGGTGACCCACCTGTTCGGTTCGCCTGCCTTGATCCAACGCGTGGGGGAATGGGCCATCAAACGGCAATATCGCTTGCTAAGCCTAAGGGTGGTTCTGTCAGCCGGTGCACCGGTTGCGCCGCCGATCCTCAAAACCTTCGCCTCACTTCTCAGTTCAGACGTCATGCTGGTCACGCCATACGGTGCTACCGAAGCCTTGCCCGTGGCACTCATCGACCATACCCGGATTTTAGATGACACGCTGGAACAGTGGGCTTCAGGCGGCGGCGTCTGCGTCGGTCATCTCGTCGATGGCATCGAGGCGGCACTGATTCCGATCACGGACGCACCAATTACCCGATTTGACGCTAAAATGGCACTCCCCCAAGGGGCGGTGGGTGAAATTGTCGTCCGTGGCGCTCAGGTGTCACAGGTTTATGACAACCTCCCGGAAGCGACTTTGGCAGCCAAAATGGCTGATGAACGGGGCGATCCCTGCTGGCACCGCATGGGAGATGTCGGGCGTTTTGATGAACAGGGGCGACTATGGTTTTTGGGGCGCAAAGCCCATCGGGTTGAAGTGAATGGCGAACAATTGCTCCCCATTCCGTGTGAGGCCATCTTCAATCAACATCCGGCCATCAAGCGCTCAGCGTTGGTGTCCGCGCGAGGCAAAGCCGTGATTTGCGTTGAACGGGAAGCCGGATTTGGTGATTTGCCGTGGCGCGAGTTGGTCCTGGCACTGCGGGCCTTGGCACAACGACAGCCGCACACGCGTGCGATCACGACGTTTTTGGAGCATCCGGCGTTTCCGGTTGATATTCGGCACAATGCCAAAATCCGGCGCGAGATCCTCGCGCAGTGGGCGTCACAACGAGTATGAAACAGGGGCTGGTAACAGGCGGCGGGGGGTTTTTGGGACGTGCGATCGTCGCGCAATTGCTGGCGTTAGGCTGGAAGGTTCGTTGTTACCAACGCGGGCATTATCCAGACTTGCTGGCGGCCGGTGCGGAGGTTTGGACAGGTGATCTGACAGACATAGAAAACATGAAACAGGCCTGCCAAGGCGTTGACACGGTGTTTCATGTCGCGGCCAAGGCGGGTGTTTGGGGGCCTTATGAAGGCTATTTTGCAGCGAATGTCACAGGGACGCGTCATGTGCTTGAGGCGTGCCGGGCAAACGGCGTCCAACGGCTTGTTTACACCAGTTCGCCGAGTGTGGTGTTTGATGGACGCGATCACGAAGGCATTGATGAGCGCACCCCCTACGCGACCCGGTTTCTGGCAAGTTACCCCCAAACCAAGGCGATCGCCGAACAAATGATCCTTGCAGCAAACAGTCCCGAACTGGCGACCATTGCGCTGCGGCCGCATCTGATTTGGGGTCCGGGTGATCCGCACCACCTGCCCCGGCTCATTGCGCGCGCGCGCAGCGGGCAACTCCGACGCATCAGCGGTCCAACCACATTCATCGATGCCACCTACATCGATAACGCAGCCCACGCACATATCCTCGCGTGCGACGCCCTCAAACCGGGTGCGCCCTGCGCCGGACGCGCCTACTTCATCGCGCAGGGCGAACCCGTGGCGACCTGGGACTTCATTCAATCCATACTCGAAGCCGTTGGGCAGCCCCAAACACTACCGACCATACCGCCGTGGCTGGCACGCCTGGCAGGCGCAGCCGCCGAAGACACCTACCGTCTGCTGGGCCTCGAACGCGAACCACCGATGACCCGGTTTGTCGCCCAGGAACTCACCACATCCCACTGGTTTGATCTCACGGCAGCCCGGCAGGATCTGGGTTACACAGCATCAATTACCACCGACGAAGGCCTCCGACGACTGGCTCAGGCATATGCATCAGATGCCACCAACCAGACGTGAGACAAGCGCGCCATGATGACTGAGGGTTTCAAACATTCTGGAGTCGTACCGCCACAAAGCGTGTGCCACACGGATCGCGCAAGCATTTTTTTCATAAGTGGCCACACGCCAGGGATCAGTGTGACGTCTACGCGCAATCAGGAAAACGTGCACCTCAGCTAAAATAGCACCCCATTATGCCCGATGCGCCAACCTTGTAACCAGACTGGAAACCATTCTTGACACTGGCTTGGCCTGAACTTATACTTTTGATGCTGTGCGGTATTTTGTGGGGAGTCACAGGAGAGCTGTCAGCCAGGGGTTCGAATGCAACTCGCCGTTTCCAGTATTTTGCAATCGCAGCGGAATACAAATGTCTACCCTTTTTGTGAAATGTTAAGCCTCGAGTCCGAGGACGAGCGTTTGACGCGGGCAGTTCAAGGAGACGTCACGGTAACGCGAGCCAGTTCACGGGTGATTCGCGTGACGGGTGCCTTCGATACTGAATTGACGTTCAAGTGCGACCGGTGTGGTGAGACCTTCACGCAAGCCTTCGCGTTTGAACTGGACGAAACCTTGGATGTTACAGATAGCCCGTTGACGGCGCTTGAAGTGGAAGAAGCGGTCTCGCCCACGGGTCAACTGGATTTGACGGATCTCGTCCGGCAGAACCTTCTTGTCAGTTTGCCAGGTCGGCGTTTATGTGGTTGTTCACCCATTGAGTCAGGTCAGTCAGGAGACATTTTAGACCCACGCTGGTCGGCTCTCAAAGGTTTCGGCACCAACTGAAACCGAAGCGTCTATCCCTCACGGTTGGCGTGCCAAGGCGACACGGATCGCGCCGTCGCAACACCTCAACAATTGTTCTGGAGAATTCCGATGCCTCAACCCAAGAAAAAACACACCAATATGCGTACCGGCCATCGTCGCGCACACTGGATGAACAGCATTCATGTGCCCAACCTGACCACCTGTAACACATGCAACGCGCCCATGATTCCCCACACGTTGTGCCAGTCATGTCAGACCTACCGGGGGCGTTCGTTCGGTGTTCCGGCCGAGGAGTAATTCGGTAACCACATTTACGAGCCTGTCACTTACCCAGTGACAGGCTCTTTTCGTAGGGCCTGACGGTGATCAAATTGGGATTGCCTTCCAGTATTAATGGTGTTGTAAATCCGCATCTTTTTGGCAGTACAGAGCAGTGACACGCCACATTGTTACAACCAACAGCGTGGGACTGGTTTGAGTCCACCATTGGGGTTTTAAAACTGTAATTTTAAGCCTTGCAACTGGACTTTCCTTTAACTAGGACAGTCTTAGCAAGACCTTTGACTTGCCACCTGCTGACTTGGGCGCCTTTTTTGTGCAACCAGACACGCGAGTGCAACCGCACCGGACACCTTCAGGTTGGCCGTTGCATCCGCGCCGCGAAGCAGTCTTCAACGCGGTCCGTCGTGAAGAAGTCAATCGAGGTCTCTGGGTAATTTTGCAAAGATTAACCATAGCTTAATCTTTTTTTACTCATTTTGTAACCTTTTTGTAACCATTCCTTAGGATAAGGATGTTGTCAGGTTGGTGGTGATGAGTGACGAAAGTAGGTAGGGTGTGCCGCAGATGACGAACAACGGAAAGACTTCATTGTCGCGTCCTTCTTCTGGCGCTGATCCGACGTCGCGCTTGACTGTCAACGGCAAGACATTTAATGCAACGGTAAAAAAGCTGACACAGACGCAAGAACTTGAAGCGTTGCGTTTGGCACCAAGCAACGGGGCTGATGACATGTTCTTCAAACTCAACGGGGATACTTATGTGGCGACGGGGCGTGGCTTGCCGATCGACCGCGTCAAAAAAGGTGCTGCGGTTGGGTATGCAGACCAGACGGGTTACGTGTTGAACACGGATCGCGAATTGAACACCTTTAATGAGGGGATGCGTCATCCGTTGGGACTGACCATCGGCGGCGGATTGACTGCGTATGGTCTGATTGGTTTTGTGCAAGGCGTCTTGGCCGGGCAGAACATGGCCGGACTGGGTTTGCTAATCGCCGCCATGGGTCCGGTCGTTGGCGCGTTGACCAACCTGGTGCCCGCCATTTATGGGAGCAGCCGTCGGGTGGATGACCGTTAATGACAAGGGCCCCTGTCGCGCTCTCGATGGCTAATTCACCCATCGAGGCGAGACTTTCCGTTGCGGCTCAGGGTGCTATGCGGTAACACATAGGTTTTGTTCAAAACGTGTGTAGCGAACTGCAAACATCAGGCGCTGGCTCATTATTTCTGAATAACAGCCAAAATTTAATCATCGGTCAACGCGTGTCTGTATCGCGGCAAACATGACGTTTGTTGTATTTTAGGCGTTCACGTCCCCCTGTGAAAACACCGAATAGCATCGCATTCAGATGCCGAACGTGCTGACGCCTGATTCAAATCAGGAGTCAGCGAGACGTTGCACCCGATTTTTGCGCAAAGCCGTTGGGGGGCAGTGCGGCGACAGGCAGTGTGGTGTCACGACGCCCTCTGGCAACGCGCCACGCCTTTTTGCGCCACAACCTGCACAGCAGACAACATACCGCTGATACTCAACAACAAACGGCTAAACGGGTGGCAATTCAATAATCTGCCAGGTGATGGACTCACCATCCACAGGGGCATCTGAATCGATTGTTGCGCCATATTGACCACACGCCGCGGGTTTGAGGGGCTGTACCTGTGAGATCTGCTCTTCGGTAAACGGTTGAAAGGTTTTGCCTTCATGACCTTCTTGCCCGCCAGCTTTCTTGTTGCTTTTGTTGCGCGGACGGTGCTTGCGGCCATGCATGTCGTTTGAGGTTGGTTTTGAGGAATTGCTGACGTTCGTTTTGAGCCGGACTTCAAGCTCCGCCAACCGGGACGTGAGTCGTTCACGTCGCAATACGGGCCAATGCTGCATCCCGTTCGGCAATTGCTGCATCACGCTCTAAAATGAGACGTTCAGCCTGACGGAACAGCGATCTGCCATTTTGAGCGCAGATCACGTTCGATCATTCCTGTAACACCCTGAACGCGTACAAATATATTTATATCGACGGCAATTTTCAAAAGAATTGTTTTGGCATATCTGGGATGAGGTCACCGTGGGGGTTTTCCTAAAAAACAAGTCTGTAGCTTAAAATGCAGTTACAGAGAGACATTTTACAAAAAATCAGTTACCGAAACCGTCAGGATCGATCAAGTCCCCTTGAGTGCAACAACCCGGGTCCATCGTCTTTTCTTTGTGTTGATACGTTGGAAAAACCATGCCGACACTTTCTTGCCAGGCCTCCACCGGAATGGATAGACACCACGGGACGCTACCGAACGATCGTCGCTATCAGACAGAAATGCGCTGACGGGGGCTCACGATTTGGCGGACACCCGCAACCACCGCATCCGCAAGCTCGTGGCGCGCTAACCGAACCCGAAGGGGCAACGCTTGCCGTCCTTCACGCCGCGCCCGTCTGCGCTGGCCTGGTAGGCCGCCTCACGGATGGCGTTCAGCTCGCCGATCCCCTTGAGCGCACCGTCTTCGGGGCCCCAGCGGTTGCCGATGCCAAAGGCCAGTCCGTCGACCTCTCGCTCGTGCGCGAGCTCCTCTTGGCGCGCGGCGCCCTTCGCCCAAGGCAGCGTTAGTTCGCCCACCGTGAGCCACGGCGAGTCCCACGCTTTGCGCATGTCGTCGAGCGGCGTGGACGTGGGGTCGCGGAAGCCCTGGACCTGCAGCTTGTAGCGTACCACGCCGCCGTCGAGGCGCCTCTCCAGGTCTCGAGACAGCTGCTCCGGCCCGTTAGCTTGCAGCTTCGGGTCCGACTCAACCGGCACGAGACGCAGTTTCACCGCGTGCTCGCCGAGCTGAAAGGGCGTACGGCTCCAGAAGGTGTGCCCAGCGAGGCTCACGCCCCGGCTCATGACCCGCTTGCCAGCCATCACCAGCTCGATCGCCGCGAAGAACCCGATCTCCCGCCGCCAAACGGCCTTCGCCAGGAACCCCAGCCCCTTGCCGCGCACCTGCGCCCCCACTATGGCGCCCTTCGCACCCTTGGCCATAAAGGTCTCCGACGTGTTCATGAGCAGGTCCTGGACGTGCCCCTGATCGTCGGTTAGGCGGATGGCGATGCCGCGCAGGTCGGCTTCCTCGTCGGAGGTGCCGACCCCGGCCACGTTGGAGACGCGCACGATGGCGCGCAGCTTGGCGCCGGGGGCGAAGGGCCCATGGGCGACGGCCGCAGGCAGATCCGCAGGCACCCGCAGCTCCGCGCGGGTGGTGGTGTAGAGGGCCTTCGCGTGCTGGGCCCGCTTTACGCCGCCGTTGGCGGGGGCAAAAAGCTTCTGGATGTCAGCGATCGCAGCGGCCGCGCGCGCGGGGTCGCTGCGATCGCCGGCGGGGACGTGCTCTGCCCAGTCCGTGCGCCACGTCGCGACGATTTGGGCTGGCGTGAGGCCGCCTGCTGCAGCCGCGGGGGGGACCCCCTTCGTGGGATCCGGGGAGCGGAATGGTTGGCCGGCGGGGATGGGCGCGATAGTCATATTAGTTATATACCCGCCAACGTCGCGATCTTACAGCGTAGATTGACACCGAACCATTGATTTCACTGGGCGGCTATGGGGTGCCCGAGCGTGTGAGCAGCGACGCACGCCGGCAACTGCCCCGGTTGTTGCTCTCAGGCGATATGACAGGCGTGCGCGAGGTGTTGCACACCCTTTATGCCGGTATTCCACACGACTGGTACCGCAAGATTTCTTCAGGGGGCCGATGGGCACTATGCCAGCGTGTTTGATTGTTGCCTCGTGGCTTTGGGCTATGATGTCGCGGTGGAAGACGCCACCAACAAGGGCCGCATCGATTTGGCCCTGCGAGTGAAAACCCGGGTGTACCTATTTGAAATCAAGGTCGTGGAGCAGGACCCCAAAGGCAAGGCCCTGGCTCAGTTACAAGCACGTGGCTAGGCCGAGAAGTACAAAGGGCCTGGTGTGAGCGCCGTATTGGTTGGCATTGAGTTCAGCCGGGAGGAGCGCAACGTGGTGGGCTTTGAGGTGGCTGAAGGTTGAGAGGCAGCACGGTGGCTCGGATCGCGCCTTCAACTCACTCATCACAATTCCGGTCCCACGCACCGAGATGGCTCTTGCATGTCTGTCTTTTGCGCCCACAAGGCGCGAGAAAGAGACCAGGCAGACCCCATTCAATCCCGTCTGACGCCGTGCTATGATACGCCTTGGAGGCGACATGCAGCGCAGGAATCTCCCAATCGGGATTCAGACCTTTCGTGAGATTCGTGAAAATGGCCACTATTATGTGGATAAGACCCCGCTGATTCTGCAGCTCATCAAACAGGGCAAACCCTATTTTCTTTCCCGCCCGCGTCGCTTCGGCAAGAGCCTGTTGCTCGACACCATCAAAGAACTCTTCGAAGGCAACCAGGCCTTGTTTGAAGGCTTGCGTGCCGAGGCCAACTGGGATTGGTCGGTTACGCATCCGGTGGTGCGTTTGAGTTTTGGCGCAGGCGTGCTCAAGACGTCCGAGAAACTGGCGGCAAATTTGCACAAACAGCTTTCTCGGCTGGAGCAGGAATCCGGTTTGAAGCAGCGCTTTGAGCATGCGGGAGAGCGTTTGGCTGACCTGATTGAGACGCTGCACGATCGCACGGGGCGGCGGGTTGTTGTGTTGGTGGACGAGTACGACAAACCGATCCTCGACAACTTGACCGAACCTGAGCGGGCGCGGGCGATGCGTGAGGGGTTACGGGATTTATACAGTGTGTTGAAAGATGCGGATGCGCATTTGCGCTTTGTGTTCATTACCGGGGTGAGCAAATTTTCGAAGGTGAGTCTGTTCTCGGGGCTGAACAACTTGCGTGACATTACGTTGAGCGCGGAGTATTCCGCGTTGTGCGGTTATACGGACCACGATGTGGAGACGGTGTTTGCGCCGGAACTGCCCGGTTTGGATCGCGACCGCATCCGGCGTTGGTATAACGGTTACAATTGGACGGGTGAAGCGGTATACAACCCTTTTGACCTGCTGCTGCTGTTTCAGGAGCGTCAGTTTCGGCCTTATTGGTTCGAGACGGGTACACCCACGTTTTTGGTGGAGCATCTGGCCAAGCGCCGCTATTTCACGCCGAATCTGGCGCGCATGCAATCCAGTGAAGCCTTGATGTCGCGTTTCGATGTGGATGACATCGCGCCTGAGGCGTTGCTCTGGCAAACCGGGTATCTGACCATTTTGGGTACGCGGGAGGTGAGCGAGGGGCAGTGGGTTTACACGTTGGGCTATCCCAACCGGGAGGTGGAGGCGAGCCTGAATGCGAGTTTGGTCAATGCGTATGGCGGCGAGGAATCCCCTGCGTTTGATGCGCGCGTTCAGCTGATTGAAGCCTTGCAGGCAGGGGAGACCGACCATTTGCGGGATATTATCCAGGCGTTGTTTGCCAGTATTCCGCACGATTGGTATCGGAACAACCCGTTGCCGCAGTATGAGGGGTTTTACGCCAGTGTGTTTTACAGTCATTTGGCGGCGTTTGGGCTGGATACGCGGGTAGAGGATGCGACGAACAGGGGGCGCATCGATTTGGCGTTGCGGACAGGCGATCGCATCTACCTGTTCGCGTTCAAGGTGGTCGAGCAGGTGCCGGAGGGCCGTGCGATCGCACAGTTGCAACGCAAGGGCTACGCTGAAAAATACCGCGCACCAGGTGTCACGATTAGCCTGGTTGGCATCGAATTCAGCCGGGAGGCACGCAACGTGGTGGCGTTTGAGGTGGCAGACGGCTAAGGCGGCACGACGGTTACACCCGTTTCCAAATGATGACATACGAATCCCACTTGCAAGTCGCGAACCGTTTTCGCGCAGCATTCGCTCATGCCTGCTTTGCCACGCTGATGACAGAGATTTCGCCCCGGGCAACTGAAAGGCGTATGGCTGGATCATTAGGCGCCATAAGGCTTTGAGACGAATAATCTTTTCTTAACCTGGCGTGGGATGAAAGCCTGGCAGCGAGCAACGACTTGAGATGACTGCAGCTGGGCGGACTTGAGAATCGATCGTTGGTGCAGCCTTGGCGATCGCAACCACGGCGATGACCACCGTGCCACTAGCCCACCTCGCCAAGCAGCCTGATTCGGTTCTGATTCGTGCACCCCCAAAAGAGATAGACCGCCTGTTGACTCCTCAAACCGAGGGGGAACTCGTTGCTGTCACACGCTTAGTTTCTTTAATCAGTCACGTCTCTCGACGGGTTCATAGGGTATTAAGCACAACCGAGGCGAAATCTCTGACGGGGATGTGAACGACTACTCATCGCAAAGTACCCCACCCTTCGTCAGGTAGCGACAACTTGCGTCAAAAAATCCACAGCTTCTTTGACCGTTGTGATTCGCTCTGCATCTTCATCCGAGATCTCGACGTCAAAACCATCTTCAAAAGCCATCACAAGCTCCACCGTATCGAGTGAGTCCGCACCCAAATCATCGGCGAAACTGGCATCGGCGTGCACCGCCTCAGGCTCCAAGGCCAGCCGTTCAGCCACGATCGCACGAACCTTTGACAAGATCTCATCCCTTGACATGCCTTCAAGACTCCTCAATTCCACGGTTGCTGTATGGATGAATGTTCCCACTACTGGCGCTGGTGAATCAACACGCCACCCAAGAATGGGGTACCAGTCAGTGTAGCATTTGAGCCGTCGCAATGGGCTTACGCCAGGTTCCATTCACGCATGATTCGTGAAAGTTTCTGGCCGTAACTCGGATCCGTTGCGTAGACCCCCGTGATGTTGCGCGCAAACGCGTGGGGGTTGCGATCCCGTGCATACTGTGCCACGGCACGATCATAATAACCATTGTGAAACAGCTTTCCGTGAGCCTCAAAAGCCTCTTCCATGTTACTGTAAGCAGCGAATTTATCCCGAGTGTTCACCCAACGACCACCATAAACCTCCTGGGTCGCCGAACTGGTCGAACCCGCACTGCCCCGACCCTTGATACCAAACAGATTGTATCCCGGTAACGCGCGCGCACCCCATCCGGACTCCAACGCCGCTTGAGCAAGCGTTACGGCGGCCGGTATCCCATGTTTTCGTTCCGCCGCCTCCGCACCCGGTCGCAACCGTTCAAAAAAAGCACGCTTATCAGTTGCACCCAGACGCTTCAGTTCCGAGACCGAGACCGCCTGGGCCGCCACCCGCGGCTGCCACGCCGTCGGGTCAGAGGCAACGGCATCATCCACACCCGCAGGTGTTGAGGCAACCGGCGCACCGACAATCGTCTGACCAGGGAAAGGCCCCACAACCACGCCGGGAATCGCCAACGGGAGGTTAAAAGGCACACCAACACCACTTGGTGCCTGTCCTGACATCGGCATCGGCAAAGGAGCGGCAGCGACCATCATCGGTGGCGGCGGTGGGGGCGGAGGCGGCGGCGGCGGTGGGGCAAGCGGGGGCGGCGGTGGGGGCGGCGGCGGCGCACCGGGTTGCAGCGTTTGTGAGGCGACCACGGTCACCATCGGCGCTGGCATACCCAATGGGGCAACCGCAGGAGCGGAGGGCAACGTCGGCTGAGGCGCGACCATCAGTACCGGCGCGCGGGTAGGGGCCATAAACGGCCTGCCCGATACTTGCCCACTTGGCGCAACAGGGCGGCTCGGGGGGGCCTGCACCGGAGACAACGTGAGTTTGTCCAATCCCCACGCATCCATGCGAACCGGATTCGATGTGGCCTGCGTCGCCGCATGCGGGTAACGATTCAGGTCGGTTACCCACCCATCTCGACGATCGATTTGTGGAAACATCACCAAGACCTCACAGTAATCGACAGACGCTTGCACCGTTATCGGCCAAATCTGCCACAAGACGGTTATGCTAGAATTAACTTTAGGCTATGAAATTGTAGTACTGATGGGTTTGTGGCGAACGAAAGGGGAAACGACCGATGGCACGCGCACGGGTACCGGAAGCAGAAGCGCTCCTGGATCAACCCTATCCCGTTTTGGACCATGGCTTCGTTCGCTTGGTGGATTATCTGGGATCCGACGATCGCGTGGTCGAAGCAGCGCGTGTGTCGTATGGAGGCGGTACCAGGACCCTGCGTGAAAACCAATCCCTCATTCATTACTTGATGCGCAACGACCATACCAGTCCCTTCGAGCAGGTGGTGCTGGTGGTTCACATGAAGTTGCCCTTGTTTGTCTTTGCCCAGATGGTGCGCCATCGCACGGCGCGCCTGAACAGTTTGAGTGCCCGCTACAGTGTCATGGAAGACGAATTCTATCTGCCGCAAGGCGATCAGTTGCGTGCACAGAGCACACTCAACAAACAGGTGGGAGATGGCGAATTGCCGCAAGAGGTGGGTGAACAAGGTGCTGCCACCTTGCGTCAACAAGCGTCAGATGCCTATGCCGCTTATGAACGTTTGCTTGCACAGGGGGTCAGCCGGGAGCAGGCGCGGATGCTCTTGCCGCAGAATTTATACACCCAGATTTATTGGCAGTGCGACCTTCACAACCTGTTCCACTTTTTGCGACTGCGCCTGGATTGGCACGCGCAAGCCGAAATTCGCGCCTACGCCGAAGTGCTGGCCATGATGGCCTCGAAGGTTGCCCCCCTCTGCTATGGTGCCTTCGAAGAACACATTTTGGGCGGTACCCGGCTATCACGCACAGAAGTTGACGCAATCAATGCCATGCTCAGCAAGGAATCGGTTCAGTTAAGTGAGAAGGCCCTCGCCGAACTCAAACGCAAAATGCGCTGGTCAACCGTCACTGACCCAAGTACGGCGTCGTGATGCCGCCAGCATCTTTGGCTGTGCCTTGCAATGGCGGCAATTCGTCAATACAGAAAAGTGTCGATTGGTGATCAGACCGTTGGCTCTTGCTAATAACAGAACGCGAGTCCCTGTTGTGGTGAACAATCAAAAGACCCTTTAGAAACGTCGCAACGCTTGCACTTCGGACGGCGCAAGTTCCCGACAATCACCAGGCGCCAGTTCATCAATGGTGAGATTTCCGATACCAAAACGCACCAGCCGCAATGTCGGGTGACCAACCGCCGCCGTCATACGACGCACCTGCCTGTTTCGTCCTTCCGTGATAACCACGCTCAACCAGCTGTCGGGGACACTCAAGCGCATCCGAATGGGTGGGTTTCTCGGCCACAAGCCGGGCGGCTCACCTACACGGATCACCTGCGCCGGACGGGTCTGATGACCTTGGATTACCACACCCGTTTCGAGGCTTTTGAGCGCCTGCCACGAGGGAACACCTTCGACTTGTACCCAATAGCGCTTGGGTTGTTTAAAGCGTGGATCCGCCAAACGGTGAGCCAATGCACCATCATCCGTCAGCAACAACAGGCCTTCGCTGTCATGATCAAGCCGGCCCACCGGATAAACACCCGGGATCGTCAAATAATGCCCCAAGCCTGGATGATGACCATCATCCGTGAACTGACTTAAAACACCATAGGGTTTGTTAAACACAATGTAACGCATGTCGAGGCATCATACTATACAAATTACCGCTTTCATCATCGGTTGCTTCCAACACGACGCACGTCAAAGCGATTTCACAGATGCAGGTTGGATCCACACGGGTTACAATGTGACTCATGACGCTGACGCACACAGAACTGTTTTCAAAACTCGGGCTTACTGAAGCACCCGACCAAGCCTTGCTCTCGCTGGCGCTCACCCATTCCTCAGCGGAAAAAACCGACAATTACGAGCGCCTCGAGTTTTTGGGCGACGCTGTCTTGAAAATGGTGGTGAGCGACTGGCTGTATCATCTTGATGGCGCACTGAGCGAAGGCGAAATGACCAAAATTCGGGCCCAAGCCGTCAGCGACGCAACCTTGGCGCGTGTTGCTCAAACCTTGGATTTGGGTCGTCACCTGCAATTGGGACGGGCGGAGCGTCAGGCCGGTGGGCGCGCGAAAGAGAGCATCACCGCCAGTGCGTTGGAAGCGGTGTTTGGCGCCGTGTACCTGCAATTTGGCCTTGTGCGGTCGGGAGAATGCATTGTGCGGGTGATGGCCGAAGAACTGGCGCTTGCGCGTCACGCAAAAGGCGAAAACAACCATAAGGCGCGCTTGCAGGAATGGACGCAGGCACACTGGAACTGCCTGCCTGAGTATCGGGTATTGAGCATGGCAGGACCCGAGCACAACCGACACTACACCATCGGTGTTTATCTGCACCAGCAACTGCACGGAGAGGGCCAAGGCCCAAGCAAAAAAAGTGCGGAGCAAGCGGCAGCAAAAGCCGCCCTTGCGCACCTTGTTCCTGACCAGCAACCTGAAAGGAAGCTCAATTGACCCCAGTGGTTGCGCCTTCAATCCTGTCTGCCGATTTCGCTCATCTCGCAAGCGAATTACAGGCGCTTGAAGCGGCGGGGGCAGACTGGGTCCACCTTGACGTGATGGATGGGCATTTCGTGCCCAATCTAACCTTTGGTCCACCGGTCATCAAAACCCTGCGTGCCAACAGCCGGCTGACCTTTGACGCGCATTTGATGATCACCAACCCCGATTCAATGCTGGATATGTTCGCAAACGCCGGATGCGACAGCATCACCGTCCACATCGAAACGTGTCCTCACATCCATCGAACCCTGTCGCGCATCCGCAGTCTCGGCCTCAAGGCGGGTGTCGCCTTCAATCCAGCCACTTCCTTGCACGCATTGCCCCACATCATCGACGAAGTGGATCTCATCTTGCTCATGGCCGTCAATCCCGGATTTGGTGGCCAACGCTTCATACCCGCCGTGTTGCCAAAAATTGTCCAAGCCCGCGAGATCGCCGACTCCGTCGCCCATCACGTGCACATCTCAGTCGATGGGGGCATCGACCCCAACACGGCCCCTTTGGTCTTAAATGCGGGTGCGAATGTCTTGGTCGCAGGGAATGCCATTTTTCATGGCCCGGGCAACTATGCCGACAACATCCGTGCGTTGCGCAGTGCAACCCAATGAGCGCCTGTTCGTGATGCGCGGGGCTTGGAAAGCAACTGATGCGTCGCCAGTTTAGCCTCGGTCAAAGATTCCGGTGGTCAAACAAGCCACGAATTCAGATCACGGGCACAAAACTCCTTCGTTCACGGGCCCCATCCATAACGGGCAGCAACCACGAACCAACCAAGCAACAAGCCCAAACTGACGATCAAACAACCTTGAACAAGGCCCAATCGCGCCCCAGGCCGGCCCGATAACGGTCGGTCTCCCAGTACAAGAGCCAGCAACCCACCAACAACCAACGCACCATAAAACCAATCGAGTCTGATACCACCCCACAGCGCATAATACCGCAGCAACGGATAGTGACTGAGGCCGCAAAAACCGACACCCAGCGCATAAATGCCCGCCCAAGCGGAAAATGCCACGTCATCTGTCTGCGACAAGACGAACTTGATGACCCTCACAACCTAGCCCCAATCACCGTCGCGTACCCCGCACGGCCCAAGCAAATCATAATGAAGCCAGTCGATTGTCTTCATGAAATTTGTAACCAATCAATTTATAAATCAACTTGGCTGTTGCAAACTCCGACACATTTTGCCCCGGAATCGGTGCCAGTTCGACGACATCACAACCGACCACGTTTTTTGACCCAAAAAGCCCACGCAAAAGCGTCAGGGTCTCATACCAACCAAGCCCACCTGGCTCCGGCGTTCCAACCCCCGGTATCACCGAAGGGTCCAAACCATCCAGATCGATGGTCAGATAGACAGGACGATCACCCAATGCGTCCAAAACCTCGGATACCGAGTGCTTGCCCCGACAATAATCGCGCGCCCAAAAAATTTGCGAAAACCTCGCTTCGCGCCAATCAGCCATTTCTTCGGCCGATATATTGCGAATGCCCACCTGGACCAAAGGAACACCAAGATCCACAATCCGACGCATCGCACTGGCATGGGAATAGGGCGTATCGTCATAAGTGGCGCGAAGATCAGCATGCGCATCAATCTGCAACACCACCAACTCAGGATGCCGCTTCAACGCCGCACGCACCGGCGCCACCGTCAATGCGTGCTCACCACCCAACACCACCGGAAACAACCCCTCATCCAAGGCCGTCTCGCAAACCGCCTCCAACTGCGCCAAGGGCTGCTCATAATCCGCACGACCAGGCCAAACCACCTGCGCCGTCGCAATGCCAACTTCCGCCGGCGACCAGTCAAGTTCCTCGTCATACAGTTCCACTTGCGCTGACGCATGCAAAATTGCTAACGGACCATCTTTCGTTCCACCACGATAACTGGTCGTGGCTTCATACGGAAACGGAATAATCACCGCCCGCGCAGACGCAGGATCACTCATCTCATCCGGCAAGTTACCGAAGTTCAACCACTGTCGACCCAAACTCGTCACCGGACACCCCTCTTTAGCGATAATTTTCTAACCAAAACACCTCATTTAAGCACAACACGCTTCATGCGATCCGGCGTCTTCCGAGCGCCAGGACCCTCAGTTGCCGCCAATTTCAAAACCACATCATAGCCGCGAACGACATGGCCAAACACCGTATAGCCGCCATCTAAAAACGCTAGACGATTCTGCGCAATATAAAACTGACAACTCGCACTGTTTGGCATCGCCGAATGTGCCATCGCAACCGAACCGGGCAGATGCTTCAAGCCGTTTCCATGCTCGTCTGGAATCCTGCGGTCCGCATCCCCTGTACCAATCTGCGGATGACCAGCCGGCAAAGTCTTGGAATTCGGGTCACCGCCTTGTGCCACAAACCCCGGAATCACACGATGAAAAGTCGTCCCATCATAAAAGCCAGAAGACACCAGTCGCGAGATTTGGTCCACCGTTCTGGGTGCAACCTTCGGGAACAAAACCAGTTCAATCTCTCCCGCCGTCGTCCTAAGCAACACGCGCTTTCCCAACGCCACGGCCTTGCCCGCCGACCGATTCACATCCGCCAATGTGGCGGCGCGCGAGGCCGGTGCATCCGCCAGAGCAGGTCTTCCACCCACCAAAACCACCGCAACAAACGCACCCAACGCAAAGAACCGCTTCAACACGCCTTGTCTCCTGAATGAACGATTCACCCCAAAAGCAGTGGGGATGGAGGGACTTGAACCCACACACCGAAGTACCAGAACCTAAATCTGGCGCGTCTGCCATTTCGCCACATCCCCAGCGATCTTCATTGTACCACAGGTGCCAGCCAAGGCTCGGCGTTCACGTCCCGGGTGTTTGACCAAACAAGCCGTCAACGAATGCCTGCGGCTCAAAGTCACCGATGTCGTTCAAACCTTCGCCCAAGCCGACGACCTGAACGGGCAACCCCAAAGCGTCGCGAATGCTGAAAATGACGCCACCTTTGGCTGTTCCATCCAGTTTCGTCAGAATGACACCCGTCAAGCCCGTGGCCTCCCGAAATACGCTCGCCTGTCTGACACCATTTTGGCCAGTCGTGGCATCAAGTACCAACAAAACCTGCACTGCAGCATCTGAAGCCTCGCGCTCAATGATGCGGCGCACCTTGCGCAACTCTTCCATCAAATTGGCTTTATTGTGCAAGCGTCCGGCCGTATCCACAAGGAGCACTCTCTTGCCACGCGCTCGCGCGGCCTGAATCGCGTCATAAACGACAGCGGCGGCATCCGCTCCAGACTGGTGTTTGACCAGATCAACTCCCGCCCGCTCAGCCCAGATGGCCAGCTGTTCGATCGCCGCTGCCCGAAACGTGTCACCAGCGGCAATCAACGTCGACAAACCGCTCTGCTCAAACCGCCAGGCCAACTTGCCAATTGTCGTCGTCTTGCCGACGCCGTTGACCCCAACAATCATCAGCACGTTCAACCGGTTTGGATCCACCTGCAAGGGCGCCGCAACCCCAAGGCGTTCGGCCAGAAACTGCGCGAGCGCCGTCGGAATCTGCGCGGGAACCAAAGCCTCCTCACGCGCACGGCGGCGTAGTTCCTGCAACAGCGCTTCGGTTGTTTCCACGCCAACATCGGCACCCAGTAAAATTTCTTCCAGCGACTCAAGCAAATCATCATCGATGCGACCACGCCCGGCGATGAGCACCATGACACGATCCATCAACACCTGACGCGTCCTGGCAATCCGCTCGCGCGTCTTGATTGCCCACGCTTCATCTTGATCAAAAACAGGCTTGTTCAAAGCCTCCCAAACCCGGGCCAACAACCCTTTTGCTTCTGCGGGCGTATCACTGGGTACAGCAGGCGTTTGAGCGCGCGCGTCGCGCTTAAACCACATGGCGCCGCCCACGACGCAGCGCACCGGCCTCTTCGGCAAAACGGGACAACACGCCATTCACGAAACGTCCAGAGTCAGCGGTGCCATACTTCTTGGCCAGTTCCACCGCTTCATTGATACAAACTTCAACCGGAATCTCCGGATTGAACAACAATTCAGCAACCGCAAGACGCAAAACGTCCCGATCCACACTGGCCATGCGCTCAACGCGCCAATTCTGTGCCGCGGCCTCCAAGCGTTGTTCGACATCACCTTGGTGCCTGACATACATCTCAACCTGCTCCAACGCAAACCCCCGCACTTCAGGTGCACCAGCCATGGCAACCATTGCAGGCAGTTCCAAGGCCGAACCCAGCAACTCAATGGCGTCTTGCGCGGTTCCCACCGCACCCAGCACGGATTCAACATCTGCCCGGCTCAACGGCGAGTCATGCATCTCGACATAGCGTTCATGCACGACACGCTCGATACGAACGAGATCAGCACCCGCCTCTTGCAATCGCTCCGACGCCTCCATCGACAACATGTCCGCCGCTCGGCCCAGCATCTCCCCCAGACTCGGCGCACCACCATCCGCACGATTCATCATCTGGGACATCGTCAACAATGCCAATTCCCGCGCAACCCGACGACTGTTTAACACGATCACCCTCCCCAAGATTCATTTGAACGCGCATCGGCATTCGCCGCACGTAAAGGCCGCCATCAAAAAACGGTCACACCACCACCTGCGGCTCAACCGGCGCCACTCACCCGACACAGTCCTAACCTTTGCAGCGGACCGACACAGATACTCCATCATACGGCGGAATGCCACCCCTGAACAGTGTCACCACGCGCACCAGGCTGTTCCACCCCGACAAAAACAGTGAACGCGTCAGTCAGCACCATCAGGAATCAACTCAAGCAAGGGTGCACCATCCGCCACCGCCATACCGTCAACAGCAAAAATGCGTGCGACTCGCCCCGCCACTTCGGCCCGGCACTCGTTCATGAGCTTCATGGCTTCTAATAAGCCAACCATTTGTCCGGAACGAACCCAATCACCCTCCGCAATGAATGGCGGCGCCTCAGGCGCAACCGCCCGATAAAACACGCCGGAAAGCGGCGCGCGAATCACCACCCGTGCCGGGGAAACCGACCCTGTTTCCTCGCCATCCCGCCGCACCGAGCTAACATCAAACGGGCTCGCATGACACGTGTCTTGCACCCGTTTGACAACGTGTATAAAAAACCCTTTGCGTTCCAGGCTGAGTGCATCAACCCGATCGGACGTCAAGCACTCAAGCCAGGCATCCAGTTCATTCAGTCCGTGCACAGAACAGTTACTCAGGCGCGACCCAAATACTCGCCGGTCCGCGTGTCGATGCGTATCTTCTCACCGGTCTCGATGAAAAACGGCACAGCCACCACCGCGCCTGTCTCCATTTTCGCCGGTTTGGAACCGCCTGTCGCCGTGTCACCCCGCACACCCGGATCGGTCTCAACCACTTCCAGTTCAACCATGTTAGGGATATCAACACCAATCACGGTGTCACCAAAATACAACACCTGCGCAATCATGCCCTCTTTCAACCATTTGACGGTGTCTCCGAGTTGTGTGGCACCAAGCGTCACCTGATCGAAAGTCTGTTGATCCATGAAGTTGTATTCGCCAACCGCCTCATACATATACTGCATTTCGCGTTTGTCAAGATTCGCCATCGCGATCATCTCACCAGCGCGGAAGGTTTTTTCCACCGTTCCGCCACCCTTCATATTCTTGAGTTTGGTCCGAACAAACGCTGCCCCCTTACCGGGCTTGACGTGTTGAAATTCGATGACGGAACAGGGGTTCCCATCGACGATGATCGTCTTACCGGGGCGCAGATCATTCGATGAAATCATGAACACAATCTCTTTTCGATACAACAATGAAAGGCTGCTAACGGGAGGCATGATAACACTACCAACAAGCGTCCGCAAAGTACCGACACCCTTCCAGCCGAACGCCAAACCCCATCAGGGTACACTGCTTCCCGGAAAGCGGCCCGACTGATGCAATTTCCCCCTGATGAGTCTAAACGGACCCGGGTCCGACGCATGCACGCCTGAAGCGTCTCCCGCCTCGGTTGCCAACCGGGATTGTCAGCCATGCTTTCAAGCCTTACCTGGTCGTGGAGCGACGTGTCAACCATCACCACTCGCGCACCAATCGGCGCAAGTAATCGGTCGTGAGCACAGATTTGAACATCCCCTGGTAGCGCATCGCACAAGCGCTATCTAGCCAAGCGTCAATTGATGATCAAACCTTGGCAGTTGGTGCCTGAAAACAAATCAAAGGGCCTGATGTTTTTTTATATGTCACACAAGTTTTGGCCAGAAAGCGCTGCGTGACTGTATCGTGCCACACGTCACGAGTTCTATGGCATCGCAAAAACTGTTATGCTGGTTATCGTTTCCTCCATTTTGAAGAAGCAGCGACCATGCCTTTCCGTTTTACGTGGGTGATCCCCGAACAATTGGCCGGTATGGCCCTTCCCGGTTCGACCGCGAGTCTGGATGACGATTTTGCCAGCCTGCGCAAACGCGGCATCACAAACATCGTGACGCTGACCGAGAAGCCTTTGGCGTGTCATGATTCCGTTGGCTTTCGTTTGTACCATTTCCCGGTGCGGGACATGGGTATTCCCGAGCATCGGCAGACGGAGGCGTACTGTCGAATTGTCGATGCGGCCATTGCAGACGGGCAAAGCACAGCCGTGCACTGTCACGCGGGGATTGGTCGCACAGGAACATTTCTGGCGGCGTATCTGATCTGGTCGCGTGGCTTGGATGCTGCTGAGGCCATCCGTGCGGTTCGTCAATGCCGGGTTGATTATGTACAGAGTCGTGGACAGGAACTTTACCTTCGCGACTGGGCAAAAGACATCGCGGGGTGTGAAGCCCGATGATTGCGGCCATTGACCTTGGTGGCAGCAAGTGCGCCATCGCGCTTGGCCAACCCGATGGCACGGTTCTGACGCGGGCCCGTTTTACAACGAGGCCCGACCGGGGTCCTGAGGTAGTCATCGCGGAGATGATTGCAACCGTCAACCAGTTACGCGACCAGGTAGCTGGCACCTTATCCCGGATTAATGTGGCCAGTGTTGGGCCGCTTGATCCCGTGAGCGGCCTCTTGCTTTCCCCTCCTAACTTTCCTGGATGGGATGCAGTGCCCCTTCGCCACCGTTTGCAAGAGGCTTTCGGTGTCAGTGTGCTGGTCGAAAACGATGCGAACGCCGCCGCTTGGGGCGAGTTCAAATTGGGCGCGGGCCGCGGGTCGGACGCCATGATGTACGTGACTGTCAGCACGGGGATTGGTGGCGGCCTTGTTTTGAATGGCCGCCTTTGGCGTGGTTTTCGCTCCGGTGCCGGTGAACTGGGTCACCAGACCGTGATGCCCTTTGGTGGTCCGTCGTGCGGTTGTGGCAATGAGGGTTGCCTTGAGGCACTTGCTTCCGGCACCGCGATCGTTCGGGCGGCGGCGGAACGCCTTGATCACCTTCGCACACCCGAACTCTGGCGACTGTGTCGCGGCGATCGCCAGGCCTTGCGGGCAACCGATGTTGCCGTCGCGGCGGCTGCCGGCGAGCCGGAGGCGCGCCATATTTGGGAAACAGCCGTCACTTGGCTTGGGGTGGGGCTTGCAAACGCGATCAATATCGTTTCTCCTGACTGCCTCATCATCGGTGGCGGCGTGGCCCGTGCCGGTGATGCACTCATTGCGCCGCTGCGACTGGCTTTGCGCCAGAGGGTTCGATTGATGCCAATTGACAGGATGACACTCCGGACAGCCACGCTTGGCGATGACGCCGGTTTGATGGGCGCTCTGGTATTGCCCGAGCAGGAGGCGGACAGCCGCTGAACGAGCCGCAATCAGCTTCGTTGATTGGTCATTGAATGCTGGCTGCAACAAGGCGGGTTTCAACTCTCGAGCGCGGTCTTGTCACCCTTGCGGGCAGGTCTGGTGGTTGTCATTCGGGCGGCGCATCTGCCGATTTTTTGATGTTGGTATCAGGAGTGCGTCTTGCGCACCGCTTGTAGTATCATGGCGTCAGGCTTGCATCATGGGCTGGGGCAATTCAAAAGTCTGGGGGTTTTTTCATGGCTCGGGCATCTTCAGCACTGGGATGGTTGGCTTTGGTTGCAACGGGCGTTGCGGTGGGCGCACTGGCTTCCAATCGCCATGTCGAGTGGATCAACCGACTTAGCCAAAAGGGGCATCTAAGTGGCGCAACACCGCTGCTACCGGTCGTTATCACGCTTGGGACCGAATTGTGGGAGGCGTTGGGTACGTTCCGTGACAAGGTAATGGAGGTGCCGGACGTCGTCAGGCGTGCGATGGGTTTCGCTCCGACACAGATTCACTTTAGCCTGAAAATGGATCTGGCGCCTTTTGAGTATCAGTTGCATCTTCGCGGTCTGAATGTCGGCTCAGGTACGATCAAGCCGCAGCACTTGTTTGCGGTGCAAGAACACGGCGACGGGGCGGATGATCTGCCAGGCGAGGTGGCGCGGGATGCACGTTCCGGTCGTTGGGGCATCTGGATAGCGGAACAAGATACAGGGCGGGCGCACTTGTTGGGTTATCATGCGCTGGATGCGGCCTTTGTCATGGCCTTGCATATTGAAACGTTGCTTCGGCGCCATCTGTATGAACTGCTAACCCGTGAAGAAACCTATCGGATGTTGGAGGGCGCGCGCCGAGAGTGTCCGAGAACGGTGGATGAAGTTGAAAAGCAACTCAATGTGGGACTTATCCAAGGCGTACTTCAGAATCTGCTTCGCGAACAGGTTGCCTTGCTGGATCTACCGCTTGTTCTGGAGTTGATGAGTGATGCCAGTCGGGAGGAAACAACACCTGATGGATTGACCAGACTGGTACGCGTGGGGTTGGCCCGGCAGATCAGCGCTGCCTTTGCCGATGGGCAGGCACGACTGCATGCGATTCCCTTCGACGTGCCAAGCGATCTGCTTCGTACCATGACCATTGGCGAACCGGCTCATCGGCAATTGGTTGAACGCGTGACGCGGCAACTGGATCACGCCCGTCATATGGGGCTGCCTGCCGTTTTGGTTGCGCCCGGTGGTATCCGCAGTGACCTGAGGCGCCTGCTTGAGCAGGACTTGCCCGATCTGCCGGTACTGGCCAAAGCAGAATTGGCCAGCGGTTACGAACTGACCTGGTTGACGGACTTACCTGTCTGATTCGATGCGCCCCAATCCAGTGAAAGACGTCACGCACTTTGGATCTCGTTGTCGCTCACACCAGAACCGACTTTGACGCGCTGGCTTCCACCATCGCGGCATCACTGCTGCATGATGGGGCCGTACCTTTTTTGCAGAGCCAACTGGATGCACGGGTTGCGTCCTTCGTTTCGGTACACAGGGACGAACTCGGCCTCAAACGCATCGACGAGGTCGATCTCAACGATGTGCACCGCGTCATCGTCGTCGATACGCGGCGTCCCGAACGATTGGGAGACGCGGCACCGTTGTTGAAACGCCACGATGTGGAATGGGTCGTTTATGATCACCACCCCATTCAAGACGGCGATCTCCTGGTGCCAGCGGGTAGCTCGCGTCGCGTCGGCGCCTGCGTCACCTTGCTCATTGAGGCACTTCGTGAAAAAGGGTGTGCCATATCGCCAATTCAGGCGACCACGATGGCCATCGGCATCTATGCGGACACGGGTCGTTTCAGTTATCCCGGCACGTGTTCTGATGATTTGCTGGCGGCGGCCTATTTGCTGCAGCACGGTGCCGACCTCACCTTGATTCAGCATTATACAGAACCTCAGCTTAGCCACAAGCAAAGAGACCTTCAGGAGAAACTGCGCGCCTGTGGCGTCACCGTGGCGCAGGACGAACACGATGTGTTTCTGGCCAGTTGTTCCCACGAGACACACGTTGACGGGTTGGCGCTGATCACCGAACTTCTGCAGGAAGAAACCCACGCTGACGTCATCATCATCGCTGTCGCCATGCGCCCCCACGTGGTCAATGTCGTTGCACGAAGCCAACTTCCGGCGCTTGATCTGAGACAGACACTGGCGTTCTTGAACGCAAAAGGGCACGCCGGGGCCGTTTCCGCGTTGGTGCGTGACCAACCCCTCGAGCGCATCGTCATCGAACTGCGCGACGCGCTCCAACGGGCACTCCCTTCAACACCGCGTGCAATGGACATGATGAGTGCGCCTGTCCGAAGCATTGCACCAACCCAAACGCTTTCTCAGGCCAACCTGCTTTTGGAGCGCCTTGGACACTCGGCGTTGCTGGTCATGGATGAAACAGGTCGGTTAAAAGGAGTGTTATCCAAGCGCGACGTGGCCAAAGGTCTGCGACACGGTTTAGCGGAAACACCCGTTTCGGACTGGATGACACGACGAGTGGTCAGCATCCCCCCAGATTGCACGCTGACTGACATTGAACGCTTGATGGGGCGTCACGATATTGGCCGCATGCCCGTGATCAAAAACAGCGCGGTGCTCGGTATCGTGACGCGCTCGGATGTCTTGCGTATCCGTTATGGGCATCGCTTGTCAGGGGAGCAAGTTGTCAAGAAGCGTGTTCAGCCAATCAAGCAGCGCTTGCTCAGGCAGTGGCGTGAAGAAGACTGTCAGTTGCTTGAGCTGGTTGCCGGTGTGTCCGGTATGGAGCGCGTCTATTTGGTGGGCGGGGCTGTCCGGGATCTTTTATTGGGGCACGACAATCCTGATATCGATCTCGTGGTGGAAGGTTCGGCCATTGATCTCGCACGCCGTTTGACCGAGGTTTTAGCAGGCGCCCAACTGCAAATACATGAGGCAGTTGGGACTGCCCGCATCCACCTCACAGGCGATCGCCACCTCGATGTGGCAAGCGCACGCACCGAATATTACGCCCGGCCCGGTGCCGTGCCTGACATTGCGTTCAGCTCACTCAAACAAGACCTCGCACGCCGAGACTTCACCATCAATTGCCTGGCCATCCAGTTAAGCCCACCGCCTTTTGGCCAGTTGCTTGACTTTTTCGACGCCCTGCAGGACTTGGACGACAAGCAACTACGAGTCTTGCACAACCTCAGTTTTGTCGAAGACCCCAGCCGTGTTTTGCGTGCCGTTCGCTTTGAAAGTCAACTCGGTTTTCGCCTCGAACCCGGTTCGGAGCAACTTGCGCGCACGACGCTCAAAAATAGGCAATTTGCCGGTTTCGGCAGCAAACGCGTCATGCAGGAGTTACAACGCATCTTGTGCCTGCCTCATCCTCTCCAAGCGCTTGACAGGCTGAATGATTTGGGGGCACTCAGCCTCATTCACCCGGAATTGACGTTGGCCTCACACACCCGTCGCTCATTGCGTCTCGCCCACAGGCTCGCGTTAACTGCAAAACTGGATCCAAGCGGCAGTTCCGCTTTGTATTTAAGTGTCTTGCTTGAAAGGCTGCCATCAACCGCACAAAAAGAAGCCTTGCGGAGTCTGCAATTCAGTAGGACCGCCTGGAACAGAATTTTGGCTCCGATTGAAGCGCTTGAGGAATGGTCAAAGGGCATATCCAGTGCCAGCCGCATTCATCGTTTGTTACAACGGTTTGATGACTGGGCCATTCTCGCCGTCATGGTGCTTGGGCGATCGCACCCCATCTCGCCTTGGCTCCGCCACTTTCGTCGCGACTGGCGCTCCAAGGCCGTCGAGCACTCAGGTGCCGACCTGATGCGCCTTGGGCTCACGCCCGGTCCCCGCTACGCAGAAATTCTGGATGCCCTCCTTGAAGCCAAATTAACCCACCCATTGCCAGACAAGTCGGCGGAAAAAGCGTGGCTCGATACCTTTCTTAAAGCCGAAACGGCTGCGCGTGGAGAAGCATCCCGTGGACGTGATTGATTCAAATCTGACACACCTTGTCATTTTGCTTGTGTTATTCGTTCCTTCGATCACGGTTCATGAATTCGCTCACGCCGTGGTGGCGCATACGTTAGGCGATCGCACCCCCCAGCGTCACGGTCGCCTCACCCTCAATCCGCTCGCCCACTTGGATCCAATCGGTACCCTGTGTCTTTTGTTCGCCGGATTTGGATGGGCCAAACCAGTGCCCGTAACAACCTGGGATTTACGCCACCCGCGCCTGGCTGAGTGCCTGATCGCGCTCGCAGGCCCCGCAAGCAACCTGCTTCTTGCCTGGCTGACACTGTGGCTGTACACCCATGCGACAACCAAACCCTCACCAGAAGCCAGTCTCTTGCTTGCCGGCTTCAGCCTCAATGTCACGCTTGCCGTTTTCAACATGCTACCTGTTCCGCCACTTGACGGGGGGCACTTAATCGCCAATCTCATCCCGGAACGTCACCGAGCACGCTACGAAGCCTTGCTACCATACGGCATCCTGATCGTCTTGTTGATGGTTTTCGTGCCAGCACTCAACCAACCGCTCGTGCTGCTTAACCAATCAGTGCGCCAATTGATCATCAAAGCGGTTTGAAGCCATGTGGCTGCGCATCCGTCAAGTAATGTACTACCTATTTCCCAGAACATCCCCCCACGACAGCGATTTTATCGCAACCATTCTCAACCCCCAGCAGCAAGCCCTGTTTTGCTCCCTCAGTTTGCCTGACCAAGCCCACGCCATCCGCGTCGCACGACGAATGCAACGACGCAACGCACCCCGCTTCGCACTCGAAGCCGCATTGCTGCACGATTGTGGAAAACCCGCCGACTTCAGACTCTGGATGCGCATCGCCTGTGTCATCGCCACACACCACCCCATGCTCACCCACTGGGCACAGCAAAAACCCTGGTTTCAGATTTACCACCAGCATGGTGACCGTGGCTTGAAACTCGCAGAAGCGCACGGCAGCACGCCAGAAGCCCTCGCTTTGCTACACGCCTGTTTGCACGACCCAAGCACAAACACTTTGCCTTGGCTTCAGGCCCTGCAACAATGCGATGATTTGGGCTGAGCTTCACGCTTCACCGCTTTGACCTTGCTGCAACCACTGCTGCAAGCCCTGAGCTTCAGCAACTTGATAATACTCACCCTTGAACTGACGCGCTTTCAATAATCCCAAACTTTGCTCAAGTGATTCAGTCAAGGCCAAGCACGCTGGCCCCGTCACGCCACGAACATCCAGTTGAATCGCACCTTCTGATGTGATCACGATTTCTATCTCCTGCATCGCCTGGTGCCTCCTCTCACCACCACTTAAACAAAAAAGCGTTGATTGGCCGTCAAACGTTGGTTATCAGTAAACAACAGCAGGTGACTGCCCGATGTTGTTGAGTTTACTACACACGTTTTGAACAGAAACAGCCGTGTCACGGTATATCAGCAAATGAACTCGTGACGACGACACGTTGCTTGCCAATCAACGTTGAACACAGAACCGCGAGCTTCCGCTAACGTTACAAAACCGGGACTTCAGGCCACATCCGTTCTACCGCCCGGTGGCGCCTTCCGCCCGAGCTGTCAGCAACATACCCCATTTTTCCCGATAACCATCGCCCGACTCGAAGGGCGTCAACTCAGACGCCCGCTGCATCGATTCGATGGCCTGATCCAGTTGCCCCAATTTCCAAAAGGTCGTACCAAGCCCATCCCAAGCCGGCGCATGCGTTGGCTGCACACTCAGAGCCAATTCAAAACAGGCACGGGCACCAGAATAACGGCTGTCTTGCAACATCGCCCATCCCAACCCCGTTCGCGCTTCCACCCAATGGGGTGCAAGTAACAGCGCTTTGCCAAAACTGCCAACCGCATCGGCGTGCAAGCCATTTTCTAATTGCGCAACCGCCAGGTCATACGCGGATTCAGCGCTTGTGGGACTCAGGCTGAAGACCGTTTGGAAAGCTGTGAGTGCCTGTGACAGGTGGCCCAACGCCATCTCAATCTGCCCAATGGCTCGCCACGACGTCAGATGATTCGGCTGACGGTTCACTGCGCGTTGATAGGCCGCGCGCGCGCATTCCAACTGACCCAGTAACTGAAACGATCGCCCGACACCAGCTAACCATTCAACCGCCAATGTCTCTTGTTCGAACAGTTTTGCCAATACCTCCAAGGCATCAGAGATAGCGTCGTGCGCAGGTGCCAAGTTAACCAATTGCTCAAGCACGAGCAGGTCGGCACAACCAGACAACAGCCAATCTGTCATGACGGCCAACACGCGTGGTCCATCTCCCATTTTTTCGTGATAACGAACCAACCCGGCATACGCTTCCGGCGTTGTGTGGCATACGCTCAGGGCACTGATCCACAATGCGTAGGCTTCGGACCAAGCGCCACGTAACTCAGCGACTGAAGCCAAACCAAGGTATGCCGCCACCAAACGCTCATCCAACGCAAGCGCTTCGGCAAAAGCCTCTGCAGCAAGGCCCAGACGGGGTGGCTGAACAGCCAGATAGGACTGCCCCAACCCCAACCAAGCCAACGCATCGCGCCGTTCCAAAGCCAAGGCGGCAAAAAAACATTCACGTGCCCCAGCACCATCACCAGTCACAAGCCGCTGTTTCCCCAGCGCCAACCAAGATCCGGATTCATCGACAGGCAGCCCCTGACCGTCAGAAAAACCCTCTCGACAACCGTATCGCGAATCAGGCAATTCCGTCACAACGGTCTCCCAACCGAGCCAGCCTCTGCAACGACCGTTTATCGCACGTCAAGCGCACCCACACACCGTTGACACAAAGTGTCATGCTCAGCGCAAGACCCAACTGATTCCGACCACACCCAGCAACGTTGACACTTTGCACCAGGCGCAACCGATACCACGCATCGAATCGGCACCGTCTCATCTGCGATGGGCTGTGGCGAAAGCACCACCCGAGATACAATCGCAATCCGTCTGATGGCCTCCGCACCGAGTGTCTGCCAGTGTACATGGCGTTCGCCGTCCGACGTGGCCAAATGAACCTGGGCCTCCAGGCTTGACCCAATCAACTTCGCCTGTCGCGCTTCCTCGAGCGACCTGAGGAGTTCAGGGCGCCACGCCATCACCTGTTCCCACTCACCCTTCAACACACTGTCCATACGCGACGCATCTGCAACAGGCCAATCCACTAAAAAGACACTCTCCGCGCGACTGGTACCGCAGCTTGGCACATGCTGCCAGATATCTTCTGCCAAATGCGACAAAACAGGCGCAATCAAGCGCGTGAAAACCAGCAGAATATCATAAAGCGCAGTCTGGGCGGACCGTCTGAGATTTCCATTCGCTTTTTCCGCGTAAAGGGTATCTTTTTGAATATCAAAATAAAAACTGGAAAGATCAATCACACAATAATTCTGAATCACTTGATAAAAACGGAAAAACTCATACGCTTCCAGCGCATCACCCACTTCCATAATCAACTCTTGCAAGCGATGCAACGCATAGCGGTCAATCGAGGCCAGTTGCGCATCGGAGACCCTGTCTTGCTCGGGGTCGAAATCGTGGAGATTGCTCAAAATAAAGCGAGCCGTGTTGCGAATCTTGCGATAAATCTCAGCCATCTGCTTCAAGTTGGCATCGCTCACACGCACATCATGCGTGTAATCAACCGACGCGACCCATAACCGCAAAATATCGGCTCCGTACTGCTCAATCACTTTCGCAGGCTCAATCACGTTCCCGATCGATTTGGACATCTTGCGTCCATGCTCATCAACCGTGAACCCGTGTGTCACCACCGTGCGATACGGTGCATGGCCGCGACTCGCGACAGCAGTCAACAATGACGATTGAAACCAACCCCTGTATTGATCCGTCCCCTCAAGGTAGACATCAGCTGGCCAACTGCAATCCGAACGCCCTGCAAGCACCGCCGCGTGACTACTACCGGAATCAAACCAGACATCCATGATATCTTGCTCTTTCCGAAAACGTGTGCCCCCACAACGTCCACACGCGATCCCCGCAGGTAGCAAATCCGACGCCTCATACCGCCACCACGAATCAGAGCCTTCCTTGGCAAAACGCTCCTGCACACTCGCAATCGACTCAGGCGTCAACAAGGCTTCATGATCCGCCTCACAATAAAAAATGGGAATCGGAACACCCCACGAGCGCTGACGACTGATGCACCAATCCGAACGGTCTGCAACCATTTTCGCTATGCGCCGTTCCCCAGTTGCAGGAATCCACTTGACCCGCTTTATCTCAGCCAACGCTTGCTCACGGAATCCCTCTACCGAACAGAACCACTGTTCCGTCCCGCGGTAAATAACGGGCTTGTGACAACGCCAACAATGCGGATAGCTATGACGCAAGCTGCCCTCATGCAGCAAAAATCCAGTCTCGGACAAGTGACGGATAACCACGGGATTAGCCTTGTTGTACCGCAAGCCAGCAACCAGCTTACCCGCCTCATCCGTAAACACCCCCTGCGCGTTCAAAGGTGCGAACACCGGCAAATGATAACGCTTGCCCACTTCATAATCTTCCAACCCGTGGCCAGGCGCCGTGTGAACCACCCCTGTCCCTGAGTCGGCGGTCACATGCTCCCCCAAAACAACCAAACTGGTGCGCGGCAAAAACGGATGCTGCGCCTGCATCAGTTCAAACTCCGCCCCCACAAACTCATCCAGTGCCTGACCGACAAGATTCGTTTCGGCCAAAAAGCGCTCCACAAGCTGCGTGGCAACCAACAAATGACCGTGACCCTCGGTTTTAAGCAGTGTGTACTTCAGGCGAGGATGAACGGCTATCCCAAGGTTGGCAGGCAAAGTCCAGGGTGTGGTGGTCCAAATCACAAAATGTACGGGTTCGCTGATCCGGCCAAGACGCGCCAACATCGCCTGCGACGTCATCTTGAGCGGAAATTTGACATAAATGCTCGGTGACACATAGCCATCCTGATATTCAACCTCTGCCTCAGCTAAAGCGGTCTCGCACCCCGGGCACCAGTACACAGGCTTCAGCCCGCGGTAGATATAGCCCTTTTGAGCCATCGCACCGAACACGCCAATCTGACGTGCCTCAAAATCTGGATCCATCGTCAGATATGGGTGCTCCCAATCAGCGAGTATTCCCAACCGCCTGAAACGCGCCTGCTGACCATCAAGATTCTTCAACGCAAACGTTTTGCATTTCGCGCGCAATTCCAGCACTGACATCGCGTGACGCCCGCCCTCAACATCTTTCAGCACCGCATTTTCAATGGGCAAACCATGGCAGTCATAACCCGGTACAAACGGCGCACGAAAGCCATTCATCGACTTGTATTTAATTACGATATCCTTTAACACGCGGTTGAGGGCGTGACCCAAATGGATCTGCCCTGAACTGAGATATGGCGGGCCATCATGCAACATAAACGTCGGCGCGCCAGCCCGACGCTCCTGCATTCTCCCGTACAATCCCATGGCATCCCAGCGCGCCTGAAAATCAGGCTCGCGTTGCACCGAATTCGCCTTCATCGGAAAGGCGGTCTGAGGGAGACACAACGTCTGCTTGTAATCATACTGCGTCGCATCAAGACCTGATTTCGTCGTATCCACAAGCAATCCCTTTCGCGCAAAAGCCCTCGCCTGACACGACGAGAGGCTTCATCGGCTTGGCGTTAAAACCAACGACCTACTGACCAGATCGCTGTTTGTTCCGGTTATTCAAAAAATCCGGAATCTGTGGCTTGTCTGGGCCCATGCCGGTACCAACGTTGCCAAGATACGCCAAACCATTCGTCTCCTTCACCGGCGTCTCAATACTCGCAGCGGCAATCGATCGTGATGGCAAAACAGGCGATTGCGCTGACTTGTTCTGATCAAATCCCGTCGCAATAACGGTGATGCGGATCTCATTCTTGAACCGCTCGTCATTGACCAGACCAATGATGATCATCGCATCCGAGTTCACTGACCCATAAATCACTTCCGCCGCATCACTGACCTCCGCCAAGGTCACATCCATACCGCCGGTCACATTGAAGATCACACCGGTCGCACCGTTGATACTTGTCTCAAGCAACGGCGAGTTGATGGCTGCACGCGCCGCCTCGACTGCACGCCCCTCACCAGACGCCGTCCCCGTACCCATCAAGGCCGAACCAGCCGAGGACATAATCGTCTTGACATCCGCAAAGTCGACATTCATTTCACCCGGAATCGTGATAATGTCACATATCCCCTGCACACCCTGGCGCACCACATCATCGGCCAACTGAAACGCCTCGCGCATGGTCGTACGCTTATCTGCAACGTGCAACAACTTGTCGTTCGGAATGACGATCAGCGTATCAACCTTCTCGCGGATGGCATTGATGCCCTCAGCAGCCTGTTCAGCACGACGCTTGCCCTCGAAGGTGAACGGCCGCGTCACCACGGCAACCGTCAGAGCACCGACTTCCTTCGCAACCTCTGCTACCACCGGCGCTGCACCCGTACCAGTTCCGCCACCCATACCCGCCGTGATAAAAACCATATCAGCACCGGTCAACGCAGCCACGAGGTCCTCGCGACTCTCCTCAGCCGCTTTTTGCCCAACCATTGGACGACCGCCAGCACCCAAGCCCTTGGTCACCTTGGATCCAATTTGCAATCGTTTTTCCGATTGCGACTGCGCCAATGCCTGTGCGTCCGTGTTGACTGTCCAAAACTCGACATTGGTCACGCCGCTCGCGATCATGCGATTGACGGCGTTTGAACCACCGCCCCCGACTCCGATGACCTTGATGTCCGCGTTGTTCGTCAATTTGTCCATCTTATCAGGCACCCTCACTGCCGCAGAGCCGCAAGAAACCCTTTCCTCGCAACAACCGGCGCTCCTTGAAATTTTTCCAGTTCGAAGATCCTACCACAAATCTCACCCTAACGAACTACGACAGGAAACGATTAAGTACCATCCGTCGCACCACCGCCAAGTTATCAAACAACCGAACCCCAAACACCACAACCGCCGCAACATAAAGATCAATACCCAGCAGATCCCCCAAATAGGTCAATGCCGCCGCCAGTAACGAGTTAAAGGTAAACCCGCTGATAAAGGCAACCGAATCAAAACGCCCTTCCAATGCTGCCCGAAACCCACCCAAACCGGTATCGAGGGCGGCCAAAATTGCAACGGCCGTATATTTGGCAACCGCATGCGGAATGGTGACGGGCGCAAATGCCCCCAACGCCACACCCACTCCGAGCGCAAAAACAGGCAAGATGAACGAAGTGGTCACGATGGTTTCTTGTTGGGGCGTACGCCAGATTTGGCGTATCGGTAAACAGGGGCGCCATGATAAACGGGCACAATCACCTCATTTTTCTTGAAGATGCTAACTTGAATCCGGTAGAATTGCAAGTATTCGACGACACCACCACGCAACCGCAACGCCGCCTCCATGGTATCCGGGTCGCCAATCGCCCGAATGATGAAAGGAGGAACCAGACGCGTTTTGTTCACCAGTATGGTTGGCCCGGCGCAACTTATCTCAGTTGTCTCGACCAGCCTTTGGTCATTGATTGCGATCGCCTCGGCGCCACTCGCTCGCAACTCATTGACCAATTTTAACAAGTCCTCATTATGCACAATGGCAATGTTTGGATTTTCCCCCTGCGACAATGGCGTGACGCTGTCTGCCACAGTCAATTCGATGCCAGGGCCCTGCAAGGCCAACCACCGTTTCGGCAACACGGTATCATTTGCCCGCACGCCTTGTTCTGGATGTTTGATACGCTCACGCAACGCCATCAACTGTTGCGTCAACCGCCGATTCTCTTGCTCCGCTTCTTTCAGCATCACGACAAGGTCCTCCACACGCCGGCTCGGGACGTCGGCGATATCGCGGCGATAACCCCACTCGGCACGAAATTGGGCCGCGATTAACACACCGCAGACCAAGGCCATCAAGCTGATCGAGAGCGGCCACTGCATCACGGCGTTGGACTCATTTTCACGATGGGCGGCGAAGCGGAAGGGGATGGTTTTGCCTTCGCTTGTTCCGTTATCAACCGATCGCCCGACTTGAGAACAATACTCGGGCTTTCAACATAGCGAAAATCAAGGTACTTCAAACGCTCACGATAGCGCTTCACAGCCGGTTGCAAATATTGAAGCAACCCCAATTTCAATTCGACCGCCTCCAGCCGCCCAAGCCGAACTGGCCATTCACCAATCTGAACATAAACGTCGTTCCAGCGCCGCAAATCAAGTCGGCCTGACACACCCGCTGGCCAAGCCGCCAGCAGCGCACGCAAGGATCGCGCATCAGCCTCCGTCACCCGTTCGCCTGGCCCCTCCATCATGATTGCCTTCAAGGCGAAACGGGGGGTCAACGGCACGGCCGCCGCACCGAAGACCACACCGTGGTGATCCAAAAAAAACGCGCCGCCCCCGCGAACACTCTGTACGCGCAACATCGGACGCCGCTCCTGAATCTTGATCGAAATGCGAGCAGGAAACAACCAGCGTCGCACTTCAACCCGCTCAATCGCCGGTATCACACTCAACTGCGCCTGGATCCACTCGGGGTCAAGGCGATATAACGCACGATTGGGTGGCACAAAGAGACGAGCCAACACATCAGCGCGACTGACCAAACGGTGTCCACTCGTTTGTATATTCCCCTGCCACGCCCAAAAGTCTGCCACCCAGAAGCTGTAGATTCCGTATGCCAACGAAAGCGCCAAAACAAATTGCAGCAAATCCACCAAGCGTCGCCACATCCGTTTGCGTCGACGGCTGGCAACCGCAACACGAACACTCGGAACCAATGATTCTTGTTCAGCGAATGTCACCAACAGCCATTCCCAATCCAACCACTTCCGGCACCAACCATACACCGAAATGCTGCCAAACACGCTGTTGCAGCTCGATTATCAACGCGTTGATATTCTCGGCACAGGCACGGTCACGGTTAACGATAAAATTCGCGTGTTTCTCGGACACCTCCGCACCCCCAACCCGCAAGCCCTTGCCCCCCACTTGCTCAATCATCGCACCGGCCGAGGGCAAACCCTCACCTGGATTGCGAAACGTACTGCCCCCCGAAGGAAAGTTGGTCGGTTGACGCTGATGACGCCACTGCTGCAATTCAACCACGCGACGACGGGCCTCCGTGCGTTCGACGTCTCGCATCTTCCAGACACCTTCCAAAAAAACACCTGGCTCATCCAACAGACGACTGTGACGATAGCCAAAACGAAACTCATCCCGCGTCCAGCTCGCCACATCACCCTCAGCCAGCAACACCCGACCTGACTCAAATCCTTCCGAGATGGTCACGCCATGCGCACCGGCGTGCATGACAACAGCGCCCCCGACCGTACCGGGAACGCCAACCATCGGCTCAAGCCCGCCCAAACCCTCCTGCAGTCCGGCCATCACCATCGCCGCCAAAGGTACCCCTGCCTGCGCCCGCATCCATCCGACGCCATCCGTATCACGTTCAAATGACACGCGGGTCATCGCTCCGCCAGTCCGAACAACCAGTCCATCAAAACCATGATCGGCAATCAACACATTACTTCCGCGACCCAAGATGGCCCACTTAACCGCCGCTTGCCGAGCCCAATCAATCACCGACTGCAGCGCATCACACGAATCAGGCTCAAAAAAATAGCGGGCATCGCCACCAATTTGCCACGTTGTGAAAGGCGCAAGCCGGACGTTTGTCTTTACTCCCTTCGGCACGGTCACGGACACAAACGATTCCCCTTTGACTGTGAGCGCGCTTTCAATACCAAAACCACACGCATCAAACCATCACCCCACCTATGACAACGCCTTCAGGCAGTCTGTACCTGCGCGGTGCCCCGTAATCCCAACGCCTGAAGCAAAGGTTCCGCCATCAAATGGATATCCCCCGCCCCCAACAACAGGATGAAATCACCAGCCTGGGCCAAAGACAGCACGTGCGGCACCGCCTGTTGCTGACTTGACACATGACACGTGCGGGCGCCAGGCAAGGCCTGTTTGACCAGATCCGCCAACGTTCCTGCATTCACGCTTCGAGGCGCTTCACCCGCCGCATAGGTATCAAGGATCGTGACCGATGCAGCGCCATCGAAACTTTGTGAAAAATCAGTCAGCAACGCTTCGAGACGGGAATGACGATGCGGCTGAAACACCACGTGAACACGTTTCTGATACAATGCAGCCGCCTGCAATGTTGCACGAATTTCACTGGGATGATGTGCATAATCATCAATCACGCTAACACCGTCAGCACAACCCATTGTCTGGAAACGACGGTTCACCCCGCCAAAAGCCAACAGTCCCGCTCGAATCGCGTCAACCGGAATCTGCAATGATTGAGACACGACAAACGCTGCAACCGCATTCAAGACGTTGTGCCTGCCAGGCACGTTCAATTCCAGAGGAACAGCATTGACACTGAAGCGCGAATGGCCTGCTTCCATGACCACATCCTGAACCAGCCAATCGGCGCCGGCATCAAAACCGTACGTCACGACACGTCGTTCAAGCATCGGAATCAGACGTTGGACACCCGCATCATCCAAGCAAACAACTACCGCGGCATCAGACGTGAGTCCATTGATAAAGCGGGCGAGAACTTCATAGATTTCTTCGATATCCCGATAATGCTCGAGGTGGTCGCCCTCCACATTCGTGATAATGACCCATTGCGCACTCAGGTTGACGATCGACTTGTCACTTTCGTCCGCCTCCGCCACCAAGAACTGACTGGCGCCTACCCTGGCATTTCCGGACATCAGCGGCAACTCTCCACCCAGAAGCACTGTTGGGTCAAGCTTTGCCGCCAACATCACGGATGCCAGCATTCCGGTCGTCGTCGTCTTTCCATGCGTCCCGGTCACCGCCACCGAGCATTTTTCGCGCATCAAGGCGCCAAGCACCTGTGACCGGTGAAAAACGGGCAGTCCACGGCGACTGGCCTCAAGCAGTTCGGGGTTATCCGGTTTGACGGCGGTCGACACAACCAGCGCCTGTGCCTGCTCAAGATGTTCAGGAGCATGGCCCAGGGCGACGTGAATGCCGGCTGCCCGCAAACGTTCCAAAATTGGGGAGTCGTGCAGATCCGACCCGGACACCGAACCACCGCGTGCGCACCACACCTCTGCGACCGCGCTCATTCCGATCCCGCCAATTCCGACAAAATGCAGTGAATCGGGAATCGTCACCAAGGCTTTCCTTCCTTCCAGACAACTGTTTTGCAAGCCGCGACAGCCGTGGTTGCAATCACGCTGAACAAATGTTCCTGACAAGTCATCCTCATTAAGTACTGACCCGGAACTGTCATTCTTAAACAAGAATACAGCAAATCTGCTGGAACTGTCATACGCACGGTCACGGCCGGACAATCACCCGCCATCCAGCCACACCAACAACTGTGTGGCCAGCGCCTCTGCCGCTTCGGGGCGTGCCAGTCGTCGGCTCGCCTCGGCCATGTTGGCCCGTCGGTCTGCATCAGCCAGCAACGGCCAAAGGTGAGTCTCCAGCGCGCCTGCCTCGAGTTCAGCATCGGGTATGACGCAAGCAGCGTCGGCGTGACGCATTTCCTGGGCATTCAGTGCTTGATGCCCTCCAGCCAACGGGTAAGGCACCAGCACCATTGGTTTGCCGGCTACCGTAAGTTCGGCCAAGGTGGTGGCACCGGCCCGACTCACGACCAAATCGGCAGCGATAATTGCAGCGGGCATGTCGCTCAGAAAACCATCCAGACGATAACGTGACGCATCGATGCCGCTTGTTTGTCGCCGTATCAGATCAAACTGGCGCAAACCGCAAACATGATGCACCACCCAGTCGGTTTGCTCAAGAATGCGCGGCAACAGTTTCAACAAAGCCTGATTGATCGTCGCCGCACCTTGCGAGCCACCCGTTACGAGCAGCACGCGCGCATCCGACGCAAAGCCAAAGACGTCACGCATTGCGGCAGGCTCCCGTTCAAACGCCTCCGTGCGGACCGGGTTGCCCGAAACCCAAGCCTCCGTTGTGCGCAAATGGGTGCGAGACGAGGCAAAACTAGTCGCAAAACGCGTCACGAAACGCGCCAGCGCCTGGTTGACTTTGCCCGGGTAAACATTTTGCTCATGTAACAGACACGGAATGCCCTGGGCGCAAGCCGCCAGCATCAAAGGCGCACTGACATAGCCGCCCGTGCCAAAAACGGCCCGCGGCGCCTCCTGACGCAGCAGGCGCCAGGCCCTGACGATCGCCACACACAACACGCCAAGCGCAGCCAGCGCCTGTAAGGGTTGACGGGACAAACCCCGCGCGGGGATGGCAAAAAATGGAAAGCCAGCCTCGGGAACAACCTGCGCTTCAAGGCGGTCCGGCGTCCCGACAAAGGCCACATTGCAACCGGGCCGCAAACGTTGCAAAGCAGACGCCACGGCCAGAGCTGGAAACAGATGCCCCCCTGTTCCGCCACCTGTCATCAACACATCCGCCATGTCTATCCGAACCCTTCTTGTTCCTTTGTAGATGCCCAATCCCATCAAACAGGCGGTGGCGCAACCGAAGGAAGCATCCGAGCCTGCGCCTGGCGCGAGACGTTCAGGATCAACCCCATCGCGAACATGGTGGTTAACAAGGATGTTCCACCAAAACTCAGGAACGGCAGGGGAATGCCGGTTGTTGGCAAACTGGCCGTGACAACCCCGATATTGATGAAAGCCTGGCACACCACGGAAGTGGTCAAGATCAGGCTCAGCAATGCGTGAAACTCATCGCGCGCACGTAGCGCGATCGCAAAGCCACGCCACGCCAACAAAACAAACATGCCAATCAACAATGCCGCCCCAATAAGACCCATTTCCTCCGCGAGAATCGCGAAGATAAAATCCGCATATTGAATCGGCAGATAAAACAGTTTTTGTTTACTCTGTCCCCAGCCCTGCCCCAGCACGCCACCAGAACCAATCGCCATCAACGACTGCACCAATTGATATCCCGTATGCTGCGGATCGCCCCACGGATCCCAAAAGCCGATCCACCGCGCCCGTTGGTACGGCGTGCTCAAACTGACATACATCACAACGATGACACCCGCAACGCCTGTCATCGACATCACCCGCAAGGGCACACCATGGCAGAAAAAAGCCACGAACGCGGCGATGGCGAGGACAATGGTCGTTCCAAGATCCGGCTGGATGTAAACCAACCCCAAAACAGCAACAACAGGAATCAACGCCTGTCGCACCTGCACCAGATTCCACGATTCTTCGGCCCGACGTGCCAACACATCCGCCAGATAAACCGCCAGGGTCACCTTGGCAATCTCCGATGGTTGAAGGGACAATCCGAACAGGCGCAACCAACGGGTCGAACCCATCTCAGTCACCCCGATGCCCGGAATCTGCACCAAGAACAGCAAAATAGCGGTCAACGCCAAACCGTGCAGAGCCAAAGCCCGGACGAAAGACAAACGGATGCTAGCACCTACCAACAAAACCGTCGCCCCAAGTACAAACCAAACCAGTTGACGCTGAAAGTAATAAAGGCTGTCTCGCAACTGACTCTGAGCGACGGGTGCACTTGCGCTCAAAATGGCCGTCAAACCCCAAACGGCCAATAAAATGACGAACAAAAGCAGTGTCACATCGAAACCACTCGACGGACGCGACTTGTAAGCGTTACTTGCCTGCTCAGCGCGGGAGTTCCTGGACAATCGATTTGTAAACACGCCCGCGCTCCTCATAATTTTTAAACATATCAAAGCTTGTGCAAGCTGGCGAGAACAAAACCACCTCGCCCGAGTGAGCGATCGCACGAGCCAGGTTGACGGCGTGCGGCAAGTCCGTGGCCACACTCACGGCCGTATACCCCACATTGTGCAACATCCGCTCGAAGTAAGGTCCCGCCTCACCCAGCAAAATGGTGTGTCGAACCTTTCGAACCACGGCGTCCAGAAAATCATTGATGGCACCGCCTTTGTCGCGCCCGCCCGCAATCAGGACCAAAGGCTCGTCAAACGCCTCGATTGCCTTGACCGTGCTGGCATAATTCGTCCCTTTGCTGTCATTGACATACAAAACACCATTGAGCGCACGAACCGGCTCAATGCGATGCTCAACCCCCCTGAATGCAGCGATCGCCCGGCGCATCGGCCCAGCCAATACCTTTAGAATCACGCCGACACACACCGAGGCCAAAACATTTTCCAGATTGTGACGACCGCGCAAGGGTATCTCATTGACGGGCATGACCGTCTGATCACCCTGTGCGGTACGGTGAATAATCCAACCATCCTTGATCATCACCCCAGCTGGTAAATCACGTTGCGCAGAAAAATAAAGCACCCGCGCAGGAACCATCCCTGCAAGACCCGCCACCGTTGGATCATCCGCATTCAATATGACCCAATCGTCAGCACGTTGCTGTTCAAAAAGGCGCCGCTTCGTCGCCAGGTACTGTTCCCTGGAACCATGACGATCCAGATGGTCATCTGAGAAATTCAAGAACACCCCGATCTTTGGCCGAAAATGACGCACGGTTTCCAACTGGAATGAGCTGATCTCAGCAACAACCCAATCAGCCGGCGCGTGTACCAAAGACACCAAAGGCAGTCCGATGTTACCGCCTACCGGCGCTTTCAACCCAGCTGACGCCAATATCTCACCAATCAAGGTGGTGGTGGTCGTCTTTCCGTTGGTGCCAGTGATGGCGATGATTGGCACGTCCGGTCGCAAGTGAAAGGCAAGCTCCACTTCCCCAATCACCGGCACCCCATCCGCTATTGCGGCCTGTATGATCGGCAAATTAACCGATACACCCGGCGACATGACAATCAGGTCCGCATCCAGGCACGCTGAAGAATGACCCCCGCCCTCGACACGCACCCGCTGCTCGCTCAAATGGGCCGTCAAGGACAGCAGCTCCTCGGTCGGCCGACTGTCACTCAAAATCAGATCACAACCTGCATTCAACAACTCCTGAGCACACGCGAGGCCGCTGCGCCCCAACCCCAGGATGGTTACGGTCTTTTGTCTCAGTTCCAACACGAAAGCTCTCGAACTCCCTCAATTGTGGGTCACCCGATGCATCATCCTACGTCGACATCCCCGCGACAGTGACGGCCATCATCCGCTTCGTCAAAAACATAACACAGCCAGAAGGGCTACGACGAGCCCAGTAAGCCAAAATCTCGTCACAACGCGGGTTTCAGGCATGCCTCCCAGCTCAAAATGATGATGAATCGGGCTCATCCGCAGCAGCCGTTTCCCCCCGGTTCGTTTAAAGTATGTCACCTGCGCCATAACAGACACTGTCTCGACAACAAAAACAGCCCCGAACACAATCAATGACAGCTCCAGATGACCGAGCACCGACGCGCCACCCAACAAGGCGCCTAAACCCAGTGAACCGGTGTCTCCCATGAAAATCTGGGCAGGGTGTCCGTTGTACCACATAAACGCTGCCGCAGCGCCCAGCGCCGCAAACAACACGACCAAAACCCCCTCTGACACCCCCACCTGATGCAACAATGCCAAAAGGGCGAGCATGGCAATAAACGACGTGCCCGTCGCCAACCCATCCAATCCATCGGTCAAATTGACGGCATTGGCCGAACCCACCATGAGCACGGTCACAAGCCCGTAATAGAACCACCCCAAATCAACCAACGCCATCCCACCGCTAAAAGGCAGGCGCACCTGCGTGGCATGTCCCAAATACATCAACCCCGTTACAAAAAAGAGGGCCACACAAAACTGACCCACCAGTTTCTTGTGTGGTGCAAGCCCCCGGTTGCTCTGTCTTTTCACGATCAGAAAGTCATCCAGCCAACCCAATAACGTGAAACCCAAAACCACCGCCACCAACAACGCTGTGGCGCCATCCATCCTGCCAACGACAACGGGGGCCAACAACGGCGGCGCAAGTAGCAACCACCCCCCCATACTCGGTGTGCCTGCCTTGCGTTGATGTGTCTGTGGTCCCTCTGTACGGACCACCTGCCCCATGCGCCAACGCACCATCCAGGCAATGTATGGCCGCCCGAGCAAAAGACCGGCAACCAATGACGTCAGCATCACCCACAGCAACCAGGCCTTCATTGCTTCAAATCCTCACGTGCGCTTCCAGGTACGCCAGTATTCGCTCAAACCTCGCTGCTCGTGATGCCTTCATAAACACCCGATCCTGAGGTTTAATCCATTCCTTGAGCCACCGGGCCGCTTCTTCGCAATCAGGGACGACAATCCCGGTTACCCCGCTTGCCAGATACAAGCGCGCCCACGTGCCGCAAGCAAGCACCAAAGGAATTTCCTGCCCCTTTAACCAGGCTCCCAATTCGTGATGCGCTTGCTCTGTCATGGCACCCAATTCCGCCATGTCGCCCAGGACCAGGACACGCCTTCCCTCACACGGGCTTGCCATAAAAGCCCGTATCGCCTGACGCATGCTGTCGGGATTCGCGTTGTAGGTTTCATCCATGACCGACACCGTCCCGAACCGCACCCAACGCGATCGCCCCGCCATCACCGAGGGTGTCAACGTAAGCGTCGACGGAGGCGTCAGACCAAGCGCCAATCCGGTCGCCAATGCCGCCAATGCATTTCCCCGATGGTGATCACCCCACAATGGCAGCTGCACCACAGCACTCCCAGCGGCAGAGCAGGCGCCAAACCCGCGCCAATGGGCGACAAAACACTGTCCCTCACCCACCGCTGACACATCGCTGGCCCACACCGTGGCGTCTGAATCACCCAAACTCCAAGACACGAACAATCTACCCCAGGTCTGCACAGCGGCACGCGCCAGGTGATCATCCCAAGGCACAACTGCAATGCCTTCCGACTTCAGATGCGTCCAAAGCTCCGCTTTTGCCCGAGCGATATTGGCCTGCGAACCCAACAGCTCAACATGTGCCAGCCCAATATTCGTGATCACGCCGATCGTCGGCTCTGCAAGGTCGGCCAGATAAGCAATCTGGCCCAAACCCCGCATCCCCATCTCAATGATGGCGAGCTCATGGTGTGGACGCAGCGCAAGTAAACTTAACGGTACCCCCAGTTCATTGTTCTGATTGCCTTCGGTACGTGTCACACAATAAAACTGCCCCAAGTAGGCCGCTAACATTTCTTTGGTTGACGTCTTGCCCGACGAGCCGGTAACCCCGATGACCACGGTGCCAAGCGTTCGATGCCAAGCCCGGGCAATTTTTCCCAACGCCAAAACCGCGTCTGCAACCCGCAACACGGGAACGTCGGTTTCCAAAGTCAAAGAAACCCCGTGTTCGGCCAAAATCGCGGCAGCCCCGGCATCACAAGCAGCCTGGACATAGGCGTGACCGTCAACCCGTTGCCCACGAAGGCAGACAAAGAGATCGTGAGGTACAACACGACGCGAATCGATGGCCACCCCGCGAATGATTAGCTCGGACGCACCATTCGCAATTTCACCATCGCAAGCTTCACCAAGCTGCCCAAGGGTCAACACGTGCAACCTCGTTTCGTCACCACGCGGGATCATAAAACACGCGATGAGCAGAAATCAGTGAGATCGATCATGCGCCCGACGAGGCCTTTTTGGATGGACGAGGTCGTACCGGCACAGTGGGCTGAATCGACAAATGATGCAAGGTGTCCGCGGCAATTCGGCCAAACAAAGGCGCAGCCGTAGAACTGGCCCAATGCACCTTTCTCGGACTGTCCAGCAACGTCAGCATCACAAAACGGGGATCCTCAACCGGAAAAAATCCCACAAACGAGGCAATCACATCATCCGAGTAGCCACGGCCATCTTCGCGAATGCGCTGCGCCGTGCCAGTTTTCCCAGCGATACGATAACCGGGCACCTGTGCTTCACGCCCGGTTCCAATCTGAACCACGCGTTCCAACATCGCCATCACCGTATTGGCTGTCGCAACACTCATCAACTGCTTCCCCGGCTTCAAGGGGAACTCGCGCAAAACCCGTCCCTTGCTGTCCACAATTCGATCAATCAACCGCGGCGTCATACGCAAACCGCCATTACCAATCGCTGACGCTGCCGATAAAATCTGCAAGGGCGTTACTGACAAACCGTGACCATACGATATCGTCGCTTGGGTGATACGCCGCCAGGGCAATGGCGGCAACAATGCCGCTGATTCACCTGAAATACCACTGCCCGTACGCGAGCCAAACCCCATCGATGCCAGATAATCACGGTGCTCCTGAGCCCTCAGGCGAAACGCGATCGCCGTTGTTCCCACATTCGAACTGACCTCCATAATCTCAAATGGCGTCAACACCCGACCAGACGCCGGTGCATCATGATCAGAAACGATACGCCCATCCACCTTGATCGCACGGGGACAATCAAATTCCTCATTCTCATTGATTCGCTGAGCGGCAATCGCTGCTGCTATCGTAAAAATCTTCATCGTCGAACCAGGCTCATAAACATCCGTCACGGCCCAATTCTTGATGCGATTCCAATCGTAACGCCCAAACTGGTTGGGATCGTAAGTTGGAAGTGTCGAAAAAGCCAACAAATTACCGGTCTGCGGCTCCATCATAATCACCGCCCCACGCAATGCCCCGGACTCGGTGATGGCTTGCGCCAACGCACGGTCACAAATATGCTGCAGGTTTTCGTCGATCGTTAACACCACCTGGGTACCATCCGACAGATATGCCTCCGTCTGCCCCTGCGCACCCTCACGCAAAATCTCCCGACCATAAGCATCCACTTCCACACGCAACTTCTGACGAGGCCCACGCAACACATCATCGAAGGCATGCTCGATGCCAGCAAGGCCTTGATTATCGACGCCAACAAAGCCAATCAAGGTGGCAGCCAATTGTCCCTTGGGATACACCCGCCTCATTTCACTGACCATCCCCACGCCAGGTAACTGCAATGCCGCAATCCGCGGCCTTGCGGAAATCGGTGCCTGTCGCTTCAACCAACGAAAACGGGTACCCTTCAATTTGGCTACCAACGCCTGGACCGGCTCGTTCAAAATGGGTGACAGCGCTTCGGCAGTCCGTAGCGGATCAAAGTCACGCGCATCTTTCGGTGTCGCATAAACTGATACCGCCTCAACCGACACGGCCAACTCCTTGCCGTTGCGGTCAACGATCTCACCACGCAAGGCCGACAAGTCGATGGTTTGCGTGCGCTGGGCGGCAGCCAACCGTGCCAACCGCTCACCCTGAATCACCTGTATGTAAAAAAGCCGAAGTAGCAACAACAACGCCACAAACAACAAAAACACCCACACAACCTCGGCCCGCTTACGAATAACCGCGTGTCGTGGGTTCAAATCAAAACGCCTCGTGGCAGAACAACTTCACGGCCGGCGCCGCCTCCACCCGCAAAGAAGCCGCTATAACAGGTTGCGGTAAAAAAACAATTTCGCTGGGTTGGTGCATGGACAAACGCGCAATCGCCTTCGACTCAACACGCCCCGGGTTCTCCAGACTTGCCAGTTGAGAGCGCAACCCCTTGGTCTTTTGCTGAATCGCCTTGAGTTCCCGTTGCTGCGTCACCACCTGATTTTCACGGATGACAGTGTGAACGTACAAAACGACAACCAAGCCCATCAATACGGCCAAACCAAACCACCACCAAGTCGGAATCGTGTGACGAACGCGTCTTCTCATGCCGGACAGCACACGCCATTGATTGGTCGCGTGGTGCGTTTCCACTGTTGATTTCAGCAACCTCGATTGACCCATGCCCCATCCTGTCTGTCTGAAAACCCTCAACCAAGCCGTCGCGCAACCCTGAGTTTAGCACTCCTCGACCGCGGGTTGCAATTCCGCTCCGTCTGGTCAGCTACCAAAGGTTTCGGTGTCACGACGCTCAAGGTCGGTACTTCACCACAGGTACACACCGGCTGACGAGGCGGACACACACAACCTGTCTTGCAACGCCTGAAAAACTGCTTGACCAGGCGGTCCTCAAGTGAATGAAAACTGATCACCCCCAACCGACCACCGGGTTTGAGTTGAGCAACCGCCTGCGGCAAGACCCGCTCCAAAACACCCAATTCGTCATTCACCGCAATGCGAAGCGCTTGAAACACACGCGTAGCCGGGTGAATGCCCGACACATCCGGCGGAACCAACCGACGAACAAACTCCGCCAGTTCCAAGGTATGCTCGAACCACAATCCTTGTTCCCGACGCTGCACAATTGCCCGTGCAACACGACGGGCATAACGTTCTTCACCATCGCGGTGAAACAACGTGGCAAGCTCGCTTTCGGTCAATCGCAACAACAGTTGGTTGGCACTTTCACCCACAAACGGATTCATCCGCATATCAATCGGTCCCGCTTTCTGAAAACTGAAACCGCGCGCCGCACAATCAAGCTGATGGGATGACACACCAAGATCCATCAAAACAACATCAAACAGGGGCAATTGCAGCGCACTCATCTGCGCAAAATTGACCTGGTGCAAAGCAAACGGCAAGCCGAGTTGGCTCAATCGCTGTCGAGCAGCCTCAACGGCTTCGGCATCTTGATCCAAACCGTGCAAAAAACCGGTGGGGCCCACACACTCCGACAAAGCCACCGCATGCCCGGCGCCGCCAACCGTACAGTCCAGCACCCAATCGCCCGGCTGGGGATCCAGCGCGTCAAGCGTCTGGGCAATCAATACTGGCTGGTGCTGAAACACTTGCATACCGAGGTTGTACCCCATGCTGAACTGTGACGTCATCTACCCGTATCGTAACCGACACGAGGCGGACCTGCCACGAAAGCAAAGCCCGCCTGGTGGTGGATCTGTAAGCCGAGTTCTGTCCCCTTCTTTCAAAGGGGGGTGATCATCTATCTGGGATACCCGTTACCGAGTACCTCGTGCGACCTGACCCGGGGATCAGCGGGCCGCCTCAACTCCCCTGCTTGGTCTTGCTCCTGACGGGGTTTACCTAGCCAGCGAGTCACCCCGCTGCTGGTGGGCTCTTACCCCACCTTTGCACCCTTACCCGAATGGCGTTTGCCAGCAGGCGGTTTATTTCTGTGGCACTTTCCTCGGGGTTACCCCCACTGGGCATTACCCAGCGTCAAGCCCTGCGGAGCTCGGACTTTCCTCAGCCACCATCGTGACCGCGACCACCCGAACCACGTGTAGATGTTATCACCGCCCATCTGACGTGGTCAAGAAACATCGTGCGTTGGCCCTGATTTCCCCGCCATCGTCACTCCCTCTTTCACCTGCTCGCCAGAGTCTGCAATGCCTGCTCGGAACGAGCCTGCAACGACGGGAAATTCAAGCGTCTTGCCAAGTCGACGCACAATTCATGCGCATCCGGATCCGTCCCATCACGCTCAAGCGATTGCAAAACCAGTACCAAAGCCGCACGATGCTGTCCAAGGCGTGCCAGTACAATGGCTTTGACGTACCACGCACGGGCATTGTTTGGCTCCAGTACGACCGCCAAGGCCGCTTCGCGCCGTGCATCAGCATCACGTCGCATCTGCAGGAACGCTTCAGCCAAGCCCATATGGGCTTCGGCCAGGGTGTCATCCACTTTCAACACGGCTTCATAGACGGATGCGGCTTCCAACCAGGCCTGCTCCCGCAAAAACAACGCACCCAAATTGCCCACGGCGGTCAAATCACCGTTGGAGATGCCCGCGGCGATGCGGTACTCACTGACGGCCTCTTGCGCAAAACCAAGGCAATCCAATGCAAAGCCGAGATTGTTGTGGGCCCAGTAATTAAGGGGCTCTTCCGCAATCACCTGCCTGAAGCGATCCGCCGCCTCACCCCACCGCTCCTGTTTCAGAAATGCCAAACCCAGGTTAAGCTGATACTGCGGTGCGGAAACCAACGCGATCGCCTGACGATAGTATGCGATGGCACGCTCGAGAGATTGATTGCGATAATAAACATACCCCAGTCCGTTAAGTGCTGCCGCATCAAGCGGTTGTATCCGCAAGCTTCGCCGAAAGGCCAGTTCGGCTTCGGACCAGCGCTCGATTTCTGAAAACGCGACACCAATCTGGATCTGTACGTCGTGATCGCCCGGTGCCAAGAGCATTGAGCGCATCAAACAGGCCTCCGCACGCGACAGTGCACCCTCTGCGATCGCCTGACGGCCGCGTTCAAGCCACATCTGTCCCTCGGAGACACGGCCAGGCACACAAAGACCATCAGCCAGCGCAGGCTCGGAAAAGAAGAGCCTGTGTCCCCCCAACAGGAGCACGGTCCCAATTAAAACGACGGCACGCAAACAAAAACCTCGCTGTTCGCTGACAAATGGGCCATGCCCACATACCCCGAAACGTTCAAACACTTCAATCATCTTTTGTCGGAGCGCTCAAAAGGCCAGACCAATCAAATCGTCTCAAAGGCGCAACCTGGTCTTACCGATAAACACGAGGGTATTCCACAGTTCGTGGCGAAAAATCCTGAAAACCAAGTCATACACTTATTATGGAAAATATTCGGTCCACCAGACGATCTGAAACACTTATCAGGCAGGGTACACTGAAACAAGCCGCCAAACAGCGTTTCAAGCACGTTTTGAATTGATGAAATGGCGAACAGGCGAAGGATCTCGCGCACCATTCCCGCTTTCGGGTCGCCTGCGCCACGTTCAGTCAACCCTTCACCGCGCCACTGGTGGCCCCGCCGATGAAAAACCGCTGCAACGCCAGGAAAAATACCAAAATGGGTAAGACGGCCAATAGCAGCCCGGCAGCGATCAGACGCCAATTCGCGCTAAAGGTTCCTGCCAAATAGGCAAGCCCAACAGGCAGCGTATAAAGGCTTGGGTCTTTCAGCACAAGCAATGGCCACAAAAAATCGCCCCAAGAGCCAACAAAGGTGAAAATTGCCAAGGTGGCGAGCGCCGGTTTGGACAATGGCAACATGACCCGCCACCAGATATCGAAGGCAGATCCGCCGTCCATCACCACGGCCTCTTCCAATTCGCGCGGAATCGCCTTGAATGCCTGTCGCATCAAAAAGATGCCAAAGGCGCTCACACTGGTGGGTATCACCAGCCACAAATACAGCCAGTAGGGGGAGTGCCACGCTTCAGGCATCACGCCAAGCAAACCCAAATGCAATTTGGTCACGAGCAAAAACAGTGGCACCATAATGACGGGGAATGGCACCATCATCGTCGATAACACCAAATAGAACATGACGTATTTTCCCCTAAAATTCATTCTGGCCAACGGATAGGCGGCCAAACTGGCGAAAACCAGATTCAGCAAGACTGAGCCCGCCGCCACCAGGGCACTGTTGAACACGTAGCGACCAAAGGGTACCACCGACCAGACTGCCTCAAAATTGCCCAGAGTCGGTTCACTTGGCAGAAAACGCGGGGGATAGGCAAAAATGTTTTCCTGTCCCCCCTTTAATGCCGTCAGCAATAGCCATAAAAAAGGACCGACCGTCACAAGCGCCATGACGACGAGGCTGGAGTACAGCATACCGATCCGAATGACCCGACCCAACATCAATGAAAGCCCCCCGCTCTTGTCGTTGCCCCTCGTGACGCGCGATGCGCTCACGGGTGAGTGCGCGCCAGATAAACCGGGCGTTGACTCATTTCGTCTTTCGCCCGCTGCAGCGCTTGCCGAACATCCTGCCACAAAACCCGGCTCACACAAGCAGTTCCCGCTTGACTCGTCACCCCGATGCATATGCGCAACCCGGTTGACTCACCTTGTTCCACACCGTCAGACAAGGTTGCCAAAGCGCGACGCAGACTTTCCGCGTGCACCATAACATCACCCGCTGACACCAAGGGAAGCAAGATGACAAAATCGTCAGCCCCCGATCGCGCAGCGATCGCACCAGCGGGGAGCCACTCAACAATCACCTGCGCCATCCGGCGCAACACCGCATCTCCCCAATCAAATCCATAGCGCGCATTAAGTTCGTCAAATCCGTTGATGTCAATCAAAATTACGCCGCAGGAATGCCCTTGGATCGACGCCTGTTCAACGGCCGCATGCAAAGCTTTCGCGAACGCGCGCTCCGAATTGAGACCGGTCAAGGCATCCTTTTGGGCGTCGCCGTCACCGTCGGAGGCACGCCTCAACCCGTCCAGGCCTCGGGCCACCATGGCTGCACCCAATTCGAGCACCGCCTGGTCACCAGCATTGAATCGACCACCGGCACCGCGGTACACGGTCAAAACACCCTGCACGCGATCAGCAGCGATGAGCGGCAACGCGATCGCCACACCAAAACCGGCTTCGCTTACCCAGGGGCCGGGGCGAAATCTCGAATCATTCATTAAGTCCGACGAACCAACCGCTACCCGTTCCCTCAGTGCAAGCCGTTCCAGGCCGCGATCGCAATCGCCGATATCGACGCCCCGCCACAAAAAGCCGTAGACATCGACGCAGACCAAATCAGCGCCATCGCGCACACACCACAGTGCGCCGCCAGCCAATTCACAGTGACTGCTCAACACCTGCCAAACCGTGTCGTAAAAATCTCGCTCATCAGCCGCTTCCAATGATGCATGCAACAGTCCCAACAAACGTGGCACGTAGGTTTCAAGCACCCAAGACCCATTGGGGTCCCTTGTCACCTCGCGCGAGACAACAACATCCTTGGGTTCCCCTGGTGATAATTGCCCCCAAAGGTCATGCATGACCCGAATGATCGCCGGATCAAACTGTGTTCCAGATGCGTCGAGCAACTCAGCCATCGCCCCGGCACCATCCAATTGCATCCGATAAGCACGCGACTCCGTCATCGCCACAAACGCATCAGCCGCCGCGATGATCCGGGCCGCCAACGGAATGTCTTCACCACGCAGACCATCAGGATAGCCCAAGCCATCCCAACGTTCGTGGTGATGGCGAATCGCTGGCACCAACTTCGTCAAGGACTTGAATGTCCCGATGAAATCAGCACCGAGTTCCGCATGACGTTTCACGATCGCCCAGTCCTCAGGCCAATAGGGTCCCGGGCGATGACGAATGGCGTCCGGCAAAAATACCTCGCCCCAATCATGAAGACTGGCAGCCCATTCAAGCAAGTCAAGTTCAGCTTGGGGCAACCCCAGCGCGCCCCCCACTTGTCTGGCCCACTGCGCGACAGCTGTCGACGTTTGACTACGCGCTTCATCCCGCATCCGCTGAACAGCCATCAGGCCTTCAACCAACTCGGCAACCGTTTCGCCCGATCGCCCCTCCATCTGTACCAGACGAAGCGAAACGGCCAACTGTGAAGCCACGGTTGCAACCCAATCGTCCTCCACACTCTGCCAAGGCCGATCATCCAGACGATTCGCCAGACACAACACCCCCAACACCCGACCACCGTGCTGCAACGGATGCGCCACAAGTTGCGAAAACCCAAGGCTTTCAAGCGTCTGGCGGCGTCGGATGGTGACTTCGAGATCCTCAATGCCCTGATACGTGCTCGCCGGCGCGCCAGTCAAAAAAACCTGGGCAATCAAACCATTTTCCGCAAGCGGGAAAGCCATCCCATTCAAGGCCCTCTCAAGAATTCGCGGTGCAACCGCAGCCTGAATCGTCAAAACGTCAGGTTTTTGCTCATCCGGCAACAAAATGGCACAAAACTCGCAATGTAAAAGCCGGGCAGTGGCTTGAACCGCCGCTTGCCACTGCTCGGCAGGAACACTGGTCAGTTCGAATGACTCCGACAACCGACGAACCGCCCGCAATTCGTCTTTCAAGTGTTGATACCCCGCCAGCAAGCCCCGACACGCATCAGTCGCTTCGTGGATCAACGCGTCAAAAAATTCCGCCAAACACTCGCTCAGTGCCACCCAGTCCGGCCCGGATAAACCCTGTTTCCACAAGGTCTGACGAAAGTTTCGTTCCAACTGGGTCAAACAAATCAACACGGTCTCAAGACTGAAGTCAGTTCTCAATCGCAGCAAAAAACGCTGCAAAATCGGGGCCACCGCTACCGACTCAGCATCAAGCCACGCATTGAGCGCCTGTAGACACATCGAGGGCAAACGCTCAAGCATCATTTGATCGATGTGCAAACGTTCCGACAAAGTCAAACATTGACGGGTCCACGACGCGTCAGGCCCACCCGCCGACAAAACACCATTCACATCGAAAAACGGCCTGAGCTTGTGCGTTAAACCCACTTGTCCCATCAATTGTTACAACCACACTCGCACCGACAACGCCAAAACCGTTCCCAAGACACTCACGACTATGCGTTCGATTTTACCAGATTGCATTGCACCGCGTTCGTAGCCACCGATGCCCATCAACCTTGGCTCAAAGCGAACGCCTCCAAACTCCGGCAGGTCACGGTGAAATTTCCGACCCAATCACAAGATTGACTGTTTGTTCGTTAAACATTCGTTGTGACCATGCCGCCTGCAATACCCGAAATCGGTCTGCTTAACCCTGGCGTCTTGTTCTGATGGTCAGCGTCCGATCGGTGAAATTGATGGTTGGATTTTCCACCTGCCAGGTTTCAAATCGCAAAAAAATGGGTATGCTGGTCACAGATGAACATGAAAAAAGCCTGGCAGGCAGGCTTGTGTATCCAAAGGCTATCAGACATCGCTCCATAGCCGGCGAACCAGATTTCAAACTTTTATGAAATGGTTCGTTTGGTGTGTCAACCCATCGAATGCAACGGCGCATTCGATGTGGATTCCGGATCCAACGAGGGGTAGCTGCGCGAAGCGCTCCAAATGGGTCCCATCGGGTAAGGCGCGCCTCTGTATCGGCCTTGGCTGCATCGAACACCGTGCACGGCTCGTTTGATGTGACGCGTCGACAGTGGCGAAAACGATTGGCGGAGTTGAGGGCACGGTGATGAACATGCATTTCACGGGTCGGGTCATCTTGATTTGCCCAGATTGTGAAACCCATCTGGTCAATGTGGCATCTTGTGGGGAGCGTTACCATTGCACGGACTGCGAACTGACACTCATTCGCCAAAATGAAGGGTTTGGCCTGCATCGCTTTGGGGAAGTGATTGGCACGTGTACGTTGGAGCAGATTCTGATGCAGGTACATTGGCAACCGGCGGCTTGGATGCCGGCACACGCGAACTCAAGGCGCACGTTGGTGGCAGCCGTCACCTGTTCCGAATGATCCGGGCATGTAACAATTGAAACCGTTTTGGGGTATGGAGACGGCGTTGTTGTCTGAGTTGTTCAGGCCGTTCGATTCTGGAACGTTAGATGAAAGGCTCCGTCGTTGATTGGTGACCATCCCTTCATTGACTGTCATGCGCTACTGAAAGGCGACGGTTCCAATCCTGCGAGGCATCGTGAGTACCTGAATGAAATCGCTGATTGGGCGGAGCCGCTCACAAGACAGATTGCAACCCACTGCGGCTTACACTTTAAAGACCCCTTCAGTCGGTTGCTTTATCGTTCGATCCAGCATTATGCCAATCAGGAAATGAGCCGTGTGCTCAACAAGTATCACGTGGGTCTGTTGCTTGAGAGCATGAACGCTCTTAACATTGCACACACGGTGGTCAGTCCGATCACGCACGTTTACACTGCTGAGGACATTGCCAGGGTCGTCCAGCCGTTTCCAAAACGCTTGAGTATGTTGGTTGTGGCCAATGCGAATGACCAAGAGGCTGTGTCAAAACTAGAGGCGAACCTGAAACGGCATCGACCGGCAGGCGTCAAGCTTCTTCCGGCTGTGACCGAGCGGCTGCAAAATTCCTTCAAGGACCTGTTGGATCTCATCAACGCGCATCAGTTACCGGTTTTCCTGGACGCAGGCGGGTCGCCGACCGACCCGGCCGCCCGAGTGGCGGTGGAGAGTTGGGCACACGTCGTCGCGGCATTTCCCAAGCTCAGCATCACGATCACGCACATGGGTTGGGATCAATACCCGGCGGTGTTGGCGTTTGCGGAAGGGCGTCACCATTTGTCAGTGGAAACATCGTGGCAGCCAGCAACGATCATCCGGCAAGCCGTTGACATGCTAGGCTCTCATCGCGTGTTATTGGGATCCGCGTTTCCACTGCTGACACAACAAAATGCCATCTTGCACATGCAAAAAGCGCTGACCCCGGCCGAGATCCGCAATGTGGCAGCCCGGAATGCCGCACGATTGCTTGGCATCGAGCTCTGATTGCCAAGCGGGCAACACCACGCCGGGTAAATCGTGTGTGCAAAGAGGGCTGTGACGCATGGTTAGTCTAAAAGAGGCGCGCTACCAACTCATTAAAAAACTGTTGGGTCCTTTGGTTGCGGACAATCTGTGCGCGACTGAAGCAATTGGTCTTGCCAATTTGCCGAGCCGGGGGCCGGGGCTCATCGTTTGTAACCATCGAAGCATCCTGGATCCCTTTTTGATATCGGCACGCGCACGTCGTCCAATCCATTGGGTGATGGCACCGTTCGTCAGTTCCGTCCCGATCTTTGGTTGGCTGGCACAACAGGCAGGCGCCATCCCCATCATTCAAGGCGACGAAGACAAGGCACAGATATTGATCGAATCGATGATCCGCGTGTTGAAACAAGGGCAACTGGTGGGTATATTCCCGGAAGGAATGGCAGGGTTTGTCCAGTCACGTGGACCATGCGTGGTGCAAGCATTTCGTGGAACATTTGTCCGGGCGGTGTTGGGTACTCGAATACCTGAACTTCCGATCATTCCGACGGCCATTTATGCGCCGAGGCAAACTGTGCTCGGTCACGTCGACGGTCAACTCCTCACCATTTTTGATCGTTCAGAACGTTTGTTTCGCACCCAGAACTTCAATCTGATCGGCTACCAAAAGGCGTTAATCATTTTTGGAAAACCTGAATCACTCGACCGATACTACGATCGTGAACAACCAGCACAGACAGAACCACAACCTCATGCTCAAATTGAGCTGGTAAAGACCCTGAGTCAGCATTTCCATCATCAAGTCACCCGCTTGCTGCGGCGTGCCGAAGCCCGTTTTGCAGCACATTCCCCTCCCACCACCTGATATGGGCTTTATCCCTGATCAGCACGACGACCCAGGAGCCATTCAATGAACCAAACCATCACAGCGGCCTTTGAAAACAGCGTCAGCAAGCATGCCTCACGGCTTGCGCTACAACACAAAACGCACTCAGGATGGCAAACGATGAGTTACGCTGAGTTTGGTGCCGCGCGCCAAAGCTTTGCATCGGCGTTGCTTGAACTAGGCACAGGCTTTGGTGATCGCGTCGCACTCCTGTCGGAAAATCGTCCCGAGTGGGTGATTGCAGACCAAGGCATTTTAATGGCGGGTTGCGCAACCGTTCCAGTCTACCCAACACTGACGGGACCGCAGTGCGCCTATGTCATCAATGATTCTGGCGCACGCATCCTGGTGCTCTCAAACGCCGCTCATCTCGAAAAAATTGCAGCCGTACGCTCCCAGTTGCCGAATGTCAACCATATCATTGTGATGGATTCCATCTCTTCGGCCGTGACGGATTCGACGATTTCTCAATTCCAGGACATTTTGAGCCTCGGTGAACGGGCTCGGCAACAACGCGCCCAAGAGCTTGCTGAACGCGGCCATCGGATCGAGGCGACAACCCTTGCCAGCATCGTTTACACATCAGGCACCACGGGTGATCCCAAAGGCGCCATGCTGACACACGGCAATTTTTATAGCAACTTCTCCGAAGCATTGATTGTGATGGGCTTGCGTGAAACAGACAGTGCGCTTTCCTTCCTACCCTTGTCTCACGTTCTCGAACGCACAGCCTACTATGCACTGACAAGTGTTGGTGCAAAGATCAGTTTTGCTGAGGGTATTGATGCCGTTGCGCGCAACCTGGAAGAAATCAAGCCAACGCTGTTCGTCTCCGTGCCAAGATTGTTCGAGAAAATAAGGGCCCGGATTCTGGACCGCATTGCCCACGAATCGCCCATCAAGCAGGCTATTTTTAACTGGGCTTTGGAAACCGCCAGAAGGTTTGAGTCTGCGCGGGCCGTCAAGCAGCCTGTTAACTTCCTGCTCGCACTGCAGCACAACCTTGCTGATCGACTCGTATTCCAGACGATTCGTGAACGAACGGGCGGTCGTCTGCGTCTGGCAGTTTCGGGCGGCGCGCCACTTTCTGCGGTCGTTGGCGAGTTTTTCGCGCAAATCGGGATTCCCATCATTGAAGGTTACGGATTAACCGAGACGAGTCCCATTGTTGCGCTCAATCATCCGGAGGACATACGATACGGAACGGTTGGCAAGGCACTTCACGGAGTTGAAGTACGACTTGCCGATGATGGCGAATTACTGGTGCGTGGGCCAAATGTCATGGCTGGATATTGGAACAAACCGGAAGCAACCGCCCAGGCCATCACACCAGAGGGCTGGTTCTTGACTGGTGACATTGCGACCATCGATCAAGATGGCCGCATCTGCATCGTCGACCGTAAAAAAGAAATCATCGTGATGTCAAATGGCAAAAATGTGGCACCTCAACCGGTCGAGAATGCGCTAAAAGGTGACATACTCGTCGAACAAGCGATGCTGATTGGCGATCAGAGAAATTTTATCTCGGCCCTGATCGTTCCCAATTTTGATGCTTTGAATGACTACGCTAAGTCGCAAGCCCTTCCGACTTCCGACCGTGCGGTCTTACTGTCGCACCCGCAAGTCCAGGCGCTGTTCGCTGCGATCGTCAAAAAAGTGAATCCAAACTTCGCGGCATTCGAACAAATCAAACAATTTACGTTGTTACCCCGCGCATTTGCAATTGAGGACAACGAATTGACACCAACGCTGAAGCTCAAACGCCGCATCATTTGCCAGAATTTTCAAGCGGAAATCGATGCCATGTACACGCGTAGCGAGGATGGTGCCAAGGTTCGCCCTGCTTAAGACCCCCACGCGGGACGATCAGACCTTGTCGTCCCGTGAGTTTGCTCATTGACGATGACAACGCTGTGAAATGCGCACTGCACTCACAGCAGTTCGCACCTTTTTGCTAATGGTTTAAAAAGTGGCTTCCTGACAAAGTCTGCGACACGTGACTAAAGTCGTGCGCTCATTTTTTGTTTACAAAATCTGACACCTAACCACTCGCATGGTTATTGGAAAAAACTCTCACCCATGATCTATCGCCTAGTCACAGACGGCGACAGCACGACGCGGCCGGCGCCCCATCCAAAACGCAGTGATTGGTCATCAGATTTCAGGCTGGCAATGAATCAAAATCCGTAACTTCTGGCTGCTTTGCATCCGCCACACAAGTTTTTGACAACAAATCGACGGGCGACGGATTAGCGAGCGACATCCATTGTACGGGGATTATCCGAGGACTGGGTGCCCCCGGTGTCGTTACCCCTTAGCAGGGTTCCAAGTCCAAGATGTTCACGAAGCAAAAACATCAATCCCAAAAGAGTAACTGGAATGTTTTCTGCAACATTCAACACCAAGCCAAAGGCCAGGCCCGTTTCGTGTGCCACGCCAAACCACCCCAAAGCCGTAATGCAAAACGCCTGAAACGTGCCAATGTACCCAGGCGCCGATGGGGCAATACTGCCAAGATTCACAATCACCATCGTGACAAGAAACGCATCGAAACCAAGTTGCATATTAAATGCGGCACCGGCCAGATAATAAGTGGTCGCCTCAATCAACCACACGATGAGTGACGCTGCGAAAACAAACAAAAGACGTCGAACGCTACGCAAGCATGCAACGCCGTCAACAAAGGCTTCAAGTATTCCCACGAGGCGTTGCGCCAATACAGGTGAAGCCAAGGCACCGATGAGCCGCCGTAGATGCTCCGCGACTTGGGGCGCATACTCGAGGACAATGACAAAACCAAATGCGCCAACGAATACGACACCCGCCAAAACACCCGTTACCAAAACCCAGTCAGGAAAGGGTTGAGCACGGGACAAACAATTCGTGGCATACAACAGCATCAAACCACCCAACATCGCCAACAGGGATAAGCCATCGAAGATGCGCTCGATAAAAATCGTCGCAAGCGTGGTGGATTTGCGCACGCCAGCCTTGTGACTTAACACATAGGCGCGAACAAATTCACCAAGCCGGGCTGGCAATAAATTATTGGCCATGTAGCCGATGAAAATCACCGAAAACAATCGCCAGTAGGCGATGGGCTGAGCCGGGTTCAACAAGACCTGCCATCTGAGGGTGCGAACGAAAAACGTCAAGAAGAACACCGCGATTGCACAACCCAGATAAAATGGTTGCAACTGCTGCAGCGCCTGTCCTAAACGCTCCCAATCGACTTTTCGAAAGACCAGCCACAGGCACACCGCGGAAATCAAAATGCCAATGATGTTGCTTTTCTTACCAAACAAGACCCTACCTCAGCGGACCAGAACGTATCTGCTGGCCCAATCGTACCACGCTGAAGCTGAAACCCGAGTGTTTCCCTTCACGAGACCACCTTGTAAGTGTAGTGGGCAGCGATCGCACGACGCAAACCATCCCGTAAATCCGCAAGCGCTTGTGCCGTCAGATCAGTCAGCCGCGTATCGTCTGACCGATTCAAAATCTGTGCTGGCGGTGGCAGTGGATCACTCCCTGGCCACGGAACCACGACGGTTTGTGACTCCTCACGAGTCCCGAGGAACGCCTTACTCCAAATCGGCTGCCCGTGTTCGTCAACCAAGCGCAGCACCACCGACAAAGTCACGCGATGGGTGTAATCCACCTCCCAAACATCCTGGTCTCCGAGCACAGCACCCGTCGCCGGGCGACGCACACGCCGCGGCGCGCCAGGAATCGCTGAACGAACATATTCCGTTACCGCGCCTGCCAGGGTCACCGCGGCATTCTCATCAACCACGACCCGTTCCTGAACCACCGCGAGTCGAACAATCTCACGCAACTGGTCAGCCAACAGCCACGCCTGCGCAGGCCCCTCAAACGCAGGCAAACAAACACGGGCAATCGTCGCGCGCTCCCAAGGGGCATCTGCCGACTCCAAAACCAGTTCACGGGTCGAACAACCCAACGTGACAACTGACAAGAGGCCCAGGGTCCAAATTAGATAGACCAACCTCACAAACCCCATCGCAAGACAGCCTCCCGCTCCTTGCCAGCCGTTCGCACCGGCAGTAAAACATCAACCGAATGCGGCGATAACAGCGCGTCCATCGATGGCTGCACGGTCGATGGCAGCGCAAGGCATCCCGTGATGCGCCCCCCACCACGCAGCACCTGATCATCAAGCACATTCGTATCAATCCAGGTAAGCGCACACTCGCTATCATAACGCTCATCAGCACCGACGGCCTCGACTGTCAGCCAACGGTTCCGCAAATGACGCGGTCCAAGCAAAGAATGGCGCTTCGTCTGGTCATCGTTGACAATGACCGCTGCACGACTAAACAGCACAATTGCCTCGCCCTGTCCCTCGTGCAGCAGATCGAGTTCAACAAGCATGACGTCAGGCCCGCACGGTCTCACGCACCGAATGACCCACCAGTCCAGCCATGTGACGGTGGGTATCCGCGGCGTTTGTCCCACCCAACGCGCACGCACCCGCACTTCTCCGACCGACGTGCTCACCTCGGGATTCCGCATACGGCGATCCCGACCCTGAAACGCCGGGTCCGTCGTGCGCAGCCAAAAGCAGCCCTGCAGCACGACACTCACCAGCGTGCCGATGCTCACACGAAGTGTTCGTTGGCCGCTAACCCCCATCATGCGCAGCATCTTAACATGAACTGGCTCCCTTCAGTCATCTGATGCAGCGCCATACCGGATTGAAGGCCAAGCACCAAAACAAAAAGCGTTTCCATTTGCTGAATTTCTGACGCTTGCGAACTGATTCGTTCTGAATAAAAGGGAAACCTGCGTGTTGGTAACACACAGACCATCTTGACCGTGGGTTAAAAAACGATGCCGTTCAGGCCGTTGATCATCCATCATCTTTTGGCTGGACCCACACACCGACGGTATGGTAAAAAATTCACACAAGGGGGAGTTTGTGAGGCGCGCGGCAGTTTTTCTGGATCGGGACGGCACGATCAATGTCGAAGCGGGGTACATTCGTGACCTGCAAGACCTTTCATTGATGCCGGGTGCGGGGCAAGCGGTCAAGCGCCTGAATGATGCAGGGATTCCGGTGATCCTCGCAACCAATCAATCAGGGCCGGCCCGCGGTTATTATCCGGAATCGTGGATTCATACCCTCCATGACAGTCTTTCAGCACTTTTGCATCAGTGCGGCGCGCACTTGGATGCTGTGTACTATTGCCCCCATCTGCCCGACGGTACCGTTCCTGAATACAGTCTGGCGTGTCAATGTCGCAAGCCCGAGCCAGGCATGCTGAATGAAGCCGCGCAACGGCATGGGCTCAATCTAGCCGAGTCATACATGGTGGGAGACAAGTCGACGGATGTCGAAGTGGGCCAACGTGTTGGGTCGAAAACAATTTTGTTGCGCTCAGGCTATGGTGAACGTGTGCTGAGCGGGGAGTATCAATGGAAGGTTACGCCCGATTTCGTCGCGCCGACGCTGGTAGAGGCGGTTGATTGGATCCTCGCCGACTTAGCCCTGAAATCGCTTGATTAATTGTGACTGGCAGAAGTATTTTTGGCATCGCTTCGCTCATCGCGGCGGTCACACTCTTGGCAAAGGGTGTCGGATTTGGACGGGAACTCGTGGTGGCCGCCTTTTTTGGGGCAGGTCCCGTCAAAGATGCCTACACCCTGGCATACATCCTACCTGCATTCTCGTTGGTGATGCTAGGGGGATTAACGGGGCCCTTCCATACGACCACGCAAAAAATGATTGTGAACCTCAAACAGCAAGGTTATGCAGATGCGGCGATCAAAAGTCACGTTGCTTCCCTTCTGCTTGGCGTCACGGTGCTTTTAGGATTGTTCACCGGACTTTGTTTTGCCCTCGCACCCGGTCTGCTTGCCCTCATCGCGCCTGATGCAACCCCTGCGGTCGTGGACCTGGCCATCGCGCAGTTGCGCTGGATGAGTCCGCTCATCCTGCTTGGCGGTATCATCGGAGTCCTGTGCGGAATCAGTAACGAGCAAAATGATTTCATGACACCGAGCCTCTCGCCATTGGTTGCAAGTGTCGCGGTCATATTGGTCACCCTGTTTTTGGCGCCAGACCCAATGGCACTGGCATGGGGCACAAGCCTTGGTGCACTCGGACAACTCGCAATCCAACTGCCTGCAGCGCGGCGTTTTTTCAGCGGCACACGACCATCAATCACATTGTGGAATCCGCAAGTTCAACAAGCGTGGCAATTGCTTGGCCCTGCGGCGCTAGGTTCGACGATTGGCACCCTGCACGTCATTGTTGGCACGCGTTTCGCCGCGAGCCTCAACGCCGGTTCAATCAGCGTGTTTGATTACGCCAACAAACTGATCCAGTTGCCACTTGGGATCCTCATGACGGCATTGCTGATCCCTTTGTTTCCCAAATTGGCAGCCGCGGCATCGGCGCACGATCATGCGGATTTGTCGCGCTGGTTGCAACGGGGCATCGCTACCATCCTTGTTTTGACGATCCCGCTTGTCGCGTTGTTGGTTGCAGCCAGTCCATCCATTGTGCACTGCATTTTTGAACGTGGTGCATTTGACCACACAGCGACTGAACAGACAGCGTGGATCCTGACCATCTGTGCATGTGGAATTGTGCCTTATGCACTGCGAGACTTGCTGGTTCGAGCCTTTTACGCATTGAATGACGGGAGTGTGCCCCTTTGGACCAGCGCCGCATCCATACCCGTTGCCGTTGGTTTGATGGCGGTCGCAACCCCAGTTTGGGGATTGTCTGGACTCGCGGTGGCGACGGTCAGCGTCACGGGGCTCAACGCATTGATCCTGACAATCCTGTTAAAACGAAAAATCCGCGGTTGGACAAGAAAGCCGGCCCTGACAACCCTTTTGAAAGCTGGTGCGGCCGGGTTGGTTGCCACGGTGAGCGCCTATGGGATACAGCACCAACTGCTTCCGCCAGCCGATACATTCTGGAAGCACCTGTTGCAGGTTGGTGTTTGCGGTTTTGCGATCGCCACCATCTATCCCGGCTTGCTCTGGGTGCTAAAAGTCTCGGTAACAACAGATCTCGTGCCGTCGGGTCGACTCAAGCACTTCTTGAAGCGCACCACACAGAATTAGAGCGTGTCCTGACGCATCAATCAGGCGATTCCCCGGAAGTCCGCGGGCCTGACGCCAAAAGACGTCGTCGTCCCGCTCAAGAACTACAGGGGAGCCCACTCTTGGCGTCAGGACACAGTGGCGTCACAGCCCGCCCGGACTCACTGCCTGATTGATAGAGCACCGCACAATCGAGGGGCTCAAGCCCCATTGCACCATCGTTGTAAGGGCTTTTAGACGTTATCTCGATGCACTGAAAAAGACGTGACGGAGAAGGCAACCTATGCCATTTTGGATGAGACTGCGGTACAATGAGCTTATTCGTTCAGCCTTCAGAAGTGAGGAATGCGGGTGTCCACAGGCATTTTACTTGAAGGCAACCTGGCCTCGGTCAGTCTGCCAAATCTGCTTCAACTCATTACGCTCGAACAAAAAACGGCGGTTCTGACATTGAACCGAGTCGAAATCGGTCAAGATGCGGAAATTTATTTTCGTCGAGGAGAGGCGGTTGCCGCCTTTGTCAATCAGGTTGATGGAAACCTGGCGATGTGTCGCATACTCGGGTGGTGGACAGCTGGTACCTTCAAATTGATTCAGATTGGTCCGGACGAAATCCCTGAACCCAATATTACCGCCCGCCTGGACTATCTCTTGCTTGAAGGGATGCGACAAATAGATGCCACAGCGGAGTTAAGAAATCTGCTACCTCAGATCACCAGTTCAGTAAGTTTCACGCAAGCCGCTTTGCAAGCTTTCTCGTGGGACATCAGCGAGCCGGCGGAGTGGATACCCCATGATTTGCGAGAGTTGCCAAAATCGTTTTCTGTCGCTCAACTGCATCAATTTAGCCGTCGTGACGAACTGTCACAAGCGCGTTTGATGCGTATGTTGCTTGCGACACAAGCGTTGCGGCTGAACACCGGTCTGAACACTGAAACATACGATGGCTTGGTTGAAACCGGCATGGATGGTTCGCGCTACGAAGCCTTTGCTCATGTGCTGATGGAGTTTATCGGTTACGAGCATGCGTATCGACACCTCGACAATGCCATCACCGATATGGGTGCCGTAGACCTGGAAGCGTTCACGTTTACCCAACTCCTGGACTTATGCGATCGGATCACCGGCAATCTTCGATCGCTGCTCGATCGCAAACAACAGCTCGAGATCTCGCGGAGACTGCGTGCACGTGCCACCAGTCTCCTTTAAGTTCAAAGGAACCCACATCCGTGTCGGGCACGGTGAACCACTGTGGAACCAAACATTCTAACAGTCAGTTGTCTTTGGTTTGAGACAGAAAGGACGTCATCCATGGCAGTGGTTGTGATCGGGGCCTGCATGCACTGTCAGGCCGTGGTAAAAGCAGACGACAAGCGCGACGCGGCAACGCTTCCGATTCTTCAGCGCGCCCAGAAATTGGGGAAGCTCACGTGTAAAACCTGCGCAGCCGCCAACATCACAGCCATTGATCGCGACAACCCGCCGGATCTGTCGACCCGCCACTCCTGAAACCTGCCGCATCCGGCCTGTTGCCACGCTGTGCACTGCCGATGCCTTGTCGCGATGCGTGAAATAGCATCCACTGATGGTTGCTTACGCCATTTTGCAAGCGGATGCAACCAAGCGACACGCACCATGTTTCAGCAGCAACCAATACGGACTTAAGACGCAATATTGGGTGTTTCGACACGCACAGTGTGCTCGACTTACGCCATATTGTAAACGAATTGAACCAAGCACCATGGAGCATATCCCGAAAGGCAAACAGCGAAGACGTAATGAGATAACGCCGCTTTCGATACGCAGTTTGCGCTTGCTGCTTCACTCTTGCACCATACTTTAAGCCGCGATTTATGGCAATCTTAACACTGTGATAAGCAAGTTTTTGTATGCGTGATGCGATAGACTCGGTAGCGCAAGCGAGCCATCAGAGGAAAAGGGGTGTTTGGATGAAAGTCCTTGTGGATTATGTCGGAATCGCGAAAAGTTTGGCGCTTGGGCTGGCCGTACTCACGGTAGCCAGTTGTGGACGGAATGCGACGATGCAGGCATTGCCGGCGGGCGATCAGGGGGCATTCTTGCAACCTGGTTCATTCGGAATTCGGGTACCGACCGGTTCGGTGACGGGTCGTGTCGTTGATGAACGCACCCAAATGGGAATTCCGGATGTCGTGATCGAAGTTCAGAATGTGACCCCTCCTGTATCTGTCCGCAGTGATTCATCCGGTAACTTCGTTTTACAAAACGTGCCGCAAGGCGATCAGGTCTTGGTGTTTTCGAAGCCAGACTACGTATACATCGCGACTCAGGGCAGCGTGATTGCCAAGGTGTTGCCCTCGCAAACCATCAGTTTGCCGCAGGTCAGTTTGGCACCAGCCATTGCAGCAGCCTCCAATGCGTTTCTAACGGCCATTGGAGGACTGACGGAACCCTACGGGGTAGCAGTCGACAACAATCGTAACGTTTTGTATGCCATTGATCGGATTGGCTGGGGCGGTGTCCTGGATCGCCGATGTGAGGTTAAAAAATTCAATTTATCCGGTGGGTTTGTCACACGCTTCGGTGGTCAACGTCTGTCAATTTCGCGAGGCAATCTGTCAGGGGATCCCTTTAACCTTTTTACCTATCTGAGTTGGTCATATGGTCTTGATATCGATGCGGGGGGCAATGTCTACGTATCTGAGGCCAATCGTGATCGTGTCGTCAAGTTTAGTGGAGACGGGACCTACATCACCAGTTTTGGGGAAAATTTGAAGAACAACTTTGATGTGGCCGTTTTGAACTCAGGCCAGATTGCAGTGAGTTCAGCCGGAAACAGTAAGATTTCGTTGTTTGATGTCAATCTCGTATCCGCAGCGCGAGATTTTGCCGGAACGGTTGATTCCTCTGGAGTGAATGGTGGATTGCGTGGCTTGGCAGTTGATTCCGCAAACTTCATTTATGCACTTGATAATTCAGCCGGAACTGGTCAAGCTGTGAAGAAATTTGACGCCAAAGGTAGTAAGCCTGTAGTGGCCTTCGGTACCAATGCAGGGTCGGGCCCCAGCCAATTCCGGGGCGCAACCGACCTGACTGTTGATAACCGCAATGGTGATATCTACGTCGTTGATAGCGGCAACAACCGGGTACAACGTTTTGATCGGGATGGTCGGTTCATTTCCGAGTTTGGAAGCGCAGGGCGTGGGAATGGTCAATTCGATCGCCCATATGGGATTGCCATTGACAAAGATGGCTACCTATACGTTTCCGATACTGGCAACAAGCGCATTCAAAAGTTTGCACCCGGTCGCCTGTTCAACAGTTCTCAATCTAACCCGGCAGTTTTTTATCCAACCAAGTAACACAAAAACGATACGCGATCATCGCGGTGATTCATCAGGCATCATCGCGTTGTCGGTTAACTCTGGCGTATGTCGTGTTTTTCATTCAGAATAACTGCCACGTTTCAATGCGTAAGCGTGCAATCAGACATTAAACAACCAGTCAGACGCACCCATCAACCATTGGTTGATTTGGCATGTTGATGTGTTGCAAGGGTCTACGCCGACAGTGAGGGTACCTTGGTCATGAAACGTGAGATTCGTTGTGGTTTGATTCAAGCGCGCTCAGACGTATCCGTCGAACAGCCGATCGAGGCGATCAAAAAGCACATGTTAGCAAAGCACGTGGGCTTTATCGAGGAAGCTGCCGTGCGAGGGGTCAAAATACTCTGCCTGCAAGAGATTTTCACAGGCCCCTATTTCTGTGCAGAACAGAATCCTCGTTGGTACGACAGTGCAGAACCGATCACTGGACCTACTGTGACACTCATGAGAGAAATGGCCGCACGGCTGAAAATGGTGTTGATCGTTCCGTATTATGAGTGTGATCAAGTGGGCGTCTATTACAACACAGCGGCGGTTATCGATGCCGATGGAACCTTGTTGGGTCAATACCGCAAGTCGCACATCCCACAAGTTCAACCTGGATTTTGGGAAAAGTTTTACTTTACGCCAGGGAATCTTGGGTATCCTGTTTTTAAAACACGTTATGCCGATATTGGCGTTTACATCTGTTATGACCGACATTTTCCAGAGGGGGCGCGCATACTGGGACTAAATGGCGCGGAGATTGTTTTCAATCCTTCCGCAACCGTGGCAGGTTTGTCGGAATATCTGTGGAAACTGGAGCAGCCAGCATCAGCCGTTGCGAACGGGTATTTCGTGGGCGCGGTGAATCGGGTGGGCATTGAGTCACCTTGGCGTATCGGTGAGTTTTACGGTCAGAGTTACTTTGTGGATCCGCGTGGACAGTTTGTTGCCATGGCATCACGCGATCAAGAAGAGTTGGTCGTGGCAGACCTCGATCTAAATCTGATCCGCGAAACACGACACGTGTGGCAGTTTTTTCGTGATCGGCGCCCCGAAACCTATCATCCCCTGACAACCCTGTAGCGCCCCGAACAAAATCAAGCTGAACCTCACACCACGCGTTGTTTCTGAGCAGGGTATGCGCCACGCATCAACAGCCCGCGTCCGCCACGTAATGCGAACAGAGCAGGCTAGGCTATCCAAAACCAGCCAACAATCTGACATTCAATCGACGCGAGTCGATGTGGCTTGAAAGCACGAGGGTATGACAATCTGTTGCGTCAGGCTTTGTTTTTCGGACGCCTCGGAGGACGTGGAACGAAATTTGCGGCAACAGGCTCGTACGTGCGCAGGAAAAAAGACCGTTTAAAAAGGCTCTGTACGGCTTCCATCTGATACACCGGTGGAAGCCTGTAGACACAACAGATTGGTAGCGAACCAACCACCACGCCTGTTGTCACGCCCAAAATCAGACCGAGTGCCCGATTGAATGTGCCCAGCTTGGCTTTTTCCAAAAGGCCGGTGGCAACAAAACCAGCGATTTGCACGACCGCGAAGAAGAAGAAAAAAGCAACGATGCGATTGACAACCCCATAAAAGGTGTCCGCCGGCTTGAGTGCATAAGCCAGCATAAACGATAAGACCGTTGGCATCGCCGCAGACATATGCCACGCGATAAAAATGGCGAACATGCTGACGACACTGCGAATGAAGCCTGCCATAAACCCCTTGATGGCGAAACCAACCAACAAGCAGAGCATCAGCGTGTCAACAAAAAGTGGAGAAACCAATTCGACATCCTTCCAGAATAAGGGTCACGCCCATCGTGGACAGCCATCCCCCTGATTTGTATGATACCAGTGGAAAGGCTTACCTGCCATCCAGCAAGCGCTCCACAAGCTGCGTATGCTCCGTCCTTTCCATACCCTCTGTCTTGTCAGAAGGAGGCATCACACCATGGTTGCGGCGCCCGTGTCGGTCGTTGGACAAACCCGCAATCTGCTGCGGAAATGGCCCCAACTCTGGATTCCTCCCTTGCTCGTCTACTTTGTCCAGAGCCTCGGCGCAGCCGCATATTCGAACGTTGGTATCAAACTGCTCGGTGCCATTTGCGCGACCGCTGCCTGTGCGTTGCTCAATCTTGGATGGGTCGCTTTGTTGCTTGACACATTGCGTGGAAACCCGCCCCAATTCAAAACCGTGCCGGAGATTGTCAACCAACGCTGGACCGGTGCTCTGGCAGGGCACTTCGCCTACTATTTGCTGTCAGGCGGACTCATCTTGCTGCTCGGGCTTTACGGCCATTCGCAATGGGGCACGGACGCGCTCAAAACGTGGTTCGAATCCTGGCGCCAACTACCCCCGACCGAGCTCAGCCGTGCGATCGCTCCTGACAAAATACCACCCGACGTCGCTAACTGGCTGTCCTTGCTGGGATACTGGCTATGTATCACCGCGGGTCTGACGATTCTGTTGAGCGCCTGGTTACCCTTGATGCTGATCGAGCAAACCAATTGGCTGCGCGCGTATGTGAACAGCGTGCGCCTGACCCTTCGCCACTTTTTCGCCTTCGCTTTGCTAGCAGCGTTGCACGTCCTTGCCGTTGGGCTAAGCCTTCGATTGCTAGGTTTGGCCAACGCCTTCGCCACCCTGGCAGGTTTGGCATTTTATTTATATGCGAACACGCTTTTCCAGGCAAGTTATGTACTCTTGACTTTTCAACTTAGACAAGCATCCTCACCGGACACTGCTGAGGAATCGTCAAAGTAGTCAACAGAGACGCATTGTTTGCCGTTCTAAAGTGTGTAGCAAATACAAAAGTATCAGGAACACACCTGCTGACAGACAATACCAGCGACTAATCCGTTTAACGCTCAATGCGCTTCCGGATAGTGCCTCCAGCAATTGAGCGGCACCGTGTGTGCCGGGGCGAAAGCCGGCAACGACAAGGGGGCAGATACCGTGCGAGACACGGTTCCAACAGCAAGGATCTCACCGTTGTCGATCACAATGTCTCAATCAGCATGAATGGCCCTTCGCCTGCCCGACACCAACGACCGTGCACGCTGCATGAACCAGGCGTCAGAACGTACAGAACCTGAACCAGACACAAAATTGTATCTGCACCAAAGGGCTGCACGACTGCAGTTGGTTTGATTCGAAACAGCGGTGGTTAATGCTTCCGCACTCATACTTAACGCGAAAATTTAATCTATGGATTCGCTTAAATTAGGCATTGCTTAACGTAAATGAAACAAGCTCCCGTTAATTACCGCGCATAAATGTCATGCTTGTTTCATACTGATAAAGGGGATGCGTCCAATGCAAACGCTCACCACCACCTCTGTAAACGTGATGCCGCGGGTGACGCCACCCGCGCCGACAACCTACCCTCAAACGCCCGCTCCTGTTATGGCGCCAAATCAGATGGTGCCCGCGTCGGGGACGCACAGTGGCGGCGGTGTCGTTGCACTGCTTGAGAACTTTTGGAATGGTATTGTCAACTTTTTTCGCGGGTTGTTCACCCGTTCGAATCAGACGCAGCCAAACACGAATGCGCCGGTTACCCCCACCGTACCTTCTCCACAGTTGGCTCCAAATTCCGGCAACGTGGATGATGCAGCACTCGCACAGCAGTACGGCTTGTTGAATACGCCTGAAAACGTTCGTAACTTCCGGGAAACCGTCAGCCGTCAGAGTTTGGAGATGGGTGCGGTTGGTCCGGGGAGCACCAACCGTGACGCGGTGAACGAGTTGCAGGATCTCTTGAAACGATGGGGATTCAACATCACTAATACAGGTGAGTTCGATCTGGCTACCGCCAATGCTGTGATGCAATGGAAGGTGAGCGTTGGTGTCGTGGAATCATTCGTTTTCGCGAACGGCTCTCCAGGCGTGACGCCCATCATCGATACCCGTACACGTGCAAAAATGATCGAGGTTTTGACCAGCGCGCAGCAGGCCAACATGCCACAACCGGCGAGCGCCATCATGCCGGGAGTGGCTTCACCGGTCACCATTCCCAATCAACCCCAGTTGGTACAACCTTTCGCCCCGTTGCCGGTTTCCACACCGTTTGCACCTGTTCCGCCCGTTACCCCAGTCATCAACCCTGTGGCTCCCATCGTGGTTGCTGACCCCTTGCTGACGCCGCCGATGCAGCCCATCGCACCGACCGCCAATCCAGTGGCTCCCGTCATGGTTGCTGACCCCGCGGTGACCGTGCCAATGCAGCCCATCACACCGACCACCAATCCGGTGGCTCCCATCTTGGTTGCTGACCCCGCGGTGACCGTGCAGATGCAGCCCATCACACCAACCATCAGCCAAGGGGCTCCCATCTTGGTTGCTGACCCCGCGGTGACCGTGCCGATGCAGCCCATCACACCAACCATCAGCCCAGTGGCACCCGTTGTTGTTCCTGACCCGGCACTGGCAACTGGTGCGCAGCCGTCACCAGTCACCGTTGTGACAAACGGTCAGGACGCCGCGGCCATGGATGCAGTCACTCGTTTCGGCCTGCAGGCCACCGCCGAGAACCTTCAAGCGTTTCAGGCAGCCTGGGGACGGCTGTCCAGTGACCCTGGCGCGATCGGACCGGGCCAAAACGACACACCCGATGCCGTGGCAGAATTGCAGCAGGTCATGACCTTGCTGGGATATCCCGTGGCTGTTACAGGTGTGTTGGACCCTGCGACGCAGCACGCATTGAGCACGTTCAAAATCGCACACAATTTAACCGATGGGTATAATCTGGCGAACGGTTCAGCAGGCGCACTACCTTGGGTGGATCAACGCACCAAAGACATCATGGTACAGCGCCTGACTCAGAACACCGGCTCCTGAATTCCCTGGGCCGCCGAACCATCGACGGCCCGCGCCAGTCGGCCCACCTTACGTCCTCGTGCCCCCATCCGAATCCATTCGCGTACGTGGTTCGCGCCTGTGCCGACGAAGGCCACCACACTCATCAACGCCAATTGGCCCACCATCACAATGAATAAAGTTTCTCGGACATAGGAACCCCAAACCTTCCAGGAAACTGGCTGTTCAGCCATCATCAGCATATGCACACCCTCATATGCCAAACCACTCCCATAAACCACAAAGGTACCCCACGCCAGTCCAAACCAGACAGCGCCGAACTGCGTTCGCCTCGGATAGGTCCCCATCGCCAAGACCGCTAGCCATAATGCCAAAAGATAACCCAGTGTGGGTTTGTGCAAATAACCGAAACCACCACCGCCAGAAAAGACGCAAACACCACCGATACCAAGCGCCAAATACAACACGACCGCCAAACTCGCCTGCCGTTGGTTCAACATCAATACCGTAATCCATAGCGCCACCATCTGCCCCGAAACAATCTGGGACCCGAAAACGAGGCCGCCAACCCCATAAAGCGGTTGCATCGTATGGATATGCTCAGGCCAACCCCAACCAACAAAGGGCACGCGAATCGCAACAAATGTTCCGATGCAACAAAAGGTCGCGGCGAGCAAGACCAACAAAAATTGGAACATTGACGCGCATACGAGCGAGTAAAGCAAACGCACCACGGCAAACTCCCCCACGGGTATATCTAATCACACAAATGCCACGCAGGCCAACGCCGACAAACCAGGCGAACGATACGACAGGTGCCGCCCTGCACGGATAGCCTGCACCGATGCCACCCGCGCAACAGCCAGTTCGACAAAACACCATCGGCTGTCTCCCCTATCCTTGTTGGTGTACCACAGGGTATACTTTAACGCTTGGCAACCGGCTGTTAAACGTTTGCCGCTACTGTGTCAACTGTGGCAAGAAGTCGCAAGGGGCTTACCCCGAGAACACGAACTTGTGAGCGACTCAAGAGGAGGCAACTTGGACTGGCGCAAATTCCTTCTGGGTACGATCATCACGCTTGCGCTCGGCGCCGGATATTACGTGCTTGACGGGCGACACGAGTTTAAACGTGGTCTCGACATTCAGGGAGGCATGCACCTGGTCGCCCAGGCGCAGCCGACAGCAACCATTCCCACCATCAATGACGCCGTCATGAGCGCAGCGGTGGCGGTCGTTCGGAATCGGGTCGACGGGCTGGGCGTTGCAGAACCACTGATTCAACGAAAAGGCAGCAACCAGATTATCATCGATATGCCAGGCATCAAAGATAAGGACGAAGCCCTGCGCATCATCGGTAAAACAGCCGTCCTCACATTCCGCGCACACAAGGCTGACTTTCCCGGGGGCACACCAGCGCCAGTCGACCAACACGGAGCGAGTGTTGGCAGCGCACCCACCGTCGCTGCAGCAGCCAAGCAGGGCGGCGCCAACGATTGGGTGCTAACCGGTTTGAAAGGCACGCATATTATTGCGGCACGCGTAGAGCCTATCGGAACAAGCTGGGCAGTTGTTGCTGATTTCAATGCTGAAGGCGCCAAGATTCTTGCCGACACGTCGCGTGTCCTCCTTCAAAAACCGATGGCAATCTTTCTCGATAACGAGTTGGTATCCGATCCAATCGTGCATAGTGAATTGAATACGGGCAATGTTCAAATCAGTGGCAATTTCGATGCCAAAAAGGCCAACGAATTGATGGTGGTCCTGAAAGCCGGTTCGCTACCTGTGCCATTGGCGATCATCGAGAACCGGTCCGTCGACGCGTCACTCGGAGCAGAATCGGTCCGAGCCAGCGTACAGGCAGGTCTCATCGGCGCAGCGCTCATCGTGTTGTTTATGATTGGTTACTATCGGATTCCTGGCGCGATAGCCGGCATCGCTTTGATTATCTATAGTCTCATTGTTCTGGCCATCTTCAAGCTGATTCCCGTCACGCTGACCGTACCGGGCATTGCCGGATTCATTCTGAGCATGGGTATGGCTGTTGATGCCAATATTTTGATTTTCGAGCGTACCAAAGAAGAACTTCTCAACGGGCGCACCATTTATGCTGCGATCGAAATCGGCTTCAATCGGGCGTTTTCGGCCATTTTCGATTCGAACATCACCACTTTGCTGGCCTGCGGCGTGTTGTTTTATTTCGGAACGGGACTGGTGAAGGGCTTCGCGTTAACCCTGGCCATTGGTGTCATCATTTCCATGTTCACGGCGATCACCGCATCACGCAACCTGCTGCACTGGGTACTTGAAGCCAAACAGTTCAAGAGTCCCACGCTATTTGGCGTGCAAGTTCCATCCAAGATTCGTTAGAAAGCGGAGTCGACCAAAATGGCGATGAAATTTGAGGAATCAAAATTCGATTTTATGGCGCACAAAGCGCTATGGTTTGGCATTTCAGGCTTTCTGCTCATACCAGGCATCATCGCAGTGATTTATTCATTGATGACCTTCGGAACACCGGTCAAGCTCGGCATCGATTTCACTGGTGGTACCCTGGCGCAACTTAGCTTCAGTAAAAACGTAACTGCACCGCAGATTCGTGAAATCTTAAAGTCTGAAGGAATCGAAGACGCACAGGTTCAAATAGCGGATGATAAGACTGCGCTCATCCGAACGAAAGACCTTACCCAGAGTCAACGCGAAACCGTCTTGAAAGGTCTCAGCGCAAAAGCTGGCGAGTTCAAGGCAGAGCGTTTTGAAACAGTCGGCCCTACCATGGGACGTGAGCTGTTGGCCAATTCTCTGGCCGCAATCGGTTTTACATTGGTCGGTATTGTCGGGTACATTTCCTACCGATACCAATTTGACTTTGCCGTGTGCGCGATCTCAGCGCTCGTGCACGACGTGGTCTTCATTTTTGGGGTGTTCGCTGCACTGGGTATCTTCTTAAACGTCGAAGTGGACAGCCTCTTTGTCACCGCAGTCCTAACCGTGGTTGGATTTTCAGTGCACGACACCATCGTCATTTACGACCGCATCCGCGAAAACATGCGCCAAGCTGGTAAACGAGACACGTTCGATGATGTGGCGAATCGTAGCATCAAGCAAACCCTGGCACGATCCATCAACACGTCACTGACCGTTTGCCTAACCTTGATTGCACTGCTGGTATTCGGCGGCGAAACCATCCGGTGGTTTGTATTCGCCATGCTCATTGGCATCGTGGTCGGCACTTACAGTTCGATATTCAATGCCAGTCAAATGTTGTCAGTATGGCGCATGATGGGCGTCAAACGCACCTCCGCCTAGTCATTCAATCACGAGGGACGTTAAAACCATGGAATCCAACACCGCGACCCCATCGCAAGTGACGCCTGATAACACCGCTGGAACTGTTACGATTCATCGCCTTTGGTACTGGTTGACGGCCGCGTTCATGCTGCGGCTTTTGATACTGAATATGCCGTATATGTTTACGCTTGACGTGAACACATTCCGTTCGTGGGGTGAAACACTCTTCAAGGTTGATCCGACGCACTTTTACGACAACACCTGGAGTGATTATCCCCCGCTTTTCATGTACCTCCTGTGGTTGTGGAACTGGGTCGCACACACCTTTACTAACCAGTCCATGATGAGCCCCCAGTGGATCAAGTTTCCATCGTGCGTCGTAGATATTGTCAACGCGTATTTAATCTTTATCTTGCTGAAGGGTCGCGTGGCACTGCGGTCGGCCTACCGCAGTGCCATATTTTATGCATTCAACCCCGTGATCATATTTGTATCTGCTGTTTGGGGCCAAGTGGATGCGTTAACAACACTGATGGCCTTACTGGTGACGTTGGTCGTTCTGCAAAACCGCTTCTTCACCAGTGCTGTGGTAGCCAGTGCTGCCATACTGATCAAGCCTCAGGGTCTGTTTATGGTACCCGTTGCGTGGTTTGCGCTTTGGCACAAACAGTTCAACATACAGCCCGAAGCCATTATGCAAGGCATATTCAAGGGATTGGTCCGTAATGCCTTGGCGATCGCTATCGGCAGTCTCACCGCGTACCTGTTAATCGTTCCAGCGGTTTGGCACAAACTTGATAATGGTATCACCCGGGTTGCGGGCCTGTTTGATTGCCCGAGGTGGCTTGCGGAACCGTATTTCTGGCTATACGGCCAGATGCTTAAAACGAGCGGTACGTATCCGTACAGTTCTGTCAACGCATTCAATTTGTGGATGCTTCCGCCGCCAAACGAGGCATGGCAGCCAGACAGCCGTATCTTGTTGGGGTTGACACATCAAACCTGGGGTTTCGTGCTGATTGGGCTCGTCATGGCGCTGGTTGGCATCCACCTTTACCGCCAAAGACACGCACCGCAGGGGTATCCACTGTTTCTCGCCGCTGCGGTGATGCTGACAGGCTTCTACGTGGTGGCGACGCGAATGCACGAGCGTTACATTTTTCCGGCGATCGCCTTTTTGGCACTTGCCGCAGCCTGCAATCGACAGATTGCGTGGATTTACTGGACGATCTCGACCACCTCGTTTCTCTCGATCGCTTACATTTTTTATTTTTACAACGACCAGTCAACCTGGGTTGAAGCGCTGAAAGGCCTAATGAACAACGGACAGATGGCCGGGAGTTTAAAACTGTCTGGCGCGGTCATGCTGTCGCTGGTAAACGTCTATGCTTTCTCTGAACTGCTTCTGTTCCTCTCTCCCAAGAGTGAAGTGTCCCAGGTTTTAAACGAATCAGCATTGGTGCGCCATTGGCGTACCCTTACCGCGACGGTCAAAGTGAGTCTGGTAGGAAAAATCGACTTCGTCATTGCAGGGGTGCTTGGCTGCATTTTCATCGCGGTCGCGTTGTACCGCCTAGGGATACCAAACGAGCAGATTTTTGACGAAGTTTATCACGCGCGAACCGCGATGGAGTACATCAAAGGGGTACCACCGTATGAGTGGACCCATCCCCCGCTGTCGAAACTGATCGCAGCGTTGGGGATTCTGGGACTTGGTGGTGGTTTTGACCTCGCAGCCAAAACGTGGACCGAACACGTGGCCTTTTCGTGGCGCTTTACCAGCGTGATCTTTGGTGGATTGAGCATTGTGGTTGTGTATGCGTTGACCAGGTCCATGTTTAAGAACACAGCCATTGCGACCTTGGCGGCAGGACTGCTGATGTTCGATGGCGTCTTTTTCGTTCAAAGTCGCGTCGCGATGACCAACGTCTACGAGGTCTTTTTCATCATGCTCAGCGCCTATGGCACCTGGCGTTATCTTGAAACCGATCGTTCGCGCTATTTGAGCATCACAGCGCTGGCCATTGGCTGCGCACTGGCTTGTCGTTGGGCGAGCCTTTACGCTTGGGGATTGACTGGACTCCTGCTACTGTGGCACGCCTGGCGTGTCAAACTGCCCCAATGGTGCAGCCCTCCGAGCGATACTGAGTCCGGATGGCGCAACCTTGGGTCGATGTTCAACGCACTCGACAAGCAAAAAGCCCTGCAGTGGGTAGGTCTGATCGTCATCAGCATGTTTGTTGTACCAGCGGGCATTTACGGCCTGTCATACGTGCCCTACGTGCTGCAAGGCGATGGTACCGTCACAGACAAGTTGTTAAGCTGGAACTGGCAACAACGTGGTTGGGGACGCGTTTTGTTCTGGCAGACTGAAATGTGGAATTACCATGCCCATTTGCAGGCGACTCATCCTTACAACTCACCTTGGTTTACCTGGCCGCTCATGTTCAGACCGACTTGGTATTATTTTCATGATTTCAAGGGCGAAGGCGGCTTGCAAGGCATCGCCGGGGTCTGGGCGATCGGTAATGCAGCTATTTGGTGGGCATCCATTCCGGCGTTGGCGTATGCAGGCTACCTGGCGTGGAGAGACCGTCTCAAAAATCTGGGAATGGTGGCCGTGCTTGGCTTGGGCCTGTGGTTGATGTGGGGCGTTCAGCCGCGTCCATTACTCTATATGCATTATATGTTGGAAACCATTCCCTTCGCGTGCATCGCAATTGCCTACATTGCCTATATCTGTTGGTACGGTGACAGCTGCGTTTCCCAGTCGAAAGCCCCGGACACTGTCGCGCCTGGTGGCCCGTTGACCCGTTGGATGTACACCTGTGGCGCGCGTCGGGTCTTCGTCATCATTTACGGTGTTGCCGTCGTGCTATGGTTCGTTTTTTATTATCCATTGCTCAGTGCGTGGTGCATCAGTTGGAAATACTACAATTGGCACGTCTGGTTCGGTCGAGCGTGGATCTAGCGCGACCAAAGGCGCAAACATTCTATTACCCTGATGGGTTGTCCGTTCAAAATAGTGCCAAGCGAATTTGACGAGACAACCATCGACTTCCGAAGTATTGCCAGACGATACGGTTGTGGCGTTAATCCATTCATTTGGGTTGATGATCACAGAATTCCATCACTGACCAACGAAAACTCCGAAGCTTTCCTGGGTATGCATATATGTGAGCGGCATAGAGAATTCGGTACGCGTAGGAGACCAAATACAATGAGCATCATCTCAAAAAGAAGTTACCGACTCGCAGCCTTGTTTCTGGTCGCAGCGTGTGCGAGTGGATGCCCTAATAACACGACTCCGACCGCGCCAAAGACCACCAAAGCGCCTGGGCAGTCCCCTAAACCGAGCCCAAACGCGTCAGCCACCTCAATAGCATCAACTGTACCCAGCACCTCTCCGCTCACATCACCACTTGTATCCCAACCGCCTGGTTCACCGAATGCGTCGGCGTCACCATCTCCAAATACCAGCACGTCACCCAGCGTTTTGCCGTCGGCCTCCGTCAGCCAAGCACCAGGGGCAAGCCCATCCGCGTCATCCTCCACGGCACCAAGTGCAAGCCCATCGACAGCACCGTCGACCCAACCCAGCCCAAGCGCCTCCGCAGCTCCCAGCACCAGTCCTTCCGTGGCACCCTCTCCCCAACAACCAAGTACGAGTCCTTCACCAGCAGTATCCAGTGCTCCAAGCGCGATTCCGTCGGCAGCGCCATCCGTGGCACCCAGTATTGCTCCCTCCCCCACACCGGGCCCATCGACGACACCAATACCTGGCGTCGCCAATACAGGCACAGTGTCAGCCTTCGCTGGCCGTGACGCCGGGTTTTTGGATGAAACCGGCTTGGATGCACAATTCTCGCTGCCAATCGGGTTGGCGATTGATGCTGCTGGCAATCTCTACGTGGCGGATAGTGGCAACCACGCCATTCGGAAAATTACGCCCGCAGGCGTGGTCAGCACGTTGGCAGGGGGATCGCGCGGTTTCGTTAATGGCACTGGCAACCAAGCCAGATTCGACGCGCCAAACGGTATCGCCATTGATTCCACGGGCAATCTGTATGTCGCTGATTCAGGCAATCACGCGATTCGCAAGGTGACGCCGGCCGGGGTAGTGAGTACATTTTCAGGTAACACCGCAGGCAATTCAGGCACAAGCCTCGGACAATACAACAGTCCAGACAGCATTGTCATCGATGGCAGCAACAACCTTTATGTCACCGATACGAACAATCGCCGCATCGTGAAGCTCAGCAACACCGGCACTGCCACCTTGTTCGCCGGCAGTGGCACGTTGGGCCAAGACGACGGGACAGGCGCAGCCGCAAGTTTCTTCAGTCCAAAGAGTATTACCCGCGACGGGACGGGTACGATGTGGGTAGCAGACTCCTTTGTAATCCGTAAAATCTCGTCAGCCGGTGCGGTCACAACACCCAACCTGACGGGCGCCAATTTCACCACGCCAATTCTGGCAGGTGGAAGTGCGGGTGGAAGCGAGTTCATCTATGCTGCAGATGCGGGAAAACATACGGTTTATCGGGTCGATATCACGGCAACGGGGTTGGAGGCCACGGCAATCGCAGGTGGTGTCAACCTGACCGGAACGGCAAACGGCACAGGAACGAACGCGCGCTTCAATCAACCGGAAGGATTAGTCTTGACGCCGTCGGGCAAGTTGTATATCTCAGATACTGCAAACCACCGTATCCGACAGATACAGTAAAGCCATTATTGAATAAGTGATGGTTGAACGATGATGCGTCGATGAATTCCGAGTCATTGCTCCTGCATCAAAAAGGAGCTGGTTTACAGAAGTCGGGTGATCTCCCAGCAGCCCGCGACGCTTACATCGCGGCGCTGGCTCTAGATCCCAGACTTGAGCTCACGCGCGCAAACCTGGCAGGTATCTGTTACCAGTTGGGTGAAATCGATCATGCCATCACGAATTATCAACTGTTGCTTGAAGCGCATCCGTTGAATATCAAGGCCCGCTTCAACCTTGCGATGGTCTATGCCGCCATTGGTCGTTACGAACAGGCTGGGCAAGCCTTTCGTGGGGTCTTGCAGCTCGCACCCGATCACGCCTTGGCCCTGACCAATCTCGCACGAATTCTTATCCAACAATCGCGCCACGGTGAAGCGATTGCCGCCTTGGAGCAACTGTTGCGCATTAACCCTCAAGACCCTGGTATTTACTATCAACTGGGAAGGTTACAACTGACGATCGGTGATGCAACTACTGCCGAAAAGACCTGGCTGCTCGGCATGTCCATTCAGGACGATTACCAGCCCATTCTTCTCGCATTGGCAAATCTCGGCAATCAACGCAGCCAGTGGCATCTCTGCCAGCAGTACGCCCAAAAAGTATTGCGCGCGCACCCCGATCACGCACAAGCCCTGTTATTATGCGCTGAATCCCATACACGGCTGCTGGAGCACAATCAAGCCCGCATTATCCTTCAACAGTTGCTCCACTATTACCCAGAGCAGGTTGAAGGGCTGTTTCAACTCGGCGTTCTCCAACACACATCGGGAGACCTGAATAACGCAAAAAAACTGTTAATCTCCGCACTGACAATTAATGAACAGCACGCCGGGTGTCATAACGAACTGGGAACGATTTTCTATCGCGAAGGTAATTGGTCACTGGCGCTTCATCATTATCGCGAAGCAGTCAGCATCAATCCAGAAAATCCAATCATCCAGGCAAATATCGGCTTCACGCATCTGGCTCTCGGCGAGCGTGAAGCGGCCGCACAGTCCTTCGAAACTTATTTAAACAAACCGGATGTATCCGATGCTATCACACACTCCGTTCAGTGTGCCCTTTCTCTTTTATAACAAAACTGCTCCGCAAAAGCGGAGCAGCCAGCTAAATTAAAAAACACACCGCTCGAACCGAGCGACCGATTACTTGATCGAAACCTTGGCGCCTTCGGCTTCCAGCTTTTCCTTAATCGCTTGTGCTTCTTCCTTCTTGATCTTTTCTTTAACCGGCTTGGGTGCATTGTCCACCAAGTCTTTGGCTTCTTTCAAACCAAGACCGGTCGCTTCGCGAACAACCTTCAGAACCTGAATCTTCTTCTCACCTGCTGACTCGAGGATGACATCAAACTCAGTCTGCTCTTCAACAGCAGGGGCAGCGGCTGCAGCAGGAGCAGCAGCAAAGGCCATTGGAGCCGCAGCGGAAACACCGAACTTCTCTTCCAGAGCCTTGACTAGTTCAGACAGCTCCAAAACGGTCATCGACTCGATCGCACCGATCAATTCACCTTGAGACAAAGATGACATTATACTTCTCCTTGTAAAATACCAGGGATACAACCCCTGCAACAAACCCTACACTAACCGGTTCAGGCGGACTGCTCTTCTTTCTGTTTACGGATCGCATCAAGCGCATACACCAAACTGCGATTCGTACCCGAAAGCACGGTGACCAGACCACGAACAGGCCCATTGAGCACACCCAAAAGCTGTGCCACCAAGACCTCGCGACTTGGCAGCTCGGCCAAACCTTCGACACCCTTCGCAGAGATCGCCTTCCCCTGCAACACACCCCCACGAACAGTCACCTTGACTGCCCGTTTCTCCTTGGCGAAGTCGTTCAGCGCCTTGGCAGGTCCGACGACATCATCGAACCCGAACACGATCGCTGTCGGTCCCGCCAAAAGTGTTTCAAGCGACGACCAGGATTCATGACCAGACGTAGCGACTTTGACCAATGTGTTCTTCGACACAACCACGTCACCACCAGCTTTCTGCACGCGACGACGAAGATCTGTCAGCTGAGCAACCGTTAACCCACGATAATCAGCAATAATCGCAATCTGCGCCCTTTCAAAATTCGAACGCAAGGCATCGACTGAACTCCCTTTTTGTTGTTTAGTTGGCATGTTTATCACCTCCTCATACTAAAATGAACGGGGCCCTCGCGAGACTGCAAGGGCCCAATCAAACTGCCTATTCAGACAGCCAATGAGACTTACAACCTCGGCAGGCGGGGTCACCCCCATTACCTTAAAAGACCTGCTATCTTCAGTTGAACCAATTACTTGTTCACACCAGTTAACTCAGGAAGTCGCGCCAAATCTAACCGAACGCCAGGCCCCATCGTCGACGAAACGAAAACGCTCTTGATGTACGTACCTTTGGCCGCAGCCGGCTTTACCTTGTTAAGGGCATCATACAAAGCCGCCAAATTGGTGTGCAACCGCTCGGCATCAAAGGAAGCCCTGCCAACAGGTACGTGAACAATACCCTGCTTGTCAGCGCGAAACTCAACCTTACCAGCCTTGAACTCCTTGACAGCTTTACCGATTTCGGTCGTTACAGTGCCAGCCTTGGGCGACGGCATCAAACCCCGCGGGCCAAGAACCTTACCCAACTTGCCCAAAGCACCCATGATATCCGGTGACGCTATCAACAGATCGAAATCCATCCAGCCGCTTTCGATTTTTTGAATAAGTTCTTCAGAACCGACGACATCCGCGCCGGCAGCCTCGGCTTCCTTCACCCGTTCACCCTTTGTGATAACCGCCACCCGAACATCCTTGCCCGTGCCGGCCGGCAACACAACAGTGGACCGAACTTGTTGATCCGCATGCCGAGTATTGATACCCAATCGGAAATGAGCCTCAATCGTCTCATCAAATTTGGCCGTTGCCGCCTTCCGCGACAACTCCAAAGCCTCGCCAGGACCATAACTCTTGGCGCGATCAACCAACTCAACCGCAGCTTTCTGCCTTTTTGAAAGCTTAGCCATAAATACCTCCCCGCGGTGCAAACGGCAAAAGCCTCCCGCAATCGTCAAGTGTTAACGCAAAACCTACTCAAGATTCAATCAAAACGCCCATGCTGCGAGCAGTTCCGCGAATCATTTGCTCTGCCGCTTCCAAACTCGTGGCATTCAAATCTGGCATCTTGAGTGTCGCAATCTCAGTGACCTGCGCTTTCGACAAAGTACCAACCTTATTCTTATTTGGAACGCCCGACCCCTTATCGATACCAAGTGCTTTCGTGATCAACACCGCAGCAGGCGGCGTCTTCAGAACAAACGTGAAGGAGCGATCCTCATAAACCGTAATTTCGACCGGAATGACCGTGCCGACTTTGTCAGCTGTCTGCGCATTGTAGGCTTTGCAAAACTCCATAATGTTAACACCATGCTGACCCAAAGCCGGGCCAACAGGTGGCGCCGGATTTGCCTTGCCAGCCGGCAATTGTAACTTGATAAAGCCTGTCGCTTTCTTAGCCATTTCTCATCCCCTTTTTAAACCTTTGCCACTTGAGCGAACTCAAGCTCAACAGGAGTTGCTCGACCAAAAATCGAAACCGAGACCTTGAGCTTGCCGCGCTCTGGATTGACTTCGATAATCTCCCCGCTGAAATCCGCGAAAGGCCCAGATATCACTTTCACATGTTCCCCGATGTGCAAATCGATCTGAACCTTCTGCTTACTGGCGGCCCGCCTGAATATCTTTCGCACCTCACGCTCGAGCAAAGGAGTCGGCTTGGTCGCAGAACCGACGAAGGAGGTCACACCTGGCGTGCTGCGCACGACGTGCCAAGACTCCTCATCTAAATCCATCTCAACCAGAACGTAGCCTGGAAAAACCTTGCGAGGTTTCTCAACACGCTTGCCATCCTTTATCTCAACGACGGTCTCTTCGGGAACCTCTACGTGAAAGACCCGATCAGACATATTCATCGACTCAATACGACGCAACAGGTTATTCTTAACCTTGTCTTCGTATCCAGAATACGTGTTGATCACATACCACTTCTTAGCCATGTCACCCTCGCAGGACTTAAGCCCGCTCCAAACCCAACAAAATCAAGTCAACAGAACCGTTAACCACCAAACAGAACCCGATTGAACACCAACGCAAAAAAACGATCCAATCCTGTTATCAAGGCGGTAAAGAAAAAGACGACTACCAGAACAACAAAAGTTTCAATCACAACCATCTTGCGCGTCGGCCAAGTTACCTTGGACAACTCATCTCGAACCCCGCTTAAAAAACCTACGTACTTCGAAAAGAATCCAGGCCCAATGCCTGCGCCACCTAACTGGAGCGACCGTTCACGCGCATGATCATCGTCGACTGGGGCATCAGAGCCACTGGCTGGCGTTGAGTCATCTAATTGCTTCACGGCCTTTACTTGGTTTCCTTGTGCGAATGGTAACCTCGACACGTGCGACAAAACTTGTTTAACTCTAAACGATCTGGATGTGTCTTCTTGTTTTTGGTCGTGACATAGTTGCGCCGCTTGCACTCACCACAGGCGAGCGTGATGATGATCCGCATAAAAAATCCTTTCCCGAACGCACAAGCACTGCAACAAACGCAACCAAATTGTGCGCGCATCACAGAACGGCGTTCCCGTAAGCTGCATACCATAGCAATCGTCTAATGCCGCGTCTAAACGGCCTTAACAAGGTTATCATAATCAATAGATGGTGTCAATATAATGCTTAATCTGGAAACTTAATTCAAGCTTAATACTTGCGCAAGATCAGAGGGGCATGCCTCGGACGGGCCAACAATCCAAGAAGTCAAAGCTACAGCGGAGTTACCGATTTCGCCGAAGCAGACCCACTTTGATTGCTGGCAACAAAACCCGTGACACTGAACGTTTGCTGCCTTGCCGCGGCAGAGCCAGGAAAGCCATACCCCGCATATGTGCACCAGTCAGACGGGTGGCAACGGCCGCAGGCAAGGACGCCCGCACCGTTCGTGAAAACACTCCAACATTCTCGGTACGTCAAGCACGCTGAAATAACTGAGAAAAACGGATGAGAACCCTCCCGGTCTCACGCGTGACCCCGGTTACGCTCCGAACACCTTGACGCAGGGAACCCCAACACGCAAAACAACCAACAGAAGAAAGCATCTGGATAGTCCCGAATTCCTGATCCACGCTACGAAATCAAGTCAAAGACCGCACGCCTCCAAACTTAACCTCCAAGAAGCAGGCGCCGACCCTTTGGGGCCGGCGCCTGCGAGCAAAAGCAGACTTCTCAGCAGCGTCGTGACAAACCACCAAGGAGGTTCACTGCCTTCAAACGCACAATGGCCTTTTGCAAGGCAATCTCCGAGGACGTTTCATTGAACTTGGACAAAGCTGCCTCCGCACGCCCCTTGGCCTGCTGCGCACGCAACTCATCAATTTCCTCACCAAGTTCCGCCGCATCCGTCAAAACGGTAGCCTTCCGGGCCTGAACGTTTAAAAAACCACCCATCACCGTCATAACGCGATCCTCACCAGAAACCCGATAATGAAGCAAACCTGGCTTTAACGACGTCAACAAAGGCGCATGACCCGGCAGGACTCCCAAATCACCGTCAACTCCAGAAAGCCAAAAACGATCGACCAAACCCGAGAAAACCAACCGGTCGGGCGCAACCACTTCAAGTGCGATGGTATGTGCCATTCCAACTAACCCTGCATCTTCTTGGCCTTCTCAATGGCCTCATCGATACCACCAACCATATAAAAAGCCTGCTCAGGCAGCGAATCATGCTTACCCTCGCAAACTTCCTTAAACGAACGAATGGTATCAGCAAGCTTGACGTACTTGCCTGGATTACCAGTGAAGACCTCAGCGACGTGAAAAGGTTGAGACAGGAAGCGCTGAATCTTTCTCGCACGCGACACGGTGGCCCTGTCTTCCTCAGAAAGCTCATCCATCCCAAGAATCGCAATAATGTCCTGAAGCTCCTTGTATTTCTGCAAAATACGCTGAACCTCCCGCGCCACCTGATAGTGTTCATCGCCGACAATCTCGCGAGAGAGCATCCGTGAAGTCGAACCCAATGGATCGACAGCAGGATAGATGCCAATTTCAGTCAACTTGCGATCAAGAACGGTGGTCGCGTCAAGATGAGCGAACGCTGTTGCAGGCGCAGGATCAGTCAGGTCATCAGCAGGAACGTAGATCGCCTGTACGGATGTGATTGAACCATCCTTCGTTGATGTGATCCGTTCTTGCAACTGACCCATCTCCGTCGCCAAAGTCGGTTGATAACCCACGGCAGAAGGCATCCGTCCGAGCAAGGCCGAAACCTCAGAACCCGCCTGTGTGAACCGAAAAATATTGTCAATAAAAAGCAAGACGTCCATCTTCGCGCGATCCCGGAAATATTCTGCCATTGTCAGTGCCGATAACCCTACCCGCATACGCGCCCCGGGCGGTTCATTCATCTGACCATAGACCAACGCAACCTTATCGATCACGTTTGAGTCAATAAATTCATGGTAAAGGTCGTTGCCCTCGCGTGTACGTTCACCAACTCCCCCGAAGACTGAAACGCCGCCGTGTTGCTTCGCAAGGTTATGAATGAGTTCCTGAATCAGAACCGTCTTGCCGACGCCAGCTCCACCAAAAAGACCGACCTTGCCACCCTTGGAGTAAGGCGCGAGCAAATCAATGACCTTAATGCCTGTCTCAAACACCTGGGGAGTCACTTCCAGGTTCACCAAGGCCGGCGCGCTGCGATGGATCGGCCACCGCTCCTCAATTGCAGGCTCAGGCTTCTGATCAATGGCCTCCCCAAGCACATTCCAGATCCGACCCAAGGTGCAGTCACCAACTGGGACAGACACAGGCGCCCCAGTGTCAACCACCGCCATGCCGCGTTGAACGCCGTCGGTTGAACTCATCGCAACCGCCTTGACCCGATTGTCGCCTAAATGCTGTTGCACCTCAGCGGTCAAATCAACGACACGCCCACTTTCAGTGGTGCATTTGACGGTTAACGCGTTATAAATCGAAGGCAGTTGCCCACCTGCAAAGTTAACAACGATAACGGGCCCAATAACCTGCGTAATCGTTCCAGTATTGTGCGCGGTGGCGACAGTCATAACGGTCTCTCCTTTTTTAGTTCCAACGAATCCAGCTACACTTACAGTGCCGCAGCACCACCAACGACCTCTAGAATCTCCTGAGTAATCGCCGCCTGCCGCGCCTTGTTGTAAACCAAGGTCAACGCCGTCGCCAATTCCTTGGCATTTTTAGACGCCGCACTCATCGCAGTCATCCTCGCAGCAAGTTCAGAAGCGGCCGCCTCCAAAAGCGCCTGATAAACAACTGACTCCAAATATTTAGGGATAATCGCATCCATCACCGCCTCGGCTGACGGCTCAAACGCGTACTGCGAACGAACCGTCGACGGCGAAGCAACGTCACCCACTGCGACCGAAACGACTGGTAACAAGGTGAGCGATACCGGCACTAACGACACCATGCTTTTAAAGTTGGTGTAAATGAACTCAACGTGGTCAACCTCACCTGACGCATAGAGCGAGCAGGACTCCTTGACGATTTCGGCAGCCTCCGAAAAATCCGGTATCGCCGAGAAGTTCTGATACTTGGCAGCAACCGCGTATAAACCGGGTCTGAAAAACTGTACCGCTTTCGTACCCACCAATACCAACTGCGGCGCCACGCCCGACTCCGTCCAATGACGATGCCGACTCATCGCGAAACGAATGACGTTACTGTTATAACCCCCACACAGACCTCGATCTGAAGTGATAATGACCAACGCAACCTTCTTGACAGGTCTGCTCACCAAGAACGGGGACCGATACTCGCCGGGAGGTATCTGCGCCACAACCTGGGCGAAAACCTCCGTTACCGCGTCAACGAAGGGCTTGGAAGCGACAACCCGCTCCCTCGCACGCCGGACCTTCGCGGCAGCGACCATTTGCATGGCGCGTGTGATTTGCTGAGTGTTTTTGACAGAACGTATGCGAGTGCGTATCTCTCGTCTGTTACTGGGCATATCGAATTCCTAACCGCGTACAAAGAACAAATTGTTCTTGAATGCGGCCACTGCCTCACGAATGTGATCCGCAGTCTGATCATCCAAAACACCCGTCCCTGTGATGGTTTGTTCAATTTCAGGACGGTTGGACTTCAGGTAGGCCAACAGCTCTGCCTTAAAGCGACCGACCTCCGAAACAGGTACGTCATCCACCAAGCCATTGGTACCCGAAAAGATCAAAACGACCTGCTCACCAACGGATAACGGTGAGTACTGTGGCTGTTTCAAAATCTCCTGCAGGCGTTGCCCCCTCGCGATCTGAGCCTGTGTGGCCTTGTCAAGATCAGAAGCGAATTGGGCAAAAGCCGCTAACTCACGAAACTGCGCCAACTCAAGCCTGAGTCCACCCATTTTTTTCATTGCCTTCGTTTGCGCGGCCCCACCAACACGAGACACCGAAATGCCAGCGTTGACGGCCGGCCTGAAGCCCGCGTTGAAAAGGTCTGTCTCCAGAAAAATCTGCCCGTCGGTAATTGAGATGACATTCGTCGGAATATAGGCAGACACATCACCGCCTTGGGTCTCAATGATCGGCAAAGCAGTCATTGAGCCGCCGCCCTCGGCATCAGACAGCTTGGCGGCGCGTTCAAGCAAACGGCTGTGTAGATAAAAGACATCACCGGGATAAGCCTCACGGCCCGGTGGCCGACGTAGCAGCAAAGACATTTCACGATACGCCCACGCCTGACGCGTCAAGTCATCATAGACGATCAACACGTGCTTGCCCTCGTACATGAACGCTTCACCCATCGCACAGCCGGCATACGGGGCTAAGTAATTTAACGGAGCGGGTTCATCAGCACCAGCTGAAACGACGATTGAGTAATCCATTGCACCGTGATCCTCAAGGGCTTTGATCACCCGCGCGACTGTCGACGTTTTTTGACCGATGGCCACGTAAATGCAGACAACATCTTTTCCCTTTTGATTGATGATCGTATCAACAGCAACCGCAGTTTTGCCGGTCTGCCGATCGCCAATAATCAACTCACGTTGACCCCGACCAATCGGTATCAACGCATCAACGATTGTCAAACCAGTCGCCAACGGCTCGTGCACGGACTTGCGGGAAACAATCCCCGGTGCAGGGCTCTCCACCGCACGTTTTTTCTGGGCATTCAACGGGCCCTTGCCATCAATCGGAAGACCCAATGGGTTGACCACGCGGCCCAACAACTCAGGTCCGACAGGAACCTCGACAATGCGTCCGGTCGTTTTTACCTGAGCCCCTTCCTTCACCTTACGATAATCACCCAGAATAACCGCACCAACAACATCCTCATCCAGGTTGAGTGCCATCCCCATCACGTCATTCCCGAAATCCAACATCTCACCAGCCATCGCTTTTTGCAATCCGTGGACGCGTGCGATGCCATCGCCAACCTCCAAAACCACACCGGTGTTGGTAACCGCCAACTCCGACTGGTACTTTTCAAGTTGCTGCTTCAATACAGCACTAATTTCTTCTGGACGAATGCCTAACATCGGAACTTCCTTCCTTAAAAGGGAACGCACGACCTCACGCGTGAAAACCGATTACTTCAACGCCAACTTCAAATCTTGCAAACGACCCCTGAGGCTCGCATCGACAACCTGATCGCCTACCTGAACAATTATTCCGCCGATCAAACTTGGATCGATCTCAACCTCGATGGCAACATCGCTTCCCAGCTGCGCTCCAAGCAGCGCCTGAAGATCCGCGAGCTGAGCCTCTTCAACTGGACAGGGGCTTATCACCCTTGCACACGACCGTTTGCGCGTCACGTCACACCGTTCGCGGTACGCGACCTGAACATCACCAATCAAATCGTGTCGCTTCTTTTCAAGTAGCAACAAGAGCAAATTCAACAAGTAGGGATGCAGCCTTTCAGCAAACAAGGCTCTAACAATATGTTGTTTGTCAGCAAGCTTTAGAACGGGATGACGCCAAGCCTCAGCCAAAGACTGATTTGTCTCCAACATATCGATCAATTGTCCAAACTCGAGGTCGATGCGCCCCAATACATCGCTTTGGGCGGATGACGCTAATTCAAAAAGCGCGGCCGCATAGCGGTCCGCAATCACCTGAGTACTAATGTTCCATCCCCCACTTTCTGCACCACACCGCTCACCAGTTCCCGCTGACGCTCTGCATTCATTTGCTGCTGCAACTCAAGCGTCGCCCGCTCGAAGGCCTGGGCCAACACTGCCTGCCGCAATGCCTCCACCGCTGATTGACGCTCACGCGCAATCTCAGCCTGAGCCTGAAGCTTGAGCCGCTCACATTCGATTCTCGCACCTTCGACAACTACCACCGCTTGGTTACGTGCAGCCACCGCTGCATCCTCCAACATCACGGCTATCTCACCATCCAACTGACTCAAACGGTGTTCGACGTGAGCCAATGAGGCGATAGCTTGACGCTCCGCGGTGTCCGCCTCGTCCAGCGCCCGCTGCGTGGCCGCCTGCTTCTCAGCGACCATCCGCGCAAACAACGGCATGCCAAACTTGCCAACGACGATCGCAAACAGTACAAAGTTAATCAACGCACCAATCGCATGTACTGTACCAAATCCCATTATTCACGCCCCCCAGAAACACCCGCCCCAACCAATGCAGGGGACGCGCCCAAGGCTTTGAGCCTGATTTCATCTGACAAAGCCGAAACCTCATCCTGCAAGCCCGCGAGCAAACGCTCTTTTTCAGCACCGATACCGCGCAAGGCCTCTTCAACCTCGGCTGATACCTGCAAACCGGTCTCCGCCACCAACGCCTGCCTTTGCGCTTCTGCCGACTTCAGGGCTTCTACCAAGGTCGCGGACGCACGATGCTTCGCCGACGCCAAACCAGCCTCTAGCTGCACTTCGAGTGCCTGAGCGCGCGATACCGCTTCCTGCGCGCGAAACTTCCGACCATCGATCAACTCGCGTCGCGCATCTAAAACACGAACAACCGGCCCAAAAAAGACGATATTCATCAATACTGCAAAAACCAGAAACATCAGAAGCACAATCGGAAGGGTGAGGTTAATGTCCAGCATATCCGTTTCTCCTCAGCGAGAAAAGCCAACACCCGGCGGCAACGGCCGCCGGGCAATCAACCGACCCTAGCCCAACACAACCGTGTGAGCAGCCGGCGCGACAATCGCTGCCGGAGCCTGCGCAGTCATCAACTTGTCGACAATCGGCTTACCGAACAAGAACAACAGAATCATCGCAACAACAAACCCGAACAGGGCCAACACCTCAATCATGGCGAAAAACGTAAACGCCTTCCCCATCAAACTCCCTTCAAGCTCGGGCTGCCGCGCAATGCCATCCAACGTTTTGCCAAACAACGTTCCCTCCCCGATACCAGGACCGAAGGTCGCCAGACCCATCGTCAAGCCAGCACCAATCATGCACATTCCGGCCACATTGCCCAACGCCTGAGCAACCGCTGCGTCCATTGCCATTTGTGAACTCCTTTCAAGCTCTGACCACGATCAAATTCAACAACTAGTGAGCGTGCGAATGGTCGGCAACAGCCGTACCAATGTACGACGCTGACAACACCGCAAAAACGAAAGCCTGAATTGCGCCGACGAATAGCTCAAGGGGGAGCAGAATTGACGGTACAACAAAATATGTCAACATCAGAAGAACCAAACCGATCACATGTCCGGCCGTCATGTTGGCAAAGAGTCTCAGCGCCAAAGACAACGGCCGTGTAACATCTTCGAGCATACGCAAAGGGGCGAGCAAAGCTGGCTTCGCAAACCAGTGATGCGCCAAGAACCCAGTCGCGCCGTTGTGTAAGACACCAAAATACCAATATAAAACCAAGGTGACGATCGCCATTGCAAGCGTCATGTTCAGGTCGGCCGTGGGCGCCTCATACACCAGAGGATGCGGCGCACCCAGCACCGCCCCCAACGGACGACCGACCCAAATTTCCCAAGCCTTCCAAGGCAACAATGCCAACCAGTTGGACGCTAAGATAAACATAAAGACCGAACCAATGTACCAAAGGTAGGGCTTGGCATCAACGCCAATAAAGTCACGCACGATCTTAAGGCAAAACTCAACCAACAATTCGATCACTGACCCAGTGCCATTTGGGTCTTCATGCGGTTCCGGGCTTAAGGTGCGCGCAAGCAACCCGAACACCGCCAGCAACGCTAACATCACAAGGCCGGCATATACGACAGTATCGACATGAAAAGAACCGACACCCGGAACACTCTGAACCCAATGCTGACCCAAGGTAATGCCAGACTCCCCGCCGTGATGAGCAGCACCGTGCGCCGTCATACCGGCCGTCGCCCCATGCCCTTCTCCCTGTGCGATCATAAAGCTAGTCAATCAAGACCTCCCACTGAACTGGCGTAAGCGGGTGTAGACCTGGATTCGCGCGGCCACGCCACAAAAAAAATCCAATGACGTGCCACCAACAACGCAAGCAGGCTAACCAAACCTGGCGAACCCCACATTATGAAACACAAAGCCGGTATCGCCGCACAAATCACTTGCCGAAACACCACTCCACCCATCGCCGACACAAAGGACAACGACTTGCGCTTCTCACCGCGACTGCGCAGGTCCCAAGCCAGCAGCCGGTAGTAGGCTGACGCCACCCCCGTGCCCATCCCTACAGCCACCATCGAACGCCAACCGCCCCACCAAAAAGCCAAGAAGCCGAAAACGGCCGCAAAAAGCACCAATTGTGGGTACAACCGCGCCTCGATTGTCGCAATGTCGTCAAAATTTGAAACCATACTGAACTCTGTGCATCATCGCTCGACCAATTTCACACAACCTGGATAACGCTCCTTGGGGCAGCAGGCTCATCACTTACGCAACAAGGGTGCTCATCATCCAAATGTCAAAAAGCGAGCTTAAAAAATACCTGGAGTCGACATTCGTAAACGACCAACGTCTCATTCCCGCCGATCACCAGTCGGTGTACGCGTCTATCGAAAATAGGTCGTCGCACCAAGTCTCCCTTGAGTGTCAACGGTACCACAACCCTTCACCATGCCGCAACAAAACCATACTCCGCACCAGGCGTGACCCAACTGCAAAAACCGTTTTCTTGACCGCAATCTAACGCGCGAAGCGCCTGGCTTACTCACAGAAGCCGGGCGCTTCGCAGCGTTAGAATGACCGCATCGAAGTCTTAAAAACCAAGCCGTAGGATCAGCATTGGTGCAAACCCTTAACCAGGGTTCCCACCAAAAGCCTGAGCGCACTCTCCCGCACCAAGCAACGCGACGCGCAAGCGATGAACCAAGGACAAGGCACACTGGCCGACCGATGCCAAGCCTAAACGCCGAACCCAAACAAAATAAAGCTAAAAACAAATGGCGGATGAATATTCCCTTGGCGGCCCATTCAAGGCAGGGGATCGGGCGCGCTACCCATCAAGGCTTGAAGCTCATTGGTCAACAGTTTCGCTGCCTGTTCAATGTGTACCTTCACTAAACCGGTTTTCGCAGGGTCGACAAAAACAACCACCAACACATCGCGTGTATCAAGCGCACTCATATAAATGCTCGTACGCTCGCCCTGCTGAAACATAGACACAAAATCGTTCTCGCCAATCAGTTTGGCAACAGCACGGGACGATGAGAAACTTCCGCTAACCAAAGAGGCGACCGCAACGGTGTCTATGCCCTTGGTGTCACCCTCCAAAGCCAGCAACTGTCCACTTTTTTCAACAAGGACGACCGCGGTGGCGTCGACATCACGAAGCAAGGTGGCTAAAATCCGCTGCATCTTCGCCATACTCGCTTCCGTCAGCACGACATTGGTCAACAACTTGTTAAGCACCGCCATTCCTCTCTCGACACGCGCGTACCCAAGCTATATATACCACGTAGCCCGGTCACATAAGCACCTTACTTAAATTGATACGACCGAATCCCCATCGCGCATCGCGCCCGGGCGGGCCTTTGTCGTCCACACTTTGTCTAAGCCGCATGCGAACTTGTGCAGCAGACCACTCCGGGTGCTGGCCGATGATCAAGGCTGCCGCACCTGACACAAATGGCGTGGCTTGGCTGGTGCCGCTCAGTTTACCGTAATCACGGCCCAGGACACTGCCTTTTGAAGGCAAGGTACTTACAATGCCGCCACCTGGTGCCGCAATTTCGATTTTCTCACCGTAGTTCGAAAAGAACGACGACCACTCAAACGGTCCAAAACCGCTTGATGAGGAGACCGCAATCGCGATTGGGTCATTCGCAGGTGATCCCACCTGCCCGCGATTGTTGCCTGCGGCGGAGACGACAAGAACCCCTTTGTCTCGCGCATAAACCAACGCTTGATGCAGAACGGGATCGATTACCGGATCATTCGTCCCCAAAGACATATTAATGACACTCGCACCGTGGTCGACCGCATATTTGATCCCAGCTACCACGTTGCCAGTGTTACCCTTTCCACGATCACCCAAAACCTGCACGGCAAGAATACGAGACGCCCACGCCACGCCCGCCACACCCAAGCCATTGTTGCCTGAGGCCGCGATGATACCGGCCACGTGCGTACCGTGACCGAAACGATCCATCGGATCCGCATCCTGATTCGCCAAATCAGGCCCCAAAACAACCCGTCCTTTTAATTCCGGATGCTCGTAATCAACACCCGTGTCCAAAACCGCTACCAGCACGCCGCGTCCATTGCCCCCCTTGGCCCACGCAGCCTGAGCATACAAACGCGTTTGATGCATCCCCCACTGATCCTTCCAAAACGGATCATTCACCACGGTTCCCACCTGATACACCCGATTGACGTGAACGGCATCAACCCCGGCACGCGATGCGAAGTAACGCACCGCATCATCCCGAGACATCCCGGGCGGTACCTTGACAACCTGATAACGCCTGCCAACATCGATATCACCACGTCTCGTGTCATGATTCGACGTCATCAACCGACGGCCCGGCTTCACGGCCACAATCAACTCGTCCGGCACAACCTCTGGGACCGCCGAATCAAACGACGCCAAATCCGGTTCTGCCTCCGCAGGACGCGTCTCATACTGTTGGGTGGTTACCATAAACGGCCCCGCAAGACGCGACTCAATCCGAGCCGGCAGGGTCTGCTTCATCATCGGAACTGCAACGTTTCCACCGCCGCACGCACCCAACGATATGAGGACACCCATCACGCCAGCCAAACGCACAGACCGACGACTCAACCGATAAAACACGCGCTGAACGTTTTGCATAAGCCCAACCTTTGCTGTCGCCCAACCTGGCTGCAAAACATATCAGCGACGCCTACAGAATACTGACGCTAAACTTTATTTAACTTATGATTAATCAAGCTCACCGTCGAACAGGCACGAGTGGCGCAGCAAGTGCAAACGACGGGGCGAAAGCGGCTTCTTCCTATCGTGTCTGTGCTGGGCAGGAGTCACGCCGATCTCTCATGCATTGCCGTCTTTTTCGATGCGGCGAGAAAGCGGACGAAATTAAAGGAAAAACGACATGGGTGGGGGACGTTCGAGGAATTATGACAGACGATACGAGGCAGAACGTCTGCTAGGTGTCACGTGTTGGGTAACCAGGATATTGTTGGTTACCCTTTGCCGCGTCAATTGCGATCAAAATGGCGAATGAAGCCGCCAGGCAACCGTCGCGTCTCCTGCGCGGTGTTGAAAACACAAGCGTGCCCATCGAACATCACCGCCAAGGAGTGGTCTGCGGTGATTAAATTCACGAAACGGAAACCAAACACGAACCTGCCCCCGCCAAAAACCATCAACCGATAGCCGGCTCGCGCTCAACACACTCACGGCCAGTGGCATCACTGCATCACCCTTGTCATTTTTCAGGGTAAATTGCCACGTTGTTGGATCCAAGACACGTCCACTGGCCTGAAACTGCTGATCAAAACGCCACGTCACATCGAAAGGAATGCGATCACAAGCACCAAAATACGCTTGCCACCGACTCCGTATCAATTGGCGATCATCACCGCCCTCTGACAAGGACAAAGCCTCGTCACCTTGGGTTAGCATGCCGTACACCAAAATCGGCGCGAGCAAAGTGACTTCCAACTCACCCCCCAGTCCCAACTTGGTACGACGGACCAAACGTGATCGCAAAACATTGTGATCATCAACCTGATGACGCACCGCTGCTTCCGGTGGCTCCAACGACACCAACGGTGCGATTGTGGGACCATCATCCGCATACAACGAACCGCACCCACCAACAACGAAAACCGTCAGACACCAGCGCGCCCAAACGGGCAAACCACCCCTAACAGGAAACAAGGGGATGCCCAAAAGAATCGGTTGGCCGGCTCTCCCGTAGACCCAGAAAATAGCGAACAGCCTCAACAATCCTCACGCATGCCCGGCCATCGCCGTAAGGATTCAAAGCGCGCGCCATCTGCAAGTAGGCATCTTGATCCTGCAACAAACGCGATGTACGCGCCACAATCAAATCTTCGTCGACACCGACCAACTCCACCGTTCCAGCTTGCACAGCTTCCGGACGCTCAGTCGTTGTCCGCAACACCAAGACAGGCTTTCCAAGTGAAGGGGCTTCCTCCTGAACACCACCACTGTCGGTCAGTATGACAGTCGCATCACGCATGGCGGCAACAAACGGCGCATAATCCAACGGTTCGATCAACGAAACACGTGGATGTGAGCCCAAGATGCCTTCCACCGTGTCACGAACCACCGGGTTGCGATGCACCGGAAACAACACGCTTAGGTCCGGATCCGCAGCAACCAGTCTTAGCACCGCACGACAAATGTTCGCCATCGGCTCTCCCCAGTTCTCCCGCCGATGCGCCGTTACCAACAAGCGCCGTGTTGGTTGTGACGACGTCAGCTCAATACCTTGAGCGGTAGCAAGCAACGCATCGATAACCGTGTTGCCAGTGCAATAAACAGCCTCGGATGACACCCCTTCCCTGAGTAAATTGGCAACCGATGTTGCAGTCGGCGCAAAGTGAAGCGTGCTCAACTGCGTCGCCAGACGACGGTTCATTTCTTCTGGATAAGGATTGTAGCGATCAGGCGTACGCAGTCCAGCCTCAACATGCCCGACCGGTATCTGTTGATAAAACGCCGCTAGCGAGGCAGCAAACGTCGTGGTTGTATCCCCATGCACCAAGACGAGTGCAGGCTTGCGTTGGTCCAAAACCGGCTTCAAGCCAGCAATCACACGGATGGTGATGTCAGTCAACGTCTGGCCAGACTTCATCAGGTCCAAATCATGGTCAGGGACAAGGTTGAACAAATCCAACACCTGGTCCAGCATCTCGCGATGTTGCGCCGTAACGGCCAAGGCGGTGTCCAACTCCGGGCAAGCCTGCAATGCCCTCACCAACGGCGCCATCTTGATCGCCTCTGGTCGCGTGCCAAAAATTGTCATCACCAGTGGTTTCATGTTCACAACTCACCCACTTTGACCGCTGATAAAAACCTTACCCAAGACAATCCATAAAAGCAGACCAATCGCGGTCAGCAAAACCACACCACCCTCAGGTATGCCGAAGAGTGTTAAGGCCGTTCCCCCCAACAACAGGCAGATGCCATAGATAATGACCACGGCGCGTCTTTGCGAAAATCCCAGTCCCAGCAAGCGATGATGCAGATGCCCACGATCGGGAGAAAAAATCGGCTGCCGCCGCAAAGCCCGACGAACAATCGCGAAGGTTGTATCAAATATCGGGACACCCAGTATCAACACCGGAACCAAAACAGCCGCCGCAGCGGCCACCTTGAGCAAACCCACAACAGAGGTGGCGGCCAAGGTAAATCCCAAAAACAAACTGCCCGAGTCCCCCATAAAGACCTTGGCAGGATTCCAATTGTACCGCAGAAACCCAACAGTCGCACCAACAAGCGCGATAGCCAACAATGCAATATCCAGTTGTCTCGTCTGCCAGGCGATCAATGCCGTCGTACTGGCAGCAATCAGCGACACACCACCAGCGAGTCCATCAAGCCCATCTATCAAATTAATCGTGTTGGTAATGCCAACCAACCAAAAAATTGTCAACGGAACAGTCACAAACACAGGCAGCAACCACAGCCCACCCACCGGATTGCTCAAGACTTCGATACGCACACCAAAGTAGACCGCGACTGAAGCGGCGGCAATCTGGACAGCGAGCTTGAACTTGGCGGGCAAGGGTTTCAAGTCGTCAGCAATACCCAAAACAAATATCATCACTGCCCCCAAAAACAACCCAACGAAGGGACCTTCTCGGGGAAAGACCCGACCTGGGACCAGAAACTCCACAGCAGCCAAGGCACAAAAGAAGCCCAGAAAAATTGCCACACCACCCAACCGCGGAATCGGTACGGTATGAACCTTACGCGCATCGGGCGTATCCACGCGACCAAAACGGTGCGCGAGGCTCGTCACTCGTGGAATCATCAGGTCTGTTGCCAACCATGCAACTAACAGGGTAACAACGTAGGGCCAGAGGTGCTCCCGCATCTTGCTTTCCTCACACGAACCCGCACGCTACCGAAAAACCAGCAAGGTTAAGCGTATCACAGGCCTTCTCACCCCTCAAGCATGTCCTGGTTGGTCGAAACCAGGCTCAGGCATGCGGCAAGGGAGGGGGCTCAATTGACGCTGGGCGATGCTCCAGGCAAATGCCAGCAGCCTCGAGAAACTCCAGACTGACCGGGTCAGGGTAACCCTCTCGCCACACCACACGCTGAATCCCTGCCGTGATGATTGCCTTGGCACAGTTCAAACACGGTTGCGCCGTGACATAAATTGTTGCACCGTCTGTACGATGCCCAAAACGCGCAGCGGTCAAGATGGCGTTTTGCTCGGCGTGGGTGGCCCGCTGGCAAGATGGGCGACCATCCACCTCCCGCAACAGGTGCCCCACTTCGTCGCAGTGCGGCAACCCCGGCGGCGCACCGTTATACCCCGTCGCGATGGGGTGACGGTCACGCACGATGACCGCACCCACGTGCTTGCGATCACAGGTCGCACGCGTGGCCACCACTTGTGCCATCATCAAAAAATAGTCATCCCAACTCGGCCTGCGCGCCATCTCAAGCTTCACCCAATCACCGGGTCAGCAGCCTTCGAATCCAATCGGTACAATGGATGGGCGAGACACAATTCACGAACCACCGCGCGTGCCCGTTCCTGCACCAAACCGTCAGCAGGTGCTCTCAGCACCCTCGCAATTGTCTCCGCAACCAGGCAAACATCCTCACGTCCGAAACCACGCGATGTGATGGCTGGCGTTCCGATCCTGATGCCACTGGTCACAAAGGGACTCTGCGGGTCATTGGGAATGGTGTTCTTGTTGACCGTGATGCCCAAACCTCCAAGCAAGGCATCCGCCTCCTTGCCCGTCAAGCCAACGCTTCGCAAATCAAGGCACAGCAAATGGTTGTCAGTGCCTCCCGATACGACTCGAATTCCCTGCGCCATGAAAACATCTGCCATCGCTTGTGCATTTTGCACAACCGCTTGCATATACAGTTTAAAATCAGGCTGCAACGCTTCTTTCATTGCTACGGCCTTGGCCGCAATCACGTGCATGAGCGGCCCGCCTTGCAATCCTGGAAAGACTGCTTTATCGATGGCTTTCTCCCAACTGGCCTCACACAAAATCATGCCGCCACGCGGCCCTCTCAGCGTTTTATGGGTCGTCGTTGTCACAAAATCGGCTAAACCCACTGGGGATGGATGCAAACCAGTGGCGACAAGGCCCGCGATGTGGGCCATGTCAACCATCAAAAACGCCCCGACTTCGCGCGCAATCCGCGCGAAACAATCAAAATCAATGACGCGGGAATAGGCGGATGCCCCAGCGATGATTAACCGAGGCTTTTCAGCCAGTGCGATCGCCCGCAACACATCATAATCAATTCGCTCAGTCTCACTGTCTACCCCGTAAGAGACGGCACGATACTGTAGCCCCGAAAAATTGACCGGACTGCCATGGGTTAAATGCCCACCGTGGGCTAAACTCATGCCCATGATCGCATCGCCAGGCTTCAATGCAGCCAGAAAAACCGCCATATTGGCGCTGGCACCGGAGTGCGGCTGAACATTGACGTGCGCCGCACCAAAAAGTGCCTTTGCCCTTTCAATCGCCAAGGTCTCAACAACATCCACATACTCACACCCGCCGTAATAACGCCTGGCGGGTAATCCTTCCGCGTATTTGTTCGTCATCACGCTACCCTGCGCGGTCATCACAGCGTTTGAAACAAAATTTTCAGATGCGATCAGCTCCAAATGAAACGCTTGACGGTCAGCCTCTTGGGCGATCGCCTGCGCCACCTCAGTGTCCACCTCAACCAATTTTGACAGCAAGCCCATGCCCAAGCCCCCTTTTACAACCGATCCCATTCACTTTTCCAGGCTAACCGCGTCATTCATGGCATCAAGCATTGCCACCCTCCGACCATGCCGTCCCGGCTCCCCCTCCGTCGCCAAAAACGTTTGAACGATCGCCCAAGCCATTTCAACACCAATCAAACGTGCACCCAAACACGCGACATTCGCGTGGTTGTGCGCGCGGCTCAAACGCGCGGAGACAGGCTCACTCAATGTTGCGGCCCGAATCCCAGGTACGCGGTTGGCAGCAATGCAGACACCGATACCGGATCCACATATCAAAATCCCAAATTCAACATCCCCCGCAAGAATCTGACGCGCTACCAGCGCAGCAGGCTCGGGATAATCGACAGCACCCGCATCACCACCAAGATCCTCAACGACATGGCCGGCATCGCGCAAACGCTGCGTGAGCGTATCTTTCAGCTCCCAGCCACCATGGTCACTCGCTATCGCAATCCTGCCCACATACCACCCCGCGTCAACACCCAAGCACCCCTAATCAACAACCGGTAACAATCATACCGCCATAACATGTCCCGCGCCAAGCACCCCTTGAGCCAGACACCACCATATAACACGAGTTGACCAAGTCGCAGCGCCAAGGGATACCCGATTGTGACGCCCCGTACGCGCCCAAACCGATCCCGACGTTCGCTTATCACCGCCACGTGTCCATGTGAGCCTGAAAAACCTTCTTGGTAAACAGACATTTCCATGGATCATTTTCTTGACCTTGAACAAAAACCACTCATAAACTCCGACAGGTTTCACGACTGCGCGCAACCAACACCCTTCATCGGTTCACCCATCGCAGTGAAGATCGACATGGCGAAAAAGTCCTCAACGACCTCGGCCAAGTAAGTGTTAAGGGGCGAGGTGACCACCTAGACAGGGTGAGCGGCAAACCACGGATGCGGCACTGTATACGCCGTTCAGAAGCGCTTTGGTTCTCGGGATGTGCCGTATGGGTGCCAACCACTACACTTTCCAATCGCCCCTTGTCTTGGTGTGCACGCCTTCCGGTATCTGGCATCGGCATCATTACACCATGAACACGGCACAGCATCCCAACTACCCACGAGCAACATCAACCCCGCACCCTCACGGAATATCCGCGGGCATTGATTTCACCAGCACGGGCCACCGCTCGCTCCTTTGTCGAAAAAACGCCCAATTGCGCACGATAAGCACCTTCATCATACACAACCAGCGCACGCACACCCTGGCTTTGTAATGTTTGAATCAATGACTCTGCATCTTCGCGCGCCTCAAATGCTCCCACCTGAACACGATACAACGTTGACTGCTGGCCTCGTGATGGTTCAACGCCGCCCGGCGAAGCAGGTGGTTCCGTCGGCGCAAACCGAGGCGACGACGCACGCGGAATCGGTTTAAGTGAAGGAAGCCCAACCGGAACCTTCGCGGTCACATTGGCGGTTGCGCCATACGTATAATAAAAACCGATTGCGAAAGCCCCCCCGGCAGCCAAACCCACCGCACACAGAAACAAGAAGTTGGCTACGTACGAGCCTCGTTTGCCCCCCATCGTATCGCGTGCCCTCCTTGTGGAGCGCCAACTCAAGCACCCTCCCAGCGCGCCAGAGTCTGTTGCACCACCTCAAGTTGTCTCACAATCTCCAACGAGCGATCGCGCAGCTTTTGAACAACCGCCACCGGCGCCCGGGCGACAAAAGCATCGTTCGCCAATTGACTGTCTACCCGGAGTTGCTCTGATTCAAGCGCATTCAACTCTTTGCGCAAACGCGCTATTTCTTTATCCAACAAGTCGCCAAACTGGGTCAATGGCAAGTACAAACGCACGACACCCGCCAAACCGGTGGCACATTTCAACTCAGTCACCGCCTGCTCATCTGAGATAAAAACCCATCGCTCGCACCGCGTCATTTTTGCAAGAAGCGACACGTGCTCCTCCAACAATTGCCGCTCATCCGCACCCGCCAGTACAACCATTTCAGTCACCAGTTTGGCCGGCTCAATCCGCAACTCCGCACGCATGTTGCGCACAGTCCGCACGATTTCGATCAACAGCGACACATCCCGTTCAGCCGCCCCATCTCGCCAGACCGCCTGCGGTTCGGGCCAAGCCACCTGTTGCAAAGACGCCACAACCGACACCCATCCCCGTTGCCCCAGCAACTGGTAAATCTCTTCCGTGATGAATGGCATAAACGGATGAAGGAGCCGCAACAACGTATCCAAAACCTCTTTCAGAACCCACCGCACGCCTTCGTCTCCCGAATCCAGCCGGGGTTTGGCAAGCTCCAGGTACCAATCGCAAAAATGATTCCAGGTAAATTCATACAAGATCTGTGTGGCAACACCAAATTCATAACGGGCGATCGCTTCCGACACATCATGCACAACGCCCGTCAAACGACTCAAAATCCAGCGGTCGATCACCGAAGAAATCACCGCCGGACGCTGTGGCGCCTCTGTGCCGTTCACCGCCTTCATCATGACGAAACGACTGGCATTCCAAAGTTTATTGGCAAAATTTCGGTAAGATTCAATTTTCTCTTCGCGGAACCGCACATCCTGCGCACTCGTCCCGGCACCCGCCATCCAAAAACGACAAGCATCCGTACCGTACTTATCCATAATCAGCAAAGGGTCCACACCCGTGCCCTTCGATTTGCTCATCCGCCGACCCTCTGGATCCAAAATCGTCGCATGAATGATCACATCTTTAAATGGAATATCATCAAGAAACTCCAAAGAGCTAAAAATCATCCGCGCCACCCACAAGTAGATAATGTCACGCGCCGTCGACAATACCGACGTCGGATGAAAACGCTTCAATTCTGCTGTCTGTTCAGGCCAACCCTGCGTGGCAAATGTCCACAAGGCTGAACTGAACCAGGTGTCAAGCACATCGGGATCCTGCACCAACTCCTGTGAATCGCAATGCGCGCAAGTGCGCGGGGTTTCTTCGACAACGGTCTGATGCCCGGCGGAACAGGTCCAAACCGGTATCTGATGCCCCCACCACAACTGACGCGAAATGTTCCAATCCCTGACCTGTCTCATCCAGTCCAAATACACCCCGCCCCAACGAGCAGGGTGAAACTGGATGCGTCCATCCTCCACAGCCGCGATTGCCGGCTTGGCCAATTCCGCCATGCGAACAAACCACTGATCAGATAAGTAAGGCTCAAGCACTGAATCACAGCGAGAACAATGCCCCACCGAATGTTGGTAGTCTTCGATTTTTCTTAAACACCCCTCGTTTTCGAGGTCAGCCACCACCCGACGCCTGGCTTCTTCTCGCGTCAAACCCGCATACCGCCCGGCAGCCTCATTCAGAACGGCCGACGCACTCAACGTGTTAATTACTGGCAACCCGTGACGAAGCCCGATTTCATAATCATTCATATCGTGAGCAGGCGTGATCTTGAGCGCACCCGTCCCAAAATCCACTTCGACGTGCTCATCCGCGATAATCGGCACCGCACGATCCGCCAAAGGCACCCGCACCTGACGCCCCACCCACCCGGCATACCGGGTATCACCCGGATTAACGGCTACCGCCACATCCCCCAACATCGTCTCCGGACGAACGGTCGCCACCACCAGTTCCCCCTCATCACCCAAAACGGGGTACGCGACAAAGTATAGTTTGTCATCCTGCACAACCTGACTAACTTCAAGATCAGACAAACTCGTCAAACACGACGGACACCAATTGATCATCCGGTTGCCGCGATAGATAAAACCACGCTCGTATAAATGCACAAACGCACGCCGCACAGCCTTGGAATAACCTTCATCCATCGTGAAGCGCCAGCGTTTATAATCCAGTGATGCCCCCAAACGCCGATATTGGCCCAAAATGGTATCGCCGTAGGTTTGTTTCCAATCCCAGATGCGCGACACAAATTCATCACGCCCCAAATCGTGACGTGTTTTGCGTTCTTCGCGGTAAAGCTTTTTTTCAACCACGAATTGGGTCGCGATACCCGCGTGATCCGTTCCTGGTTGCCACAACACCTCATCGCCCAGCATGCGGTGCTGACGAGCCAAAATGTCCTGAATGGTACCATTGACCGCGTGACCCAGATGCAAGGCACCAGTGACATTCGGCGGCGGACACGCAATCACGAAAGGCGTCCGCTCCGAATTCACGTTGGCGTGGAAGACACCCAAAGATTCCCAACGATCAACCCAACGGGCTTCAACGTCCTTCGGTTCATACTGCTTCGGAATCTCTGAGACCGTTTGAGCCGGTTGCATGCTGGCTGCCTTCCCTTCAACTGTCAGGCCCCGGCACACACCAGTGAAACCGGGACCCGTTGTAACACCTGATCAGGCGTGACTAGGCGGTTTCCCCCTTCGGCCCTTGTTTGCTAGGCTGCGGCTTTTTATCCGCCATCACCAACAACGCGCTGGTGGACCGTTTCTCGATCAGATCGCCGGTGACCACACACTTCTTCAGATCTCCCCGCGAGGGTGCCTCAAACATCACATCAATCATCACTTCTTCCACGATCGCACGCAGGGCACGGGCACCCGTCTTGCGACGCATCGCCTCAGCCGCAATGGCAACGATCGCATCTTGTGTAAACTCAAGCTCCACATCGTCCATCGCGAGCAACCGCTTGTACTGCTTCAGAATCGCATTTTTCGGCTCGGTCAAAATCTTGACCAACGCTTGCTCATCCAGCAAATCTAAAGTCGCGAGAACCGGGATTCGCCCGATAAACTCCGGAATCATGCCATATTTGAGCAAATCTTCCGGACTCAATTGACGCAACAAGTCCCCCATTGGCTTCTCCTCGCTAGCCTGTACGGCAGCACCAAAACCAACCGACTTCTTGCCTGTACGCGCCTCAATGACTTTATCAAGCCCCACGAACGCTCCACCGACAATGAACAAAATGTTTGTCGTGTCCAACTGGATGAATTCCTGATAAGGGTGTTTGCGCCCGCCCTGTGGTGGGACATTGGCGGTCGTCCCCTCAAGCATCTTCAACAAGGCCTGCTGAACACCTTCGCCACTGACGTCACGCGTGATACTGGGATTTTCCGACTTTTTGGCAACTTTGTCGATCTCATCGATATAGATGATACCTCGTTCGGCCTTTTTGACATCATAATCCGCAGCCTGCAACAAACGCAGCAAGATGTTCTCAACGTCTTCGCCCACATAACCGGCTTCGGTCAGGGTCGTCGCATCCGCAATCGCAAACGGAACGTTGATGACACGCGCCAGGGTTTGAGCCAACAATGTTTTTCCCGAACCTGTCGGTCCGATCAGCAAAATGTTGCTTTTTTGAATCTCGACTTCATCGTCCGCAGCAGGCACGCTGATCCGCTTGTAGTGATTGTAAACCGCAACGGACAAAACCTTCTTGGCCTGCTCCTGACCCACGATGTGTTGATCCAAAATCTTCTTGATGGTCTGCGGCTTGGGTAAATCACGCATTTCCATCGGAGGCGCCTCGGTTGGCTTGCCACCCTCATACAATTCTTCATCGAGAATCTCATTGCATAATTCCACGCACTCGTCACATATGTAAACGCCGGGCGCCGCAATCAACTTGCGAACCTGTTCCTGCGTCTTGCCACAAAACGAGCACTTGGGATGACCCTTTGAATCGTCGTACTTGGGTGGCATTTACTCAAAACCTCCGGTTATGTATGAACCCAGGCCTCAAACCGACAGGACGAACTGTCGCCCTGTTCGGTCACTCGCCAAAGCATCCCCACTACTTGCGCCCGATCTGACACAATTGTACCTCATCACATCGGACACCTGCGACCGCCTTGCGTCTACAATCTGTAACCGGGGACGCTCGCATCGTTTTCGACTACTCGGCGACAGCTGCCGCCGCGTCGCTGTCAACTTCCACATTCTCCTCAACCGCATCGGTTTTCGGAGCATAGGCCTCCGGGATCGGCCCTTCAATGATTTGTGCACGCTCGCGTAACCAGTCAAGAATCTTGTTACTCAGGACTTCATCGGCCAAAGCCGTCCAACCACCGGACCGCACCAACTGTTCCCGCACGGCTGCGGGATCGACACGGTACATGCCAGCGTACTGCGCGACTTCTGCATCCACTTCTTCCGTTGTGACGGACAAGCCTTCCGCCTTGGCGATCGTTCCCAACGTCAGGCTGGTACGAATTCGCTTGGTAGCCTCGTCGCGCAGACTTTCGCGCCACTGTCCGACACGCTCAGGCGTGAACAAACGCTCAACATCCATCCCTTGGGCCTGCATCGCTTGCGCATACTGACGCATCAAAAACTCTGTTTCGCGCACGACCATCGATGCGGGCACATCCACTTCCGCCTTGCTCAATACCTGATCCAGGATCTGTTGCCGCAACAACTGCTCGCGACTCTCCTCCGCTTCTTCCTGCAACTCTTTCTCTGTGCCTGCGCGCAATTCCGCCAGATTCGCGTATTCGCCAACGGACTGCGCAAACGCATCATCCAACTCGGGCAACTGGCGTGCCTGAACTTCCTTAATCGTGACATTGAAAATCGCCGGTTTACCCGCCAATTCCGGCGCGTGATACTGTTCGGGGAAATTCACCTCGAACTCAACACTCTCTCCCGCCTTCAAACCAATCAAGTGGTCAACGAACCCATCAATGAAACGACCTTGTGCAATTTCACTCTTGTAATCAGTGGCCGTACCACCCGCGAAGGCTTCCTCTTGATCAGCCAGACGCCCGGAAAAATCCATCACGACATGACCGCCCATTTCAACGGGACGCTCCACCGCGACCAACTCGAACTTCGACTCTCGCAACTGTTCGATCTTGCCATCGACCGCAGCCGGATCCAACTCAATCTTGGGCGCCTGAGCCGACAACTCAGTATAACTACCCGTGAAGTTCACTTCCGGACGCACCGGCACTGTGGCTTTAAACACCAAAGGCTCCGCCGTTTCGAACTTCACGATCTCCACATCGGGACGCTCAATCATCTCCAGAGACTGTTCGTGAACTGCGATTTCGAGAGCTTCAGGGATCAACTTCTCCAACGCTTCGCGCTTGATGTAGTCCGCACCAACAGCCTTCTCAACCAACTGGCGCGGCGCCTTGCCCCGACGGAAGCCAGGAATGTTAACCTGCTGGGACACCTGCCGGTAAGCGTGCTCAAGCGCCTTCTTCACCATATCCAAATCGACTTCCACTTCGAGATGGACGTTATTTTTTTCTTTTTTCTCAAGGGTGACCTTCACTGGATGCCTCCTGCACACGCTGCAAGCTAGCGCTCACGCAACAACTGCCCCACCGACATTGCGGGGATTCTAAAATTATAACATGGAGAATTAAACTAGTAATAACCAGTGCTTGGCAGTGATCCTTGCCCGCAAATCACCAAGTCGTTAACATACTTGCTTGGCGCAAGGGGCAAGGTATGGGAGGTCAGTATGCAAACAACGTCGACGTGGATGAACCGGAATGCGGAATCGATGCATCCTGTATCGCTGCCCGACACCCGCCAGCACTTCATCAATGGCCATTGGGTGGCGCACACCGGTCAATTCATTCCGAATTTCAACCCCGCCCATGTGTCTGATCACCTAGGTGACAGTCCAGACGGGACGGAAGCGGATGTCGTGGCGGCCATCCAGGCGGCCAAACAGGCCCAACACGCGTGGCACAGACTTGGTGCGATCGCACGGGGCCGTGTTCTGCACCGGGCAGCCGAACTGCTCGACACCCACCAGCATGCACTGGCTGCCCTGTTGACCAGAGAAGAAGGCAAAACCCTCACTGAGTCGGCGCAGGAGGTAACCCGTGCAATCGGGTCTATGCGCTATGCCCAGGCCGAAGGGGTGCGCATGATGGGTCAGCAGGTGCAGGGCCAGGACCCCCGATCGCTCATCTACACCACGCGGGAGCCTTTGGGGGTGGTTGGCCTCATCACACCCTGGAACTTCCCAGTCTCGATCCCGGTCTGGAAAATTGCGCCCGCACTGATCACAGGCAACACGGTTGTCTTGAAGCCCTCGCCCTTGACGCCGCTCACTGCGCGGGCGATCGTTGACATCTTCACTGCCGCTGGCCTCCCGGCAGGCGTGCTGAATCTGGTGTATGGCGATCGCCTCGCAGGCGAAGCACTCGCATCTCACCCCGACGTCGCCGCCGTCAGCTTCACAGGCTCCACCCGCGTGGGCAAAGCGGTTTACCAGCAAGTAGCCAGTCACACCGGCCGCTGCCTGATGGAAATGGGCGGCAAAAACCCCGCCGTCGTCATGGCAGACGCCAACCTCGATCAGGCTGCCGATGCCATCATCGCCGGCGCATTCGGAAGTACCGGGCAACGCTGCACGGCCACCAGCCGCACCATCATTCACCGCGATATCTACGATGCTCTGATCAACCGGCTTCAGGAACGCACAGCAAGCATCCGCGTGGGCGATGGCCAAAATCCCAGCACCACCATGGGCCCCCTCGTGAACGACGCGCGCTTGACTGACGTGCGTGCCCACATCGAAAAAGCCCAGCAAGCCGGCGCGCGGCGACTCTCCGTTGATGTTCCCATCCCCACAGGGGGCCACTACATCGCCCCCGTCCTCTTTGCGGAAGTCACGCCCGACATGGCGCTGTTTCGTGAAGAAGTGTTTGGCCCCGTACTTGCCCTCACCCCGGCAGACAGCTACGATCACGCCATCGCACTCGCCAACGACTGCGATTACGGCCTATCCTCGTCCATCTTCACGCGCGACTTGAACACAGCCATGCGCTACTCGCAAGACAGCGCCGTCGGCCTCGCGCACGTGAATCTGCCCACCACCTACTCTGAACCGCACCTGCCCTTCGGCGGAATCAAGGACAGCGGCTTTGGCGGACGCGAATCCGGCCTGCACGCCATCGATTTCTTCACCGAGTGGAAAACCACCTACATGAGCGGGCTAGGATGATACGTTGGCAGCAGTCAGTTGCGGCCCAGAGACCGGCCTGGCAGTTTTACACCGGCCCCACGGCCATCACTATGCGTGCCTTCACTTGTTTGACTTCAAAGCCAGCAACTGAATCACCTTTCTAACAATCTGACCGCTAAAAAACCCCACGCCTAAAACACTTAACACCCTGCCACCAACTTTAAGAGCGGGTGGGACTGGCAACACGGACCATGCCCACACAGCCGCAGCTGATATGCCTAGATCTTTTACATTGACTTTCAAACCTTTCTGGAGTTCCTTGACCGTGGTGTTCCGTCTTGAGACTTCCAACCTGTCCAACGCTCTGTCCAAAGCGATCGCACGCGTCTTCTCCATCTCCGCCTTTTCCGACCCCTTCACCCCCGTTGACGCAGCAACCGACACACCCGCACTGTTAGCAACCGGAGCACTTACAGCCATCGTCCCTGAATCCTCTCTCACCATCACCCGCAAACACACAAACTATATCCACCACCGCTCGCTTCTTCTTGCGCCACCGGGTGTTATTTTGAGTTAATTTACCGTTAAAGAGGTCATGCAATCCCGAACTGCGAGCAACGGTTGTGGCTTAAAAACGCTAATACCAGACCATTTCCGGGCTGAGTGCCTGTAGCGATTGATCCCTGACGCAGACTGTTGTTTACTGACCAAAACGAGCCTGTTTGTCGCGACTGGCCACTTCGGATCCGTGCAATCCCGGGCGGACTGCGCGATCGCAGCGTTCGCCCTCAGCAGATTACCCAGCCATCATGACCCGCGAGTGTGAAGCGCCCAGTGGTATGTGTCATGACTGGGCTGAGGGTATCAGAGACCCGGTGCAGGATGCCAATCACGTAAAGAACCCCGGGAGCAGGCCAACGCGAGCCCCCAGGGTTCTTCAAATGACAGCCGCCTAGCGTTCGTGCTTGCTCAGCTTGGCCTTGCGCAGGCGGATCGACGTGGGTGTGACCTCACACAGTTCTTCCTCGTTGATGTACTCCATCGATCGCTCAAGGGTCATCTCAATCGGCGGCTGCAAGGTGGTCAACACATCCGCGCCAGCCGAGCGAATGTTGGTCATCTTCTTGGCCTTGCAGACGTTCACGTCCAAATCCTGCGGTCGGTTGTGCTCGCCGACGATCATGCCACCGTACACCTTGGTGCCCGGTTTGATGAAGAAGTCGCCCCGATCATCAAAACTCTGGATCGCATAGCCAGTGGCCTCGCCATCTTCCCAGGCGATCATCACCCCGTTGCGGTGCTGGGCAATCTCACCGGCGTGCGGCTCGTAATCGAAAAAGGAATGATTCATGATGCCCTCACCCTTGGTCATGCGAATGAAGTCGCTCCGAAAGCCAATAAGCCCCCGCGACGGCACCAAAAACTCCAGCATCGTTCGACCCGCTTCACTGTGCATGTGCTGCATCATGGCACGCCGGGTCCCCAAGCGTTCAATGCAAGCGCCCGCAGCCCAATCCGGCACGTCCAGGACCAAGGTCTCAAAAGGTTCATACAGCGCACCATCAATCTCGCGCAGAATCACTTTTGGTTTGGAGACCTGAAACTCATAGCCCTCGCGGCGCATTGTTTCCAACAAGACCCCAAGGTGCAACTCGCCGCGACCGGACACCAGGAACGCGTCGGTGTTATCGGTGTCTTCCACCCGCAGCGCCACATTGCTCTCCAGTTCCTTGTAGAGGCGATCGCGCAATTGACGGCTCGTCACAAACTTGCCTTCCCGCCCCGCGAAAGGACTCGTATTGACACCCAGGGTCATCTGCAAGGTCGGCTCATCGATGCGAATGAGTGGCAGTGGATGCGGATCACTCGCCAAACACAAGGTCTCACCAATGTTGGCATCCACAAAGCCCGCAACCGCCACGATGTCACCCGCCGCAGCCGCCTCAACATCAAGACGCTTAAGACCCGAAAACGAAAACAATTTGCTCACCCGACCCCGGGTATGGCTACCATCGGCGCGAATCAGAACGAGGTTATCACCACTATGGATGATGCCATTATGTATCCGGCCGATGATGATGCGGCCGAGGTACTCGGAATAATCCAACGTGGTGACCTGCAATTGCAGGGGCTTGTTGGGATCACCCACTGGTGGCGGCACATGATGCAGGATGGCTTCGAAAAGCGGTACGAGATTGTCCCGGGGATCATCGAGGTTCTTGACGGCAAAGCCCGAAATACCCGACGCATATATCACCGGGAATTCGATTTGATCGTCATCCGCCCCAAGTTCGATGAAGAGGTCCAGCACGCGATCGATCGCCCGCGCCGGATCACAGCCATCCCGATCAATCTTGTTGACAACCACGATAGGCTTCAAGCCCTGCTCCAACGCCTTGCGCAAAACAAAGCGCGTTTGCGGCATCGGTCCCTCAAACGCATCGACCAGCAACAAACAGCCATCCACCATCCCAAGCACACGCTCAACCTCGCCACCAAAGTCCGCGTGCCCAGGCGTGTCCACGATATTGATCTTCACCGCCTCGCCCCCCGACTGCGGTACATATGCGATCGCCGTGTTCTTCGCCAAAATCGTGATTCCACGCTCGCGTTCGATGTCATTGGAGTCCATCACGCAGGTGGCTACCTGCTCGTTGGCCCTGAAGGCACCGGACTGCTTCAACAATCCATCCACCAGCGTCGTCTTGCCATGGTCAACGTGTGCGATAATCGCCACGTTGCGAATGTGCTCATTCACCGTCGTTCAAAACCTTTCCTTATCCCCAAACCCACCGTAAATTTCAAGAGAAACAATCCCATGGTAGCCCATCGCCAAAGTTCCGGTCAAAACAGCGTACTTGAATACAACCCTGCTCAGCACCGTTTCTGCAATCAAAACATTCAGAATGAGCGACCAAAACAACCACTCAGAGCATACACCGACCTCGGTAGCACAGCACACAAGCCCGACCCTAAATTCCTCAAAACATCGCTGCCACGCGGCGGTGAAAACCAAAGCAGTCAAGGCTTGATCAGACGCCCCTGCACATCACGCATCGCATCAACTCTAAGTGGGTAGTCTTCCGCCACCACCGACACGTACACCACAACATTCAATTTTTCATCAAACACCGCTTGAGATCCTGCCGCCCGCGATGGCCAATGTTTGATCTGCTTCGCCATCTGACGCTCGGTCAAATGGGCACTGCGAGCCACACTCGTCGGCTTGGGCCGCGTCCCGTCAAACACATACCATTCCAACCGGCCTGCCGATCGACCGGAGGGGTCCGACAAAACCACGTGAGTCAAATTACCCACCAACCGGAATTTCTGAACTGGACGCATCAAGCGCTTGTCATACTGATCAAATGCCGACAAACTCACGGCCTTGTAGCTCGACTCCTTAAACGCCCCAAACAATCCAGCCGCGCCAACCTGGTTTCCATCAGACACCCGCGGCAAGCCGGGACTGGCCAAACTCCCGCACCCCGCCAAACACAAACCGGCAAGCACAGCCAAAGCCACACGCATCACGGATCCCCCTTCTTCCCAGACTCACTGGGCCACTGGTTGTGTCGAATACCTTAATGTTTTGATTATCGAAACTTAACCCTTGTTTCATTCTTAAACAAGAGTAAATTTTAAATTAAGAAAATATTAAGAAATCTGTCATGCAGACAATTTAAGCTTAAGTCATTTTTAGTCGATGGTTAAGAATTGTGGATGCCATGTTGCGCGATAAAATAGATGAGATGGTTCCCTGGTGCGGGAGGTGTTGCAGATGATGATGCAGTCAACGACAGGTTTCAATCGATCCTTGGCGCCGGTGCAGAACTGGACGCTGCGTGAGCCATTGGTATCGGAATCTGCGCCGACTGCAGGTTCGGCGAGTCTTGGTTATGGCTATGGTTATGACTACTATCCGAGCCAACCACCCGTGCCGAGCCAAGGGGTGTCTGGCTCGCGCCTGTTGGCGTGGGGTGGGGGTGCGGTGAGCTTGTATCACGTCGGGCGTGGGCTCTTGGGGAACAGCCCAAGTGGTTGGCTCATTGCCGGCTTGTTGGTCACAGGCGCACTGTGCGGCAACGCGATGCAAAACTGGTTGATTGCCGAGGATGCGCGTGGCTCGGGGCTCGGAAAAGCCACGATGTGGAGCGCGGGCGCAATTTCCGCTTTTCGTGTCGGCCGACCGATACTGGGGTACAGCCCAGCCGCGTGGTTGATCGCGACCTTGCTGGTCGCAGGTGCCTTAACCGGGCAGAGCATCTATAACTACCTGGTCTCACGGCGTTGACAGCCAGCCTGTCAGGATAAGGGCCAGGTCGCATCCGACTGGTCCATTTTTACGCAGTTCCACCAAACCGTCGGCTGAACTAACAAGGGCTGGCGGTGGCCTGCGTCGCCCAACGTTTCCGAAACGCCACTGCTCTTGGCCAGTACACCGGTTGGTGTCACGCGTTGGCTGCGTGGAACGCGTGGGTGTCGTACCAGACGGCAGCAAGCTTTGCCACCAGACTTGCCGTTTCTCCGCAAACCGCACGTTGAAACACCTTGGACACACCGTGACGACACACACGGTTTATCGAAAGCGCACTCAAGGATACAAACCGCGCAGGTTCGCAGCCTGCACGACGTGGTTGAGCGCCTCGATATGGGCGGCGAGCCGCAAAGGGAGGCCATCGCGTTCTGCGCGACGTTGAACCTTGTGATAGGCGCGTAGCTGAAGCGACTTCAAGCGACTGAAAACTTCTTCTTCCGTCCAAAACAGCTGGTTGTTGTCTTGAACCCATTCGAAATAACCGACGATCGCGCCACCCGCATTGGCCAGGATATCAGGAATGACCGGGACTCCCCGCGCATTCAAGATGCGATCGGCCTCCGGGGTGACGGGCATGTTGGCTCCCTCGCAAATCAAGCCCGCCCGTATTTGATCAGCGTTGCTTTTCGTAATCTGACAGGGCAGCGAGGCTGGAATCAAAATGTCGACATCCAGCAAAAGCAGCTCAGCTTCCGTAATACGCTTCGCAACGGCGTAACCGCCCAAGTCACGGTGATGCTGGACGTATTGCAGCAAATCCCGGACATCAAGCCCTTCAGGGTCGTGAATGCCGCCTGAGCGATCGCTCACGGCCACAATCTTGGCACCATCTTGATCCAACAGCTGCGCGGCCACACGACCGATTTTACCGAATCCCTCTATCGCGACACTCGCACCATGCAAACGTTTGTTCGCCCGGTCGTAATACTCCTGAATCGCGAGAAAAACCCCGTAGCCTGGCGCCTCACGGTTGCCCTGCGTTCCCCCAATGGCCAATGGCTTGCCCGTCACGGAACCTGCCACGGCATAACCGCGATTGACGCTGATTGTATCCATGATCCAAGCCATTTCGCGCTCACTGGTGCTCACATCCGGCCGCGGAATGTCCCGCAAGGGGTCAAACACCAACGCCATGTCCGTGGTATATCGGCGCGTCAGGCGCTCTAGTTCTCCCTCCGACAGCGTGTAAGGATCCACGGTCACCCCGCCCTTTGCGCCACCGAAGGGTATACCGACCAAGGCACATTGCCACGTCATCAACATGGCCAACGCGGTAATCGCATCTTGATCCACTTCCTGATGATAGCGAATTCCGCCATAGTAAGGCCCCAGCGTATTGGAGTGCTCCACCCGATAACCAGGGAAAACCCGGATCTCACCATCATCCATTCGCACCGGCGAAAAAGTCTGTATCACCCGTTCCGGCGCAAACAGACGCAAACGCTCCCCTGAGGGCAACTGCAGCATCTCGCCGGCAAGGTCCAAGCGCACGCGCGCCTGACCCAACAAGTCACGACGCCCCTTGTACTGCGCAGGCAGGTGGTTAGGAAAATTTAACGCTCGAGTCGACTCGTTCATCTTCACAGCTCCATTGCTGGGCTCACCATATTCGCTCGGGCAAGAATAGCACGACACACGATACTTGACAAACCGCCGCTAAGGCTGTCAAGCCCGCAATCGCGAACGTCGGTCATTGCCGTGACCGGCTTGTGTCTCGAAACCCCACGTGACTGCGAAACTGCCCCAAAGGCTCGCAGCCTGAGCAACTGCAGAACTGTCAACGGTTGCAAACCAACCATAACCCCTGCGTCCATCGACGGGACGTCTTACCAGAAGGAGGATGTCAGCACCGCGCCAGAGTCTCGTCAACCGGATGGTCAACCGGATGGTCAACAAATGGCTTCCAAATGGGCACCCTCAAGTCACGTCAATGGTATCTTCGCCCGATGCTTGGCGCACAGCCCCTTGTTGGAGTACAATCGAGCGCGGTTGTTAGCCGACGAAAGGAAGTATCAGCGCCCATGTCAGGTACCCACGCGAGCAGCCTCAACCATTTAATCGTCCTGATTCAGGACGGGCGTCAGCTTGTTTTCGAGAGAGATGCGCAGGATCGCCTGAGACTCGTATCCAGTGATGCCTTGATCAGTGCCGAAGGTAGTGTGATCTTGGGTTTTGGCCCTTGGCCCGCTTGGCACGTCAATGTGTCGAATCGGGTGGTAACGCTCCCTGACGAAGAGTCGGGCCTGTTTGAACCGGAGCGGCTGTTCGTTTTAAGGGAACAATATCTGTTTCTTAACGTTGACAGCGAAAAACCGTCGGCCTTCGGACCCATTGAAAAAGCATATTGGGAAGGCACGGAATCAATTGTGCAGGCCCGACGCAAAAGTGGCAAACACTGATCTAGTGTTTACCCGAGTGGCTTCAACGATGCAGAAAAGCGCTGATTGGTGATCGAATTTTGGCTGTGGTTCGTCAACAGCAGGTAAGTGCCTGATATTGTTGATTCTCCTACACAGGTTGTAGATCGTAACCGATGCGTCACTGTCAAGTCTGAATGCGGTTGGGAAGAGCCTTGGCGATGCTGATTGCGATCACTTATCAGGGGATCGTCAACGCCTGAGCCTGCTTCTGGTGCTTGGAACACGCCACATACCTTTGCTTGCAGCTTAAGTGGGCTGGGCCTTGAACCTGCGCGCGGGAGCAACAGCCTTCTCCCCTTGCCGTGAACCGGAACCGGAGATTTTTTCAGTCTGACCCGACAATGGTTCGTCTGAATGTCTGTTGCCAACAAGGGCAATCAGTGAATCTGATGATTCCCGTGGCGCCCAACCATCAGATTCACTGATTTTTCGTTAAATATTCGTTGTGACCATACCGCACGTAACATCCAACATCGGTCTGCTTACCCTTGCGTATCGTTCTGATGGTCAGCGTCCGATCGGTGAAATTGATGGTTGCCGCGAAACGGTTTGGCGACCCCAACGGCCGGGTACGATAAAGTCAAGGAGGGATGACTATCGTGCAGGGGTGGCGCATGATACACGTGCTGGTCGCTTTGGGCCTGATAAGCGCTCAGGCTTGCCAAGCGCCGACGGTGTCTGCCCCCAAGCCCTTGCGCGGAGCGGTGCGGCAGGTTCTGACACCCGCGTCGCCGGGGCCATCGGCTGCGCCAATGCCCTCCGCATCGATCGCAGCGGTATCCATTGCGTCGGTGTCCGCCGCGCCCAGTGGCGTGTCCCCAACCGGGAGCGATCGCCTGAGCGACCGCGTGAGCAAGGGCATTGAAAACATCGCCCGCCTGAGTTTCGCCCAAGGACGCGGTGTCGTGAGCGCGCAAGCACCCGGTTTGCTCCGCGGCGCCTCCCTCGGCAGCCCGCTCAATGATGCCACAACCAACCTGCTTTCAAACAATGCGGCCGGTATCCTTTCCAAAAATGGCGGGGGGCTGATCGCCAACAATGGCGGCGGTTTGATCGCGAATAACGGCGGCGGCTTGATTTCCAACAATGGCGGCGGCTTGATCGCGAATAACGGCGGGGGGCTCGTTTCGGGTTACGCGAGAAGCTACCGTTTGTTGCAGACTCAACAGGCGCCCTCGCTGATTCCTTTGGCCGGAGAGTTTTTGTTGGCACGTCGTGAATGGTTGACCGGTGGAACTTTGTTACAATTCGCCAAGCCCAAGATTCCGGTGCGGCATTACGTGCGCTACGTGGGCCAAAATGGGGCGGGGCAAGCCTTGTTGGAAGCGCAAATGGAAACCGGGACTTATCGTCCGGATGGCACGGCGGAAACCGTTCGATTCAGGCGCGAGGAATGGAACAGTGCCGGGGAGCGTCACATGTTTCGCACCCACGTCGAGACTTATGGGGATGGCGAACGTTTGACACTGGCGGCATTTGGGCCTGAGCCCTGTATCATCAGATACCCGGAAGTGGGTGTCGATGTGGCCATCGAGCGTTACAGCATTGATTTGACGCAGGGCATCGGCCAGTTTCGTTATCGTTTTGGTCAACTTGGGTTCGTCGAAGAGGGCTCGATGGACAAGGTTAGATTGGATGCACAGGGTCGCCTTTATTTCAGCGAATTTGATGCATTGATGGCTTATGACGGGCAAAGTACGGTAACAGACAGCCAAGGGTCGGTATTGTTCACCAAAAAGCGTCAGATGGTCGCTGGGCGGGTGCAGCGTGAATACGGTCTGAGTGGCGGCCTCACCATCAAGTTGCGTGCCGATGAGCAAGGCATTTATCGTGGTGTCCTGGAAGACACCAGCGGAGTCCTGGCCGATGTCGTCATGGTCATGTTGTATGACGGCTCCACCATGTTCAGACTTGATTACCGTGGTCAGTCCGGTGAACCGCAATACATCGGATTTGGTGAACCAACCGTTGCGACGCCGGCGACTCCTGCGCCGCCATTTGCGTATACGATTCAAACCATTGCAGGCGCAGTTGCAACCAGGCAACAAGAGACAGTGACGATCCAGGACGGCGACGCAAAGACGGCGCGGTTTGGTGAATTGCGTGCATTGGTGGCATCAACGAAGGTTCAGGACCGGTTCTATGCCACGGACATGCTGGGCAACCGGATTGTTCGCATCGAACGGAACGGCAACAGATGGCAATTCACCACGGTTGCCGGAAATGGCGAAGCCGGGCACGTCGATGGGCCTGGCATTCAGTCGCGCTGGCTGGGGCCTTTGGGGCTGGCGATCGGTGCGGATGACGTTCTTTATGTGTCAGACTTTGGCAACGAGTGTATTCGTCGCGTTCGGTTTCAAGACGATGCCGCCATCGTCGATACCATCGCGGGCTCGGGACAGACAGGTTACCTGGATGGCGCTGGCAAAACAGCCGCATTCAATACGGTTACATCACTTGCTGTGTCCGAAGACGCGCTTTATGTTGCGGACACTGGCAACCAACGCATTCGGCGAGTGGATCTCAAAACAGGTGATTTCGTTGTCAGTACGCTGGCTGGCAATGGTATCCCTGGTGCCCAGGATGGGGACGCCAAGAAAGCGTCGTTCGAAGCACCGGGAACCTTGCTGTTACGTGACGGGCGGTATTTGCTGATTGCCGAAACGGCTGCCAATCGGCTAAGACAGCTAGACTTGGTCGAGGCAAGTGTGTCGAGCCTGATTGCTGGCAAGGAGGCGCCAACCGTCTGGTATGACGGTCCGATCGCAAGCGGCGGTGTGGAACGCCCACTGGTCCTGTATGACGCGGGCGCACTTGGTCTTTGGACGGGGCAGACACAATTGCGTGCGCTCCTGCCATTCGGTCAACTGCGCACCGTTGCGGGCCGGACTGACACAGGCAACCAAGACGGCTTGCAAGACGAAGCGGCATTTGAAGGGATAACAGGCATCGCGCCACTATCCGACGGTTCTTGGCTGCTAACCGATCTGACGCGGGTACGGCGTCTTATTCCGCCCCAAAACCAATAGCCGAACCAAACCCAGCGACAGACCGGCTCGCTGGTGTTGTCAGTCCGCATCATTAGTGGCTGTGCGGTGCCATGGTACCCTTGCGTTGCAGGGCCAACAGCGTGTGGTGTTGATGGTGTTGTAAATCCGAAACTGTTTGGCAGTGCAGCGGCACGACACGCCGGATTGTTACAACCAACAGCGTGGGGTTGGCTTGAGTTCACCATTGGTGTATTTAAAATATAATTTTTAACCCAGGGAAGACGGCAGCCGTGGGGATAGCGCCCCCAGGCTGCCTCCTCGCCGCAGTCACGACGACACAATCAGCGTCCCTGAATTCCGGCGGCTTGTCCAGTCTCGAACGGCGGTTGCTTGCAGCAAGACGGTTATTCAGTGGCGCATCGGTTTCCGCTCCGAACTTTTGCAGGTCGGTGACGTCAGAAAGTTGGCTAGAAAGGATAAATGGCACGCGGCTAGTGGTAATATCAGGGCTCAGGCAGGTCAAATCATGGAAGCAAAAACTGCAACGGTGATCGGATCTCTGCAGTGGATGATGAATCACCGCGCAAAGACGGAAACCGGGCACTCGACCCGGCATCAAACAAACTGAAACTGGACGGCCGCAAGGAAAGCCCACTCAGACTCCCATTCGTGAAAGTGGAAAAGGCAAAACCCGCCAACGTCGTTTGACCATTTTTGCCCTTCATATTCAAACGTCGGTAACGATAGGGATTTGCAGGCTCAGTGGATTCATTGACGGAGCCATCCACCAAATTGGCGATGACCCAGTCGTGGAACACTGCATTGAAACTTGTGTTGCGGCGGGCCAAAATGGCTTCTACGTTACTCATGCCGAGTTTCGACGCTGTGACGATTTCCCGAATGATGCCTTCGCCAAACCGATCCGCCAGATACACCGTAAACAAATACACGGCACCATACGCCGAGGCATCCGGATTGCCCTCCCAATCGGTCAATGAATACTTCAAAAAATCACGTTGAAAGCGCTTCACGTGATTACCCAGTACAACGCCACCCTCTTGCAACCCATAACCGTTCGCCTCGATGGCGTACATCGCCATGCCCTCATCCAGCCACAGGTCATCCCCTCGACGGTTGCGCGCGACCAAGGCTTTTTGATTGAAATTGATCATGTGCTGGAACTCGTGTGCGATTGTTCCCAAAAAGTCCTCCGCCGCACCGCTCGTCACCACGCGACTATTGATTGAAATCAGTTCTTTGGCGTTGCTGGTCCGCAAAATAGGATGGCTGCCTTGCCTGGGAAAGACATCTTTCTGAGAAAAATAGCCCAGCGTTGTGGAACGACCATAGTCACCCACAGCCGGCGAAATCAAAATGAAGATTTTCGGATCGCCATCAACGCCCGGGTTGGGCTCGTCGCCGAAAATGCGCGTATTGGTGGGATAAATCTGTTGATCAAAGGTGTCGGCGATCAACTTGGCCTTCAGGCTCAAGCGACTCGTCTGCAAAGCAGACCCCAACAACGCTTTATCCATAAACACATAACAGTGCTCACCAACTGTCAATGCCCTCGCTGTGATGATTTCCGTACTATCCACCGGGCTTTCCGTTTCAGTGGTCACAAAAAATTCAGTCTCGCTGCCAAGGTCGAAGCCACCTGTCGACTGCGCAAGACGATAAGCGCCCAAAGCATCGGCAACCGGCCAGACCTGCTGCGTCTGCCAATGTTGAAACGACGTGTGCTCGTCCCTTGCACCTACGGCTCGCAAGTCATAACGCTCAGACGTTTCCGCGTAGCCCCCCACACTCAAATCAATCCGCGCCCCCTTGGCGCCATCAGCATGACTGGCGACCAAGAAACGCCGAGTACCCGCAGACACCCCGGCTTCGGCATCCGCAAGCAGCTCAATCGACTGTATCCAGGTCGGCCCCGCAGCCACAACAGGCGCCACCGTGACAGTGGGCACCGGTGAAGGCCTCACCCTCGGTGATGGTGCAAGTGGCGACGGCGACACCCCGCCTACATCAACCGAGGGCGTCTGGATAATGAATTTGCCGGATACAGGCGATGCCCCAAGCGGCGCCGAGGCGCCTGGCGTGGCACTGGATCGCATCGGTGATGCACTGGCACGCAAGCGACCCATCAGAACCACGCCCTGAACCTCATTGGTCGGCGCAGCCAAACAGCCCCACAGCACGTTGGCGACAAGCAAACCGGTGATCCCATAACGTGCGTAATGGCGTGTCAACGCAGTATCCTCACACAATATGCCTGTTATGTACCCTGAAAAGGGAAGTTTTCAACGCCCTTTCAGGCAAACGGTTCCAAATCTGCAACTCTCCGCTCGCCTGAACGGACTGTCTTGTCACGGTAGTAGCCCAAAACCCAAACAGCAATCATTAGCGCTCCCAAAGGTACCTTTCACAAGTCCATTCCATCAGTCTTCCGGGATTACGACTGCTGGTCTTTGAGCGCCCCAAGCAATTGCCACACGAATTATCGCTGCAACAGAGCATTTTCTTTCCGACAAAATTACTACCCCTCAATGAAAGACGGCAGATGAGGCGCGTTACCGCAGCCCAATAGTTGATGGACCGATTTCGGTTGGAGCCAAATCCGTGGCGTCGTGTTTCTGAGGCGCTGATGTTGGCTCCAGGGATTTTGATCGGCAGCTTGGGCGTTCTTGGCGGTTGTGGAACAAAACTTTTGGAAAGGGTTGCACGACGCGATGGGACTGTCCTGAGTCGACACCAAGCGCATCAACGGTTACGCTTGGCCATGACGTCGCATTGGTCAAATGGTAGGATGGGGCCGTGTGCAAACCGGTTGACGTGCCAAGTACCCCGGCATTGTTTCATCCGACCACGCGCGATGTTGAATCGATGTTTAAAGTGACGTTGATGACAGCCCTCGGACGGCGCCAGTCACGTTGTTCTCAGCGCGGGTTGGCTTCCGGACAGTCGTATACCCGATATGCCGAGAAGGGAGTGAAGACGTGGTGGGTTCAGAAGGCGCTTCAGTGGAGCCTTTGCAACAGTGGGCCATTGCGTGTGGCAACTGGGCTGGACCGGCGGCACCATCCGGACGTCTGGCTGTGTTGGCCTGTACTGCGGCGGCTGGTGTGGCACTTTTCGAACGGGCATTGTGCAGCCCTGCACACGGCGCTTTGCGCACCCGGCAGGAAGAAAATCGCGCGTTGCTCGGCGCCATCCGGCAGCGTCTGTCATCATTGGCCTTGCAGGCGCAAAAACACGGAAACACGTCTTCTCAGGGAGTAAAGGTTGATGTGTCGAGCTATCGGGATGTCCGCCGACTACTGGATTTGTGCATTCAGGCGATGACTGTGGGCCCGGAAGTGTGGGAAAACAGTGACAGCGCTGCGTGGGCGGACGTTGAGGTGGGATGGCGATTGCAAGCCTCAGTGATGGAAGCGGCGCTGGCATTGGCGCAGCGCGCGCTGGCAGCATTGCCTCAATCGTTTCAACAGTCGGAACAAGCGACGCTCACGGTACAAGGTCGTCAAGCCCGAGACCTCCATCGATTGGCAGCCGGAGAAATGTCGTGGCGCGGGGAGGGTAGTCGTGTCGACAAATGAAGCCGTTTTGTGCGTGGATGCGCCGGATCGCAAAGGCTTGGTCGCAGCGATCGCGGGTTTCTTGTCCCAGCACGACGCGAACATTGTGGCATTCGATGAACACGTGAGTCCAACCGAGGCACGTTTTTTCGCCCGGGTGGTCTTTGAAATGGACGGATTGGTGATTGGCCGCGACGAGATCGAACCCGCGTTCGCGCCGCTTGCCAGGCGTTACGAGATGAATTGGGCCCTGCACTTTTCAGATTCTCCAGTTCGTGTCGGGCTACTCGTGTCCCGTCACGAACACTGCCTCTACGACCTCCTGTGGCGCCACCGCGCAGGTGAGTTACCGATTCAGATTCCCATCGTCTTGAGCAATCATGCCGAGCTGGCTGAGGTGGCCAAGTTCTTTGACATACCCTTCGAATACTGTCCGATTCTTGAAGGCGACAAAGATGCGCAAGAGCGCGTGATGTTGAACCATCTTCGTCAACATGACGTTCATTTGGTAGTACTGGCGCGTTATATGCAGATTTTGGGTCCGCAGTTTCTGCATCACTATCATCAACGCGTCATCAACATTCACCACAGTTTTTTGCCCGCCTTTATTGGTGGCCGTCCTTATCACCAGGCCTATGAACGCGGGGTGAAGCTCATAGGCGCCACGGCACATTATGCAACCGACGATCTCGATGAAGGCCCGATCATCGAACAGGACGTTTGCCGCGTCACCCACAGTGATGGGGTTGAAACGCTCGTTCGAATCGGGCGCGACATTGAACGCACCGTCTTGGCACGCGCCGTCCGCATGCACGCAGAACACCGGGTGATTGTCCACGGACGACGAACAATCGTTTTTGCCTGAGCAAAACCTAAACCTGCGCCCAACACCCCGCACCAAAAATTTTGTTGCTGAACACAGTAGACAAGTTTAAAATTTAAGGTTATATTAAGGTTGTTATCGATTGCTTAACCTTTTATATCCGATTGCTTTGCAGGTTTGAATGTCGATTGGAGGCATCATGCTGTCACCGCTCAAAAAGGGAATCGAAGTCGAGGTTTTCCTCGGCACGCGTGCCGGACAGGCCCGGGCATTGTCGCCCTCGGTGGTCGAGCATGTCGAGGGATTTGTTTTTGAGTCTGATGCACGTCATGTTGAGTATGTGACAGCGCCTTTCGTTGAGTATCGGGATCTTGAGCAGGCGCTGATGCAACCCCGTTTGCGTTTGCGTGATTATTTGGATTCGTTGGGGTCATTGACCATTTTACCTGGGAGCACCTTGGCTTTGCCGTTTGATTCGGCGTTTCATCCTTCGTTGCCAAATAATGCGTATTATCAGTGGGTCGGATCTCATTTCGGAACCCAGATCCTGACCAGTGGTGTACACATCAGTCTCGGCCTGGATGATCCAGACGAGATTGTGCGTGTGACAAACTGGTTGCGGATGGATATGCCGTTGTTTTTGGCGCTGACCGCTTCATCGCCGTATCGAAATGGTGTGGCAACGGGGTACCATTCATCCCGATGGGTTGAATTTCCACAGGCGCCACGGGAACTTGAGTTTTTTGACGACCACGCGCATTTCGTACGGTTCGTTGAAGGGTGCCTGGCCAGTGGTGAGATGCGCAGTGTTCGCCACATGTGGAGTGCGGTGCGGCCAAACGGTGACCAGCGGCCGTACGATTTGAATCGCATTGAGACCAGAATTTGTGATCTGGCGTTTGATCCGCAGTTACTGTTGGCAATTACGGCTTTACTTGAGGCACGTATTTGGCATTTGCGCCTCAAAACGGGTAAGCCCGAGCATCAGATGATGGCTGTGGTGCTTGAAAATGAAAGGCGGGTAGCCAAAGATAGTTTGGGAGCAACGGTTTGGCACTATGGTCAGGAGACACCGGTTCGTCTGGCTTTGTTGCGTTTGATGCGCGAGGTTGAGGGTATCATGCGCACCTTGGGTACGGAGCACTACCTGGCTGTCATTGAGGATGTTTTGATCCGGGGCAATGAAGCGATGCGTTTGATTGAGCGAGTGGAAGCGCTTGGGAGCCTGGAAGCGGCGGTTCAAGAGCAGATCGATGAGGCTGAGGCGATTGATCGCCGTTGGGCAGTGCGTGACGGAGCGCCACTGTCAAGTCTGATGGTTTGAGTTTTGGAGCGTTAAACGTATCAAAACCGTTGAAAGCGTGCTTACCGAGTGTATGTTTGCGCTAGGTGTAAGCGATTTTCCTGATTGTCTCGGCATGTCAAGACAGCGAAAACAACTGCAACACGGTTGAAGCATACACGCATTGCAAACCGATAAGGCCCGTTCTGTCGAACGGCACGTGTGAATCGACAAAGCAAAGAACCGGTATCAGCAGTCTCTGGCGCGGCCCATGTCAGAGACTGTCTGACTTGGGCCGCGCCAGCTTGTGATACAAGGATGTTGATTCGACAACGCATTAAATTTTTGTTATCATGACACAATCGGTATTAAAGGAGAGCGTGACCAAACAGGGTTCTGATATTTGTGAGGAGCGCATCATGGCGATGTACATCGGTAAAAACTGGGATGATGTCACCCGAGAGTTGATTCGGCGGGCTTGTCTGGCTGATAAACTGCCAGACGGTGCTGAATTTCAACTGCGCCAGTTTTTAGAGGATGGCATTGTCGTCATCGCGTATCAGCGCAATGGTTCCAGCCGGGGCACCCGTGGTGGCACAACAGCATTTTACGAAGTACGCTTAGCGGATTGTGACATTGCGGTGCGTCAACTGACCAACTTGGGTCCAATCGGGGCGACAGCAGTATAACAGTTCAGTTCAGGCGTTCATTTGGAATGCCGTTCGGAATCGACGCGTAGTCGAATCAGATCTGCCAGGGCTGAATCTCGTCAGGATGGGGCATTTCTTCATCGGCCGTTTCAAATTTGATTCGAAGAATCGTGTTGCAATCGTCGTTGTGCAAGAGATGCGACACAATTCTTCCTGATGGGCGCGAAGCGCCTAGCTTAACTGCTTCCGATTATCGGATGATCGCTAAAATAGTTGGTGACCTGCGACCGGCAATACCGAGGGCCGAAACTGGCCGGTCACGTCCGTGAAGCGGGATCCATTTCGTATCAAGAAAAACAAACGTGTCACTGCAGACTCAGACCGCTCTTGTTGTCCAAATTTTGTGGGGATAAGTGGAGACTTTCGTGGGCGTCGCTTAACGACCTCCCATTGCTCCCCGAAGTTGACCCATTATCACGCCGCCTACCCGCGCCAAATTTTAGCGAATGCCCTCCCGACCCGGGTGCACGAAAAAAGAACCCGCCTGCAACAAGCTCCCCTGAGGGCTGGTTCGGTAACGTAGCCGTGCCAGCCTCGGCCGGTGGCACCGCTTGTTGGACCGTGGGCAAAACTGAAACACTTGAGGTGCTGACTGAAAAACTCACGATGACCTCCGCGCTAACTGTTAGTTAGGTGTTACATTGTTACCTAACGAATGTTTGTGAGAAAGCTTGCGTAAATGTGGCAATCTTTTTCGGAAATCTGTAAATTTACCGTCTCAATGCGTGACACGTGTCGATGTCAACCTGGGTTTCACAGATAACCATGGAACGCTCTTATACCAAAGTTAACGGAAATGAATAAACCCGACCGGAGTCATGACGCGCGAGTGGCTTGATTTGCAGAGATCCAGTTGATTGCCACCATATGACCGGCGCTGACAACGGTCTGATCTGTTTGAAGCGAAAACAGGGACAAGTGAACAGGAAGCGGTCAGGCAAGCGACTGTAATACCGTTCAACAGTTCGTGAAATGAAAAATGATCGACCATCGATACGATACTTGTCTGGGCATCATTCGTCTTAAAACCAAAGTAACTCATTCCGTGGAGCGCATGTTCATTGTTGATAACACGATGATCTGATTTCGACATTTCTGTGCCGTGAACTGTTGAAAGCCCGCTCAATCAAACCCGGTGCACGCCGCTCAGGCTGATACGGTGAAAAGTCCAAGCGCGTGATGGAGTCAGTGGCTGGACCAGAAGACCGATTAATCCTCCGCTCGATTGTCATCGTCGCCGATCACCATCTTTTCTGGCATGCGATCCAGTTTGAACTCAAACGTGCGCTCTTGTCCCTGACGGCTGACCACTAACTTCACAGTCTGTCCAATCGCAATTTTTGAAACCGTCCGAACCAACTCCGCAGGCGTATTCAGTTTGGTGTCATTCAGCATCAAGATGATGTCACCGGAACGCAAACCGGCACGCGCCGAAGGGCTATTGGGCTCTACTCGCCCCACCAAGACACCGTATTGGGTGGGGTAGAACATGCCGGAGCGATCATCCGGCAAAGGCGCAACGGCGACCCCAAGCCAAGGACGCTCAACCTTGCCACGCGCTTCAAGCTGCGGCAAGACCATCTTGAGCGTATCGACCGGGATGGCAAAGCCGATGCCTTGTCCGCGAGCTGCCACCGCGGTGTTGACGCCAATCACCTCGCCTCGCAAATTCAGCAACGGACCACCGGAGTTACCCGGATTGATGGGCGCGTCGGTCTGTAAAAAGCCCACGCGCGCATTCAGACCGATGTCACGGTTGATCGCCGACAAAATGCCGCTTGTCACAGTCTGTGAAAGGCCCAATGGCGACCCGACTGCAACCACATACTGCCCCACCCGCAAACTGCTTGGCTCAGCCAGCTTAAGGGTGGGCAAGCCTTTCGCGCCGACTCGCACCAACGCCAAATCGGTGCCCGGGTCCTGTCCGACAACTTTGCCAGCCAATTTTTTGCCGTCCGAAAACGTCACGGTCAATTTATCTGCGTTCCGAACGACGTGGTAGTTGGTGACAATGAGCCCATCCGCTTCCAGAACAAAACCGGAGCCGACACCTTTTTCTTCGCGCTCTTGCGGCACCGGCATCCGATCATCGAAAAACTGGCGGAACAGATCGATTTGCGACGGCACGACGCGACGGTGTGATACCGTGTCAATGTTGACCACAGCCACCTTGACCGCCTCAACAAGATCAGCGACACCATCCGAACCAGGCAAGGCGGGCACACGAATTTCACGTGCTGCGGCAGGCGCCACGCCAATCGGTGTCGGCGCGGAATTCGGCCCGAACCAATGAGACCCGGCCGCTCCGCCTGCAACACCCAAGCCAACCGTCATCAATGTTGTGAATATCGGTCGCAACGACAAAGCAACGCTCCCTCCGCAACAGAACCAGCGGGCATGAACTAAACAAATGTCAGCTGCCCTGAGCGAACCTGATAGTGGTTATTTTAGCGAAGACATTGTCACGACACAAGGCTCTGCAAAGACAAGCCCTTCGGCCCGCAGTTGTCGGTCGCGAGCCTGGCAAACTGCGGTGGTCGACAAACCCGGAATGAATTGACCGAGCGGTCTGGCTGTGATACTTAATGAACGCCAAGCAGTCGAAACAAAGGGGTGTTATGGGACAGGACAATCTCACCACGGTGTTGGCGAAGACCCCTTTGTATGGTGCTCACGTGGTTGCCGGGGCTCGCATGGTTGAATTTGGTGGCTGGACGATGCCACTGCAATACACGGGTATTTTGGCTGAGCACCAGGCAGTGCGGCAGGCGGCCGGATTGTTCGATGTGTCGCACATGGGTGAATTCGAAGTGACAGGGCCAAATGCCGGCGTGTTTTTGCAGGGTTTGGTGCCAAATGATGTGTTGGCGCTCAAGCCGAGGCAGGCACTTTATACCCAGTTCACACGTCCTGATGGGGGCACGGTGGATGACCTGTTGATTTATCGGGTGGAAGCCGGTTACTGGTTGGTGGTTAACGCGGCGAACATACGCAAAGACTGGGATTGGCTGCATGAGCACCGCATTGATGGGGTGTCGTTGCGTGATTGCTCTGAGGAATGGGCTTTATTGGCATTGCAGGGGCCAAAAGCCGAAGCGATTCTGACGGCACTCTGGGCAGGCGATATGACACCTGCGTCGTTGCAGTCATTTTATTGGATGGATGGCTCGCTGTCCGGAATTCCGGTGCGCGTGGGGCGTACTGGCTATACAGGTGAAGACGGTTTCGAAATTTTTTGCAGGGTTGCGGCTGCGCCTGATGTTTGGAATGCCTTGCTTGAGGCAGGCAAGGGACACGGGTTGCAATTGGCTGGTTTGGGTGCTCGCGACACGTTGCGTCTGGAGGCGGGTTTGCCGCTTTATGGGCATGAGTTGCAAGATGGGATTACCCCCGTTGAGGCGGGGCTTGGATGGAGCGTCAAGCAAAAACCTGAGCCTTATCTGGGTTCGGAGGTGCTGCAGTCTCAGAAAAAGGGTGGGGCAAGTCGCCGAGTGGTCGGGTTACGGCTTGAAGGGCCTGGGATCGCGCGCGAGGGTTATCCGGTTTGGTTTGGGGACAAAGAGGTGGGGCAAGTGCTGTCGGGGACTTTTTCCCCGACGCTCGGTGGTCCGATCGCAACGGCATTGGTCTGGGGCGATGGTTCCACCGCGACGCATCTTGATGTACAGATTCGCAGGCAACGGTGTCTGGCTCGTGTGGTGTCGTTGCCATTTTATCGGAGGTCAAAATGAGTGTGATGCAAGGCGCGCGGTACACCCAATCGCATGAATACGTGGTCAAGGCGGGTGATGACGTCATGGTTGGCATTACCCCTTATGCGGCAGCCCAATTGGGGGATGTTGTGTTTGTTGAGTTGCCTGCGATTGGTACCAGGCTGTCGAAGGGGCAATCCTTTGGTGTTGTTGAATCGGTGAAAGCCGTGTCGGACCTTTATGCGCCCATCGATGGCGAAGTCGTCGCGGTGAATGAGGCGGTCGTTGAAGAACCTGCGTTGATTGGCGAAGATGCGCAAGGTCGTGGTTGGATGCTGCGCGTGCGCCCTGCGGATTGGGGACAGTTGGAAGCGTCTGAGTTGATGAGCGCTGACCAGTATGAAAGTTTTGCGGGGGAGCATTGACCATGCATCCATACTTGCCGTTAACCGAGGCTGATCGCTCAGAGATGCTTTCTGCCGTTGGTTTCGAGAGCTTCGAAGCCATGGTGTCGCACATTCCGGCCGAACTGCGTTTAAAATCGCTGAATTTACCATCCGGCGTATCCGAACTTGAAGTTCAAATGCGGGTTCGTGAACTGGCCAATCGCAACGTGCCCTTGGGGCCGCAAAGTTTTCTCGGTGCGGGGGTTTACCAACGTTTCATCCCAGCTGCAGTGGATGCAATTGTTGGTCGCGCTGATTTTTACACCGCTTACACGCCATATCAACCGGAGGTAAGTCAGGGCACCTTGCAGGCGACTTACGAATATCAATCGTTTATCTGTGCACTGACGGGCATGGATGTGTCGAATGCCAGTCTTTATGATGCGTCAACTGCCACACCCGAGGCCGCATTCATGGCGATGCGCCTGACCCAACGCCAGGAGGTTCTTGTCGCGCGGGGTGTTCATCCTGAGTATCTGGCGGTGCTCAAAACCTACGCGAGGGGACCTAAGCCCACCATTCGCGAGGTCGGTGATTGTGGCTCGATGTTGCAATTGGAGCAGGTGCGTGCCGCGTTGAGCGACAAGGTGGCGTGTCTCGTGGTGCAGCAACCTAATTTCTTTGGTCAGGTTGAGTCGTTGCAAGCGATCGCTGATGCGGTGCACGCGGTGGGCGCATTGCTTGTCGTCATGGTCGACCCCGTATCGCTGGGCGTGTTGGCACGTCCCGGTGATTACGGCACAGACATCGTGGTGGGTGATGGGCAGTCAATCGGCAATGCGCCGGCATTCGGCGGTCCTCATATCGGGTTTTTGGCCTGTCGCAGTCAATTCTTCCGGCAGTTGCCTGGTCGAATCGTCGGAATAACCCGTGATGCGGCTGGTGAGCGCGTTTACACACTGACGTTACAAACGCGGGAGCAGCACATCCGGCGTGAAAAAGCCACTTCCAACATCTGCACCAATCAAGCGCTGAATGCTTTGGCGGTAACGGTTTACCTCAGTTTGGCTGGTGATGCGGGACTGTCTGCGATCGCACGTTTGTCCGCCGAACGGGCGCACGACCTCGCCAAGCGTATTGAAGGGATTCCGGGATTCGGTCTGGCTTTTGATGGCCCGTTTCTGAACGAGTTCGTGGTGCGATCGCCCATCCCGGTCGATCGTCTTCTCGCGAACTTGCGCGAGCAGTCTTATCTGGCAGGTGTGCCATTGGGACGTTGGTACCCTGAGTTGTCCGATTGCTTCATGGTTGCCGTCACCGAAATGAACACCCCTGAAGCCCTTGATGGACTGGTCTTCGCGTTGCGTCACGCGGTTTCTTTAACGCCTGCCTGAATCTGCGTCTGAAGACCTAGAGCAAACGGTGGGGGTCGATGTCAATCGTGACGCGAACCCCCTTTTTAAATTTGAGGTGCAACGCGGTTCGCAACTGATTCACAACCGCCTCGAGTGAGTCGGTCTTCAAAATCAGTTGTACCCGATGCAGGCCGTTCAGTTGGGCCAACGGCGCAGCATGGGGTCCATACAGATTGGTGTTGGGCATTGCCGAGAGGCGTTCAGTGATGGCGACAGCGCTGCCCAATGCCGCTTCAATCTCGGGCGCGCTGCACAGGATGTGAACCAATCGAACAAAGGGTGGAAAGC
>JBBAPZ010000007.1:159828-161591 GCA_040400605.1 Candidatus Sericytochromatia bacterium
TCAATCTCGGGCGCGCTGCACAGGATGTGAACCAATCGAACAAAGGGTGGAAAGCCTAAACATTCGCGGTCAGCCATCTCCATTGCATAAAAAGTTGCGTAATCATGCTGGGCGGCGCTCACAATTGCCGGGTGTTCCGGACAGTAGGTTTGCACAATTACTTGGCTTGAAAGCCCGGCACGCCCGGCGCGTCCCGAGACTTGGGTGAGGAGTTGAAAGGTGCGTTCACTGGCACGGTAGTCGGGGAGATGCAAGGCACCGTCAGCGGCCATCACACCGACCAGGCTCACGTTAGGAAAATCAAGGCCTTTGGCGATCATCTGCGTGCCGACCAGTATGTCATGGTCGAGGCGTCCAAATGCATCCAACAGTTCTTCATGCGCACCTTTCGCGCGTGTCGTGTCGCGATCGACCCGTAGCACACGCGCTTGCGGAAAACGCTTGCGCACCGCCTCTTCAATTTGCTGGGTGCCAGCGCCAAACTGACGAATGTTCACGCTGCTGCAGGTCGCACACTGCCGGGGCATCAGGCGACGCAGGCCACAATAGTGACACTGTAAACCCTCCGGCGATTGATGATAGGTCATCGAGACCGAGCAACGTTCGCAGCGAATCGCACCCCCGCAGTCACGACAAAAAACAAACGAGCTGTAGCCCCGCCGATTAATCAGAAGAATTGCCTGTTCCTGTCTCGAGAGGATGCCCTCGATGGCTTGAACCATCTGCCTCGAAAAAACACTGCGATTGCCCTGTTTGAGTTCCTGACGCATATCCACAACAGCCACTGGTGGCAAGATGAAATCATTGACCCGCCGTGGCATTGCAAGCAATGTATACTCACCCTTTAGCGCACGGGCGTAAGTTTCGAGATCAGGGGTCGCGCTGCCAAGCACCAATGAAGCACCGGTCAGGCGTGCGCGCTCCAAAGCCACCTGCCTGGCATGGTAACGGGGTGCCTGGTCTTGCTTGTAGGAAGACTCATGTTCCTCGTCAATCACAATGAGTCCCAAATTGGCAATCGGGGCAAAGACCGCGGAACGCGCGCCAACCACAACCTGCGCGTCGCCAGTACGGATCCGTTGCCATTCATCGAAACGTTCGCCTTCGGACAACTGTGAATGCAACACCGCCACGGTATCACCAAAACGCGACACAAAACGCCTCAGGGTCTGGGGGGTCAAGGCAATCTCAGGTACCAGCACGATCGCGCCAAAGCCTTTGCGCAACCCATGAGCGATCGCTTGAAGATAGACCTCGGTTTTGCCACTGCCCGTCACACCGTGCAATAAAAACGTTTTTGATGGCCCCCCAAACGATGCCGTGACGCTCGCAACAGCCTCGGCTTGTTCGGCATTCAAGGTCAACGTCGCATCCACGCGCTGCCGCCCGACGGGAAGGCGACGGGTTGGCAACGGCACAACCGTGATCGCCTCGCGTTGCTTGAGCGCCGCAATGACGCTGTAACTCACCCGCTCCTGCCGTGTCAGCGTCGCAAGCGGCATCACGCCGCCCCCCGCTCGCAATCGTTCCAGCACCTGCGCCTGACGGGCGCTTAAACGCGCTAAGTTGACCGTATCGATCAAACAGGCGTGCAATTGCATTTTGGCAGTCGCACGGTTGTTCTGAACACGGATCTCCTCACGGACCCAACCCGCCTGACGCCATTGTGCGAGCACCATCCCCGCGCGTTTACCCATCGTCTTGAGACGTTGCACACTGACCGGGCCCTCCGCATCAGCCAGACACCGTGCCATGTCACGGGC
>JBBAPZ010000008.1:0-47889 GCA_040400605.1 Candidatus Sericytochromatia bacterium
GAGCTGGCGTTGGCACTCAATCATCGTGCCAAAGACAATCCGTTGTACACGCAAACCCGTGCCCAAGCGACAGATGGTCGGCACACATCGTGGCGATTGGCGCCTGCGCCATATGTCCTATCACCCGAGCAGGCCGCCTATTTGGAGGCACTTGGTGGCCATTTGTTGGCCTTCACCGTGGCCGCGAATCGGTTGTACCAGGACAGTGTCAAGGGGCATCAACCGGGATGGGTGCATCGATTGTTGGATGCGGGTAAACCGCAGGCAGTCGTGGATTACCAACGGATGAACCGTTTCAGGTCCGTCTTGCCCCGTGTCATTCGACCAGACCTCATTATCGATGAAACAGGGCGGTTTCGGGCGTGCGAGCTGGATTCGGTACCAGGTGGCATCGGCTTAACCGCCAGCATGTGCGCGGATTATGCGCAAATGGGGTTTAAACCGCTGGGTGGCGCACACGGACTGGTAGAGGGTTTTGCGACGATGATTCGGGAGGTGGCCAATCAGTCAGACCCCTTGCTGGCGATTGTCGTTTCGGATGAAGCAAGTGATTATTGGTTGGAGCAGCGATGGCTGGGTGAACGTCTGAACGAATTGGGACTTGATACTGTAGTTGTGCGGCCAGCGGCACTGCATTATGCGGATGATGGGCTCATGGTGTCGGTTGAAGGCGATCGACGACGCGTCGACGTCGTGTATCGCTTCTTCGAGCTGTTTGACCTTAAAAATATCCCGAAGTCCGAGCTTGTGCAATATGCCAACAAGAAAGCCCAAGTGGTGGTGACACCACCTTACAAAGCGTTTTTAGAAGAAAAAATGCTCTTCGCGCTGTATCATCATCCCGTATTGAGGGCGTTTTGGCGTGCCAATCTGTCTGCTGACACGGTCACCGTCCTGGACGATTTGCTGCCACACACCTGGGTGGTGGATCCAACCCCTTTACCCCCGCAAGCGGTCATTCCGGGTCTTCAGGTGGGCGGTGCGCCACTGACCCATTGGTTGCAGTTGAGTGCAACCAACAAGCGTGAGCGCACCTATGTGCTCAAGCCATCCGGTTTTTCGCCTCTGGCGTGGGGTAGCCACGGTGTCGCTTTCGGTCACGATCTCTCAACGGCTGATTGGGAAGCTGCTTTGAAGGGGGCGATGAACGCGTTTGCCGAGACGCCCCATATCTTGCAGGTGTTTCACAAGCCGGAGCGCACGCGCATCGAACATTACAATTTTGTACAGGATCGCATGATCAGCATGGAAGGGCGCGCCCGCTTCTGCCCCTACTACTACGTGGTGGGGCAAGATGCACAATTGGCCGGCGTGTTGACCACGGTTTGTCCATTGGACAAACTGGCTTTACACGGAATGAGCGACGCCGTCATGGTGCCTGCCGCACTGCCTGCACGTCCGTGTGATGAACGCCCTATGGCGTAAAGACAATGAGGCTTACACTAATTCCATGATCGAAACCATCACGTCCTCAGACACTGAGCCACCTGCAATTGTCATAACAGGTCTGTTCAAACAGTACGATGATTTTCACGCCGTTGAGGACCTGAGTTTTGAGGTGGCAGCAGGTGACTTTTTTGCATTTTTGGGGCCCAATGGTGCAGGAAAAACCACGACAATCAACGCCATCGTCGGCCTCGCCAATTTTCAGCAAGGCGCAATCCACGTATTCGGACACGATGTGGTGCACGACTACCGGGCTGCGCGGCGCCTGGTCGGCGTGGCGCCTCAGGATTACAACTTTGACCGGTATCTGACAGTTCTTGAAATTCTGACTTACCAAGGCGGTTACTTCGGCATCCCTTATGCTGAAGCGTTGCCGCGCGCACGTGCCCTGCTTGAACAGTTCGGGCTCTGGGACAAGCGAGACAAGGAGATAGCCAAACTGTCAGGTGGAATGAAACGACGCCTGACGCTGGCCCGGGCATTGATTCACGCACCGAACCTGTTGATCTTGGATGAACCGACCGCTGGGGTTGATCTCGAACTGCGCCTCGAACTCTGGTCATTTTTGCGTGCTTTGAATCAGCAAGGCACAACGATTTTTTTAACGACCCATTACCTCGAAGAAGCCGAGCACCTATGCAATCGTGTTGGCATCGTCAACCAGGGACGCCTCGTGGCTTTGGATACAAAAGAACGCCTGTTGAATCGTGGCTCGCAAGAACAGTTGTGTCTGCGCTTGGAACGACCCTTGAGGGAGATTCCCGGCAGCCTGGACGCCTACGACGTCCGCATGGAAGAAGGTGGGCAAACGCTGGTGGTGGGTGGAGCGGTTCCAGCGGATTATCCGCGCATCTTAAGGGCTTTAGAGGCCCGAGGGGCTGTTTTGGTTGAAATGCACACCAAACGGCATAGTTTACAGGATATTTTTCTGGAGTTGACTGGTAAGCGCGATGAACTTTAATCGGATCGGGTTTGTCACCTTGGTGCGGCGCGAGCTTCGCCGCACGTTACAGATTGTCAACCAGGTTGTCTGGCCACCGCTGATTTCGACCTTGCTATACATCTTGATCATCGGCTTGTCGGTCGGTTCACGAATTCAAATTGATACTGGTGTCCCCTATGTCGCCTTCCTGATACCAGGCCTGGTGGCACTGACCGTGATTGAGTCATCGTATGGCGAAGGCTCATCCAGTCTGTTTCAGCACCGGTTCATGAACAGCATTCAGGAATTGCTCGTCGCCCCGTTGAGCTACTGGGAAATCGTCGGAGGATTCATTTTCGGCTCCGTTGTACGCGCCTTGGTGCTGGGATGTCTGTTGCTCCTGTTTTTGCCAACCTTCAGCGGTTTGTGGCCTGGCAGCTGGGTGCTGACCTTGCTGTTGATGACCCTCATCTCCGTGCTATTTACAGCGATTGGTTTGCTGATGGCGTTATATGCAGAAAAATGGGATCAGATCGCTATTCCCCAAGTGTTCGTGTTCACCCCGCTTATTTGGGTCGGTGGCGCGTTTTCACCCTTGCAGTTGCTACCGGCTTCGCTACAGACCGTCGCGCGTTTCAACCCGATGTTTTACATCATTGATGGTTTGCGGCAGGCGGTCTTGGGCGTTGGTGAGGCGCCGTTTTGGGTATCACTTCTGGTCACGCTGACACTCAGTGCCGGCTTTTTGTACTGGGTTTTACACTGCTTCAAGACCGGCTTCAAGCTACGGGTTTGACGCTTATGGCAATACCCACGTTCCAAGGAGGTTTTCACGATCGATCGTCGCAGGCAATGCCGTTCGCCAGTAGCTTGGCTCAGGTGCTTCGAGACGATAATAGGTACTGCTCCAGGGCCGCAATGAGAGGGTCAACTGACTGTTGCCAAGCGGCAAGGTCGCAAAGCCTTTGAGATCAAAGTCACCGTAGCGTGTATTGAGCCGCAAATTCCGATAATGGTAGGGTGTTTCAGCCGCCCACGGCTCGTCCGTCACCAAATTGGCAATGGCCCAATCCCGAAACACCGCCTTGAAGGTGGTGTTGCTGGTTGCGAGACAGTCTTCAACGTTGGCTTCGCCGGCGCGTGCGCCATTCATGAGTCGTTGAACAACATCGAGACCAAAGCGATCGACCAAATAGCGAACAAACAGGTAACTTTGACCGTAAGAGAAACCGTGTGGGTTACCGTTCCAATCGGTCAATGAATAACGGTGGGGATTTTGTTGGGTTTCATTGAGATCCTTGGCCACGTGGCGATCGCCCGCTGGCAACCCGTAACCCGCCACTTCCATCGCATACATGCTCAACCCCTCATCAAGCCAGGTGTCTTCGGGCACACTGCGTGGCTCCCGCGCAAAACGGCGGGTAAAATTAATCAGATGCTGAAACTCGTGCGCGAGCGTGCCAAAACTTGTCAACGCCGGATAATTGAACAGTTGATCCGTCAAAAACAACACCTCTTTGTGGTTGGAACGACCACCAACACCCGGTAACGCATCACGTGACCAGAAATACCCCATCATTCCTTTGGCAGCACCCCAGTTATCAACTGCAGGCGAAATAACGATAAAAATACGCTGATGCCCGTCCACCCCAGGTTGGGCTTCCGCGCCAAACACCTGGGTCACCCGCGGGTAGATGTTTAACTCGAATTCATCCACCAGTCGGTCCCATTGCTCATCTGAAAATGACGTACGAGGGGCGGCATCCATGAAAAACCACGCGTGCGGACTCACTCGCTTCAGTATCGCGCGGCGTTGAATATCCGCGTCACCATCAACGTCCGCCCGATTGATCCAAAATTGCTGTGCCGCCCCCACCGTCAACTCAGGTGTCTGTTGCACACGACGGAGCAGTCGGGTTGGCCACTTGGGCCATTGCTTGCCATTTTGTCGGGTAAAACGGTCAGTGTATGGCATGGGCTCATCCACGGACATGACAGTACGCGCACGGGGGCGATCAACCGTCATTGCGAAGTCGCCTGACGATTGCCGAGAGGCCCACGAGGCAATCAAGCGGGGATTGTTTGACTGCCGAGGAAGCGTGGTCCACTGACCATCGGTCGCCACGATGGGAACCAGGTGATTACTTGCCAATAAAGGTGGCGTCGTTGGCAAGGAACCAGTCTGACCTTGACAACCCCACAGCAGTAAAAAACCGATTCCAAGCACGCCGAATCGCACGCCGGGCCTCACGCAGGAACGCATCACAGTCGATCGCCTCCATCGAGCAACGTACCCGATTTATCACATTTGAACAAGTGTCAGCCAAAGGGTTTGCACAGCGGTGATCCACCCTGCTGATAGCGCGCGTTCCGGGATGGGACACCCCGCACCGCAGACCGGCACGCGTTTGGCGAATGTCTCTCGCAATGGGCACTGCGCTTTCGGAGATTACTTGTCAAGGATCTGGTGTCGCTTTACAATAACAGGCATGGATCACAGACCGCGAGCGCAAGGGGTTCGTTTACTCGCTTTTGCATGCTATTTTCCAGTTGTCGCGTTATTCGTGCTTGTCGCACGTCGCTTCTTTGACGTGCGTCTGCTCCGATTTCATGCCTACCAGTCGTTGATGTGTTTGACCCTCGTCATTGGTCTGCTGGTTTTGGGTGGGCTTTTTTCCTCTCTAACACTTTGGATGCCAGTTGCCGCTTTTTGGTTGGATCTCCTGATTGGGATGGTCTATATCGCACTGTTGTGCGGCTACACTGGCTTGGCGGGACACGCGGCCTGGGTGGCCTATCAAGGGCAGTATACCCGCTATCCGTTGTTGACGGATTGGGTTTGGCGCTGTGTTCACCCGACGGCGAGGCGTCTTGAACCGGGACGCAAACGTCGGGCGCGGGGGGCTGTTGTGGCTGCCTCAGCTTCAGAAACGCCTGATTCGAAAGCGGTGCAACTCAGGCCGGGGATTGTATCGGGTTTAGCGTCTGAGTGATTGACGGCAGTTTATAGAGCACGGCATCGTTGGGTTTAAGACTGCTGGTGCCCTCTGCGAGTTGCGCCCGATAATGCGGGAGGGAAAATTCAACGGCTTCGGCTCCCTCTTGGAGCGGAACCATTTGCAAGTGTACATCCCGCATCAGCAATTTACCGATCAACAAATCGTGACCTCGCATCGTGATATGACATGGCGCTTGTCCCTGAATCAGTGGGGCTCGGGTGCGCTGTGCGGGCCGCGCATACTCCATGATAAGGTGTTGATCCTTGATCGTCGCCTGAATCAACTTTCCTTGCGTTTGGGGATGGGGCATCAACCGAATCGGATCAATGTGGATACAATCCCCCTGCACCTTGATAGCGGCCGTCTGACTGCTCGCAATATAAGACTCAAGCGCGATTCCAAAAAACTGTAAGGTTCGTGCGACACTCACATGGTTAACACGCAATGATTGCAATCCCAGAATCAAACCACCCGTCGGGGTGCTGGACAGGTGAAAGCGCATATCAATTGGCAAATGGATCATTCGCGTGGGCTTGTAACGTCCGACAAGTCGAAACTCATTGTCCGTCAACTGGACGACGAGATGTTGAAATGGGCTGTTTTGACGTTCCCTGTAAGCGTGGCGATTCAACAGGGTGGTGATACTCAAGGCATCCATGGCAATCCGTCCGTGATGAATATCAAGCTGATATTGCTGCGTCTCCTCCGGAATAAACGGGGTGTGCGCATTTTTCACCCGAATCTCGGCCTCAAGATCGAGTATCAACAGTTCGATACCCTCTTCCATCACCAAACGGGCATGTTTGGCCCACAGATGCGCGGCGCCGACTTTGGGCGAGGCGGGTTCGATGTCCGGTTCGTGCCCGATACCACCGCCGCGCCACCAAGTTTCCATGAATGCCTTGAATGCCGCCGAAAAAATTCCGGCCTTCTCACCAAGCGTCGTCCCGTTCGCAAGCATTGACTGAGCGGTTTGATGGGTATCGGCCATGACCGTCAAGCTCGGTCCAAGATGGGCCAGAAGGCAACCTGGGTCGATCTGACAGCGGCAATACGCGCTTTGATACGGGAATGAACCGGTTTGTCGAACGTTTCGCCGAGCATGTCATCAACACTGCCGCCATCGGACAATACACGCACGATTGTTTCAACGGCCCGCGCCGCAACGGGGGGATTATAACCACCCTCCAACACCAGCACAAGACGACCGTCACAGAGTTCCCGCGCGAGATCCCTGACAATCTGGGTCAATTTTGCGTAACCCGCATCGCTAAGATTCATTTGAGCGATGCGATCCTGCTTGTGAGCATCCTGTCCAGCCGACACGATGATCAAATCAGGACGGAAGCTGCGTGCAATAGGCGCCAGCACCTCTTCAAAAACACGCACATACCCATCATCACCCGTTCGAGGGGGTAAAGGCACATTCACATTGAATCCCTGGCCTTGGCCAATTCCCGTCTCAGACATTTTTCCGGTGCGACGCGGATAAATGTTCTCTTGGTGCGTTGAAAACACAAGCACGCTCGGATCACGATAAAAAATCTCCTGCGTGCCGTTGCCGTGATGCACGTCCCAATCCACAATCAAGACACGCTTGACCTTATGAGTAGCCTGAGCGTGACGCGCGGCAACGGCTGCATTGTTAAAAATGCAAAAACCGCGGTTTCGCCCACGCATCGCGTGATGCCCCGGAGGGCGCACCAGCGCAAAACCTGCCAACGACCGGTCACGCATCACCGCGTCCACAGCCTGTATGGCAGCACCCGCCGCCAAGGCGCCCGCGTCAAACGGTCGCATCCGACTGTGCTTTGGCGCGCCATCAGGTCTCAAGACCAATCGCACAACCTTCTCCAAACGCGGTGTTGGCATCGGACTCGGGCCCGCACCATTCGACGCGAGTACAGGAGACGGTGCACTGCTTGGCATATTCACCAACCGATACTCAACCCTGCGCGTCACAACAAACTCGTCTTGGGGCAAATCAACCGACTGCCGGATGTACTTGATGTAACGCCGCGTATGGACGCGGGCCAATTGTTCATCCGTTGCTTTGACGACAGTTGAAACATCAATTCGGAAATCCAACGCACGCAACCGCTCCATGATCCGACGAACACGAACGGCGTTTTCCTCGTAGGTCCCGACTTTTGGACCTTCGTATATCAGGCAGTCCGCGTCATGAATCAGGGTGACCGCCTTTGGCGCCGGCTTAGGCGTTGTCTTGGGTACTTTGCGCAGCTCTTCCGGCGTCAAGGTGTCAGCCCTTAAAGGCGCCTGACGTCCAAAAAAAGTGCCTGCGATGGCCGACATACCCATCGCGCCCAACCAAACCAAAAACGCTCGTCTATTCATGTGTCATGGAATATTGAATGCAGCATAGCGGATCTCATGTTACTACGGACGCTCGCTGTTGTGTCAATTGAACAGGTCGATCCGCGTGATACTCAAAAAAGGGTTGATTGGTGATCAAATTTTGGCTGTTGTTGAACAACAGCCAGTGCGTGCCTGATATCAGCGCGGAACACAACCTAAATCGTTTCGACGGCCGGATTGTTGGCGTCGCCACGCACATTGAATTGTTGCATGGTGACATCAATCCCCTGCTCGACAAGGCAGGTACAGGCAGACGTTGCCCGTTCAATGGCACGCGCGAGCGTGGCATCTTCCGTTGAATGAAAACGCCCCAGCACAAAATCAACGCTCTTAAGGCGGGGTGGCAGTGGGCCGATACCGACGCGAATGCGTGGAAACACGTTGGTGCCTGTCATTGCGATGATAGAGCGTATTCCGTTGTGGCCACCGGCGCTTCCATCCGGCCTGACGCGAAGCGAACCCAAAGGGATTGCGAAATCATCATAAATGATGACCAAATCGGCGGGCGTCAATTTGTACCAGTTTAATAAAGCGACCACGGCTTCACCACTCAGGTTCATGTACGTGGTCGGCTTGGCCAGCACGATTCGGTGTGATCCTATTCGCCCCTCGCCAACCAAAGCCTTGAAACGACTTTCTTGACGAATGGATGTCCCTAGTTGGTCAAGCAGGGCGTCGACTGCCATAAAGCCCACGTTATGGCGGGTTCGCTCATATTTGGCACCTGGGTTGCCAAGACCGACGATAAGTTTCACGCGCGCTTGCCCTAATCGAAAAGCGTACTAACGGAGACGTCCTCATGGATGCGCATGATGGCTTCACCCAGCAAAGCGGCGACGGATAACGACGTAATGTTCGGAAGCCGTTTTTCATTCGGCAGCGGTATCGAGTTGGTGACGATCAATTCTTTCAGGTTAGAGTTCTTGATGCGCTCAATCGCCGGCCCAGACAAAATGCCGTGGGTACAGCATGCATAGACTTCGGTGGCACCCTGTTCAGCCAACAAAGCGGCGCCTGCGACCAACGTGCCGGCGGTATCGACCAGGTCATCCACCATGATCGCAGTCATGCCTGCAACCTCTCCGATCACATTCATCACTTCAGCCTGGTTGTGCGCCGTGCGGCGCTTGTCAATAATGGCAATGGGCGCGTTCAGTTTTTTTGCGATCGCCCGGGCCCGCGTGACGCCACCGACATCCGGTGACACCACAACCAATTTATCCGACGCGAATGCCTGACTGGTGCGCTTGCGATTGAGATAATCGACCAGAACAGGCGCAGCAAAAAGGTGATCGACCAGAATATCGAAAAAACCCTGTATCTGCGGCGCATGCAAATCCATCGCCACCACCCGATTGGCACCCGCCGTCGTCAGCAATTCAGCGACCAACTTGGCACTGATGGCTTCACGACCATGGGCCTTGCGGTCCTGTCTGGCATAGGCGTAATACGGCACAACGGCTGTGATCTGGCGTGCAGAGGCCCGTTTGAAAGCATCCAGCATGATCAGCAACTCCATCAGGTGATAGTTCACCGGATGACAAATGGGCTGCACAATGAAAACGTCATCACCGCGGACGCTTTCCTGGATCTGGACATAGATTTCACCATCACTGAAGTTGGCAATTTTCATGCCGCCCAGTTTCACCCCTAAATGGTTGGCGATGTCACCCGCAAGCCGCGGATTCGCAGAACCGGAAAAAAGCTTCACTTCCTTGCGAACCATCAAGTTACGCCAAGCCTCGTTTGCGGTTGCGTACTGTTCGATCACCACGTCGTTCATCTGCTCCTGACTCGTCATGCCGGATCAACGATCCTCCCTGGTTTGAACCACCAACTTACGCGCACTCACCCAAGCAAGTTTATTCACCTGCCGACCACGACCAATGGCCAACGCGTCGGCCGGCACATCCTCAGTGATGGTCGAACCAGCCGCAACATAGGCCTCCGAGCCGATGGTCAACGGCGCAATCAGATTGGAATTGGATCCTACGAAAGCCCCATCCGAGATAACGGTACGATGCTTGCGCCCCCCGTCATAATTGACTGTGATCACCCCGCAACCCACGTTCACGCGCTCACCAACCGTCGCATCCCCCAAATAAGCCAAGTGTGCCGCTTTCGTACCTTGTCCCAGCTCGGAATTCTTCACCTCGACAAAGTTCCCGAGCCGAACATCCGCGCCAATGCGGGCGTGTCCCCGCAAATGCGCATACGGACCGATCTGCGTACGATCGCCAACCTCCGCATCTACCAAATGCGACTGCAACACGGTGACACCATGACCCAACACGACGTTGTGCAGACGACTGTACGCTCCGATGAAGCAGCCCTCACCAACCCGGGTACGGCCACTTAAACATGTGCCGGGCTCAAGCACCGTATCCACACCAATCTGCACGTCAGGACCAATCCAGCACTGTTCAGGGGACACAATCGTGACTCCCGCGAGCATCCATGCTTCATTCGTGCGCCGTTGATACGCCGAAGCAAGCCTCGCAAGTTCAACACGGGTGTTAATCCCCATACCCTCCGTCGCATCCAACAGGCAATGGGCCACAACCCCTTGACCCGCGGCAACCAAGGCGGCGATCGCATCTGTCAAGTAATACTCGCCCTGTGCGTTGTCAGCCTTCAAACCCTCCAACGCTGCCTGCAGTAGCGGCCAATCACATAAATAGGTTCCGAGATTCACTTCTTTAACCCGTCGTTGCGCCTCAGAGGCATCTTTGTGTTCAACAATCCCTGCCACCAACCCCGCCGAGTCTCGCAATACCCGGCCATATCCCGTCGGGTCGCCCAGTTGGGTCGTCAACAGGCTCAAGGCTGCGCCGTGTGAACGCTTGCAGCCTTCCAGTTCTTTAAGGGATTCAGGACGCAACAAAGGCACATCGCCCGAAAGAATCAACACCTGCCCCGTGAAGCCTTGTAAGTGGGGTATCACCTGGGCAACCGCATGCCCCGTCCCGAGTTGCTCACGCTGCAAGATAGTGCGCACGCCTTGGGGCAAATCCGCTCGAACCTGGTCCGCCCCGTGGCCCACGATGACGAAAACATCCGCGACGTCCAGCGCGGACAAGCCCCGCAACACGTGTCCAAGCAGGGACACCCCGGCAATCTCATGCAACACCTTGGGCCGGGACGACTTCATACGCGTGCCCTTGCCCGCTGCCATCACGATGGCGACCAACCCGTCTGGCATGCCGTTGTCACCCCGCTTGCGCAACACCCCCGCCCACCGATCAGACGTCATTATATCACCACCCGTCGTTTCACGTGGGGCTCGACAGGTAAACGAACGAACCCTGAGAAGATAAATGCAATGGATCGACGCGGTATCCTGAGGTATAATGTGCGCTCGTACCGGCAGTCTGCAAATTTTCACTGGTCAAGTGTCCTCGGCCCCCCTCATCAAGTGCATCGTGGCAATGGGAGCGAAGCGTGGCGGAACCCATTTTGAAAGTCTCGGGTCTGCGCACCCACTTCCATACCGACGAGGGTGTCGTCAAGGCAGTGGATGGGGTTGATTTCGAGGTGCCACGCGGTGGGATTCTTGGAATCGTGGGTGAGTCCGGGTGTGGCAAGAGCATCACGGCCCTGTCGATCATGCGTTTGGTCGCTGAGCCGCAAGGTCGCATCGTGGATGGGCAGATTCTGTTTAACGGTCAGGATTTGCTGAAATTGGACGCACAAGCCATGCGTCGGATTCGAGGCAATCGAATCGCCTTGATTTCGCAAGACCCGATGACATCCTTGAATCCTGTATTCACAGTGGGTGACCAGATTATGGAAGCCATCATGCTGCACCAAGGTCTGGGTCGTTTTAACGCACGCAAACGGGCGATCGAGATGCTGGAACGAGTCGGCATCCCGAGTGCGTGGACGCGCATAGATGATTACCCGCATCAGTTTTCGGGCGGGATGCGTCAGCGGGTAGTCATTGCGATGGCGTTGTCTTGTGAGCCGGATCTACTAATTGCGGATGAGCCCACGACTGCGCTGGATGTGACGATTCAGGCGCAAATTCTTGACTTGATGCGCGATATACGGGATCGCAACAATGCGGCGGTGATAATGATCACCCACGACCTTGGCGTTGTCGCGGAGCTATGTGACAAAGTCGCCGTGATGTATGCCGGCAAGGTGGTTGAATACACGGATGTGTATACGATTTTTGCCAACCCCCGACATCCCTACACCCAAGGTTTGCTGCAGTCCATCCCGCAGTTGGGGGGATTGCAGGCGCGCCTGACGCCAATCGATGGGCAACCACCGAGTTTGTCGAAGTTACCGCCCGGTTGTGCGTTTGCGCCGCGCTGTCCGCACGCGTGGGTGAAGTGTCATGAAGCGCCGCGGCTGGATAATGTGGAGGCGCAACACCTGGTGCGTTGCTGGCTCACGAAGGAAAAGGAGCTTCGATAGATGTCTGATTACCTTCTGGAAGTTCGCGACTTGGTCAAAGCGTTCCCGATTACGCGGGGGGTGCTGTTCCAGCGACAGGTCGGTGCGGTTCACGCCGTCAATGGTCTTGATTTCGGGATCAAGCGCGGAGAAACCTTGGGGCTTGTGGGCGAGTCAGGGTGTGGCAAATCGACCACAGGACGTTTGATTTTGCGTTTGCTCGAACCGACGCGGGGGCAAGTGTTGTTTGAAGGGCGTGATGTCCTGGCGCTTGATAAGCGTGCGATGCGTGAGTTGCGTCGGGACATGCAGATTGTTTTTCAGAACCCCTATGCAAGTCTGGACCCGCGCATGACCGTTGGCGACACGATTGCCGAGCCTCTGCGGGTGCATCGGACGCACGTCGGTTCTGCCTTGCACAAGCGGGTGCGGCAATTGTTGGAGCGGGTTGGTTTGAACCCAAGTTATGCAGATAGGTATCCCCATGAGTTTTCTGGTGGACAACGTCAGCGGATTGGCATTGCACGTGCGTTGGCGATTAACCCGAAATTTGTGGTGGCGGACGAGCCGGTTTCCGCTTTGGATGTGTCGGTGCAGGCGCAGGTCTTGAATTTACTGGATGACCTGCAAGCGGAGTTGGGATTAACCTATTTGTTTATCGCGCACAATCTGAGCACGGTCCAGCATATTTCGGATCGCGTGGCCGTGATGTATTTGGGCCACATGATGGAGTTGGCATCTTCCACCGATTTGTATGCACAGCCCAAGCACCCGTATACGCAGTCGTTGTTGTCTGCGGTGCCTGTGCCGGATCCGGTTGCGATGAAAGAGCGGGTCAAGCAGCGTGTGGTCTTGCAGGGTGACATACCCTCGCCAACAAACCCTCCGAGCGGTTGCGTGTTTCACACACGTTGTCCGCTGGCCAAAGACATCTGCCGAGTTGAAAAGCCGGCCTTCAAGCCGGCGGCGCCCGACCACTACGTGGCGTGTCATTTGGTTGAATCAACGCCTTCCATTGTGGCGGCGGGTGAAATGACGGCGTCGTGATGTTGGTCAATCGTGTCGCGGCCTTAGGAATCGGATTGGTGGTTGCCTGGCTTTGTCTGGATGGGTGTGCAGGGCAAAAACAGTTACAAAACAATGGTTTAACGATTATTTTTCATCAACAGCAGGAACCGGATGCACTGAATGCGATGATTTCCGATATGGTGGCGACCAGCGATGCGGTCAGGCCGATCCAGGAGGGGCTTGTCGCGGTCGACGATCAGTTGCGGGTTGTGCCAGTATTGGCGACAGTGGTGCCTTCAGTTGAAAATGGTCTGGTCAAAGCCTTGCCCAAAGGGCAAGGTATGGTGGTGACCTGGCCTTTGAGAAGAGGGGTGACTTGGCACGATGGCAAGCCGTTCACATCTGATGATGTGTCGTTCACTTACCGGGTGATCATGCACAAAAATACCCGGATCGCTACCCGGGACGGTTTTGACAAGATTAGTCGGGTTGAAATTTTAGACCCGTACACGATTCGCTTCACTTTCCGACAAATCTATGCGCCGCACGAACTGTTGTGGCACAATACCGGTGCCATTTTGCCCAAACATGTTTTGGAGTCGTACATTCAGGATCCTGACGGCGATTCAATCAACAAAGCGCCATTCAACCGACATCCGGTTGGTACGGGACCCTTTAAGTTCAAAGAGTGGGTGTCTGGTGACCACATCACCATGGTGGCTAATGAGCGGTATTGGCGGGGTCGTCCGAAGGTGGATGCACTGACGATGCGCATTGTGCCGGATGAAAATGCGGCGTTTACGTTGTTGAAGTCCGGGGAGCTCGATCTTTATCAGAGTGCGAGCATCAATCAGTTTTCGGCGCTCAAGAAGCTTGATCACGTGCGTTTGTCAGCGATGCCGTCATTGACGTGGGAGCACTTGGACTTTAATTTGGGGTTGCCGATTTTTCAGGATTTGCGGGTGCGACGGGCGATTGCTTATGCGATCGATAAAGAGCAAATCTCATCCAAAATTTACCACGGGCTGTACGCGGTTGCGCACTCTGATCTCGCGCCACTCAGCTGGGCCTATAACCGTTCCGTTGAAAACCGTTATCCCCATAACCCGGCTCAGGCACGGCGCCTGCTGGATGAAGCGGGTTGGCATCCCGGGTTGGATGGCATCCGGGTCAAAGATGGCAAGCGTTTCAGCATTCGCATATCGACGACTGCAGGACGCAAAACCCGCGAATTGACAGAACTGGTCTTGAAACATTACCTCAAAAAAGTGGGGATCGAACTGGTAATCGACAACGCACCGGGTGCGATCCTGTTTGGTCCTTACCCGACGGGTATTTTAAAGGGGCTTAAGTTTGAAATGGCCATGTCAGCTTGGTCGGCGGCGCCTGATCCGGACAATTTTTCACTGTGGCACAGCAGCCAGATTCCGCCAAATGGGCAGAATCATGTGCAGTTTCGGGATGCCGAGTTAGATCAGTTGTTGACTGACGGCACACGTAGCTTGCGACGGGATGAGCGCCGTCGCATTTATCAGCGCGCCGCGGAGATTTTAGCGGACAAACTCCCGATGATACCGTTGCTTTACTGGTCACAACTGGATCCCATCAACGTGCGTGTGCGTCATTTCAAACCCAATCCCAGCAGCATGGGCAATATGTGGAACTGCTATGAATGGGAAGTGGATACGGCTGCGGCAGGTCGCTGAGGAGGTTTTTTGGGACGCTACATCCTTCGTCGCGTGTTGCTGGCGCTCCCTTTATTGCTTGGCGTGTCGTTCATCCTGTACGTCTTGATGCGTTTGGCACCAGGCGGACCTGAAGCCGTTTACGGACAAAATCCGCACGTGCGCGCAGAGGACTTGGCTCGCATTCGTGAACAAATGGGCTTGAATGACCCCATCATTGTGGCGTATGCCAAGTGGTTATGGGCTTTTTTGCGAGGCAACATGGGTTTTTCACTGTTCACGGGGCGCCCGGTCGTGGCAATGCTGGGCGACCACGTGCCCAACACCTTTCTCTTGATGGGCGCGTCCCTCTTGTTCTCTGTGTCGATGGGAGTCTTGTTTGGTGTGATCTCCGCTGTCCGTCAATATTCCTGGTTTGATTACGGTGTCACAACCTTTGCTTTCTTCGGTTATTCGATGCCAACATTTTGGTTCGGTATTGTTTTGATGATGGTATTGGCTGCCAATGATTATTCGTTCGCTCTGGGTGGCTACCATTATGAAACGGGTCACTGGTTGCCTGCCGCCGGCATGTTTGGTGCCAGTTTTGATGGGAATCTGATCGATTGGTTGCGATCGCCAACGTGGGTGGGTACTTGCGACCTCGGCGCACACCTGGTGATGCCGGTCCTGGTGTTAAGCATCGTCAGCATCGCCTCATGGAGCCGCTACGCACGCTCCAGCATGCTCGAAGTCATTCGCGCCGATTACGTCCGGATGGCGCGTGCAAAGGGGCTTTCAGAATTTCGCGTCATTGCCAGACACGCTTTACGTAATGCCATGATTCCAATCGTTACCTTGGTGGCGCTGGCTTTGCCCGCACTATTTGCGGGAGCGACCATCACGGAGCAGATTTTTGCCTGGCCGGGTGTTGGACGGTTATTCATTGATTCTTTGGGCAAGTCTGACTACCCCGTGGTGATGGCCATTATGTTCATTTCGGCGATACTTGTCATACTGGGCAATATTTTGGCGGATATCCTGTATGGGTTGCTGGACCCACGCATCCGTTTCGAATGACATCATCGGTCTAAGGGGTGGGTACCATGACAGGGCTCTTCGAACAACGGGTTGAAACTGACGCAGACATAGCGCCTCCGAAAGGCTATTGGACCGGCGTGTGGCGTCGTTTTTGCAAGCATCGATTGGCCGTAGCAGGTTTGGTGGTTTTATTGCTTCTATCCGTCGCCTGTTGGCTGGGACCGGTCGTCATTCCGTTTCAGTTCGACGACCTCGACCTGGACCATACCCGAGCGCTTTTTTCGTGGCAACACCCACTCGGTACCGACGAACTCGGACAAGACACACTCGTGCGCTTGTTATATGCGGGACGGGTGTCGATGACAGTGGGCGTCGCCGCGGCCTTGGTCGGCGTCCTGGTTGGTGCTTTGATCGGAGCTTTGGCGGGGTATTACGGGCGCACCCTGGATGGTTTTTTGATGCGCTTGGCGGATATGATGCTGTCAGTACCGGTGCTGATGCTGATCATGGTTTTATCGACCTTCCTGAAAGATCGTGCCTTTCCTGGTGGGCAAATCGGCATCATCGTTTTTATTCTGGGACTGACGGGCTGGATGACGGTCTCCCGTTTGGTTCGGGCGGAGTTTCTCTCTTTGCGGGAGCAAGAATTCATCGACGCGGCCCGCGCCTGTGGCCTGAATGACGCACAAATCATTTTGCGTCATCTCATTCCGAACGCACTCGCGCCGATTTTCGTGGCTGCGACCCTGGGTGTCGCAGATGCCATCATGATGGAATCCGCCCTATCGTTTCTCGGGTTCGGCATTCAACCGCCGGTACCAACCTGGGGCAACATGCTAACCAATGCCCAGCAATATATGATTGACACACCTTGGCTGGCCATCTATCCGGGCGTGCTCATCTTCTTGACAACGGTCAGCGTCAATTATGTTGGCGATGGTTTGCGTGACGCACTCGACCCCAAGTTAAAACGCTGAACGGCTGGATCGATGGCTGTTGGCCGTCCATCGCGTTCACAACGGAAACATGTTCAGCGAAACTGATGGTTGTACGGGTTCGGTGGTTATCAACCGTGGCAGAAACGGGTATGACAGTGGGGTGGCACCCCGACGCGGGCCCAAGACTCGACAAAGCCGTCGCTTGATAGCTATGATCACAAAATCACCCGAGGGCTGGCGTGCCGCTTATGAGGGTGTCAATTCAAGGAGGATGTGTGGCCATCTTGATCGGTTTGACCGGAAACAGCGAGGGGATGTCCGGGAATGCCACAAGCAGCGATTTCAGTGGCTTTGGCGTTCGTCCGCCGCTGTATCTCATCTCGCAGGACTATTGCAAGGCGATCATCGCTGCGGGTGCCATTCCGGTATTTATTCCGCCAATCGAACCCGCCAGCATCGCGGGTTTGCTGGACAGTTTGCACGGAATCTTGTTTACGGGGGGCGTAGACATTCATCCCCAGGAATATCAAGAACAGCCTCATCCGCTACTGGGTGATGTTGACCTCGAACGCGACCGGTTTGAAATGGCATTATTCAAATACGTCTGGGAACAGACCAACCTACCGATTTTGGGTGTCTGTCGCGGCCTTCAAGTGATGAACGTGGCGTTGGGTGGAACCTTGTGGCAAGACTTGCCCAGCCAAAGACCCTCTCACGTTCACCATTCACAACGCGACCATCGGTACAAAGCGGTGCATCCGGTAAAGATTGATGCGGAATCACACTTGGGTGGATTATTACCCAAGGTGATCGCCGTCAATAGCCTTCACCACCAAGGGATCAAGGAACTGGCCGACGGCTTGCGACCCAGTGCGTGGAGTCCGGATGGACTCGTCGAAGCCATTGAGGCGATTGAACACCCGTGCCGCATGGCGGTGCAATGGCACCCTGAAAACCTGGTCGGAAGCTATCCAGAGTTCTCACGACTCTTTGACACTTTGATCGCTCATGCGACAGCAATACGGGAAGCGCGTTTGGCCAAGGCCACCCAGACTCACGCGGTGTGACACGCAGCGTCTTGTTCAAAGGCTCATGCGCGCCCCGAGATAACCACCGTCTGCCCTCCCAGATACCGTGGCTTCCAGGTTAGGTTGCAAGCGGTAAGCGATTTCTGCACCAGAGCTACCCCATCCCAGTCCGGGCAGCAACTCGGGCGCAACCGTCACGCGCAACAAAAATTGCGGAAACACGGCGTACGCCAAACTAAATCCGGCATAAGCACCAATGGATTGAGGCGTGAAAAGCGTGCTGAATTGTACGCTGCGAATGCGCGTGCCAACAAGCAATGACACATCAGGCACTCTGCCATCGCGTTCCAGCAAGCGATACAACCAGCGCCCCTCAAACATTCGTCCGCCAAAACCGGACTGCTGCGTTGGCAACCCAAACCGACAGCCCGCGCTCCAGTGTTTGGAAGCAGCGACATCCCAAGAAAAATTCAAACCGTCGTGCGCCGCATCTACCCCGAGGGTGGTTCCAACGGCAAAATCAGCACGCGGAAAGGTACTGGCCTGCACGGGCGATACCGTGCAGACCAAATTGAGTCCGATCGGAACGATTAGCGCCACAACACGTTTTGACGCCATACAACTCCCGAAAAACGTCTGAACAAGCATTGTAAGTGCAGGGTCTATGAATATGTGGGCGGTTTTTTACAGTCGTCTGAGAATTGAGCGAGTTTACTTATCGAAGTCGATGGTGATCTTTTCAGGCTCGGGTGTGCTCTGGGCGGTCGGTGTCGGCTTCTGGCCCGGTTGCCATTTCTCGTTCAATTCGAGCATAAATTGCGTTGCCAGTGAAAATACGTCCTTGGCTTTGGTCTCAGCTTGCAGCGTGACGTCTTGAATGTTTTTCTGGACATCGCCCGGTTGAAAGCCCGGGGCGCGCATAAAGCCTTCCAGTTCGGTACGAACCAGGCGAACACCCATCTCGGCGGTCTCAAGTGCCTGTTTGGCTAATTTTTCGGCACTGTCACGCAGTTCTTCAACTTTTTGTGGATCCGTCGGCACGATCGATTTCCTCCCTGACAAATGCAAAACACTGAAGACAATGTACCACAGTGGGGTACAAACAGTGTGGTTCGTCACACGATGCACCACATATGATCGGTATGAGCCCGAAAGGAGTCGGGAAAAGTGAAAACCTTGCTGGTGGTGCCCCATACCCACTGGGATCGTGAGTGGTATCGTCCTTTTGAATCGTACCGTGTGCGCCTCGTTCGCACCATTACGAGGGTTCTTGAGGGCGACCTCCCCTATTTTTTGCTGGATGGGCAGACCGTGGCTGTCGATGACTTCCTGGCGATACATCCGGAGATGCGTGACCAGTTGATGGCACGTGTCAGACAGGGACGTTTGGGGATAGGGCCTTGGTATGTATTGGTAGATGAATTTTTGGTGAGTCAAGAAGCCCTGGTAAGAAATTTGCTGGTGGGTGCGTCGGCCATGGCCCAGTTAGGGGCGCGTGGCGGGGTGGGCTATCTGCCTGACATGTTCGGCCACATTGCGCAGATGCCGCAAATCCTGCGGGGATTTGGGATAGACAATGCGATGTTATGGCGAGGGGCTCATCCGGAAGCGGTGTCGTTTAACTGGCGTGGTCCGGATGGGTCGACCGTACGGGTCGCCCACTTGCCGAAGGGTTATTACCAGACGATGTTCATGGCAGGTACGAGCCGGACAGCCCGAGACGAGGCATTGAAAGACTATCTGACGCCGTTTGAAGGGGCACCTTTGGCGTGGTTGTTGAGTGGCGCGGATCACATGGCACCGCAAATGGACCTTTGCGAGCAGTTAACATCCGTTTCGGATGTGGCCCCGGGTTGGCAAGCCCGCGTGGGCAACTTGAACGACGTGTTCGACACACTCACGCCTGAAACGGTCCTGAACGGTGAATTGCGGGATCCGCGCTCTGCCTACATACTGCCCGGGGTGCTATCGACACGGATTCCTCTCAAACAGGCAAACGCCCGGTGCCAAACCTTGCTTGAGCGCTACGTTGAGCCACTGTGCGCCCTTTCGTGGTGGTTTGAGCCGGCATCGAACCATTCGGAAGCACTCTTGCGTCACGCGTGGAAGACCCTAATGAAGAACCATCCCCATGATTCCATTTGCGGATGTTCCATCGATCAAGTCCATCGTGAGATGTGGCCGCGCTTCGACGCGGTGGAGCAAATCAGCCGCGAATTGATTGGAGAAGCAGTGGGCACTCCAGAGGCACCCATCGCCGAGGCGACGCTGTACGCCTTCAATCCCACCAATTGGCCCTACGCCGGCTGGTTGCGTTGTGAGGTGGATTGGCCGCTCGTCAATCAGGCCGCCCCTGAGGCGATCGCCCTTTTTGACGCCGACAACCGACCGATTCCAACGGAAATGCTCTCAGCAGTGGACACCGAGGTTTTTTCTGCGGGAATCGATCTCAATCCGGACTGGCACCCGGTGCGACGCTACGCTCTGCGAGCATTCGTCACCCTCCCGCCCTGCGGCGGAACCCAGCTGGTGGTGCGCGCAGGCGGTTCGACGAAAAAACCACCCCCACACTTGCCGGCACCCAATCTTGAACTGACCCAAGGTGCCTTGCGCCTGAGTGTCAAGGATGGGCAGGTTGTCCTGAGCGATGACGCGTCAGGCGCCGTGTTTCCGCAGTGCCTGAACTTTGTCGATGAAGCTGATGCGGGTGATTCCTACAACTTCTCGCCCTTGGAGCAAGACACCCCGTGCTGGGCCGTGCTGGATTCGGCGCAGTTATGTCAAACGGACGACGGCGCATCGGTTCTGCGAGTGACCCATCGATTGGAACTGGCCCAAGGTCTTGACCCGACGCGTACACAGCGCGACGTTGGCGATCGCCAGCCGTTTTGGATTCACTCCGAGTGGCGTATGCTGGATGCAGCTGGTGGTGTCGCCGTTGATATTCACTTTGATAATACGGTTCGGGATCACCGGCTGCGGGCCGTGTTCGGATTTGGCCAAACCGAAGGGGTGCGGGTTCTGGCAGATTCCGCGTTTGGTGTTTTTGAACGGAAGTGCCATGCAGCCACGGAGTTGCCCGTCGCCAAAGGCATTGAGGCAGTCATGCCTGAGTTCCCTGTATCAAGTTTCACCGTCCTGCAGGGCAGTGGCCATCACCTGTGTATCGTTGGGGAAGGCTTGCATGAAGCATCATTTGGCGAGGCAAAAGCAGATGCGTTGGCTGTGACCATTCTGCGGGGAATTGGCTGGTTATCCCGAGATGATCTCCGCACGCGCGGAGGCGGTGCCGGTCCCCGTTTCGAGACCCCGGAAGCACAGTGTCTTGGAACGCAGCACAGGCGTTTTGCGCTACTTACAGGAAGCGGTACGTGGGAAGGTTCCTTGCCATCGATCCATCAGTTTTTGGCGCCACCGACGATTCTTGCTTGCAGTGGAAAGCTTTTCAGCGGCAGTGCGGCAAGCGTTTTGGACCCACGCATCGTGCTTGGTGCGCTCAAGTGCGCAGAGTCAGGTGAGGGGTTGATTGTACGGCTCTACAACCCCACCTGTGCGGTCATTGACACGCATTTCTCGACGAAATTGACTCACGGCGGCATTGCGCGAGTCAATCTGGCGGAAACGGTGCAAGATGGACCAAGCTTCGCTGCCGGCGATCCCCTGAGGTTTAAACCCTATGAAATCATCACGCTGTTGTTGCGCCATCAGCCTGAGCGAACTGGCGCACGAGAAGTTTGAGCCGATGGTGACTCGAACCGTGGCATGACCGGAAAGCGAAACACCGATGCCCTGGGCTTTGGAGACTGAAACAGTTCAGGGGGCGTGCTGCCGGGCGTCAACGTTTCGAGTGGCTGCGGGCGCACCGATGGCAAAATCCCGCCTGGTTGGCCATCCGGACCACCCACCGGTGCGGTAACGCCGGGACGGGCGGATTCACCAGGTGTCGCGGTTGCTGAAGGACGCGGTGTGGGGGGCGGGGGAATATCGCTTTCTTCCAGATTCAGGCGCTCCCGCAAGGCATCATTGTAAGCTGTGACCCGAGGTTTGATGGCAATGTCTTCCAGTCGGTTGGGATGATGCAAATCCAGGACTTCAGTAACCCACAAACTTAAAAGATAGACGCCCCAAAGGGTTGCCACGGCGCCGGCACTGCTTGCAACAAATGCCAGCGGGTGGGCTGCATTGCTGGTGGCCAGACCGTCTTTGAACAACGCCAAGGCCCCTTCACCGCGAAAATTATCCAGAAACAAAGCACTGCCCAAAGGGATACCCACAGCCGCTGAACCGAGCCAGCGTGCAAAGTCAAAGGCGCGTTCGCGCTCGAAGTCGGCTCGTAGGCTTGGTTCGTCAAACAGGGTGACAAAGTCGATGTCATAAATGCGATCCGGCCCCTGCCTGAGCACACGCTGTTTGTCTGAATCTGTTTCGACAATCAGGCGCAAAGCCTGGTACTGATCGATGCGTCGCTGTTTGTTGCCCAGCCCCGCATCTTCTTGCGCCTGGATTGACAAAGGCGCCAGAAGCAGCGTGACAACCAGAAAGCCGTTTAAAATGCGCAAAGAGGCCTCCCGCAATCCCTTTACAACGATTTTTACCATACCACATCGTATTGCTCACGGGCTTGTCAAACCGGGTTTTTCCACGGGTAAATCCAGCAAGTGAGTGCGCACGCCCCCTTGTCAGCCTGTGTTCAGACATGAAACACTGACAAAGGGTGAATGGTAACGTTGCAGGATCTTGATGTGAGCGTGTGATTGAAACGCATTGTTTGGTCGTTCTTGGTATTCTGGTTAATCTGGGGCCTCATTTGGCTAGCACTCAGTCACTGGCGTGATGACCAGGGAGCGCTGGTGCTGTGGTATACCGAACCGAGTTTTTCTTACCTCGTTCCGGTGAAGATGCCTGAAGCGCTGGCAACCGCGCAAACACCTCAAGCCAAGGCGTTGATGATCGTAAAGCTGCTTGGCGAGCACGTACCGATTGGGCTTGGCTCGCCATTGGTCGGGGTGGAAGGCATTGAGGATATTGCATTCGCCGGGGGGACGGGGCGTTTTCGTTTGGTGCTCAAGCCCGGCATCGGGAGTGCTGCGGAACGTCTGGCTGTCGGCGCGTTGGTGCGCACACTGAGTGGTGTGTTTGCGGATACAAGAGACTGGCAGGTGTCGCTGGGATCGCCTCAATCCCAAAGATTTGAGTCGCAGCACCTGGATTTGTCAAAGCCACTTCGAGCGGTTGACTTTGAGAATCAGGTGGATACCGGGCGCTCTGGAATCACTGCGCGCCTGTGGCTGCGGGTGCCCGGCGGTGCTTACCTGGTGCCTTGCCGAGTGGCGTTAAGCGGACAAAGCGGCACGCCGGGGCGAGATGCCTTGGCCATGCTGGCGACGGCGAGCGCGTGGGCTCCTGAATCGTTGGGTACACCTTTGCCAGGCGGGATGCGAGTCACGTGGTCCGGTATGGCGTCAGGTGTTGTGACATTGACGGTGGATACTGAATCAGCCGTCTCACCGGAGGCTCAAACGCTTGCCTTGGTGGCGCTGGTCAACAGTTTGTTGGGGATCCCAGGCATTGTGGCGGTCGATTTCAGGTTTGAATCGATGCCCGTTCCGGATGGCTTGCCGTTCGATTGCCGGGTTCCGGTAGGACGACCGTTGGAGTCGGCGGACGGGTACATTTTATCCGGTGGGACGAGGCCATGATGACGGTTAACAGGGGTTGGGCGCTTGGCTTCGCGCTTGGTTTGATGGGTGTTTTTTGGCCGTTCCCCGCAACAGGCGGAACGCTCACGGGCATCGATGTGAATCCTCAAAGTGGTGCGCTGGTTTTAAGTGTCAGCGAAGCGGTGACCCCGCGTGTTGCCTATTTGTCACGGCCTGAGCGGATGGTTATCGATCTCCCGGACACAAAAGTTGGGGCAGTGGGCAAGATTGCAAGCGGCGTCACGTTTGCGGGTGTTCGGCGCATACGTTCTGCCCAATACACTGCGCAGACAGCCCGTGTGGTGTTGGATCTGGATAGGCGGCAGCGTTTCGATTACGTCACGCTTGGAAACCGGGTGGAATTGCGGCCGGCAGCGGTCGCCAAATCAGTCGTGCAACCGGTCGCACCGGTCGTGTCCAAAGCGCGACGTCTGGCCGACCTGGCGCGAGCGCGTTGGCTCCTGAAACAGCGTCAAACGTCATTCACTGTCGCTCAAGACGATGCTGAGCGCGTGTGGCGTTCGGTGCCAATGGCGCCCTTGACGCTCAAAGGGGTGCGTCAAGCGTGGCAATTGCGATTGATGGCGACGGGTGATTACCGTCATGAGGTCATTCCGTTGAGCGATACGCGCATCAAGGTGCGCTTTCGAGGGGGGCGTATCGCGTTACCGCGTGATTCGGTTTACATTGACAACGGTTTGATCGCGCGGGTACGCCTGATGCAGTCGGGTCGCGACGAAGCCGAGTTGATGATCGATTTTGACAAACCGGTTGATGTTCAACACAGGCGTCTGCCCGATTCCCGCGCGTTGTTGCTGTCGATGAAGCGGATAGATCGGGACCGGGTGACGCTTGATCCAGGCCATGGGGGTGACGACAATGGCGCTGTCGGTACGGCAGGAACCAGAGAGAAAGACGTCACTTTAGGCATTGCTGAGCGATTGTCCAAGGTCATGCAGCGTCACGGGATGTCGGTTCAAATGACGCGGATGCGCGATTTGGAAATTTTGCTGCGGCCACGAGTGGACATGGCCAATCGTGATGAGTCCGACGTGTTTGTGAGCATCCACGCCAATTCGATGGGACGGCATCACCAGATACGCGGCATCGAAACCTATTACTACAGTGATGAAAGTTATCCATTGGCGCGGGCGATTCATCAACAACTGGTGACACAGCTCAAACAACCGGACAGGGGTGTTCGAAAGAACAATTTTTACGTTGTGCACCACACCAAAATGCCGGCGGCCCTGGTTGAAATCGGTTATTTGTCCAATCCACAAGAAGAGGCGCTGATTCGTGATCCCGTTTATCAAGAACGTGCGGCACAGGCGATCTTTGACGGGGTGCAAGCGTTTCTTCGCGAACGCAGCCCAAAACACTGAAAAAAACTTTGCTTTGGCGCCAGCATACTGGCGCGGAATTGGTAACACAATCAGTGTCATCGTGGGGGTTGTGACACGCAAACCATGAAAGCCTGAATGGGTAGTCAAAGCAGATGCCAGGTCATTTCGTGGGTTTGTGCACGAAATCCCTGTTGTTCATAAAGACTGAGTGCAGCGTGATTCCACGGTGCGACAAAGAGTCGCAACCGATCGATCCCGGCGGCGCGTGCACGGGAGGCCGCGTGTTCAAGAAGAGAGCGGCCGATACCTTGGCGTTGATGGGTGCTTGCAACGTCCAGGTTGATAATCAGCCAATCCGGTTTGTGGGTCACGCCATGCAGGGTTGGCTGGAGCCAAATGTGACCGATGGTGTTACAGGCACTGTCTCGCGCGACCCAAACGATTTTGTCTTGACGCCTGTAATGATGGTCAAACAGTTCGTCGAGGCGCTCGCGCCTCGATACACGACCAAGCGAGGCGAGATCCGCGTATGAAGCATCCGCGACACGATGAAAGGCATCGCGTAGCATTGGGCGGTCGCGGGGCGTCACCTCATCAATGTTCCAGGCACACATAGCGGATCTCCATTTTACAAATCTTGTCGTTTAAAGCCGTCCTGGCGCGGTAAAAGAGGGTGTCGACATTCCACTGAGGGTGCCTGGTGATGCACATTGAACCCGATGTACACGACCGTTTTGTCGCTCACTTCGGTCTGAATATGCTTAATACCCTGACTTCCAGTAAGCATCACGAGCAGGTGCGGGAGCGGCGATTTTTTGCTTTCGATGAAAGGGGCGGCGTTCTCGGTGGGGTTGAAGGGCGCATTTGTGACTTTCAGCATTTAACGACAGGGGTTTTTCACGCCCGTCAACGACGCGTCGTCGGGGTACGCTACCGCTGTGAACCGCATGGTCTGGACGTGCCGATTGTGGGTGCGTTTCATACGCATCCGGCACTGTTCGATCACGATAGCCGGAAAGTGCGGCGACGCATTGAGCGCTTGTTGTGGTTGTCGGTGCCGGATCGTCGTGCGTTTTTACAACAACATCGCCTGTATGGCTACGAGTGGCATTTTGTTGGCTGCGTCGACATTGCCTGTTTTCACATCGGCGATGTGCAGGCGGGACGTCTTGAACCACGACATGTGCTGCCGTATCGGGATCTTGAGGGGTTGATCACACGCCTGGCCCCGATCGTGGCACGTTGCGAAACACTCTTGCATGCCTCGATTGTGCAACCCGTGAGGCCACCGAGTGCGTGGCTTGGCAAAATCGTTGCGGCCTTGACCGAGGCAAATGAGAACCGTTCCCAAGCAAGCGACCACCGCCAGCACTTGGTTCTTGATGTGCTTGCGATGCAGGTCGGAACCGAATGTCACCTGCTTGGCCTACGCACGGGACAGGTTAGAACGATGCTCTCAAGTTACATCAAACAAAACGCTGCACAGGCGGACAGTGACCGTTTCACGGAATTGGTCTGGCGCCACTTTCTCGCGTTGCGGGGAGAAACCACGCGCTGAAGTGCATCCTTGAATGGATGGCGAAGTTCCTGCAAGCTTCAAAAAGCCTGACCGGTAACAGACCATCGAGAGACGAATCAGTCTGTGCTCAAAACCTCGGGTGGCAAACACAAAACGTGAAGACCTCACGTGCTGTCATTCAAGAACAGGCAGAACTTGGTCATCAATCCACGCTTCCCTATCGTCTGAACAGTCAAATTGATGGTTCCCTGGTTCCACCCCCTGTGAACTTTCAACCACCGTCGGGTATACAGGAAGCAGATGCTGTATTGCCGCAAGGGAAGCCAAATCAGAGGGCGTGATGTGCACTAGACCGTTATCGACACTTGCCGTATTTTGCATCGTGGTTGCACTGGGCGCCTGTGCAAGCCCGTTGAACGTCAAGTCCTTGACGAAGCCGTCCGGGAAAGCCGTTGCTCAAAGCGCGAAACAGGCACTCACTCAAGCCACGCTCCGCGAAATCCGTGGAATGGTGCGTTTAACGACAGCAGATGGCGTCAAGTTGGTTGGAAACGACGCTGCGTCCCTGGAGACGGGACGCTTGTTGTCCAATAACAGTGGCAGCCTGATTTCGAATAATGGCAGCGGTTTGATTGCAAACAATGCTGGTGGCCTGATTTCGAATAATGGTAGCGGTTTGATTGCAAACAATGCCGGTGGCTTTGTTTCGGGGAAAAGTGGCGGGCTGGCTGGTGCTTTCGCGCTCTTTACCGTCAGTGGGCAGGCCGCGGCTGAGGATCGTCTGGCGGAAGCGATCATTGAGGTGATTGATGCAGCCGGCAACGTGTTGAAAGACAATACCGGGAAGCCGTTGCAGACTGTGTCTGATGCGCGCGGGAATTATGTGTTGCAGGCGAATATTCCGCAACAGAATTTCTTGTTGCGGGTGAAACTGAATGAGAAATTGGCAAGCGCTGGGAGTGAATTGCGGGCGATGGTCGCGGGGGGTGGCAAGCCTGGAGGCATCGAGGTTCCCATTGATTCCAATTCGTCACTTGCAGCGGGATACGTGCTCGCTGAATACGTCAAAGGTCGCAACGAAGTATTTGCGCGTTTGCCGGATGATGCCAATCAGGATTTACGCCGGGATGTAGGGGTTGCGCGGGCGTTGCTCGGGCAGCAGGCGTTAGGTTATGGTCCAGAACAGCTTCGGGAGACCGTTGGTCGGTTGCGTCAGCAATCGGCGGGGCTGGATCAGACACTGGAGCGGGTCAAGGCGATTTTGCTGGTTGGTCAGGAGCAATTGGGCCAAGGGGAAATGGCGACGCGTGTGCCTTTGTCTTTACCGGTTGCTGTGGCGCGTGATGGATTGGGCAATACATACATTGCCGAGGAGGTGGCGGGCCGAATCCGACAGGTTGACAAAGCGGGCCGCTTGCGACTTTTCGCAGGCGATCGCCCCTCCCGAGTGTACAGGCCGGGTATCAGCCGGGAGGAGATTGCATTTGGTTCGATCTCAGACATTGCGGTGCACCCGCAAGGCGGGCTGGTGGTTGTGGATGAGGCGGCGCGGGCGGTTTATCACCTGCGAGACTCCGGAGAAGTGGCGCGACTCATTCCGGCGCCGGGGGTGAACACTGAATTCATTCCGAGGGTACTTGCCATCGATCCCCTTGGTGATGTTTACGTTTCCGGCGGACGCCACGTTTACCGGATAGCGGGGGCCACGGTCACTGAAGTCACGCCAGGGGCGATGGGCACACGCTTGGTGACGGCGATCGCTGTTGCGCGCGATGGCGCGCTCTGGATTGTGCGGCAGGGAGACTTGCTGCGTCTGGCACCTGGTGACACGGAGTGGGTCCTGATCAACAACGTTCTTCAAGCCGGTGTGTATGGTCGTTTGGCGCCGGCAGGGCAGCACGATGTTTATCTCACCGAGTCGATTGGTGACCGGGTGGTGCGTGTCGCACCGAATGGACAGCCAAGCTTGGTTTTTGGCCAAGGACAGCCGGGACAAAAGGTGGATGCATCAACCCGTTCCGTGACCTTGGGCGTGATGCAATTGCGACGCCCGGCCGGACTGACCGTTACGGCTGAGGGACGGATTTTGGTGGCGGATTATTGGCGTCAACTGGTACGGGAAATCGATTCCACAGAGGGTACACGGCGCATGACAACCTTCGCGGGTCTGGATGGGCCGGCGATGCTTGGTGGACGCGAAGTGGTGGCTGTCAACAATCCCTTTGCCTTGGCGCTTAAGCCGGGTGGTGAGGGTTTCGTGTATGCCGAGGCCGGGTCACATGTGGTTCGGCAATATCGCGGTGGGCAGGTAGGGTTGGTGGCCGGTGGTGATCAATGGACTATTGGAGAGAACACCCGAGCGGTGGATGCGGCACTGACCTCGCCAGTTAACGTCAGTTATGATCGCGCTGGTAATCTTTGGGTACTTGAAAGTGTGTCAGCACGGCTATTGAAGATTACTCCGGATGGCGTGGTCCGGGTCATGGCTGGCAATGGTCAGACGCTTGATGCTGACAAGCCGCCTCAATTCAATCCGGAGGGACTGCGGGCCACAGAGGTGCAGCTTGGTCGCCCAGCCGGCCTGGCGATCGGCCCCGATGATCAGCCGTACTGGTCCGATCAAGGCTACAATGTCGTATGCAAACTGACAAAAGAAGGCACCATCGACGTCGTTGCGGGGACAGTTCCTGCAAAAATCGACGCCGGGGGGGATGGCGGCGATGGGGGACCGGCAGCGAAGGCCATGTTGCGCTATCCGTTGTCTTTGGCATTCGACCGGTCTGGTGACCTTTACATTGCAGACACTGGTAATTTCCGGGTCCGCAAGGTAGCGTCAAGCACGCCGGAGCGAACCATCAGCACCTTCTTGGGCTTGGGCAACCTGGCAACCTTGATGGCGCTGAGCAGTCAGGGGGCAGCGGCGCCAAAACAGGAGGAGTCCTTGAACGGGGCAATGACTGTCCTACCCGTTGCGCTTTACATCGATAGCCAAAACAGCCTGTATGTCGCGGAACTCGGGACAACGCGCTCAGCACCGGTTGCCACAGGCTATGGTGTCACACTGCCGGTCACTTTTCCAACGATTCCCGCACGGGTACGACGTGTTGCGTTGGGCAGTGACCCGACGATCATCAAAACGGTTGCGGGGCCGGGTGGTCGAGCGCTAACCCAGGAATACGGGGACGATTCCTTGGGATTGCCGGTCGGCTTGGTGGTGGACGGCAAAGGGCAACTGATTGTATCGGATACACTGAACAACCAGATCAAACTCGTACCGATCCCATAACACGTCGGGTGATCTGGTTGTTCTTCGCTGTTAACAACCAATCCAAACGACGCCGCAATGGTACAAAGCAAGTCGCTAAGGACAAGTGTTCATGTTGCGTGCACTGTATGAAGGTCAATTCGAACACGCCCTGGTGGACACGCTACCGGGCGATCCCAATGGTCAGAACACTGTTCGAGAGGTTCGCCAGGCTTGCTACTCGTATGTCTTGCCCACGGCGGTCAGTTCACCGCGTTTGATCGCTTGGTCGCATCATCTGGCCACCCGTATGGGGGTTTCACCACCCAAGCGAGATACGGGGTTGGAGGCTGACATCTTGAGCGGTAATCGTGTGCTCCCATCGATGAAGCCCCTTGCGACGTGTTACGGGGGTCATCAGTTTGGACACTGGGCGAGGCAGTTGGGAGATGGCCGTGCCATCACCCTTGGTGAGTGGCGGGCGCCGGATGATACCCGACACGAGGTGCAGTTAAAGGGCGCGGGACCGACACCGTATTCGCGCCATGCGGATGGTCGGGCGGTGTTGCGATCCTCGATTCGCGAGTTTATCGCATCAGAGGCGATGCATCACTTGGGTGTGCCAACCACACGCGCGTTGGCCTTGTGTTTGACAGGCGATCGCATCGAACGCGACATGTTCTATACGGGGCATCCCAGACTCGAACCCGGTGCGATTGTCACCCGTGTGGCGCCCACCTTTTTACGTTTCGGTCACTACCAACTGCCGGCGGCGCGTCAGGATTCCGACTTGCTGCGTCGCCTGATTGATTTCACCATCACGCGCTATTACCCGCACCTTGATGTGAATCAGCCCGATGCGATCGCGTGCTGGTTCGTTGAAGTGGCTGAGTTAACGGCAAAGATGGTTGCGCACTGGATGCGCGTTGGGTTCGTGCATGGGGTGATGAACACGGACAATATGTCAATAATCGGGCTGACGATTGATTACGGGCCTTTTGCCTGGCTGGACGAGTTTGACCCCGACTTTACGCCCAATACGACAGACGCTGCTCACGGGCGCTACCGTTATCGGTTTCAACCGGCGATCGCCCGCTGGAACCTCGCTCGCCTGGGCGATGCGCTGCTGACGTTCGGGGTTGCCGCCGAGGCGTTGGAGGCAGGGCTTGAGCATTATCAGTGCACCTATGAACGGGAGTATCGCAAACAGAGTCTGGCCAAAATTGGCCTTTTTAAGGCGCACGACCGGTTTGATCTATTTGATGGCTTGATGCCCCTGCTGATGGATAGCCGTGCGGACTGGACCTTGTTTTTTCGGTATCTGGCAGATGTGTCCCTCGCTGGGTCCGTTGACACCGATGGCTGGTTGAAACAGATGCGCCCAGCTTTTTACGGTGATTTGGGGGACCCGCTGATCGCACGCTGGCAAACCTGGTTTCAGCAGTTGTCAGCCGCTGTGGACGAAGAGGAGATGGCACCGGACGCGAGACGCGATCGCATGAACCGGGTGAACCCGGCAATCATTCCTCGCAATTACCTCTTACACGAAGTCATTCAAGCAGCCGAAAAAAATGATTTCGCCCCGCTTGAACGCTTATGCGCAGCCATTGAAACGCCTTATGTCGAAAACAATGTCACCAAGCCCTTGATGGGACGCATCCCGGATTGGGCGCGACAAACCCCAGGCTGCTCAGCGCTGTCTTGCAGTTCCTAAATCTTTCGCGCCGTGGGTTGCCCAATCCCAAAAGACTTGAACCAGCTGAGCAGAGCAAACAAGATGACCTGGCAGCATGCCTGCACTGTTGCGATTCACACTTGACTACGAAACGGCGATGCCTATCGAGAGGAATGTCGATTGCAAAACAGATCAACCCAGAATGAGCGTTATACAGAAACGCGTTGATTGGTGATCACATCTTTGCTGATGCTCAATAACAGCGAGTCAGCGCCTGATGTCTTAAGTTTGCGATACAATTTTTGAACAAAAACCCATGCGTCACTGTGTCGTGTAAGCGCTATCGTGCGAGCAATTTATACATCACGATATGAGGCAACTCAACACTTTCAAAAATATCACCCACGGCAACCCAACCCTGACGCGCATAAAATGGCTGAGCACTGACGCGGGCATTACACCACACCGTGGTCGCGCCCCTTTGGCGCGCCTCCGCCTCAAAACGGGCAAGCAAACACGCACCGATGCCTTGACCTTGAAAACCGGGATGAACAGCCATCCCACGTAACTGATAAGTGGCTTGCGGACACAAAGGCTGGTTTGCCAGCAGACCGGTGCAGCAACCCACCTGAGCATAACCAAGTTGCGCCAATACATGAAAAGTCGTAGGGAGATCGTCTTCCGCGTAGATGCTTTCGAGCACTGACCGGTGCGATCGCAACACGCTCGCGCGCAGAGCCAGAATGACCGCAGCGTCGGCAACGCTAAGTTCGATTGAGGATTGAAGCCGCATCGTATGTAACCCTCTTCGCGATACTCCGCTCAATCGGAGCTGTCAAGCGCGATGACCAACCTCGCGCAACAACACGGAAACAAACTGGTTGCAGCTCAAATTTTGATTATTCTCAACCACAATGGTCCGTTTTGAGATGGCCTTGCATCAGCAGAAACGAAGGTCGACCGATACATTATCTAACGCCACGTGTTTATGTGTACACAATCGCAACGATTTTACTCAGAAGCGTTGCTCAACCGGCAGCTTGGATTGATTCAACGATGCCTTCAGATCTGGCAAGCTTGATCTGACGATCATCTGAGACGTTGCGACCAACAATTCGATTGTGTGCACACAACTGACCAGGCGATTGTCATTCTGGAGAATTTTAACCGTGCATGGACAATATGACACCCCGGATTGTCAGCCAGAGAAGGTGTGAATTCACTCCCCTCAACATGGCGACGATGGCGAAAGCTTTGACATCCGTCACCGACGCGATTCTCAACGATGGCAAAAAATCGTGCACGGCGGGGCCTTCCCAGCTACACCAACGATCGTGTCTTCTCAGTAGACGTTTAAAAATCCGGGTAACCAGCTTAACCCCCTTGGGGATAATGCAGGGGGACAACCGATTGTTGTCGTCACCGCACCCGGTTGATTCTGCACCAACCCGCTAAAAACTGGTCAAAAGTTGGCACGCAGGAGCGCCAGCGTCTCGCGTACAGCCGGCGAGAGCCTTGCACCGCCTCGCCAGACAACATGGATGCGCTCGGAATACTCGAAAGGAGCCTCGGCCGCCACGCCCAGTACGCCCAGTTCGAGACGGCTCGCCACGGCGATGTCCGGAACAAAAGCAGCGCCCAAACCGGCCTCAACCAGATGCAGTGCGGCCTCGAGGTGGTCAACCTCTGCCACCACGCGGCGCGGGAATTCGAAGTCTGGCCAGCCATCCATCTCACGCCCGCCCGTACCGTCGAAACGGCGCGGCACGATGTAATCTAGGTGGTCCCAGGTATCGGTTTGACCGGGCTGGGCCACGATGACGTAGCGGCAAAGTCGCACCGACGCCCAGGCCAGATCCGAGCGCGTCGGCTCAGCAGCAATGAGTCCCAGATCGACCTCGCCTGCAGCAACCCAACGCTCGGCAATCTCGCAGCCCATCGCGAACAGCTGAGGCCGGATGCCGGGGTACCTCGCGAGCAGCCTCGCAAGCAAGGGCGGAAGCATGTAAATGTGCAGTGGACTCGCGCTAGCGATCTTCACCGGACCAAGCGGAACCTCGCCGCGCAGTTCGGCCATACGCACATCAAGATTATCGAAGCCCTCAACCAAACCGCGGATCTCCTCGAAAAAAACCTCACCGGCCCGCGTGAGGCCGCGCACTCTCTGCCCGCGATCAAGCAGGATCTGACCATAGTAATCCTCGAGCTTGGCGATTGCGTGACTAAGTGCCTGATGCGAGACGTGTAAACGCTCAGCTGCCACACGCATATTGCGCGTCTCGGCCACAACACGGAAGTACCGTAGCCACTCTGGATTGACCATACGACCCTCCCGAATTTTGCCGTGTGTGCCGCACAAGAACGATAAGAACGCCGAAAATTTTAGCAAAGCGGCGCTAATTGGCCAATAATATTTGCCAATTCCGCAAAAAAAATATGCTTTTGTATTAACTGTTTAAGTGGCAGGATGTAAAAGTAAGGTTTAGATTGAGTTAAACAGAAAGGAACGACGCCATGCGCATTACTCTCCTCGCCACGATGGCTGTCACCGCCCTCGCAGCCTGTGGGGCCAGCCCGACGGCCACTCCGCCGTCCATCCCGGCGATAAGGACCGCAGCCGCCCCTCGCTTGCCAGACGCGACGGGGCTTATCCTGACCAGCGCGACGCACGAACACATCGTTGAGAAACCAAAGGGCACTTTTAACAAGCTTGTGGGCCGCGACGTTTATACTGTAGAGGGCAAGATGGTCAAAGGCACAGTTCGGCTTTCGGCAGAGTACAGTTTCGTGTTTCAAGGTTGGACTGGGGTAGAAGAATACTTTCGTGCTAACATCAACGGCATCAATCTTAACGCAAATGACTGCAGGACCTATCGCGCGGCAATAGCGGAGGCCAAACTCCCACCAGGTATTGACGCGGCTGTGATTAGCGGAGTCTTGCGTGTTCTTGACTCTATCGCTCGCTATGGTCATACAGCGTCTTGACCCATTGAGTTGTTGCGACCAACAACCTGTGCTGGGCTAAATCCATCATCAAATATGTTATTTAGCCCACCCAAGGCGACAGTTGCGGGATTGAGCCCATAAGCTGCCTTGTCACTGCAGTCATAATGCGTATCAGTCAGACCAAACCTTTGTGTCGTTCATTTGGCCCACAAGCCTAGTTGACGTTTTTGTTGACTGGCGCGGCAAGAAGGCCGATTTTGGTCGATCGGCCGGATGCACCGCTCAACATCCAAGTTACGTAGTAATCCAAAACAGCACCACTGTGATCGGTCTCTTTCTGGTCGACAAATCCATGATCCAATCCCGGCAACATGAGATAGGTAAGGGGTTGATTCTGGTAGCGAAACATTTCCGCAGCAAACAAATCGGCAGCAGCGATCGGCACCTTTGTATCCGCATCGCCGTGCGCGACAAAAAGTGGAATGTTTAAGCCACGAAGGTCATCAAGTGGGCTTGATGTCAAACCATAGGTGACCGATTGCAATTGTTCAGGTGTCTTGGCGTTACCGGTGGTCGATAAAAATATCTCCTGATCCAGAATTGTCTTGACTCCGAGCGCGCCCGTTTCCTGACGGCCCCGACAACTGGCCTCGAAAAAGCGTGTGGGGCCAGCGCCTGCCATCAGTGCAACGGACTTGATCCCGCGTCCGGCTATCCTTCGACAAATCCCGCTGACGATATCAGCGCCCTCAGAGTGCCCGACCAAATGAATCCCCTGAAAAGAGCCATCAGCGAGCAACGCCTGAACCACTGCAACGCCATCATTGACTCGCGTTGCTTTGAGATACAGACCGCTTGAAAAGGCATCCTGCATCATGCGTTCTGCCATTTCTTGAGACTCCGGCGGTGGCCCGAAAGATTTCAAACCTCGCTTTTCAACCACCACAACATTGACACGATCCTGTTGCTTGGCGAGGTCTGCAAAAAACATCAACGCGGAAACAGTCCGTTCCTGACGCAGCATCACAACCGGCAGACACTTCGAGCCTCCAAAAACAACAATTGTGGGAGCGGGTCTAGTTGCCCGAGCGATGAACAGATCAATCTCGCTGTGATCAGCTCTCGCAAGCGTGTAGTGACTGAACGGAACCCAAGGTGTTTTGCCGATCATTCTCAAGCGAGGTTTTTCATGCGTATGAGCGTATGCAAATTTCGACCAGCAAAACAGACACGGTACAATCACCGACAACAAACACCAGATGACACGCCGGTCATCCGCCCAACACCGAATTGTTGACTCAGTCTGGATTTTGGGAAAAACCGCAGGATACATCGAGAAACACTTTCTTAGTTAACAAGCGTTTCTGTTTCCGTACCCCTTTGGATGCTGAGAAAAAACGCTTGTTCAAGGTTACCGACACAAACATTCAAAAAGCCACGCGCGCTTGCGCCCACCGGACGCTCTCTGAAACTGAAAACGCCTAAAACAACGTGACGGTTTCGGTTCTCAAGTGTTTCAAGTGTTCAGTGACCCGGTGCATTCTGTCTCTCGAAGCGGTTTTGGCAGCGAGCGCTAACACGTGTTTGCCCAAAGTTTCACACATGGGCATTCGTTCCAAATCTAAAGCCATCACATCTGAACCATCAATTTCACCGATCAGTGAATCGCCACCAGACCAACACGCAATAGTAACAGGCCTGATTCAGGGTGCTATGAGCGGTAGCGTTACAACGCATATCTAACGAACAGTGAGTCAATCTGATGGATGGCATCGCGTCAAGCGACGTGAATGCGCGCATCCCGGGCGGCCTGGCGTTCCGCATAATAGTGATAGGCAATCATTCCCAGCAGCGAAACAACACCCACGCCTGCGATGATGTACCAAACCGTGGCGGGATGATGTAAATTCCACAACATGGTGGTGGCCTCATGCACACTGACCTGGGCTTGTGCTGCCATGGTTTCCATCACTTTGTCCTTGGGGATCGCCTTAACCGCTTCAGCGCTCATGCCGTTGTCTTGCAACCACTGGCGCGCAAAGTTGACCTTGTCACCGTGGTGCTCATAAAAACTGCCGGCAAAAATGGAACCCAAGGCCCAGCCTACACCGCTCGGCACTTCGCTGTAACCCAGGTAAAGCCCTTTTTTATCCACTGGCGCCGTCATGGCCATGTAATCCTTGGTGCGGGGGCTTGCCAGCATTTCACCGAAGGTGAAGATGATGACACCTGCCAGACAGGCATAACCGCTCATGGTGCTGCCAGCCACCAGGATACCGATGATGGAAGCGATGATACCAAAAATGATTGCAATCAACGGTCTGAAGCGGCTGGCGATGTAGGCGACCGGGATCATGACAAGCAGAATCATGAACGAATTGATGTTAAGTATCTGCTCGGCTGCCACGTGACCAGATTTGGTCAAAAACATGGCAGGCGTTGTCGACGCACTGGTCCAATCGTCGATGAAGTTGGGCAGCAAGTCGAACAGTTGGTGAAACGAAAACCAGAAGCCACTGAAAATCAGGATGAACACAAACAATCGCGGTTCGAAAATGTTGCGGATGGAGGTCACGAAAATCGTGACCACTTCTTGCAAAGCAGCGCCAAGGGAGGCATGTGGTGCCGGGCGATCGACCTCAGGCTCCTTAAACATCAACAACGGCAAGAAGTTCAGGGCAACCAAAGCGGTATTAAAATAAAAGACTGCCGACCATGAGATATCACGCAACGGCGTTGCCAGAACACCGCCTAAAAACGCCCCGAAATTGACCAATTCGTAGAAGACGCCCCAACCGACCGACGCATTCTTGCCGTGAACACTGTGGGCGATAAGACCCTGGACGCCGGGTTTGAAGAGTCCCGTGCCGGAGGCAAGCAGCATGCAACCAGTGAAAAAGCCCCAATAATCGCGCTGGGTGGCCATGAGGGCATAACCGACAATCTTGAGCACAACTGCCACGGCGATGGTCTTTTTGTAGCCGTAGCGATCGGCAAAACCACCCGTAAACATCGGCAGAAACGACGCGATAATCGCCCACCACAAATAAATATTGCCCTTTTGAATGTGATTGAACTCCAGGCCACCCTGCGCCGTCGCACCAACGATATACAAGGCCAAAACCAGACGCACGCCATAATAGGCCCACCGTTCAATCATCTCCATTCCATTGGCATACCAGAAAGCGGCCGGGTAGCTTCGCAACTGTGCCCACAACGTCATGGTGTCAGCAGGGTTATCCGTGTTTTGCGCCATATGTTCCAATTCCCCTTCCAGACTCACCCTTGGATCACCACATCGTTTTCTTATCATAACAAATAAGATTAAAAAATGATTAATTAAGATTTAAGAAGTTTTAAATTTTTCCAGTGGAAAGATACGATGGATGACGCGTTAAGGCATTGACTTTTATTCGCTGGGGCGGTCAGAGTCGATACCATTCGGGTAAATTGTGCCGGTGGTGCCGGCTTAGCCGATGTTGTTCGAGGATGAGGCCATGGGGTGCATCCTGAATCGACGTATCTGAAATGGATTGCGTGCGAAGTTGGCCGCAGACGGTCACAATCGATTGGGGGCGCACGTGAACGACAGCCACCGGGCGTTGGTCGTCATCCAGGCTCAAAACGAGGGGCAGCCGCGCGTGCAGGTTTAAAATGCCGACCACGTGCGGTGCCCGGACTTGCGGCCAATGGCTGCCGATCAGTGAGGCATTGTGCCATCGCGATGGGGCGGGATCCCAAAAAAGCCGATGCTGCAGCACAAAAACATTGCACGCCGGGTGGCGTGTTGCCGTAAAAAATTCATGTAATTCCGGAATCTGTTCGTAGACTTGCGGCAAGCATTCCGACTGAAAAAGGAGGTTTAGGCCCGGTTCTGCTGCGAGGCCCTGCAAGATGGCCGCAACCGTGTCCGTCGCAAGCGGGTGGGGATGCAGGCGATAGTGCTTGAAGCGACCGGATCGTGCGGGTAGGGCCATGGATGAATTAGGCTCCTGTGTCGGATGAAGTTGTTTCTGATCAAAACAAAGTCTTGCGCGCCTTGCAAGCGCAGCGGGCATTTGTTAGCGTGAAAGGGTGACAGACATTGTGGTGCGTATTGGTTCGTTGGCGTTAAAAAGCATGGTCATGCTGGCACCGATGGCGGGTGTGTGCGATCGCCCGTTCAAACGTGTGGTGCGTCACTTTGACAAAGACAGCCTGCTGTCGACAGAGCTCGTCAACGGCGAGGCGTGGGTGCGCGGGCACCGTGACATGCACGATCGGGCGCAACTGTCCCCGGACGAAACGCCGGTGGCGCTACAACTATCGGGCCACGATCCTGATTTTTTGGCAGAAGCGGCCCGTCGTGCGGAAGCGGCGGGCGCGGATCTCATCGACCTCAATCTCGGCTGCCCCTCTCCCCACATCGTCAACTCCGGGAACGGCGCCGCCCTGCTAAAAACCCCCGATGCAGTCGCCCCACTGTTCGAAGCCGTCCGGCGCGCCATTCGTGTCCCCATGACCGTCAAGATGCGCCTTGGTTGGGACCCCACACTGATGACAGGGCTTGAAATCGCGCGCACCGCCGAAGCATGCGGCGCCGATGCCATCTGGGTTCACGGTCGCACCAAGGTCCAAGGTTACGGCGGATCCGCCGACTGGGAAGCCTTGCGGGATTTCAAGAACGCGCTGGGCATTCCGGTGATTGGCAACGGCGATATCTTCACACCGGAAGACGCCAAAACACGATTAGAAATCAGCGGCGTGGACGCGGTTGCCATCGGGCGCGGAGCCATGGGCAATCCGTGGATCTTCAAACGCTGTAACCATTACCTCCTCACAGGCGAACTGCTACCAGAACCCACGTTGTTGGAACGGATCGAAGCCGCAAGGCTACAATGCCACTACCTGATTGAAGACCTTGGCGAAAAACTCGGCGTACAGGAATCTCGTAAACATATCGCCTGGTACGTCAAAGGCCTTCCGGAGACGCAACGGTTGCGTCAAAGTGTCAACCAGGCGCAAACAGCACAAGCGCTGCACCAAGCGCTTGACGCGTATCTCGCAGAGCAGGCTGACTGGTGCATCACCTCCCGTCCGGAACTTTACGGCACGCTGGTTGACGCCAAATGGCAACGGTACCGCTAGGGATTCGGCGATTCTGTCACAACGCGGCCGTGTACTGTTTATTTAAAAAACGGTATGCGCTTTGTCATCTTCTGACTTTTTCCTGAATTATTGCTACCTTTGTTAAGTATAGACCGATATACCTAATTGAAATTCGTCGAAAGGCGTGGGATGCAAGAGTACCGCGGAGCATAACCAACGAATGACTACGTCAGGTTTGGCTGCGCACCACTTGTCTGGTACCGAACAGTAAAAAAGAGGACGCATTGAGACTCCAGCAACAAATCGCTTTTGCGGCGGCGCTCGCGACAATCACTAGCTGCGCGTCCGCGTCTCAGTTGACCTCTCACCAGCCAAAGCCCAGAGATGGCGCAGCGGGATTGCTGCCTCTGGCAGTGGCGCCCAGCTTTTCCTTTTTGTCGGCAGGTTCCGAATTGCCACCGCCACCTGAGAAATCTCCCAACGCCAGTTCTACCGACGTTGGTGATAAGGTTCGTGAGCGCGTGGTCCACCCCAAGCTACGATATCAAGCAACCGGAACAGGAAATGAATCGTATCCTCGCGGACGGTGAAGTGCACAACATCACAGTGCTATTTAAAGACGAATACAAGATCCGAATCCGCCAGGGGCATGCTGGGGTCCGCGATTCCAACAATCGCGGGTTCATCGCACTAAAGGACTTCCTCACGGGTACAGGCCAGTGGTGACACCCCTGAAATCAAGACCCTGATGGCTTGCGTGGATGACTGGCGAACGCGCTTCGAGATTGAAAAAGTGATCTTTGTTGCGGACTTACAAAACCATTAACAACTTCACTAAAACAAATGGTAACACTTGTTTTTTGAGGGGTCTGACACCGCAACGCTTGGTCATCATGGTTATAAATGGCGCCCCAACGCCGTTCAGGGTTATGATTGACACTGTCGTACAAACTTTGCCTTCGAGAGGGATACTTGATTGCGCACTGCCCTGCTCGTTATCAATTTCGGTGGCCCCCGCAACCTCAAAGAGGTGGAGCCATTTTTATACGAACTGTTTCGGGATAAAGACGTCATTCCCCTGCCGGGCGGCGCCTACGCCCAGGAACTGTTCGCTGACCTCATCAGTGCGCGCCGCGCACCCAAAACGCAACGCCAATATTCAGAAATCGGGGGTGGTTCCCCCTTGGTTGAAACAACCTTTGCCCAAGTGGCCGCCCTACAGCAAGCCCTGCACGCCGAAGGCATCACGCCATCCATTTATGTGGGCATGCGCTACACCCGCCCATCCATCCGCGAAGCACTCGCAGCCATTCAAGCCGAAAACGTCGAACGCCTGATTGTGTTGGCGCTCTACCCCCACTACTCCTTCGCGACAAGCGCCTCCAGTTACAATGAAGTCACCAAACAAATGCGTGATCTCAATATGGCGCATTTGCCCGTTCACTTTGTGCCAGCGTGGTTCGATGACCCGGACTACATCACGGCAGTCAGCGACACCGTCAAAACCGCCCTCACCCGGCTGCCTGAGACCGTCACGCCGCACCTGTTGTTCTCAGCGCACGGGCTCCCCGTATCGTTCATCAAACGTCAGGATCCTTACATGAGCCACGTACAAGATACGATGCGACTGGTTTGTGCAGACCTTGGCTGGCGTCATACCACCTCTTTGTCATGGCAAAGCCGTGTGGGCCCCGTCCGTTGGTTGTCACCTGCGACGGAGAATGAATTGACCAGACTTGGCAGCGAGGGCTGCAAAGCAGTTATCGTGGTGCCTGTGAGTTTCGTTGGCGATCACATCGAAACCTTATATGAAATCGACATCGAATACCAACACGTGGCACACGAAGCAGGCATCGAACACTTTGTGCGTGCTCAGGCCCTTGATTGTCACCCACACCTGATTCGCGCCCTGGTCGCACAAGTCAAAAAAGGCCTGAGTCCCGGTGCCTGTCGACCGTGCGTGCGCTGTTTACTACCCAAACCCCAGCATGTGCACAAGCAAAAAACATGTCTGGACTGCGGCTTCAAAAAACCGGCGCACGTGCTTTTCGAAGCCGGCCAACAACGTCAGTGACCGGTTGATCGTGAACACATCCCTCTGGGTCTTGCTAACCGTGTTTCTCTACATTTTGAGCACAGCGCCCTTCTTGCCCTTGCTCATCCTGACCCATCGATTGCGTGCGGACAACACGCCACGCATCATCACAGGCATGGCACTCCAAATCATACCGCTGGGTTTGGTTTTTCTTCCCTTGGCCGTAGCCGGCGTCGCCTACCTGACTTTCTTGCTGCAAGAATCAATCAAACGCAACCGTCAATTTGAACAATCCGGGCTAAACCACCCTGACTTGTGGCAGAAGTGGCGCCAAGAGACGATCCTTTTGTGGTGGGCCGTGGGATTGGCGATTCAACAAAAAGTCATCGCATGGTTATTCCTGGATGCGAGCGCGCGTCACCTACCCGGTGTCCAGTGGATTGCAGCGGGTGTTGTGAGTGTGGGCTTGTGGATCGTCGTAGTTTTTAAAACACGGCGCAAGCTCCCGATTCACTCCCCGGACCAGAGGTACGTGTAGCCGGCAAGCGCACGCTCGTAGTGGCTTAAAAGCAAGCGTTGCTCCGCGATGGTGATGCGACGATCCCTCAATGCCCGCTCCGTCTCGCGACGAATGCTTTCAACCAGCGCTTCATCATTGTATTGCATGTACCCCAATACCTCGCGCATGGTATCCCCGCGTACCACGTGTTCCAGTGTATAGCCAAACTCATCCTCCGGCTCGAGGTGCACGTGGACGGTGTTGGTGTCTCCAAACAGGTTGTGTAAATTCCCCAGAATTTCCTGGTACGCACCGTTGAGAAACATCCCCAGATAATAGGGCTCGCCGTCTTGATACGGGTGCAGTTCAAGGGCGTGTTTGACGTCCTGGATGTCAATAAAGTCATCAATCTTGCCATCACTGTCGCACGTGAGATCAGCCAAGGTACCCCGGGCACTCGGTTCTTCATTCAAACGATGAATTGGCATGATCGGGAACAATTGGTCGATCGCCCAATTATCCGGTGCGGATTGAAACACTGAAAAGTTACAATAATAGGTTGTCGCCAGCATCTGCTCCAGACTTTGCAACTCTTCCGGCACAAATTTCAAGGTGCGAACCAGTGGCTGGATGCGCCTGCAACAAGCCCAAAACAACTCTTCGGCACGGGCACGCTGCGCAAGGCTCAGGTAACCCAACGTGAAGAGGCTCAAGGATTCTTCCTTGAATTGCGTGGCATCATGTAGCGACTCTTGCAAATTGTCTTTGTTGATGCCCTCATAGGTTTCATACAGATGCCGCAACAGCACGTGATCAGACTGCTCAGGTCGAGATGGCACCTTGGCAATCACCTCACTGACACCAAGCACGTCGAACACAAGAATCGACTGATGTGACGTAATGGCACGACCTGATTCCGAAACGAGGACGGGCACAGGAATCTGCCGCTCCTTGCAAGCATCCTGGATCGCGCAGACGACGTCCGCCGCATATTCGCGAATATCATAATTTTTCGATGCATGAAAGTTGGTTTTCGAACCGTCATAATCGATGCCCAGACCGCCGCCCACATCCAGATACCGCATCGCGGCACCAGTCGAGGCCAACTCCACATAAAACTGGGATGCCTCCCGCATCGCGTTTTTAATCACACTGATGTTTGAAATCTGCGAGCCGATATGAAAGTGTAAAAGCTGCAAAGAGTCCAACATATTGTTCTGGCGCAATGTCTCGACAACTTCCATGATTTCAGCAGCATTGAGGCCGAATTTGGCGCGATCGCCCGCGGAATCACCCCAGCGCCCAATGCCGCGTGCCGCCAATTTCGCCCTCACACCGACGATGGGCTTGATGCCCAACTTTTGCGCCGCTTGAAGCACCAAATGTACTTCGTTGAGCTTCTCGATCACGACAATTGGCGTCTGCCCCAAACGTTGCGCAAGCAAGGCTGTTTCGATGTATTCCGAGTCCTTGTAGCCATTGCAGATCACCAAGGCACCCGGTGTCTTGAGCATGGCGAGCACGATCAGTAATTCAGGCTTGGAGCCGGCCTCCAACCCGTATTGATAACCCTTGCCGTAGTCAATGATCTCGCTGACCACGTGTCGCTGTTGACACACCTTGACCGGAAAAACGCCCCGGTACTCGTTCTCGTAACCGTAGGTACGGATGGCATCGCTGAAAGCGTCATTCAGTCGCCGGATCCGATCCGCCAGAATATCTGAGAAGCGGATCAACAATGGCAAACTGTGCCCACGACGCTGAATCTCCCCCACAAGGTCGTAGAGGTCCAGCCGATACCGTCCCTCACCCGAAGGGTCCACGAGCACGTGACCGGCATCATTGATACCAAAATAAGGCGCTCCCCAATCCAGGATATGGTAGGTCTGCTCACTGTTCTGTATGGTCCAGGGAGAGGATTTCAAAATCGATTCCGGTTGCAAGGGCTGTGACTCCGTACCAAGACGACGAGGCACATCCATCTTACCTTGTTTCGCCCATCCCCGTTTGACACGGCGAGCACCCCATCATCGCGCGTTCAGTTTGCTGCCTGTTCAACTCGTTATCGAATCAAAAAGTGTTTGGGTGCGCTTCTGTGCTTGTTCGACACCGCATAAATTCAGAAAGTGCTTGCAACGCCTGTTTCAGGGTACCGTCCCTACCAACTGTCCTCTGTCAGTTTACGGGTCGAATCATCATTGCTGATAAGGCAATGTCTTGATTTCCACGACCGTTCGCCGCGAACCGCATAATGCCCAATATGTGGTGCTTGATTGACTATCCTTCGCCCACAGAACGAAAAAACCGTTTCGTAGATGAAGCCCTTTGGTTGAGGAAGTGATGACGCAACTTTTGGAATCTCGAACCGCGCACCGCCATTTACCCGGTTACGTGACCGAGCAAAATTCTTCAACGCTTCACCTGACGACAGGGATATGGGTCAACGTGGTTCAATCACCTGATTTCCACACCAGTCCAACTGGGGTGTACCCGTTTCAAGTAACGCCGGACGCGGCTTTCAAGCAGACGCCAGGCGCCCTCAAAAACGGCATCAGGAACCCCCATGGCACGTTTGGTTAATACATCACGATCCAGGCTGTGCCGCACTTTTGCGAGCTGATACACCCGATTGAAACCCAACTCAGGTAAAAAAACCATCGCTGAGGATGGAATGGGCCAATCCGAACCGTGGAACATCCGGGAGACAAAGCGATCCGTATTGAAGCGCCGCAACTGGTTGCGGCGCACCAGGGAACAAAACGCCGACGTATCCCCAAAGACGTGATCATAGCGTTCCAGCAAGCGTTCAAAGGTCCGGCTGTAATCATGGCGCGGGTGCAAAAAACTGCCGGTGCCGCAGTGGCTGAAAATGACGGGAACGTTTCGTTGGAGCAAGCCCTCGTATAGCGCTGGATCACCCAACGCCTGTTGCATGCCAGGAAAGGTGTGTTCACACCCCGAATGAATGATGGCTGGTAGCTCCAAGGATTTGAGCGCATCATAAAAGATGCGAGCACGGTGGGACGTGGGGTCGAATTTTTGCAGGGGCCCCAGCCACTTGATGGCGATCGCATCGGAACCGAAACGTTCCAGTTCCGCCAAGGCATCCGCCCGTTCCGGGTTGATCGAAATCACAGGCAGCAAACGGTGTGAGTGACGACATACTTCAAACACCCATTCATTCGGTACATACAGATGGCTTAAACTGCGTACCATGCCCCCGTGCGCATCGTATACGCCATCCATCGCAAACACGCACGCAAAATCAAGTTCATGCGAATGGGTCAACAACTGTCTTAAGTGGTTCGCGTAATGCTCGGTGGCACGCTCACCCGGCATATGCCACAACCCCAGATTGGCCAGCAACGCATGGTAAGTAACGCTCCGACGCATCCGATCCGACACGAAACAGCCAGAGGCCCCACCTCCCAAGCCTGCGAGGTGAACGTGAATGTCAATGCGCATCAGAGTCTGAACTCCACCGTCGTTTCGCGGTCATCGCCACCTTGGCCGTGGGCTTGAATCCACAGATTGGCCGTATCTGCGCCCGTTGAAACAAACTGTCTCCCATAGCGTCGGATCCGCTCGGCTTGACGCTCAAGGACCTGACGGTCCTGCTCCAGAATCAAGCGCCCGGCAAACGGCACAATCGGCCTGAACAAAGTCGTCAACCACCCCCACTGCCACGTGACGTAAACAAACACATCGGTCTTGAACGCATCAATCGGCGTACACAACTGGTACCCCTCAATGACGCGTCCAGGGCCAAAAGTGTAGGACACTCGCACCGTGGACGGTGCAATGAAGCGATCCTGATGCACAACCGAACTGGTGTGCGACACGAACAAACGGGACAACAAGCTGCTGCGCGTCTGCTCCTCTTTGATGTCTATCACCACCCCATCGGAAACCTGCCGCACATGATGCGTCGCACGATGACTGGCCGGCGCGCGAAAGAGACCGCCGTGCACATAACCGGTATGAGGACAATCAATGAAATTCTCGATGACTTCTTGCATCCCCGCGTGAATGCGCGCCTGAATTCGCGCATGCATCCACCCCGTTTCATCGTGATGCGGCAAGGTCAGTGGCATCTCACTCGGCCCGGGGGGGGTATCACCCGGCCACACCCAAATGTACCCTTGTTGTTCTTGAACCAGAAATGTGCGAACGCAAGCCCTTTCGGGTATACGCCCTGCCGGGCCGAGTGCCGGGATGTATTGGCATTGCCCGGCGCCGTCAAATTCCCAACCGTGATACGGGCATTGCAGTCGGCCACCTGTCACGCGGCCATCCGAGAGCGGTACCGCGCGGTGAGGGCAGCGATCCAAGAGTGCGCGGGCCTGTCCGGTTTCGTCACGAAAAAGCACCAACGGTTCGTCAAGTAAGGTCAACCCCAGCGGTTTTTGGCCCAACCGAGACGATTCAGCCACGACATACCAGTGTTCACGCCCGGCCATTGGTTTGCCCTTTCAGGATCCGCGTCAGACGATCGCCCATTCGGGTGGCCAACGTGGCAATCGTGATTTGCGGATTCACCCCGATGGAACTTGGAAACAGGCTGCCATCGCATACGTAGAGATTCTGCCAGCCATGGAGTCGTCCATCTGAATCCGTAGCGGAACCGTCCACGTCAGCCCCCATCGCCGCCGTCCCCATCTGATGGGCCGAAAACAGTGCGAGGTCATTGGGTCTGAGCGACAATGTGTCAATGCGATCCAATTCCTGGACCGAACGCAGCATCACAGGCTCTAGATGAGGAATCAACACCTCACTGGCACCGGCCGCAAAATACAAGCGCGCAAGGGACTTCATCCCCTGACGCAGTTTCGCCTGATCCCCGGCGCTAACCACATAATCGATAACAGGACGCCCGTCTGAACCAGGCATCACACTCCCCCGACCGTCATCATGCAACAATACGATCGCAATGGCCGCATCGTTATAACGGGTCAAAATGCGCTGGGCCTCCGCCCCACTGCGAAACAACGCCGAACCCAACAGACCCGGATAAGCGAACATCCCCTCCAGGACAATGCCTTGATCATGAAACTCACCACAATATGCACTGTAATGAATGCCTTCATGGCCGCGAACCGCTTCATCAAACAAAGCCAACAATGCTGTCGTCGGGTGAATGCAAAGATTTTGACCCAACTGGTTACCGGTATCCCAAATCCCGGCACCCCGCAACAGGGCCGGCGTGCCGATCGCACCGGCAGCCACCACAAAAGCTTGAGCCTGCACCCGCAACCGAAACTGACGACCGTTTTTCGAATTCGTTAACACGCCTGCAGCACCAACCACGCGATTACCTTCATTCACAAACCCCGTCACCTCCGCACGAGGCAACAAACGTGCCCCAAAATGCAACGCCCTCGGCACGTAAGTGATGCCCATGCCCTGTTTGCGATCATAGGCGCACCCCAGCATACAGAAGCCACTCTGCAAACACCCTGTGCGATTGTGCTCAAAGGTATCGGCGTGCCAACCCAACGCCCGGGCGCCAGACAACAACAAACGGTTGTTGCGATTGACTTCCTCCGCGCGAATTCGCTGCACATTCAGAATGTGCCTCACCTTTCCAAGATAAGGTTTCAACACATCGAAGCCAATGCCATCCACCCCGTGGCGATCGCCCCAAACCTTCAACACGTCAGCTGGCGGGTCAAAACAAATCCCCCAGTTAACCGTCGTACCACCCCCCACACTTTCACCGTGCAGCAGCACGATCCCCCCATCACGGGTCGTTCGCGCCCCCCCATCCGCATACAATAGCGGCATCATATCCGCTTCGCGTTGATTAAAATCCCGTCGGGTGTAATGCCCACCTTTTTCCAGCATCACAACCCGCAAACCAGCTTCAGCCAATTCACTGGCCAACACCGCACCGCCCGCACCCGTGCCTATCACACACACATCCGTTACGACCGCCAAATCAGCAGCATAGTCGGTGCTAAGCGCGCTCAACCCTTCAGGCCCACTCACCCCTTTAGTCATTGGCGCCCATCCCCA
>JBBAPZ010000008.1:47989-59215 GCA_040400605.1 Candidatus Sericytochromatia bacterium
GACAACTGACCGAAAGAACACCACTCACCGTGAAGATAGGGCCCCCACTCCCAAAGCCACAACGCCAATTTGAGCTCCCGCTGCAAACCGGGATGCGCGCCCTCAAACAGGCGATCGCACGCCGACGCAACGCCCACCACTCGCCCATCAGGGCGGCCTGCCGCCGCAGGCCAGAACACCATCGCAAGCGCATCCAAAGTGGCCCATTCACGCTGATTGAAACAACGTAGCGCGGGTGCCGCTGCCACCGCGGCACCCGCCACCCGCGCACCTGCACCATTCAAAAGACCAAGCGCTAAAGTAGTTGTAAAAAGCAAAAACTCACGCCTGGTCAAAACCCTGCCTCACTGCACCACTACCGAACCATCACAACTGGCGCGTTCCTCAACAATACTCACCCCACCATCTTGATCACTGTCCAACGCCTTAGCCTCTTGTGCATACTTCCGCAAAAACTCCGCAACCTCTGCATCACTCGGCGCCATGACGAAACTCACAGCACTGAACCGCCACTTCGCATAGGCGTCATAACCTAACGATTCGCTGGGAGGTACCGGCCAACGCAACTCATGACAAGTCGATTCACCCCCCTCAGACGGTTCGGGTGCAACACTCAAGGGTTTGCAAAACTCCTCTTGCGTCACCAAATTATCCTTGTTTTGATCCCAACGCTTGAACCTGTCATACACTGCCTGCTTTAACTGCGACGGATCCAAGCCCACACCGACGCGATCGGTTGCCGCTTCCCGCCGTTGATAATACGAATACATCTCCTCAAATTTTACTGCCCGCTGCGCCCCAAACGGCCAATCATCACACGATGGGTTCACCGGCAGAATGACGACCGGCGGCGGAACTGGCATGGTCCCATCCTCGCACCACTCCTCAAAATCCAACATCCCATCACCATTACGATCCAATTTCTTAAAACGGGCACGCAATTCATCCTCAGACGGCATCACCGTCGCCATCACACCCCCGGGTATCATCGGTCGCTTGTAATCCGCGCGCGCAAACTCCTCAAAGTCAACAAAACCATCGCCATTCACATCCGCGCGGACAAACACCTGTTTACAATCACCGGAGCTCGGCTCAGACCCACCCTCGCACCATTCCTCAAAATTCAACAAACCATCACCATTGCGATCCGTGCTCTTGAAACGCTCAAACAAAACCTCTTTCGGCTGCATCACGGCAGGCATCGCCACGCCAGGCGTCATCGGCCGCCTGTAATCCGCGCGCGCAAATTCTTCAAAGTCAACCGCCCCATCGCCATTCACATCCGCGCTAACAAACACCTGCTTGCAATCTTCTTCACCCGGCTCAGGCCCACCTTGACACCACTCGTCAAAATCCAACAAACCATCGCCATTGCGATCCATATGCTTGAAACGCTCAGTCAAAACTCTCGGCGGCATCACAACAGGTATCCCCCCCAAGCCGGGCATCATCGGCCGCGCGTCATCCGCGCGCTCAAACTCCTCAAAGTCAACCATCCCATCGCCATTCACATCCGCACGAACAAAACCCTTTTTGCAATCACCGGGGCCCACATCTGGCGTTGGCACCTCAGGTTTGGGCCTGTTCCAATCAATCGGCAACTGACGCGTAAACTCCTTGAAGTCCAGATATTTGTCGCGATCAACGTCCCGATACATAAACTCGGCACCCACTTCCGGCCGCAGCCCGAGCGCCCCCTTGAAGCTGACAAACTCATCGCGATCAAGTTTTTGATTGCCGTCAGTATCAGCGATCGCAAACTGCTTCGCTTGTTCCACTTCATCCACCACCAACGGCGTTGTCACACCCGGCGACGGAGGCACCACGACGACAGGATTGAGCTGACCCAGCAACTGACTGGGAATCTGAATGTTACACCCCGTCAATGCCCCCAGCATCAATAAAGCCAAGCCCGGTTTCGCTCGTCGCACGTTACGCCCCCTTCGCCTATCGCTCCTCGATCACGCTCTCTATACCCTGGTTGGCATCATAGGCAACCTGCCAACCATCAATTTCAGCAATTGGACGCTCACCATCACAACAAGACACAAGATTAATCAGATCGATTTCGGGCGTTACATGCGGCATGGTTACAACGAATATTTTACGAACAAACACTCAATCTGATGGCTCAGGCAATCTGGCAAAACCATCAGAGGAGGCATCAACCGCGCTGATCGGGCGCCCTCACTGCGGCAGAACGACTGGGCCAACACAACCTGGCTCAATCGTCAACGGCAGCAAGGGCTCTATAAACGGTGAACCAACAAACCGTGAATCGGATGGCTGAAACCATCAGGTTAACCAATCAGCCATCCTCGCCTTGGCCAACGTACGCAACCCCTGGACAACGCCACGATCCCTTTCAGGATGCAGCATAAAAAATGGGGCCACCTCCTTGGAAGCGGCCCCATTCAGTCTTACCATTGAACTAAGCCCAACGAATCAATCCCAATTCATGCTTGTTGGCAAAATGATCGTGATTGGGCACGACCCGTATGCCGTAAATATAAGAACCACCCTTGGCAGGTGTGAACGCGCCACTGAACTTATAGCTTCCATCGCTAAATTGTTCAGCAAGGTGCAACGGCATCACTTCGACATCAGAAAGACCCTGACCATCTTCACGCCCCTGATAAAGCTCCACCCGCAAGTGCTCGGGGGGCAGGCCGCCTGTCTTAAGACGAGCCACCACACCGATGTCTTGACCCACCTGAATCTTGTCCTGGTTCACGGGCGCAGCTTCGATGTACACATGATGCCAGTTGTAAGTCATCATGCTTTTCCAGTCCGCGAACTGTTTGGCCACCGCAAAGTGATTTTGCGCCATCCGCTCCCCGTGGGCGATCGCCGGCACGTAGTACTGATTGATATAATCCTGCACCATGCGATGGGTGGAGTATTGAGGCGTCAGCGTGGCGATCGCATCCTTGACCCGAGCCAGCCAACCTGTGGGAATACCTGCCTCGTTACGATCGTAGAACAACGGAACGATCTGTTCCTCCAAGATTCGATAGAACGACAATGCATCTGCATCATCCTGCTCGGAATGATTGCTGAACTCGCGTGCCTCACCAATGGCCCACCCGTTAACACCGTTGTAGCCCTCAACCCACCAACCATCCAGCACGGAAAAATTGAGGCACCCATTCGCCGCAGCCTTCTGACCACTCGTGCCAGAAGCTTCCAGTGGACGCCGTGGGTTGTTCAACCAAACGTCGCAACCGTGCACCAAATGGCGGGCCACATTCATGTCGTAATCTTCAATGAAGACCACCGAGCCACTGAACCCCGATTGACGGGCATACTGATTGACCGCCTGAATGAATTCTTTCCCGGGCATGTCAGCAGGGTGAGCTTTACCCGCGAAAATAATCTGAACTTTTCGCCCCGTTGCCGACAACGCACGTTCAAGGCGCGCCGCGTCCCTGAAAATCAACGTGGCACGCTTGTACGTCGCAAACCGACGGGCGAAGCCAATGGTCAACGCCTCCGGATCAAGCAAACTTTCCGCTTCAGCAACCCGCGCGACACTTTCACCGGCACGAAGACGTTGCGCGACCAAACGCTTGCGCACAAACGCAATCATGCGTCGCTTGAGTGTCTGACGCAACGCCCATAACTCGGCGTCTGATGCCTCATGAATCCTGGCAAAGTATTCCTTCTCGGCCAAATGCTCGCGCCAATCTGAACCCAAATACCGGGTAAAGAACGCTGCCAACTCAGGCGAGAGCCAAGTTTCAGTGTGAACACCGTTGGTGATCGAACCAATCGGCACCTCGTCAGCCGGCACACCAGGCCACAATGCTCGCCACATCTCACGCGATACGTCACCATGCAAAGCCGACACGCCATTGGCCTGCCGCGACAGCCTCAGCGCCAGAACACTGAGTGAGAACAATGGCGGCCCGCCCAGTGTATCTTGACGCGCAAGACCCAAAAACTCCTCCCGACCAATGCCGAGTTGTGGATAAAAACGCCCGAAGTATTTTTCCATCAAGGCGTAAGAAAACGCATCGTTGCCCGCCGGCACCGGCGTATGGGTGGTAAAGATCGCGTTCGCAGCAACGGCCTCGAGCGCTTCATGAAAGGAGAGACCCTGTTGCTGCACATACTCCCGAATACGCTCCAAGCCCAAAAAGGCGGAATGCCCCTCATTCATGTGCCAAGCGCCTGGGTGAATCCCCAAAGCACGCAACGCACGAACCCCACCGATACCCAGAATGATTTCCTGCGCGATGCGCATATCGTGATCGCCACCATACAACTGGGCGCTGAAACGCCGATCCTCCGTCGTATTGCGATCAATGTCCGTGTCCAGCAAGTACAAGGCGATGCGCCCAACTTGAACTTTCCACACCTTGGCGAACACATGACGGCCCGGCAAATCCACATGAATGATGACCTCGTCACCTGCCGCGTTGCGAGCAGGCGTGATCGGCAGTTCGGAGAAATTCAACTTGTCATAAATGGCCTCTTGCATGCCATCTGCCCGCAATTGCTGCCGGAAATAACCCTGATTGTATAAAAGCCCCACCCCAACAAACGGCAAACCCAAATCACTGGCGGACTTGCAATGGTCACCGCTCAAAATGCCCAAGCCGCCGGAATAAATCGGAAGCGCCTCGTGAAGCCCGAATTCTGCCGAAAAATAAGCCAACACCTGACCTTTGCGCCCGGGATAGTGACGATTGAACCACGTGTCGTTTTTGGACATGTAGGCATCAAAGCGCGCCATCACGTCATCAAAGGCCGCGATAAAATCACCATCAACCGATGCGCGGTCAAGTTTCTCCTGCTCAATGACACTCAAAAAACGAACCGGATTGTGGTAGACGCGTTCCCACAACGCCTCATCCAATCGCACAAATAGCGCTTGTGCCTCAGGCGTCCAACTCCACCACAGGTTGTTGGCGATTGTTTTCAATCCGTCAATGCGGGCAGGAAGCACCGGAAAAACGGAAATTCGTCCTAGAAGATTCAAAACCTGATTCTCCTTGTCTCGGCTGGCTCTTTGCCGGACTCGATTCCACGAATCTGACAATGCCTGATCGTTTGAGGGATTATTCTAACACAAAGTGGCCTCGGTCTCGCAAACCCGATGCCAGCTTGCCTTAAGCGTCGTCGTCATCGCTCAGGGCGAGTTGGGCATGAACCCGATTTTCCGCATAGTCAACAACGAATTCAGGCAAGGCGTCGAGGGCTTCGGTCCAGTTGATCTGTCCCCGTTGCGCCCGCTGGAACAACGGGCCGTAGTGCTTGACATATAACATTCGAAAAACGGCTGGGAACGACAGTGCAAGCTGTTCCAGCAACGTGTAGCCCACTTCCAGAAAAGTCGCGCCTGCCAGATAAAATTGCGCCGCGGGCGTCGTTGCGAAATTGTCATCTCCTACAACCTCCTGCAAGGTCGTTCCCGCTTGATCCAGCGCTTGCTCCAAATCTTGCAGAAATTGGGCAGGTATTGCTTCATCAAGCGTATTTGCATCAATCGCCAGGTCCAACATCGCCATCCTTCTTAAATCAGCCTCAGACGACAACAGTCGCCCTTTATGGCATTTTAACAGATTCATGCGGCGTGCCAATCAACAGCCAAAATGTCAGCCGGCCATTCATTCGGTATCGCAAAAGCGGTTGTTCGCGCAATGCCTGGTTGGCAGCTTGGCACACAAGGGTCGCCGGGCGTCCAGTGAATCGACCAGGGTGTTGGGTATGAATCTGCAGCACCGTCACGGTACTGCAACTGCTCGCCTTAAAAGCGGTTGACGGATGGATGCAAACTGTAAAAGCGTTGCCCGTGTTACCATGGGTGTATGTCGTTCCTGATTCGTCCGCTTGAGCCTTCGGACGCCCCGCAATTGGTCGCGCGTTTTGCGACGACGGGACGAGCGCCGTGGGTGATGCTTACGCACCCTTGGCGCCTGACCGATTTTCTGATTGCCCGAAAAGATGCAGAAACGTTGGTTGCCCGGCGTGGCGATGACCCTGTGTTGGGTGCGGTCCGCGTCGTGAGGCGAGGGACTGAAGCGTTGTTGCTTGGTCCGTTGGTGTCCGATGATCAATTGGCTGAGTTATTGGCCCGCAGTTTGGTGAAAGCGGCGGAAACCTGGGCCACCGGGCAAGGGTGTCGGGTGCTTCGCACGCGGGTGGCCATTCACGCGGAACAAGGCCTGACGCTTTATCGAAGCTTGGGTTTTCATCTCAGTCAGGAACGCCATCACATATTGGCATTGCAGCGCAGCAGGGTCGTGGTGCCCACGGTTCCTGACTCGTACCGCATGGGCCCGTTGCCGGGATTATTGAGTCGCGATTATCTGGTCGCCGTAGCGACCATCTTCGGCGAGTCTGCGCCGCAGCTTCGCTGGAGCCGTGCGGAAGCTTTCGAATATCTGCAACGACCGGAGGTCTCCTTGGTTGTTTGCCGAGAGGGTGACCGCCTGGTCGGATTGGTTGAATTGCTGCGGCGGGATGATGATTTTGAACTGGTCAATGTGGGACTGGCCCCGGCGTTGCGTGGACAGAACCTCGGTCGAAGCTTGATCGCGACAAGCTTGCACCATGCATTTGAATTCTGGGGAGCGCAACGGGTGTGGGTGGGTGCCACCGGTGATGACATTGCGCTTCGCTCCCGTTTGTTGCGGCCTTTGGGGTTTAGTCAGGGAAACGCTTTGATCCTGTTTGAAAAGATGCTTGACGCCAAAACCGATTGTTCCTGAAGCCGTGTGGGCGTGATACAATCGTCGCACTGGGTGAAATGGGTTGCCTCGGGCAATCAGGTGTGCGGGCCGAAGGAATCGAAACAAGCCGATGGAAGCGAAACTCAAAGAGGTTGAACGAAAGTTCGCGGAGTTAACTGAACTGTTGAGTGATCCGGTCGTGCTTGCGGACCAGGAACGCCTGCTCAAGTATGCTCGGGCGCGCGCCGAGCTGGAAGAAACCGTGACAACTTACCACGAGTGGCAAGGTGTCGTCCGTGAATTGCGCGATGCGAAGGGCATGTTGCAGGTCGAGACGGACGCAGAGTTGCGTGCGTTGATCAGCGACGAGGTGGATGCGTTGACGTCCCGCGAAGCGCAACTTGACCAGCGACTCGCTATTTTGCTGTTGCCGCGTGACCCGAATGATGACAAGAACATCCTGGTTGAGATTCGGGGTGGTGCCGGTGGCGAGGAATCAAGTCTTTTTGCTGCGGACTTGCTGCGCATGTATAGCCGTTATGCCGATCGTCGTGGCTGGCGTTCCGAGTTGCTGAACCTTCAGGAAACGGAACTCGGTGGTATCAAGGAAGCGGTGTTGTCCATCAAGGGTGAGGGCGTCTATCGTCAAATGAAGTATGAGTCGGGGGTGCATCGTGTTCAGCGCGTACCGGTTACCGAAGCGTCAGGGCGGGTTCACACATCAACGGCCACGGTGGCCATTATGCCTGAAGCTGAGGAAGTAGACCTTGAAATCAATCCGAAGGATCTTCAGATTGATACCTTCCGTGCCGGCGGTGCTGGCGGACAAAACGTGAACAAGGTCGAAACGGCGGTTCGCATCACCCACTTGCCAACGGGTGTGGTGGTTGCGTGTCAAGAAGAACGGTCTCAATTGCAGAACCGGATGCGGGCGATGGCTTTGCTGCGAACAAAGTTGCTCGACGCGATGACTGAGAAAGCCGCGTCCGAACGCTCCGATTTGCGGCGCAGTCAGGTGGGAACAGGCGATCGCTCCGAGCGTATCCGGACCTACAATTTTTCGGAAAACCGGGTCTCGGATCACCGGATTAAACTCACCCTACACAAGCTGGATGCCATCTTAAACGGGGACATGGATGAGCTGTTGGGTGAGTTGATTGCGTTCGACCAGCGCGCTCGCCTGGATAAAATGACGACGCAGGCCACCTGAACAATGACGGCCTTTCCGGCATTTTGCGCAGTGCAGGGTCGAATGCCCGCTTAACGGACAGCCAGTCATCCGCTTCAGTCATGATTCGTTTAGATGGTCGATCCTGGCGGCTTGTACGTTTCTCGCACCGCGCCTGAGCTTTTGCCACACCTCGGCTGATTGTTCGGCGAGTCCGATGGTCCCCAAAGGAACATGTTGCTGATTAAATGGGTGGTTTTTTTGGGTACGATTGAGCTAATCCCATAACGATAGCTGGAATCAAGACCGATGACGCCCCAACGGAAAAAGGATCCTATGCCCACCATTGGTGACGCCTTATATCAATCGTCCCGGCTTTTGCTGGACGCAGGAATTGACACAGGCTCTCTGGAGGCGTCGTTGTTACTGGGGCGCGCCACGGGCCTTGACCGTCTGCGCCTGATCAACCACACGGCGGACACCCTCGCTGATGACGCTTTGCGCCAGTTTGAGGATTTGCTTGAACGGCGGCTCAAACGTGAGCCCCTTCAATACATTTTGGGTAACACGGAGTTTATGGGCTTGGTCTTTCAGGTCAACCCGAGCGTCCTGATTCCGCGCCCTGATACCGAAATACTGGTTGAAGCCGTGCTGGATCTGGAAGAAGTCCGGGGCAACACACCAATCACGGCTGCGGACATTGGCACTGGCAGCGGTGCCATCGCCATCGCGTTGGCCAGGTTTCTCCCCTACCTTACCATCATCGCAACAGACATCTGTCCCGATGCACTGGCGTTGGCCAAGACCAACGCCAACCTGCACGGTGTTGCCCATCAAGTTCAGTTTGCTCAAGGCGACGGTCTCCACGCGTTAGAGCGTCCCGTTGACTACCTGATCGCCAACCCGCCTTACATCGCAGACGATGTGATCGCCACGCTGGAACCCGAAGTCAGGGACTACGAACCCCGATTGGCGCTCACGCCCGGCCCGGATGCCTACCACTGGTACCGCGAGTTCGCCACGACAGGCGCCCATTGGGTCCTGCCAGGCGGTTTCATCGCTTTGGAAGTCGGAGCAGGTCAAGCAACAACCGTTGGCGACATCCTGAACCAAAGTGGGAACTGGGAACACTTACGCATCCATCAGGATCTGGCCAACATTGACCGGGTCATCACGGCGCAACGCCACGCAAAACCCTGAAACCCCACACAAACCGTGAACCGGAACGCGCGGTGATGCCACCTGTGGTGAACATCAACCCTTGCGGCATCAGGTCCACCCCTCGGGGTGATCGTTTGGCACCAGGGGCACACATCAGGTTCCAGGGACTAACCACGAAGCCGTAGCACGGACGATTGGCTTTGAGCCGCGTGTTGTACTCGCTACGCCGTGATGACCCAATGGGGTAATCGAACAGCAGCAAGTAGATTTAATCTTTTATTAATGAATTTTTATGGTCACATTGGCTTGCCAATGTCCGATAAGCGTCATGGAGAGCATGAATCGTCAGGCGACCGGGAGGCAAGGATTGGGCATGACAAAGAAGCGCTGGATAAATGCTGGATTGGGCGCGACGGCTTTGTTGGTCACACTTGGCGCTTGTCATCGGGGAGTGGTTGCGCCGGCGACTGGGATCCGGGTGACGCAAGGTAATGGAGGTGTGCGTGCGACAACTCCGGATGATGAAAAGACCCTGTTTGAGGACACGCGCCGTGCGTTAAGGTGGCGTGCCGATGCCGAGCGGGTGATGGCCATTCACACAACCACGATGAATTCGTTGGCTTTGTCTTCGTCTTGTAACGTATATTTCTCGAATGGCGCTTTTTTTGAATCCAGACCGGCAATTTTTTTGGCGCGCCATTATGGAATGTCGGGCGTCAAACAATATCTTGAGTTGTCGGATCACATCGCGACGGCACGCAGCTTTCAGGCTTTGGGTGACTCATTGGTCCGCGCGAATGAGGCGTGGAATCTGGCCCGACGCATCGTGCCTGCGGTGATGCCCTCTGCTGTGCCTTCGCCCGGCGCGTCAGCAGCGAATGCGGTGCAATCAGCTTATCAGCCCCAGACACGTTTTTTCGCATCATCACGTGCATTCCTGTTGCGTTTGGATGATCATGCACCGGAGTGGTGGGTCTTTGCCAACCAGCAAAAGTTCGTAATCAATGCCGTCAGTCGTGGGGTGCAAGGTCCGACGCCGCAGCTGGATCCAGTTGATCCTTTGCAGCAGGGTCTTGATGTTGAATTGCAGCGTGCGGCGGCGGTATGGCTTCCGAGTCACCCCTTTAAGGCCAACGACCGCTCGGAACCCTCACCGACGAATTAACCGAACAACGCCTGTCAGAGAAATGCTGTGCTCACCGAACGGTGCAGTGCATGATTCTGACGTGCTCACCCAACCTTCGCGATGCCTTGGCATCAAGTTGCCTGTTTCCACAGCTTGTTGAATGCCCGTTCGGTGGGTTGCCAGGTTGACCGTTTAGGTGATGCGTCCCTGAACAAGTTGCTGGAACCAGGTTACACCTTCCGGCGCCAAGCCTGTTCCCTCGAGTGAGCACGTCGTTTCGATTCGTGGCGGCAGTATACTCAGCCCAGCGACACGACGGCGGTTCAGACATCCGGCAATTGCTGTGACGGATCCAACGCGTCAATACAAGGTGCTGACCAGTGACGCATTGGTAGCTGTCTGAAACTTCCGCAGCATTTGCAAAACATCAAGAAATCACGGACTGATGTTCAATGTCAGCCAAAATTTGATCACCAAGCGATGCGTTTCTGTATCGCGCATTTTTTTTTGACATGCCGATCGTATGTCATCGGGTGTGTCATCAAAGGACGCTAAGTTGGGTATAGACCGAGGGGGTGACACGACGCCCCCGTCACCCTACCAGCGGTTGCCCACACGTTCGTCGTGTGACCGCAGGCCGCGAAGCACAAGGAGGAACCTGATATGCGAAACCAATCCATTTTGGGCTTGATGCTGTCTTCAAGCTTGGCACTCTCAACCCTCGCAGGCTGTGCGGTGCCAACACCCGCAGGCGCCGGTGCGGGGCAGGAACTCGCGACACCATCCACCCGTTTGCCGGCCGGCAGCGGTTCAAGCGGACCTGCCGCAAAACCCGCGACGCAAACCGGACAGAGTGCCGGGATGACGACACCCGGTTCCGCAACGGCTCAGGCGCTAAATACAAGGCAGTTGATCGAACAGGCGACAGCCGGAACGACAGACGCCTTGGCTGACGAAAAGGAAATGGATGATTACGATCGCTTGGCGGATGATGCGGGCTACAGCATTTTGCAATTAACGAACGCAACGCCTGTTACAAGCCGACCGCTGCCAAGCCCCAGTGATGTGGTCAATCAGCCAGCGCCGATCAAGCC
>JBBAPZ010000008.1:59315-68349 GCA_040400605.1 Candidatus Sericytochromatia bacterium
GCCGACCGCTGCCAAGCCCCAGTGATGTGGTCAATCAGCCAGCGCCGATCAAGCCAAAGCCAAGCCCTGGTGATGTTGTGAGTCGGCCTGCGCCGATCAAGCCGCCAATGATGGGCGAACGTCGCGGTGGCGGGATGCAACTGGAGCGTGTGGCACAGTTGAAGGCGAAGACGGAAGCGAAACGTCAGGAGATGACCCAACAAGCCAAAAAGCTGAAGTTGGCAGAAGCCGCTAACCAAAAACGCAAGGAGCGTGAAGAAAACGCGAAAAAATCCGTTCAGGCAAGGCTTGGCAAGTTGAGCAACGATCGTGAAAAAATGAAAGGCGCCTTGGGCAAAGCAGATTGGGTTGACAACGGTGACGGGACGAAGACCAAAACGGTTGAATTCGATGTCAACAAAACCATCAATGGCAAGAGTCTGGTACGCAAGGCCAAACTCGTTCGGACCATCAATGCAGACAAGCAGGTGGTGTCGATGAGCGCTGAATTCGAACAGTCCCTGCCAGGTGGTTTGAGCCGCAAGTCTGCGCGAACCAAGGTGTTGCAGGCGGATGGCTCCTATCAGGTATCCTTTGATTCATCCGTCACGCTGCCCAACGGCTTCACACACGTGGTGGAGTGGGACAAGGTCATCGCGGTGGACGGGACCGTCACAGGGACCGGGACGCACATCACCCTTGATGCGGACGGCAATGAAGTGAAGAAGGTGAGCCTGACGATGTCGGGTCGGGATGCGGCACCTGAAGCGAAACTGTCTGGTGATGGTGGTAAGTTGCAAGGTTCTGTGAAGATTGACGAATCCGGTGCTCCGAAAGTGGAAGCCAAAGATGGCGAAAAAGCCGTGCCCGTGACGGTTGTGACCGACGAAAACGGTACGATATCGACTGGCGTCACGGAAGAAGCGACGCAAGCATCGTCAACCTGAGTCGCACCCGGGACGTCAGTCACGGTGGGCATTCCGAGTAGCTGAAGGGACCATCGGACAGGTGGGGCCAAATGGCTCCGCCTGTTTTTGCCGAATATGTGCAAGTGACTTTGCCGCTATCGCGGTGGAGTCATCGGAATGAAGGTGGTATCTTCTCACAGGGGGTTTCACCTGCCTGGCAATCACCTACGGTTCCAGTGAAATCTCGATCAGGGCAGCGTGATGTGATTTCGCAATATTCCGGGCGTTGCTGGAATTTTGAATGATCCGTTCAATGGATGAGTACGGACGATTCCGGCAGGGCGCGCGGGATGGTTGAAGGTGGCGGGTTTAATGGTTCGAGCTTATGTGTTATCGGGACTTTTGTTGGTGAGTGGGTGTCAGGGTGTGTCCTGGACGCCTCCGATCGAAGCGGTGGTTCCGCGTGAGTGGATCATTCGTTTTCAGGAAACGATGCCGATTTCTGAGCGTGCGAGATTGGCCACACAGGCGGGGGCGCGTGCCGTGGTAAAACTGGATGCCGGTGCAGAGCGTTGGCGGGTGTCTGATGATCAACCCGTGCGCGACTTGAACGAGCAGACAGGCATCAAATGGATTCAGCCCAATTACAGGCGTCACTTTAGCCTGCCAGAGCAAGACGGTTTGGGTGAGACAGGCGGGAGGTTGCCGGGCGAGGTCTTACGGCCGTTGGCGCAGATAAACGCGCCCGGCGATCCGGAATATCGGCGGCAGTGGCACTTGCCGCGCTGTCAGTTTCCGGAGGCGTGGCGTTTGACGAAGGGGCGGGGGGTGATTGTCGGTGTGATTGATTCGGGTTGTGATCCGCAACACCCGGATCTCGCAGCCAATCTTCTGCCATTGATTGACGAGGTGGTCGCGATGGGTGGAAGCGATGTGTTGGATGAGGTTAACTATGATCAGCGCGACAGTCATGGACATGGCACCCACGTTTGTGGCATTGTTGGTGCGATCGCCAATAATGGCATTGGTGTGTCCGGAGGTGCGCCCGAGACCAGGATTTTACCAATCAAGGTGACACCGAGTTCCGGCGATACGGATGATGCGACCATCGCAAAGGGCATCATCGACGCCGTCGACCGCGGCTGCAGGGTACTGAATCTGTCAATCGGGGGCCCGGAGCCAAGCCCGATGCTGCTTGAGGCATTGAACTATGCCTTTGAGCGGAATGTTGTCGTGGTGATCGCGGCGGGCAATGATGGGCGCGGGGTCAATTATCCGGCAGCTTACGCGGGGGTGGTCTCAGTCGGAGCGATTGCCTCAGATAACCGGGTCACGGGCTACTCCAGCCGTGGCGAAAATCTGGTGCTTGTTGCACCGGGCGGCGCAGCGTCCGGTGGGGGAACGCAAGGAATTTTTTCAACCCTGCCGACTTACCCGTGTTACCTGAGCCGTTACGATCGCAAGCCAAATGATTACGGCAGTCTGGCAGGGACCTCCATGGCCGCGCCGGTGGTGAGTGCAGCCGCTGCCTTGCTGCTCAGCCTCGAACCCGGTTTGACCACAGCCCAGGTCCGCACCCGGCTGGCGGCGGCGGCGGAAGATTCGGGGACACTGGGTTTTGACGCGATGTACGGCTATGGCATTTTGAACACTATCAGTGCATTGACGACGCGCGACGACGATGGGGGGTCAAACTAGATGCCTGAAGCGCCGATTGCCTCGTTGTCCGACGCTTTGCCGGTGCCGACGTCTCTAAAACTCCTCGTTCGTCGGTCCGCGACCACAAGGTATCCGTCATCGTCGCGCGCGGCTCCTGGATGCCAGCGCGTCGCAACCCAATCGGCCTCACGCGCCAGCACAGCCTGGAATCGTTTTGCGTGTCGGCAACTGGCGTGTTTGGGTGTCCTTCTTACGGCGCTTTGTGGTTGTGTAGAGCCTGTTGCCCAGCCTTTGCAGCCTGTGCCATCTGATGCGCCGTTGCCTGCTGATGAGTTTTGGCCCGGCCCGATGGAGGCGAGCAACAACGTTTACAGCGATGGTGGCTTTGATGTGGCGGGGGGAAGTCTGAGTTTACAGGTGCAACGGGAGGGCGGGGCGCTTCCGGGAGCCAAGGTTCACGTTTATGGTGCCACGCTGGCTTCCGGGGTCACTAATGCCAGAGGTGAAGTGACCTTTGCGCCGCTTGCCGAGGGTGATGCGTACCGGGTGGTGGTTGAAGCGGATACGTTGGCTAGCGCCGTGTTGGACAACCTGACCATTTCTCGCAAAACGCCATTGCGTCGGGTTTTAACGATGGTTGCCGAGCAACGTGTAACCGGGCGCGTGACGGATGGCCAAAGCGGGATTCCCAATGCACTGATCAGTGACGGCCTTAACACTGCCACCAGCGATGACAGTGGCGCTTTTTTCTTAAAAGGTGTCAGCCAAGGCACGGCCACCTTGTTTGCCAGTGCTGCAAACAAAACACCCATTGTCGTCACCACGGATCAAATCAATGGGCAAAGTGGGGTTCGCGACCTGGTTCTGTCATCCGGCAATCGTGATGTTTACTTGGATCCCGCCTCGCTGTCCGGCACGCCCCGTCCGCAGTTTACGCGCATGCAGGCTTTTTTGCGTGACGAGGGTTATCGGATCAACCAAACCCCGCCGACGCGCGGCGGGGTTTGGTTCTTGTTGACACCCGAGGTGATGCCTTCGACGGCCCAAATGCTTGCGTTTGTGCGGTCGGGCGGCCGTGTGATCATCTGTGGGGAATGGGGCGGTTACTCAAGCCTCAGGATTCGCGAACTGAACGGACTGGCACACGGCTTTGGGCTGCACTTCAATACGGATCTGGTGCGTTACCTCGACAGCACGGGATCACAGAAGGCGGAATGGTTATCGGTGCGCAATTTGCGCCCGGGGTCGCCTATCACGCAGGGTGTTGAGGCTTTGAACCTGTATCAAAGCGGGTCATTGTTCGGTATTTCACCGATTCAAAGCCTGGCTTTGTCGCCGACACGAACCCTTCGTATCCAAAGTGCAAGAACGCCTGCGGTGCATCACGTCATGATGGGAGGCGCCTTTGGAGCAGGGCGTGTCGTGGCTTTGGCCGATGCGTCGATGTGGTCCGATGATGATACGGATGGCAACGGTACAATCAACTTCTTGGAAGCGAGCAACCGACGTCTGCTAAAGAATTTGCTCAATTGGTGAACCCACGGATCAAAACGTGATGCGAGACGCATTTGAAAACACAGGTGCTGGGTATAATGCCTCTTGAGTTCCATATGGAAATGACGTCTGAGCGTGGTGGCTGCAGTTCCCAAGCTTGTGAACATCCCCCCTCAGTTGCATTGGTGCGGGGGTTACCTGGATGCGTCGTACAAGATGGTGATACAAATCGCGGCAGGAATGCTCACGAAACCCGATGATGCCAATCAAGCGTCGGGGTGTGCGGCGCTGGCAAGCACGCCCGGTAGCCTGCCGGTACAGCCTGTTCGTCCGAAAGAATCGTGTTTATGATCACCTATGTGGAGTGCCCTGCCTGCCAAGCCTCCAATGCCATCAATTCACGTTATTGTGGCAGTTGCGGTCTCCCGTTCAAGGGGGATCCGACGAATCAGTTGAACCGGGGCCAAACCGCACCTGCGATCGCTGTGCCGACGCCGTCACCGCCAGCGGGTGATTACGGGTCGGCGGGCAATTTATTGAGTCCGGACACCTTGCTTCAGGGACGTTATCGTATCACGCAGCTGTTGGGTCAAGGGGGCATGGGAGCTGTTTATCTGGCCAGCGATACCCGTTTTTCATCCAAGACGTGTGTCGTGAAGGAGATGTTGGATCACTTCAGTGACCCGGAACAGCGTGCACAGGCCACGGAAAGTTTCCATCGGGAAGCGGACATGCTTGCGCAGTTGAAGCATGCCGGAATACCGGAGGTTTATGATCGGTTCACGGAAGCAAACCGGCATTACTTGGTGATGGAGTACATCAATGGAACGGATTTGGAGCAACGCCTGATCGACAAAGGTGGTTTCTTTCATGAGAAAGAGGTTATCGCGTGGATGATTCAGTGTTGTGATGTGTTGTCGTACCTCCATCATCAGCAGCCGCCTATCATCTATCGTGATATGAAACCGGCGAATATCATCACGACCAACTGGGGCAAGGTTTATCTGGTTGATTTTGGCATTGCGCGATTTTTCAACCCGGTATCCAGGGGCACGATGATTGGCACACAGGGATACGCGCCGCCGGAGCAGTATCGGGGTCAGGTGGAACCGCGCAGCGATCTTTACGCGCTTGGGGCCACGATGCATTACCTGTTGACGGGCCGTGACCCGCAAAATGAGCCGCCATTTTCATTTCCTCCTCTTTCCTCGCTGAATCCAGATGTTAGTGAAGAGGTGGAATTGCTGGTGTTGAAAGCGCTTGATCCAGATGTTGAAAACCGTTTTGTGTCGGCTGATGAAATGCTCGGCGAATTGATGGCGCTTGCCGGTGATTCCAACCAGGTGATCCGCGAATGTCCGCATTGTGGCAAAAAGAGCACGGTCACCCGTCAGTTTTGTCCGCACTGCAAAAAATACATCTCTAAAAAAGCGCATGTTCTGAATCCGCGAACAAATGGGTCAGGCCCGATTACAGACGCGGCAGGCATGCACATCAATCGATTGGTAGACACATCCAGTCTCAATCCGCTGCCGGGCAAGCAGCCCACTTCGGTGAATCTTGCGTTGCCCACAGGCAAAACGGAGTTGCCGGTGATTGCTTTGCGTCCGATCTTGCTGAGCATCGGTGTCGCGGCGTTGGCCACGCTGGGCTTGTTTGGTCTTTGGTACATGTGGCCTGCAAACGGCAAGGAAATCATCAGTGAAGGCGATGCCATTTTGACAACGGCTGGAACGGCCAAGGTCTTTGCAGCAACGCGTTATCGCCGCGCCCAGACACCGAAAGAATTTTTGGTTGCCGCTGCAAGGTATCATCAAGCGTATGATGACAATCCGTCGGATGTAGAGTCGCTCATTTATTGGCAAAATGCGACGGTGCACGCCACGCGCGCGCCGCATGTCAAAATTGCTGTCGCTGGGCCACTGACAGGCGGTTTCCAAGCGAAAGGATTGACGGAACTGCAAGGGGCGGCCATGGCCCAGGCCCGTTTTAATGCAGCGAATCCGGACAAGCAGGTCTTGTTGACACTTGCCAATGACCGCTCCTCGCACGAAGGTGCCGTCGAGGTTGCAGCCAAAGTCATCAATGATGAACACATCGTGGGGGTTGTCGGGCATCTGGACTCGTTTGCAACCCGGGCGGCCATGCCCTTTTACAACTTGCGTGCCCTACCGGTCATCTCGCCGACCTCAACGAGTACAGAACTCACGGATACGTCGCCTTGCCTGTTTCGGCTGAGTCCGGGTGATGCGCAGCAAGGAGCCATTTTAGCCAGTCAGATGGTGCAGGCGCGGAAGTTAAAGCGTATTGCGGTTGTTTTTCCCAAAAGCAATCAGTACATCCAGGGATTGGCGACGAGTTTTACACGACGTGCGACTGCGTTGGGTGCACAAATTTTTCCGATGATGGTCCTTCCTGACACTGCGTGGATCGAGGTCGGACGTGCTTTGCAGGGTCAAGGTGCACAGGGCGTGTTTTTGGCAGGTTCCCATCTAGATGCGTTGAAATTGGCGGAAGCGCTGCAAAAGCTGGAGACCTCGCTGCCGATTTTTGGCGGTGACAGTCTCTATATGCCGGAGTTGGTCGAAAAAGGCGGCCGCAACGTTGAAGGTTTGGTGTGCACCAGTTATTACCATGAGGGAGTGGGTGCTGATGAACCGTTATCATTCACCAACCGGTTTTATGAAAAATTTGGCCATAGCGCGAATTCTCGCGCAGCGTTGACTTATGAGGCACTCAGCTTGTTGATGCAAGCGATTGACAGGCCCACAAGCCATCCGGATGAGATTGTACGTCGTTTGAAGCGTTTGGGTTCAAGTGGTTATGACAGTGTCACAGGAAGGGCGGTAATTGATACGGCCGGTGTTGCGCGCCGACCGATGTATGTCATGCAAGTGCAACGGGGTCGTTTCGTGGCGATCAACACGGTGAGTTTGCAGGAGGTAGCGAAATGACACAAGCCAAGGATGGCGAAAACGTCCTGATTGAACGACTCACCCCGATTGAGCACGATATCGTGCTGAGCGATCGTTACCAAATTGTGAAATTTCTCGAGTACAAATCAGGCGCAAACATTTACCGAGCGATCGATACGGTAACGGGTTTAACCGTCATCACCAAGGAACGTCCGGCGGAGCCTGTACCGGTCAGTGCGCTGGAACCGGGCGAATGGTCTGACGCCGTCCTCGACAATGCGTTCCAAAACGAGTTTTTGATCCTTCGCTCGGTGAGCTACCCAACGGTTGTGAAGGCCTTGGACATTTTTCGTCAGGCTGATCGCGCCTATTTGGTCATCGAACAGCTCGAAGGTCAGGACTTGGCCTATTTTTTGACTCAGAACACCGTGTCGGTTCAGCTGTCTCTCGAATGGATGATTCAATTGTGCCAATCAATATCACAATTGCATCGGCGACGCATCTTGCACCTCGATATTCAGCCCCGGTACCTGGTTGTTGCACCGGATCGACAACGCATTCGTTTGACAGGGTTTCATCGGGCGGCAGTCCTGCCGGTGGTTCCACGGTCCAAAATTGAGAAGACACCCGGCTATTCGAGCACGGAAATGCATGGCTTGTTCGTTGACCCCATCGATCAACGAAGTGACATTTACTCCCTTGGAATCGTGTGGTTTCAGTTATTGACCGGTCAAAACCCCGAGACCATCGTGAACGATCCGGATTGGTGCTTTCTGCTGCCCTCGGTCGCCGAATTTTTGCCTGGCATTCATCCGCAGATTGCCAGAATTGTTGCGAAGATGGTGGACCCAGACCCGCAAAACCGCTATCAAACCATAACGGATGTCAAAAATGATCTATTGGAACTCATCAACCACCCTCGTCGTGCGGTCTTTTCCTTTTCGGATGTTGGCATGCTCCGCGAGACCAACGAAGATGCCGTTGCAATACGGGAAATGAGCGTGACGCAATTGTCACATACACGTGGACTCGGATTTTATCTGGTTGCCGACGGTATGGGTGGCGTCAATGCGGGCGAGGTGGCGAGTGCCCTTGCCGTCGAAGAAACGCTGAGCGTGCTTGATGAACGCCTGCGAAGCGACTGGCTGGAAACGGTGCTCGATCCCGGGGTCATCATTCAGGAAAGTTTACAGATTGCGATTACCCGTGCCAACAGCAGCATTTATGAGGCCAGTGCGGAAGCTGAACATCTGTCAGGCATGGGCACCACCCTGACCGCTGCAGTGGTGTATGGGCAAAACCTGTATGTCGGACACGTCGGGGACAGTCGATGTTATGTTATCAATCAGGGTGCGATCGAAAAAATTACGAGAGACCATTCCCTTGTGAGTCGTTTGGTGGAAATTGGTCAAATCACTGAAGACGAAGCACTGGTTCACCCACAGCGGAATTTGATTTATCGTGCGCTGGGCACCTATGCCAACGTGGAAGTGGACATGTATCAGCGCGCGTTGAAACTTGGTGACTGGGTCCTGTTGTGTAGCGATGGTCTGACCACCTACCTGAGGGACGAAGAGATCCAGCGCATCGTTTTGCAATATGAAGAACCGTCATTGGCTGCGCAACACCTCGTCAATTTCGCAAACACGCGGGGCGGCGAGGATAACATCTCGGTGGTGCTCATTAACCTTGCCCGACACCAATGACATTCCCCGCAAGCTTCCCCGTCAGCCAGACCAAGCATTCTGGCACTCAGAAAGGATACTGAACGGTCATGACCACTTGCCCGAGTTGCCAACATATCAACGCGGAAGGCATCAATTTTTGTGACGAATGCGGCACCAATCTGACCTTAAAGCCGCAAGCGGCATCGATTGAGTCTTCGATTCAACGCTCGGGGAACACCCAGCCCGCACCCAGTGCCAAACTCGTGATTACCCGCGGTGGAACAATGGGCAAGGAATTCCATGTCGAACCGATTGAGGACACATTCATTGGCCGTTGGGATCCAGACGGCGGCGCATTCCCCGAAATCGACTTGACCCAGGATGATCCCGAAGCCAAAATCTCGCGCAAACA
>JBBAPZ010000008.1:68449-124072 GCA_040400605.1 Candidatus Sericytochromatia bacterium
TCCCCGAAATCGACTTGACCCAGGATGATCCCGAAGCCAAAATCTCGCGCAAACATGCACGCATCACCATCAAAAACGGGGGTTATTTGCTGGAAGACATCGGTTCATTGAACGGAACTTATATCAATCGAGGTCCCCGTCTTGTTCCTGGCAGCCCTCATTCCCTTCAGACTGGCGACGAAGTGGTGATGGGACGCACTTTTTTTCGCTTTGTTCAAAGTGAACAATCCGAATGACCGTGATGCATCCCGCGCATCCAACCGTTGCCCTGACACATTGTATACGGAATCTTGATTTTGTTTTTATTTCCTGTATACTATTCCCATCGGGCGCAATGTTTTAAGCCAAGGACCTTTGTTCAGTTTTTTTGTGGGCCCCTGTGTGGGCGGTGGTTAACCGGAGGTTGTTCAGGTGACAAGTCGAAGCAGGCTTTTAATCTGGAAACTGATTGGTGTCTGCGTGGTGGCGACGGGCAGTGGTTGCCTGTTGCCGCAGCCTCACACGCCGCCTGTCGGGCTTGGTTTGCCGGAGGTAGCGTTCAATTTGCCGCGAGTGGCCCAGCCAGCCGATCGTACTGGATTACCCACAACCGACCGTTCGGAAGGGGTGATTCAACCGGTTGAGGGTGACCCCAAGAATACATTGGGTGGTGCGGTCAGCCCGGTTTGGCAGCAACCGTTGTCGCCCCAGCAGATAACTAACGGAAATACCAATGGCCCACCCATCGTTGAACCGCCATCACAAGGCTCGATATCAGTGGGGTCTGGGAAGATTCCCGACACAAAAGCGCCGTTGGAAAACTCTACAGGAAGTTTGGCAGGGACGCCAGTCACCCCTCTGGCGGGTTGCCTGATTGGGGTTAGCAGTGGGCAATTGGTGATTGAGGCGCCGACGGATTTGGATTACGAATTGACTGATCCAGATGGTTCAGCCAAGGAATGCCAAATCACTGAAAGCGGTTTCAAGGGGCGAATCTGGCAAGTGTCAGCGGGTGTTCAGCGCATCACGATCCGGATCACCAAACCAGTCGCAGCCAAATTCACTGCAGAAGTTCAGATACAGCCTCTCAAGAAAAGCAGTGCCCAAATTTATCAAGATCCCCTGACGCAAGCGTGGGGGCTGCGCCTTTTCGAAGAGACAACCAGCGGTGAGTCGCCTACGGGTAACAAACAGTCTACTGCGGTGAGCGGCGCCTCAAGCGGTACATAAACCGCTATGAATGTAAACCGTGTTATGCCTGCGAACGACTGACGGCCGTGTCCAACACGGCCTGTCGGTATGGTCATCGGCCGGCATCGAGGTGCTTGAGCATGTCCGGTAGCGCATCCATCGCCATCTGGTAGCGCACTTGCTCCCGCGCATCGGCTAACTGCGCAATCAAGGCATTAAGACGCTTCTCAGCGTGGCGTAGATCCTTAAGCGTCACCGTCTCAAAAACACCTTCAATCTGTGCCTTGATCTCGGCCTGAGTCGTACCGACGTCGTTATCCACGCTGACCATCCCCCTAAGCATCATTCGATTCATCAACCAGCCCGTCCGCACGCATCCGCAGTGACTGCCGATGCCAAGCGCCTGTGCGATCACGCCTCGCAAGCGTGATCCGAGAACGGCGAATATCCCATTCCCAAGTCAAATCAGAGTCACAACGCTCGTACACCTTCATAAAACGCGCATCAGGTCGATCACGTCGATAAATCTGAAACGTTACCCTTCGCCTCATACCCATCGGCTGACCCTGCGCCAAAATCTCACCCTCACCGTCCCCGTCAAGATCCAATAACGCCACCGCCGACGCCCGACCTGGCAAGGAATCACCCGCCTTGCTCACAAACTGCACCCGTTCGTACACACCAACAGACGTCTCGCGATACAACACCAAACGAGTCTCGTCATCCCAATCGCTCAAAGCCCCCTGAAACGGTACGTACAGGCCCACCAACCACTGCTTCGCACCGACTGATCCCATCCAACATATCTCATGACCCAAGTCGCCCAAGCGCCGCGCGACATCCGACTGCCCAAACAACAACGGGGCCGGTGCCTTCGCAAATCCCGAAAGCAACACGCCACACAACACCACCACCATTGACCGAAAACCGCGCACGCAAAGCCTCTCCACCATCACCCAACCCCAAGTAAGCCAGGCGTCCATCACACCGTCAGAATGAATGGACCCCCGACCGTGCGGCTCAATCGCGTACCGGGCCACACCCACAAAAAATACCCAATCAACAAATATCGATTAAGAAGAGATTAAACACTGGTTAATTTTTAATAGTTATGATTATAATTAAGAGAGAAGCGGGGTTGCTTGACCAAGGAGAATGATCAGCAATGAAACGTTCCATCAAGCCGGGTGATCTGGTGCGTTTGATCAGTGAACCACGTTCATCGAGACTTGAGCGTCTGATGGGTCAACCGAGCATCGTCACGTCAATACAAGGTGACCAGGTTCCCCCCAAGGTTATCATTGCCGTGTTTGACCCAACCAAACGGGACATCGAGCGCATCCGCTGTCGTGAAGATGATCTCGAACTGATTCACTCAACCTCGGTACACGCGTGACGACAAACGTCACGGGGCCTGGAGGCCACCCGCCTCTTTCATCAACTCTGACAAATCCGTGGTTTCATACCCGCTCGGAACGGAAAACGCGCTGACGGGGAGTGCTGACTGAGTGGAAAACTGGTTGGCCGTGTAAGAAAATGTTGGCTTGTTTTTGTCAAAGTAGGTCATGCGCAATGGAATGTCATGCACGGTGGACAGCCACACCTTGAAATGACCATCTTTCGCGCGGTGTTCCCAAATGTTGCACACCAGGCCTGCCACCGTCTCACGGCCAACGCGCGTGCCTGTTGCTCGGGCGCTGTCTGCGAAGCCCTTAAGACTAAAAGTGCTTAACTTTTGAAGTGACTTGTTATCGACGATGTCGTTCATCGACGTTGCTTCAACTTTCATTGCCTGTTTGTCTTCGACGTTCAACAAGGTCAACATTTTGCCGCCGTCTTTTGCAATCACCACAGTGAAGGCCGACGCACCATCGGCATTTTGTGGCGGTGACATTTCCAAGCGAATCAGCCCGCGCTGATAATACAATTTGTTGGGAACCTGGGTTTTTGAGCCGTCCAGTTGATAACTCACGGCTTCGCCAACCAACGTAAACGTCTCAGGAACAGCCCAGGCTGGCGCGGCAAACAACGCCATGCCGGCCACCAAGCAGCTTGAACCCAAATGTTTCGACTGACGCATTCACAACACTCCTTGCTCTGAGCTCCGATCGTTTCAAAAGACTACCAGTTTTTTTGTTCAGCGACAAAGTGTTCCGCCCAATCCGCTGAACCATCAGACCAGGCTTGAGCGTCGTTCTCCGCCTGGGCACGTGATTGTTCACGCTCTTCGTGTTCGAGCGCTTCCAAGAGTGCGTCAACCTCCGCGGCCTTGGGGAGATTCGGGGCCTGCGTAACGGTCTGCGGCGCTTGGGTACGCGACGCCTGGGCACCCGACTGTTGAGACGGCGGCGTCGAGCGCGGCGATTGGGCGTTCTTTTTGAGTCGCGCCCGGGCAAGTTCGAGGTTCTGTCGGGCTTCCACATCATCCGGGGTTTGTTTGACAACTTGTCCATAAGCGGCGATCGCTTGCTGGTAACCATCCGCACGTCCACGTTCCGCTAACCGAAACCAGGCGTTGCCCAAGTTGTAGCGGATAGTTGGATGCAAATGGTCGGGCCCAGCGGCAAGGGCTGCTTCAAACGACTGTTTGGCCTTGGCAAATTGACCGGCCTCGTATTGGATATGTCCCAGGTTGTACAACAACGTGGCGTCGTTGGGGTGATCGCGCAAGGCAAAGCGCAGTCGATTCTCGGCAAGCGCAAACTGACCCTGTTGCGCTGCTTGAAGCGCCTCGCGATTCAATAACCAATGTGGCCATGCGGAACCTTTCAACAGGACCGATGGCCCAAACGCGAAACCTGCTCCAATCAAACCGTGTAGGAGCCAAGCCCCCGCCCGGCGTCCGAGAGGTCCTGCATCACCAAACACAATACCCAACTCCAGCAACTGCTCCACGGCGAGCAGCAACAATGCCAGCGCCAAGATCCACTGAAAGGGAGCCACCACGCCAGCATCAGGCACGGTGGGCGGTTCGGCTCTCCCCGCCCGAACGGATGTCAACGAGGCAAACACCTGGGCACCCGTGGACTCGTCTTCGGCGGCAAGATAGCGTCCACCGGTTTCAAACGTCCATTCCTGCATCGCAGTCTCGCAGCGGCGGCTAATCACAGGCTCTCCACGATACGTCAGATAAGCGGCATCTCCCCACGCCGCTTCACGAATGGGAATCTTGCCCCCTTCATTTGACCCGAGCCCAACGATAAATAGACGCACGCCCTTGTCGCGCAGGACCCTGAGCGTTGGCCGGATGTCACCGCTCACCGTCTCGCCGTCACTCATCAATACCAATACCCGTTCACCTTTGTCCGGCATCCACTTCAAGGCTTCTTGCAACCCAGCTTCAACGCGGCTCCCAATTCCGCCAACCAAGCCAGGCTGCGCTTGTCCCAGCAAGGTGCGAACGGCAGCAAAATCGGTCGTCAGGGGCACCAGCACCTGGCCTTCTCCCGCGAAACCGGTCAAGCCCACACGTAAGCCATCCAGTTGCGCCAAGCGTGCAGAAACATAGGCGCGGGAGGCTTCAAGACGGGATGCGCCTTGACAGTCACGCGCTGACATCGAACGGCTGAGGTCCATGACAAACATGACGCTTCCGGATGTTTCGGAAGCATTCGTTCCAAACGGACGCAGACCAGGACCAGCAAGCGCCACAATCAACAGCGCCATCATCACGCAACTTAAAATGATGCGCCAGCGTGAACGCAACTCCCCCCAACGGATGCCCATTTTATGGGAAGCTGGATCGCCAATGATTTTCAATGTTGCTTCCATATTGAGCCGATGACGCCACCAGACGAGACTGAAGATCCAAGGCAGCAACACCAGCAAGAGCAGCAAAAACGGCGAAGCGAAAATCATCGCGACAGACGTCCCGGCAACGCCACAAGCAGTCGCCATCCCCTCAACTGCAGAAACTGCAACAACAGGAACATCACCAGGACACCCACCACCAACGGGGCATAACGGTCCTCAAACACGCGCTGCCGACGAACCTCAAATGGCGTTTTTTCAAGCTTCTCGATGGCAGCGTACACCCGACGCAACCCTTGGGTGTCCGTTGCACGGAAATATTGTCCACCGGTCAGACTCGCGATTCGCTGCAACGTTTCTTCGTTAATCTGTGGCAAAATCAATCGACCCTCGCCGTCTTTCAACCACGTTTTTCGCCCATCCGCGTCAAGCACCGGAATCGGCGCGCCCCCTGGCTGCCCCACTGCAATCGTGTGCACGCGCACGCCCTTGACGCGTGCCATCGCCGCCGCCTTGAGCGGTTCAAGGTAGCCTGAATTGTTTTCGCCGTCGGTAAACAAAACAATGACCCGCCCCTTGGGATTGGATTCCTTCAACCGGTACAACCCGTTGCCAATCGCGTCCCCAATGGCGGTTCCATCCTGGCGCACAGTCGTAAAATCAATCCGGGCCAACGCCTGTCGCAACATGGCATGGTCACGTGTTAACGGAACCACCGTCACGGAACGCCCCGCAAATGCAACCAAAGCCAACCGGTTGTCCGGATTGTTTGAGATGAAGCCACCAATGACCTCACGCGCAGCAACCAGGCGATTAATCGGTTGAAAATCCTCGGCTCGCATCGAACCCGAAATGTCAAGCGCCAGAACAATATCCACTCCCTGCTGCGATTCATTGACCCACAGTCCTTCACTTTGCGGACGAGCCAACGCCACGACCAATCCCACAACGACCAATCCGCGACACAGTTCAAGCACAATCGTTCGGACCCCGGCAAGCCGATAGCCATTAACCGCCATTGCCGCAACCCCAGGCAACGGGACACCCCGTGAGACACGCCAAAAACGTGCCCGTAACGCCCACAACAAAGGCAAACACAAGAGCAGCAGCAATGCCTCCGGGTCCGCGAAACGCACGCCTAGCCTCCCGTCAAGGAACCAGTTTCGCGCAACTGGTCCTGTACCGTCACATCACCCCAACCCTTTACCAACGCTTGGGCTTCGTGCAAGCGGGATAGCATCTCCTCGGTTCTTACCGAAACATGCGAAAACTTCACCAAATCACAACTCTCAAGCAACGCGCCGAGGCGACCCAACTCACCGGAATCAACCGAGGCCGCATCAAGTCTGCCCAAAAGTTCAGAAGTGGTCAGGCGCTGTGCTGGACACGCAAAGTGCGCGCTCAAGACAGCCCGCAAAATGTAGCTCAGCTTGAAATGAAACTCACGTGCCCGTTCGGTTATTAACCATTCAGGCCCGTCCAGACGTCCCAATTGCGCAAGCGCAGAAACACCTTTAGGGCTTCTGGCCCGAAACTCGGACTTGCCGCGTTCAGGCGCAACGCGACTGCGCCCAATCAACCACAAAAGCCGACCGAGCACCAGCATCAACGAAACAATGACCAGCCAGAACCAGAATCCAGGCGCAATTGGCAGTGCTGGTTTAAGACCGTGTATATCCGTCATTTCTGCGAAACCGTCCACACATTCTGCGGCCCTATCTTATCACGTCAGCCAGCGCATGCTCATTGTATTTCGCCGATCCTTTCAGTGAGAATTGCGATCATGATCACAAACACCAGTCGCGAAATCAGGTAACATAATCACGGTATCCATCAGGCAGTCTTGAGAGCGAGGGTTCACAATGAGCTTGGACAACATGCCGGGAACACAACCTGACGAGCAGTTTCGCTTGCTTCGCGCCGCGCTAAGTGGGGAAGCGGAGAACATGCCAGAGATCGTGGCGATTTTCCAGCAAATCAAAAACTTGCGTGAAAGCGATCGCTCACTGCGCTCCATCCGGCGAAACCTTGACCTGGACAATGTGCCCGTCTTGGAGCCCATCGATGAAGCGCCCCTAACGGCGCAGGAAGAAAACCCGGTCCCGACGGAACTATCCCAACTCATTGAGTCATTTCTACAGTTGAAACGCGAAAAGGAAGAACTGGCAGCGCAATTGGCACGCGTCAGTGCGAACGCTGATGATCTGGAAGCGCGCGTTCGCAATTTTTCACAGCAAGACTGAACTTCACACCGGGTAAACCGTACAGGATTGACTCGCTCCGTGAAACGTGGCAGAATCGACTATCTTTGCTCAGGTGGCGGAATGGCAGACGCGCACGTTTGAGGGGCGTGTGGGAAACCGTATGGGTTCAAGTCCCATCCTGAGCACTCATCGAAGGGAGAGCCTGATCCAAGGCTTTCCCTTTTGTTTTGCGTGGCGATCGTTGACGTCTCAGGTCAATGCGTTGAGGGCGGCGGCCAGTTCGTTCAGGCCGCCGCGCAATTGTTCCGCATCGCGATGTCCAAAGCCAATTCGCAGATATCCCGGATAACCAACTGTCGACGCGGGTACCACGAAAGTGCGCGATGTCTGATACAGCGCCCGCGCAAACTGCCGGTCGTCGAGCCACTGCTCGCATCCGAGCAGAAAAGTGCCGGTGCTCGCGGACAAGCGCGGCCGCTTGACAGACGCCGACCAATCGCAGGCGTTGACGATGGCCTGATTCCGTTCAAGCAAAGCCTGGTTCCAGGCAAGCAAATTTTGACGTTGGGGCCAAAGGGCGTTCACCAGTGCGACTGCACTTGAAGCCAGCGACAATGAAAGGTGTTCACGCCAGACAACGGCGTCATTGATCACCGCTTCTGGTGCAATCAGCCAGCCGACGCGGGCGCCTGGCAATCCCCAGGATTTGGATACTGAATTTGAGACAAGCCAGCGCGGGTGGTGCTTATGCGTTAGCTCAGCAGTGGCGCCAATGCCTACTCCTTCGTACACCTCATCAAGCAGCACCAACGTGTCGGGCCATGCGTCCAAGCGGCGGTTCAATGCCGCCCGGTCCTCGAACGTCAACTGTCGACCGGTCGGACTGTGGGGAAAATTCAAGACCACCAGTCGCGTTTTGGGTCCCCATAGAGCATCCAGCGCGGACCAATCCAGTGGCGCGTCATCCGCCGGCAAAAACCACGGCAAAAACCGTGAGCCCAATCCCTCGACGACGCAAGGCACTTGCGGATACACCGGGTACTGTCCAATGACCTCGTCACCGGCACGCAACAGGCAAGTGAGCGCGAGAAAGTTGGCTTCCACGGCACCGTGGGTTAGCAGCACCTGGGATGCCGTACAGCCGTAAGCGTCGGCAAGGCGTTCGCGCAATCGGCGATCGCCGGCCGGCTCACCGTAAGCCCAGTCGCCAAGCAGGTCGAACCCCTCCGGCAAAAATCGGGCCAAGTCATCTCGGCTCAAGGCACCAACAGCGGTTGAACCCAAGTTGAAGCGGTAAGGACCGGGGTGTTCCGTGAACCACTGTTCCAGAGGCGATCGCTCAAACCGCATACCACATCGCAGCTCACTTTTCGCATGCATCATAACTACCACCACCATCAAAACTGTCGACCGTCTGCTGCTCACAGTGCGCCTCGACCATAGTATCAATGATACCAGTGGGTGGGCACCGTATCGTCGCGACAAAGGGGGAACACATGCCTCGTCGGTTCGAAGCACTTAAAAGCTTGCTGATGCAGCGTGCCACCCGGCTCGCCATCTTGTGTGAACGCGATCACAATCCACCATTGACCGACGTCTCGTGCGGGACACAAGACGCCTACGGCAACTCGGGGGATAACGAGCTCGCGGACTGGGCAACGGACCTGTATGACAGAACCTTGACTAGGAGCATGGATGCGCACCATCGCGACGAGCTGAAAACCGTTCGCGCAGCACTGGGGCGCCTCGAACGTGGCACCTACGGCCAATGCATCCGGTGCGCGCAAACCATCCCGCTTGGCCGGCTCAACGCGGTTCCCGAGAACCCTTATTGCCTGATGTGCGCGCTCGACGTCGAAGCCGAAGGCTAAGCTTTCCGTATGACGAGGCGAACGCGGGTTGAGATGCATCACTGCACGCTCACAAAACGCCTGACCAGCCGGCATGACCAGAGATGCCGCGCACTTGGGCCATGCTGCCGGTTGCCGAGGGGGACCATACTTGCAGGCTTGGCGGATGCGGTGTAGGTTAATAGATTAGTCATCATCGTCGTCGCTCCCACATGGCGTCGGGTCACCGCGGTTGTTGTTTTAATACCCTTGGTTCCCGGATGCATGGGAGAGAGTCACACTTTCAACTGTAGAAGCAGGAGTGAACAGTCTGTGAGCGCACACAGCCATCACGACACGACGCCCGGATCAGCCGTTGCGGCGGGCGCAGTCGATCCCCACGTACTGGAACACGAGATTGCCAGTATTTTTCCTTTATTTACCAGTTTTGGCACCGGCTTGTTTTTGCTTGGCTGTGCCGCTAACTGGAACAGCATTGCTTGGGGCAAAGGCGCGATTGTTCTCGGTCTTGTTGTCATGATCGCGGCGATGACCGGATGGTGGACGGAACTGGTTCGGGACAACAAACTTGACGAAACGACCCTGATCGGAACACCCGAGGCGGCGCGCAAAGGTTTGCACGTCGGCTTTGGGTTTTTTATCGGGTCTGAGGTGATGTTTTTCGCCGCATTTTTCGCCTACTACTTTTACGCCCGTGCGATCGCCCCGACCTGGCCGCCTGAAAATTTCCACTTACCGTGGGCACCGGCATTGATCAATACAGCCCTGCTGGTTACAAGCGGCTTCTTTTACATGATTGGAGAACACCGGGTTGCAAATCATCAACCGAAGGGAATCACGCTGTTTTGGATGTCCCTGGCATTGGTGTTCGGGTTTGTTTTTCTTGGCATTCAAGTCATCGAATGGGCCGATTTGATGCATGAAGGCTTCACCATCACGGATGGTGCGATCGGCACATCATTTTACTTGCTGACGGGCTTTCACGGCCTTCATGTCATCATCGGTGCGATCTTCATTACGGTGGTAACTTTCCGAATCGCTTTCAATCACTTCACGCCGACCAAACACTTCGCAATGACTGCCGCCGGCTGGTACTGGCACTTCGTCGACGTGGTTTGGATCGGACTCGTCGTGGTTTTGTATCTTTACGACTACTTCCGCGACATGGTGGGTTGGAGCAAGCCGGTTGCGCACGCAATGAGCCAGTTTCTGGTTTAAGGGGAATCGACGATGCAGGTAGAAAACACGCACGCAGCAACAAACGTGCCACATCATCACGACGGACACCATGGCCATGAACGACACTGGCTGTTGTCGTGGCTCATGACCACAGACCATAAGCGTATTGGCATTATGTACCTGTGGACATCATTTATCTTTTTCCTCATCGGTGGGGCGATGACCTTTGTGATTCGTGCGCAACTGATGAGTCATCAAAACACCTTGGTTTCGCCTGACTTTTACAACCAGATGATGACAATGCATGCCACCGTGATGATTTTCCTCGCGATCATCCCGGCGATTACAGGGTTTGGAAATCTGGCGTTGCCCCTGCATCTTGGTGCGCGTGACGTCGCATTTCCGCGATTGAATGCACTGGGCTTCTGGCTGGTGCCGGCGGGTGGCTTGGTGGTTTGTTCCAGTTTTTTCCTCGGAGGCGCCAGTGAAAACGGGTGGACAGCGTATCCTCCGCTTGCCAGCAACCAGTATTCGCCTGGCTTGGGCGTTGACTTGTGGATCTTTGGCCTTCACCTGCTTGGTACTTCATCCATCACCGGTGGCTTGAATTTCATTGTCACAATCTTCAATATGCGTGCTCCTGGCCTGACCCTGCACAAGATGAGTCTGTTTAGTTGGTCGTGGCTTGTCACGTCTTGGCTGCAGGTCATCGCGACACCTGTATTGGCAGGCGCCATCACGATGCTGCTGTTCGATCGCAACCTCGGCACGTCGTTCTTTCGTCCCGAAAATGGGGGTGACCCGATTCTGTTTCAACACCTTTTCTGGTTCTACTCGCATCCGGCGGTGTACATCATGATCTTGCCGGTTTTCGGAATTGTCTCACAAGTGGTCCCGGCGTTTTCGAAGAAGCGCATTTTCGGCTACCTGCCCATCGCGTACAGTTCGGTTGCCATTGGCTTTTTCGGACTGCTCGTCTGGGCTCACCACATGTTCGCCACTGGGTTGAGTCCTTGGTTCCTCACCATTTTTATGCTCATTACGATGGCGATCGCCGTTCCCACAGGAATCAAGATCTTCTCGTGGATTGCAACCATGTGGGGTGGCATTGTCGACTTCACGACGCCCATGCTGTTTTGCATCGGATTCATCGCGTTTTTCACGATTGGTGGACTCTCCGGAATCATGCAATCCGCGATCCCCTTCGACATCCAGGTAAGCGGCACCTATTTCATCGTGGCGCACATCCACTATGTGCTGTTCGCAGGGTCGGTGATGGGGCTTTATGCGGGATTGTATTACTGGTTGCCGAAAATGAGTGGCCGGATGTACAGCGAACGGTTGGGACAAGCCCACTTTTGGCTGACCACGATCTTCATGAATTTTGCGTTTTTCCCAATGCACTATTTGGGACTGCAGGGCATGCCACGCCGTGTCGCATATTATGCGCCACAGTTTGAGCAGGTTAACTACTGGATATCCATTTCCGTATTCATTTTGGGTACAGCGCAGTTGCTGGTCATCGCGAATCTGATTTACACGCTCAAGTGGGGCAAAAAGGTGGAGAACGATCCCTGGAATCACCATCCGGATACCCGTACCTTCGAATGGGAAATTTCCTCGCCGCCACCGCATTATAATTTTGAAACCCTGCCAGTGGTTCGCTAAACGCCAGAAAGTAACAACGATGCAGCAATCATTACTTAAACCGTCAGTGTTACTGGCCAACTTGCTTCTTGCATGGGGGGTTCTGTTTTCAAGCGACACCTTGGCCGCGCCATTTTGGTTTGTCGATACTGTCACGCCTTATGGCGACCAGGTTAACTTCACCTATCAGTTGATGGTCTGGATCTCCATTGCCATTCTGGTTGCCGTGGAGGTCGCATTGGTCGTTGCGTTGATTAAGTTTCGCAAAAAGCCGGGTGACAGGCGCGAACCCGAAACGTGGTCGCACAACACCCGTCTTGAGCTCATTTGGACCATCATCCCCGTCATTTTGCTGGTGATTATTCTGGTACCAACGATGAAGGGCGTGATGATGTTGGCCGATGTGCCCAAATCGCCAAGCCTGACGCTTGAAGTGGTGGGTCGTCAATTTTTCTGGGAGTATCGGTATCCAGACCTCAACGTTCAATTCAATTCCAGCATGCGGATGGGTAACCAGCCGCAAGAGCCGCTTCACATTCCTGTGAATCAAACGATCAAGGTGGTCTTTACTGCGGCGGACGTCATTCATAGTTGGTGGGTTCCCGCATTCGGCATCCAGCAGATGACAACGCCTGGCAACCTGGCTCAGATTCCCTTGACCGTGACCAAGGTTGGCGAGTATGAAGGCGCTTGTGCGTACCTTTGCGGCGCTTATCACGGCGCGATGAACATCAAGGTCAAGGCCGTTGAACAGGCAGAATTCGATGCCTGGATCAAGACCAAGGTTGCGGGTGCGCCGTTAACGCCAATCAATGAGATCGGTCGGATCGGAGCCCCTCACCCGAAACTGGACATCCAAAAAGGCGGGGAACAGAGCAAGGAGAAGCCTCAAGGCGCTGTAGACAAAACCATTGCCAGTGTACCTGTACAATCATCGACTGCCTCGCCTGAGGTCAGTGCAAAGCAACAGACACCCAGTATCGATCCTGTCGTAATGGCTAAGCATGGTGAAGCCATCTACAGTGCACGTTGCGCGGCTTGTCACCAAACCAACGGCGCGGGTGTACCAGGTGCGATTCCACCTTTGGCTGGTGCAGAGCAGGTTAATGGCGATGACGAAACCTTTGCAAGGATTCTGCTCAAAGGCCTGACCAACGAGCCGATCAAAGTGAAAGGGGTTGACTACAAAGGCTTGATGCCCGCCTTCTCCGATTTGTCCGATGAAGAGTTGGCCTCAGTTATGACTTATGCACGAGCCAGTTGGGGTAACAATGGCAAGGCCGTTTCACCTGAACTCGTGAAGTCGCTGCGCTAGACGCTGTCGCATCCGTTGCGAGCCAAAGCTTGCGTAGCGGGTACAAAAACCCAAAAAACAGGTACTGACTTTCAATATCAGCTAGAAACGCAGCCGCCTCCCGATACAAAAGACGTATCGGGAGGCGGTCACCGCGTTGCCCTGCGGCCTGCCCGACCTGATGCCCACGAATTTGTCGGTACACTCGTGCTCACACCCTTGGACTGAGGGTTGTATCGCGCTGCACGTGACAGGCAGGATGACAAAAAAACGGTCGGCGGTTGATGAAAGGCCCACTCCGCTGATTCAAATGCTGTGATGATGAGCGTACCACGCAAAGATTGGTCCCAACCGTTTAAGCCTCCGTGACCCTGTAACGCCCATGGCGCTTGGGGGCCATTCGCGTTACAATCAAGACATGGCACGTGATCAATTTAAACTGGATAACGCGTTGATCAAACGCAATCGACTGACCGGCATCGCCCTGTTAATGGTTGTGCTTGGTGTCGTCGTGCTTACCTATGTCTGTCGGACGTCGTTGTACCCAATATTTTTCAAGTTATAAAAGTGGTGCGTCATGAACGAACCCAAGTCTCAAACGGCACATGAAACGCATTGGCGTCGTTTTCGCCTCGCGTCGTGGTTGATTCTGGCTCTGATTGCCACCCAGATTGTTCTGGGGTCAACCGTGCGGGCAACCGGAGCTGGAATGGGATGTCCAGACTGGCCCCTTTGTCACGGTTCGTGGCTTCCGGCTTGGAACTTCGAGAGTGTGCTTGAGTACTCCCATCGCCTGGTTGGTGCATTGGTTTCGTTGTCTTTGCTGGGCGCGGTTGCTGCCATTGCCATTTCAAAGCCGTTGCGTCGGCAGTTGGGAAGGCTTGCCGCAACCTTGGTCTATTTATTGGTGGTCTTGGTCAGTTTCGGGGCAGTAACGGTAGCGTATGACATGCCACCTGCGGTGGTTGCGTGCCACCTGGAGCTGGCCACGTTGTTATTGATGACTTGGGTGGTGATATTAAACCGGTCACGCGAGGCCTTGATGCCCCAAGGGCGGGCCTTGCCAACACCGGGTATTTACCGCTACTTCGCGTGGGTGGCATTGGGAGCTGGCCTGATTCAGTTGTTTTTGGGTGCACTGGTATCGGTGTCGCACGCGGGTCTTGCCTGTCCTGATTTTCCAACCTGTTACGGCATGTGGTGGCCGCCCTTGGTTGGCAACGTGGGTATACAGATGATTCATCGGTATGGTGCCTACACGCTGGCCGTGGTTGTTGCGGTACTGGTCGCGCTGTGCGAGTGGCGTGCATCGGCGGACGTGCGTATGTGGAGTCGCGTGTGTGCGGCCTTGCTGGTCATACAAGTGAGTCTGGGAATCGGGAACGTGTTGATGAAGCATCCTGCGTGGTTATCCGTTGCACACCTGGCCTGCGGTGTGAGTTTGGTGTTGAGTTTGTTTATGGTGGCTTACAGGGGTTGGCCGCAACTTTGGTATGATCGTCGGCAAACGCAAGAGGGCGGTGATGTGGCCACTCTTGGAAAGAGTGAGCGTATCCGGGCCTTCATTCAACTGACCAAGCCGACCATTGTGATGTTGGTGGTGGTAACGGGTTTACCGGCACTGATCATGGCGGGCCAAGGGCAGGTTGATGCGATTCGATGGCTGGCGGCCTTGGTTGGTACCGCATTGGCTGCGTCATCCGCGGCGGTGTTCAATCAATATTTCGAGCGTGAGCGTGACAAGCAGATGACCCGCACGAGGTTGCGGCCATTGCCCTCCGGACGTGTTCAACCGAACGAAGCGTTGGCTTTCGCGCTGACTTTGGGTGTCACGGCGACGGTGCTTTTGTTGGTTTACACAACAGCATTGGCGGTTTTTTTGGCGCTGTTCAGTTTGTTCTTTTATGGTTTTTATTACACGCTGGTATTGAAAGACCGCTCACACCAGAACATTGTGATTGGTGGTGCGGCGGGGGCGTCGGCGCCGCTGATTTGCTGGGCTGCCGTTACTGGTACGGTGGGATTGCCTGCCTGGATTATGTTTTTGATTATCTTTTTGTGGACGCCGCCCCATTTTTGGGCCCTTGCCATTTATCGTTTGGATGATTACAGGGAAAGTCGTTTTCCGATGTACCCGGTTGTTCATGGTGTTGCGGCAACGACGCGATCCATGGCTATTTATACGTTGGTGATGGTGCCACTCAGCCTCGTTCTGTATCCGATTGGTGCGGCGGGTCCTTTGTATTTAACGATCGCTGCGTTACTGGGTGCGGGATTCATCTGGTTGACGCGTGCCGTTTTGCGAACGCAAAGCCATCGTGACGCAATGCGTCTGTTTGCTTATTCCATCGTGTATACGCTGGCCCTGTTTAGCGGATTGACGCTGGATGCCATCGTGGGTGCGCACCACAGCGGAGTTGAATGGAACCTGGTTCTCAGATAGGAGATCCGCACGTGTCAACTGATGACAATAACCCGCCTGTATTCCCCGCTGAATCCTCGACCCCTCGCAAACGCAACAGTACTTTGCTTGTGCTGTCAGTTCTGGTCGTGATGGCCATCTTGCCTTGGGTTTACGCGCCATTGTACCGAAAGGTGTGTGGGGTGCTCGGTATCCCGGTTGCGACGGAGCGCAAGCCGGTTGAGATACTGGCAGACACACTCAAGGAGGGTATTGGTAAGGAGCGTTTCGCTGAGCAACGTTCTTTGGTTAACTTCATGGGTGTCAGTGGTCAGTTGCCGATTGACATTGTGCCGTTGACGAGGCGTGCCTGGGTGAAGACGGGTGAGGTTTTTTCGGTCACCTACCGTTTGACCAACCTGGCTCAGCGAGACCTGGATTATAAAGCGATGCACATGGTGATGCCTGGCACTGATACATCGTTTCAGTTGATTCGTTGTTTCTGCAATGACCATCGCATTATCAAGGCGGGGGTTGTTGAGCAGTTGCCACTCGTGTTTCGTTTGACGAGGCAGGTGGAGGGCGATGCCGGCTTGACGGTGAATTACACGATTTTCGACTACGATCCGGCCGGAAATCGCCAAGGTTTACAAAGGGTGCCAACTTTCAAAGTGGGAGCACTGCTTGGCTGGTGATGAATTCAGCCAGGGTTGATGCGTCGGTGAGGCAGTCGTGCTGGACTTTCCGGTTTTTGAGATGCCTTGGATTGGCAATCGGTGGTTAATTGGTCTTGTTGCCAGTACCCACGTCTTGATCAATCATTCGGCGGCCATCGGTGGCTCGGTCATGGTCGTTCTTGCGGAACGCCAGGCGCTTGTGACGGGTGATTGGCGATGGGAGCGCCTCGCCTACCGGTTGGCGCTCATTTTTTTCGTCTTGACAACCACGGTTGGTGCTTTAAGCGGCGTGGGGATTTGGTTCACGACAATGGTCGCCCAGCCGGTAGCCATCGGCAGTTTGCTGCGGGTGCATTTTTGGGCCTGGTTTATTGAGTGGTTCGTTTTTCTGTCTGAACTGGCCTTGGTGATGGTGTATTTTATGAGTTGGGGGCGTCTGAGTCGCGCGCAGCATCTCAAAGTAGGTTACGCCTACATCGCGATGTCTTTCTTGACTTTGGCCATCATCACGGGAATTCTGGGCTCGATGCTCACACCGGGCGCAGCGGGGTTCGGTCAGGGGAGCGTGCTTCAGGGTTTCTTCAATCCCTCTTATCCTGCCCAGTTGATCCTGAGAACCGGTTTGGCGCTTGGTTTGTCAGCCTTCGTCTGCTTGTGTCTGAGTCTCAAGTTGGCACCCGATGGCTTGGCGCTCTGCGCCCAGCGTCTGTATGCACGGTGGGCGTTTTATGCGCTGCCGCTGGTGTGTTTGGGCGGGGGTCTTTACCTGTTTGTATTGAGTGATCATGCCAAAAGCCTGTTACCAGTCGCGATGCTTACGGCACGCTTCGCCCATTGGCTTCAGGGTGGTGTCTGGCTTTTGCTCATCAGTTTGGTAGTTTGGACGACTTTCACGTGGCTGAGTCTGAAACGTGCCAGGGTATGGTCCATCAGCGTGGCGGTGATACCGGTGATGCTGAGTGCCGGCTTGTTGGGGTATTTCGAGCGGGTGCGAGAATTTGTCCGCAAACCGTATGTCATCACGGGCTACTTGTACGCCAACGGCATCAAGGTGTCGGATCGCGCCACACTCGATCAAGATGGCATTTTGGCCCATGCCCGCTACGTACCGCAGTATCCGCGGGGGATTGAGGGCGATCGTCTGCGGGGCCAGGCAATCTACCGTCTTGAGTGTGCCAGCTGTCATACAATCAACGGTCTTAACGGTTTACAGGCCAAGGTGAAAAACTGGGACGAAACGGCCATCGTTGGTTTCATTGGTATCCAGGAGCGGGTGCATCCATTCATGCCGCCCTTTGTGGGTACCGAAGCCGAAAAAAAAGCGCTGGCACGATATTTGCGCAGTTTGAACCATTCATTACCCCAAGAGGCGCATACCAGTCGTGGAAAGCATTGATCTTCCCTTGCCGGTGCCCTTGGCGCTGGCTAAAGTTGCACTGGTCATCGCGTTTATCTCGCACATCGTGTTTGTGAACCTGATGCTCGGCGGGTGTCTGATTGCGTTGCACACACACTTTCTGGCGCGGCGCCGATCGCATCTATTGCCATTTGTGCAGCAATTGATCGCAGCCGTCACGGTACACAAAAGTATCGCTGTCGTGCTTGGTGTGGGCCCGTTGTTGTTGATCAGTATCGCTTACACAACACCATTCTATACCAGCAGCATCTTGATCGCGTCGGCTTGGTTGGCTGTCATCGCCTTGGTCACGGTGGCCTTCCTTATGCTTTACATCTACCATTTTGGCTGGACATCCCTGCGCATACGACATCCTGGCTGGCACGCCGGTGCCGGCGTGTGTGCCACCGTGTTGTTGTTGATGGTGCCGCTCATTTACTTGACCAATACCAACTTGATGCTGACACCCGCGGTATGGAAACAACAACCCGGATTTTTTTGGTCCTTGCTGCATGTCGGAAACGTATTGCCGCGGTACGCACACTTCCTGCTCGCGAGCTTGGCCATCACAGGGTTTTGGATCAGTTTATGGTGGGGGCGCACCCAATCTGATTTGGCGCCTGAGGCACGCGCGATGGTGGTGCGCCTCGGGATACGCTGGGCGCTGTTTCCCAGTGTCGCACAGTTTGTGGCGGGTCCCGTGGTGTTGTTCACCTTGCCAGGCGGTGCATTGAGTCCGCTTGCGATCGCATTGCTGGCTATCGGAATCATTTGCAGCCTGGGAGCCATCTTTTTGCTCATTGACTCGCTGCGTGGCACCATGCGGGTTAAATCGGCAGCCTTGCTCATCGGTGTGACCATCGTATGCATGGCCAGCTCACGTCATTTGATTCGTGAATCACTCCTCAATAAGGCCACTCGTTCGTTGAGTGGTGCTGACGCCAGCACTACAATTCCTGGCATGCGCAGTTAAACGCGCGCCCTCAACGGACACAAAGGGGAGTTGAGATGAGTGAGATGACGGCGACCAACACGCATCAGTTGGTGGCTTTTTTTTGGCGTGCCGAAGACCTCAAACAGGCACTCGCACGGCTTCGATCGCTCAACTTCGATACGCGCAGTGTCGTTTTGGGATCTCGAGCGGAATCGGTACAAGCACACGATGAAGGGCTTCCTGCTTTTGGCGAGGCGTTGACCACCTGGTGTCAGCCTGTCCCAAACAGCGACAACGCCGCAGTGGTTGGCAGTGGGATCGGCGGGGTGCTGGGAATCGTTGCGGGGCTTGGCTTGCTCGGTTTGCCTGTCGTGGGGCCTTGGTTAATGGGTGCCGGTCCGGCTGCGATTGCGTTTGAAACCACGCTGCACACGCTCACCGGCGCGGCCATCGGCGAGAGCTTGAGCGCTGCGACGCAAACGAATGCCGAAGACGATGAACGCCAGTTTTGCGAACAGTTGCTCAACAAAGGCTACTTGATGCTGGTTGCCTGTTCGGATGGGCAACACATCCGTCAAGCCGCCCAACAGCTCAAGCCTTTGGCAATGCACGTCAGAACCCGCAACATCGTGTAAGCGTTGCTTGCAATCAACCTGGCTACCCCGGAATTTCGGGGGTGGCAAATGTGTAAACATTTAGGTGTTTGGGGGGCTCATTAACGACTTCGGGAAGTCAAAAGTGCTAAAAACGGTTGTAATGCATGTTTGAGTGTGCTTCGTCTGCATACCGAAACACGACTGTTGTGGCTCGCGACGTTTACATTGAGATAGCTATGACTTGATGGTCAGGATTTCAGGCGGTGACCTGTCGAATGCCCGTTGCTCGGACTGTCACGGGTGTAATTCCGGCGGTAGTTTGGTCGCATCGGAGAACAAATGAACCGCCTTGATTTGGGCTTCGCCGACGCCTTCCGCCATTTTCCTTGCCCGCCAGCGGGCAAAACTGCCAATTGGCAGGCGTTGCGGGCAAATTGGCGCGAGTTGGTCCTGTTTCCGCAAGCGTTCATATTGGAAGTGAGATACCTGGCGCAGGCGTTGATCCACAAGCGCCGCGAGCGAGTCAAGTTCCGCGTCTGTCATGGATGCGTGGTCCGGCGCGGCTTCAAAATAGAGGCGATAACGGGGAACGGCCCGTGTGGGATCCGCCACGAGCGCAAACCAGGTAGCCTCCAGCCGCAACTCACTTAAAACGCTGCCGACAGCCTCATTTACCTGGGTTTCATCAAGCAGTTCCCCCACCATGCTGCTTTTGGCACCGCCTTTGCGCACGAAACGAATGCGCGGTGTCGCATGGTAAAAGCCGCATACCTCCACGATGTCTCCCACCACGTAGCGATAGTAACCGGCGGAGTTGCTGACCACAATGTAATAGCGACGGCCGTCTTGCAACTCGTGGGCAAGCAGGGTGTCGTGACGTCCACTTTCATAGGTATCCTCGGGTATGAATTCAAAAAAGACTGAGTCGAGCGCCAAGGGGCCGCCGGTTTCGACATCGCCCAACGTGACGTTGCACCAAGCCTCGGTTGCGGCGTAGATTGCATCACGTATCTGCACCTGAGCACCCAGGCGTCGTTGAAGCTCCTGTATGTAGAGCCCGGCAGTCGCCGTGGTCCAACAGTAGACCAGCTTCAAATCGGGCCAAAGGTGGGCAACTTTTTCTTCCACCGGGGCGGTTGCGGCTCGTTCCAGGCGTTTAGCCAGGTCGGCACGCGGTTCAAGACGGCCAAGCCAACGCTGCACATCAGGGGGTAATGGACCCATGCCGCAGAGCGTTCCGTCGTGCAAGTCTTTTATCAGCGGCTCAAGATCGCCTTCAAGGCGGCGCAGAAACAGAACGATCGGCAATGGGAAAACACCGGTGATTAACGTGAGATTTTTCAAGAGGGCCTGATGCAAGGCCAAGTAACCGCGTAGGTCCTGGTCACGCAGGGTACACAGTTCGTAAGGCCAGGCAAACAAAGAACGAATGAGCGGGCGTTGCTCCGTGTAGTTAAAACCGCTCATCTGCCCGATTTCCAACCCGTCGGCCGCCCGATCCCATTCCCTGTAGCCCACGAAATACAACAAATGGCCCGTAAACGCGCCCGGAAAACGTCGAAACAGATGCCAAAATGAAACATGCTGCGTTTGCATCAATTCGGCTCGATACGTCGGGGTTATGGGAACATACGAGAGTTCGCCAGAGGTGCCCGACGTCATGCCATAAAAAATGGGCGCCTCAGTCGTGAGCAACTGTCGCTCACCCGCCATCGATCGTTTGATCCACGGTGCCATGTCCTTGGCCGTGACCAAAGGCACACGGGCCTGATACGCCTGCACGGAAGACAGTGCATCGAAACCGTGATTACGCCCATAAACACTGTCACGGTTGCGTTGGAGCAACGCTTTCAAATAACGGGCTTGCGCCCGCTGCGGTTGGCGACTCGTTAACTCGAAAGTCAACGCCGCGCGCGTACGCAACCATTGCCCCAAACGGTGAATCGTGGCAGGACCAGGCTGAAACACGACGTTTTTCTCCTTGCCAACATGTTCCGTGATGGTGCTGGTGACATCTGGTGACAAGGCCTTCGCCAAAGAGGCAATGAATGCCCAGAGTTGATAACTGTGCAACCAGATTTTCCCAGACACCGACATTATCAATCAGGGCTGACGATTGAGAAACCATCAATTTCGCTGATCAGCCTGACGTGCTGCGACAGCAATGTGACCCCCAAAAACCCAGGTAATGGTGCTACCGACCGCCGGGTGTTACCAACATTTAAAAAGCAAACAGTGTGTCTGATGGATGGAACGATTGATGCATTGATTCAAAAATGTTGCAAGCCAAGCGATATTAACACGTCACATTGTGGTACGCATCCCTAAGATGCAACCGGCGCGTCTTTTATTCGCGTGGTGTCTATCCCGTTTCAGTTGATTGGATGTTGAGGACATGGTGTGAGTCATTGGGACCTTTTTTTGTTGGGCTTTCTGCTGGTGTTTCAAGGCAGCTTATTGGTCGTGCGACCGATCCTGACTTGGCGCATGACCGGACGCTTCCCGGTTAAGGTACCGTCTGGTGAGAGCGTGTTTGGTTTCGCCCAGCGTGGGTTGTCGGTTGTTTTGATCGGTTTTAACGTGGTGGTGGCGATAAAATTCTTGTGGCCCGTTGTGTATGAATGGATTCCGCCGATTCCCGTGCTTCAGACCGAGTTGTTTAGACAGTTGGGATGCGTGCTTGGTGTTATGGGTCTGTTGATTGGTTGGATGTCCCAGAGTCAGATGGGGGCTTCGTGGCGGGTGGGGGTCCATTACGATGCGCCGCCGCCCCTGGTGACGCACGGCATCTATGCGTATTCGCGAAATCCGATTTACGTCGCTATCATCATTGGCTCTTGCGGTATTTTCTTGCTGGTTCCCGATTGGCTGATGCTGATGTTGATGGTTTTGAATCTCGTTTTGCATCAGGTGTTAATTCGCGCCGAAGAGGACTATCTAAAGACCGTGCATGGTGCCGACTATGAAGCATATATGGCACGAACCGGTCGTTTTTGGGGCCAAACACAGGTGGCGAACGATAAATAGGGAGGGGTGATCGTCATGGTTGCAATTGATACAGCGACACAAGCGTCGGCAACGGTGGTGGATCTGCTACAGATGCGCGCGCACAGCCAGGCTGACCGGGTGGCTTATCGTTTTTTGGGTCACAACGGCGAAGAAGTTGCGGCTTTGACCTATGCGCAACTGGATGCCCAGGCGCGGGCGATCGCCGCTCGTCTCTGTGCGCATCGGCTGCAAGGTGAGCGCGTGATTTTGCTCTATCCATCCGGCATCGACTTTGTAACAGGCTTCTTTGGGTGCCTGTATGCAGGCGCCGTGGCCGTGCCCACGCCGTTTCCGGAGAAACACCAATCGGTGGCGCGTGTGCAGTTATTGATGCAAGATGCGCGGGCGCAGGCAATTTTAACGGTCAAGCCGCACCTGGCAGCGTTGAGCGCTGCCGTGCAGGGCCGTTGTTTGGTCTTGACAACCGATGATGTAGCCGAGGCGGAAGCTGATGAGTGGAAAGCGCCTCGCGTCAATGCCCAATCGCTGGCTTTTTTGCAGTATACATCGGGTTCTGTGGCAACGCCGCGTGGGGTCATGGTTAGCCATCACAACATTTTGGAAAATCAACGCTGCATCCGGGCAGCCTTTGGCCTTGACGAAGCGTCTGTCGGTGTCGGCTGGCTGCCGTTGCACCACGACATGGGCCTCATCGGCAACGTCCTGCACCCCCTGTATGTGGGATTTCCGGTTGTATTGATGTCTCCTCTGACTTTTTTGCGAGACCCGTTTGTTTGGCTCGATGTGATAACGCGTTACCGCGCGACATCCAGCGGCGGACCTAATTTTGCATACGAATACTGTGTCAAACGCATCAAGGCGGAACAACGGGCGACATTGGATCTGCGTTCCTGGTGCGTCGCGTTCACCGGTGCAGAACCGATTCGAGCGGCGACCATGCGTCGTTTTGCCGAGGCATTCGAACCATCCGGCTTTCGCTGGGAGTCCTTGCATCCCTGTTACGGATTGGCCGAGGCCACCTTGCTGGTCACGTCCAAGGCCAAGCTGGTTCCGCCGACCATTCGCGAGGTGATCGAGGATGACCACACCAGAGAAGTGGTGGGATGTGGCACTGCTTGGCTCGACCATCGGGTGAAGGTGGTGGACCCGGACAGCCGCACGCTTTGTGAGGATGGCACCGTGGGTGAGATTTGGGTGCAGGGTCCACAAGTCGCACTGGGTTACTGGGAGCGACCTGAGCTGACGCAGGCACTTTTTCAGGCACACCTGGCCGATGATGAGTCGGAAGCTTATCTGCGAACGGGAGACTTTGGTTATATTCACGATGGTGAGTTATTCGTGCGTGGTCGTTTAAAGGATCTGTTGATCGTACGCGGTCGCAAATTTTTTCCACACGATATCGAACAGACCGTAGAGGCCGCTGCGCCGCCGTTTCGCTCCGGTTGTTCTGCCGCATTCGGGGTTGTTCGCGATGGTGAGGAGCGCGTGATTGTGGCCGTCGAATTGGATGCCCGTGCGGAGGTAACGGCTGAATCGTTGCAAACGCTTGAACGGGTGGCGCGCGATGCAGTCTGGAACCAGCATGGGCTCACGCTTGAGCATGTGGTGCCGATCGCCGCAGGAACCTTGCCGAAAACCACCAGCGGCAAAGTGCAGCGTCTGGCGTGCCGGGATGCATTCGAATCGGGGGCTTTGCAACGGGTCGGCATCGTTTCCCAAGCTGCGGATTGAAACAGATGCTGGTTTTATTGTTCGATACCATCGCTCTCATCCTGTTGCTCGTCGTTGTCGGCTTGCCCTTGGCAGCGATGGCGATGCTGTTGACGTCATTGCCCTTGCCAATTTGGGCTTTATGGGGTCTGGCGCCGCTATGGCTGTTTGTTCAAGTGTGCGGCATGAGTGTGATTGCGCTGGTTTTGAACCTTCTCATTCCGCGCCTGAGACCCGGGCGCTATCCGTACCCCTTGCACCCACAGTGTGTGAGCTGGCTGCTGCGTTTTGCCATCCAACGCATATTTCATCTTCCTGTCTGGTCAAACCTGATTTATTCCTTTGCCTCGTTGCGTTGGTTCGTTTTGCGTTCACAAGGCGCACGCGTGGCTTGGAACATGCAGACGGCGAGCACGATGATGGTCCTTGACCCGTCACTCATCACCGTGCAACGTGACAGCATGCTGGCATTGGGAACGATCGTCATCGGTCATTATGTTGAAAATGGTCTGTTAATCCTGGCACCGGTCGAAATCGGACGCGGGGTGCAGTTAATGGGTGAGGTATCGCTGATGCCGGGGGTGCGTATTGGTGATGGCAGCAGTGTGGGGCCGGGTACAAAGTTGCTGCCGGACGTTCAGGTGGGTGAGGATGTCTTTGTCGGGATGGGGTGTTTGATTCAGTCAGGGGTGAGAATCGCTGACAATGTGGTGATTGGGCATCGTGTGGTGATTGAGGCGAGTGTGACAATTGAGGAAGGTGCGGTTATCCGTCCCGGTGCCCAGTTGCCAAAAGGAACCGTGGTTGCCAAAGGAACGCGGTATTGAGTAATCGATGGGCATAGCTGAGCGTGCGTGACAGGTTTGTAGTTGACGCACGGCCGAAAGGATCATCAATGACGGTTGAAGCATTAATGCAACAAATGGCTGACTGGATCGCTGAGATCACCGAAACAGAGCCACCGGTTATCACTGCAGAAACCGAACTCGTGCAGGATTTGGGACTCGACTCGCTGGCTCTGGCTGAGCTTGCCGCGAAGTTGCGCATGCGTTATCGCATCAAATTGCGACCAGGTGAACTGCAAAGTGATCTGCGTGCCGGTCGTCTGGCGCAGTTCGTGCTGGATCGGCAGAACGCCTGATGCGGGTCGCCATTAGCGGTTGTGCGTTTGCCTCACCATTCGGCAGCGACTTCGACACCTTCTGGCAAGGACTCTGCCAGGGGCCTATGCCGGTTGCCACCTGGCACTCCGAACCCAATTTTCCAGGCCTTGGCTGCCGACTTGCCGCGTTACCCGGGGCGGATCACCAAGAAGCACCAGGTGAGCGCACCTTGGCACTCAGTATTGACCTCGGACGTCAAGCCCTGGCTTCAGCAGGGCTTATACAGGCACCACGCGGTACGGGTCTCGCACTGGGCTCCGCCTGGATGGAAGGTGACATCCTGGGTGTGCCGCCGAGGCCACCGGGGCGATCGCTCCTTCCTGCGATCGCCAGCACACTGGGCCTGACAGGCCCAATCACCGGTACGCCAATCGCTTGCGCATCCAGCAATTACGCGCTGGCCTGGGCGTATGATCGGCTGCGGGCCGGCGACTGTCAGTACATGCTGGCAGGGGGCGTGGATGTTGCCGGCCCCATGGCAATCGGGGGTTATCTTTATCTCGATGTCATGACCGATACCGTGCCGCGCCCCTTTGCCGTCAATCAAGATGGCTTCTTACTCAGTGAAGGGGGTGCCTTCTTTCTGCTTGAACCGCTCGAACAGGCCAGAGCGGCTGGTAGACGCGTATGGGGCGAAATTGTGGGTACTGGTACAGGACACGACGCGTCCCATCCAACCCGGACGGCCCCCGATGGACGCGGTCTTGCCTTTGCCATGCGTCGTGCACTGCAAGAGGCTGGGCTATCTCCCGATGCGATTGATTACCTGAACGCGCATTCACCCGGCACAGCCGCCAACGATGCCGGCGAAGCAGCAGCCATTCACGCGGTGTTCGGCTCTTACCGCGTTCCCGTCAGTTCTACCAAAGGGTCGCACGGGCATGCGCAAGGTGGCGCCAACGCACTTGAGGCCCTCGCTTGCCTGTTGGCACTCCGGCATCAAGTGGCCCCGCCAACTCTGCATGTCGATCAAGTCGCTGAGGCACTCGGTTTGGATGTCATCGTGGTGCCGCGACCGATGGTGCTTCAACACGTGTTATCGCTTGCATCCTGCATGGGAGGCGCCAATGCCGCGGTGATTTTCGCAAGGGGTGATAAATGGGGTTGAACGTCATACGCATGGGCCGGTGCGTCAATGAACCGGATGAACCGTCTCGCATCATCGGGCCCGTTGGCAAGCAACTCCACCACCTGGCACAAGACTGGTCTGAATTGCAGGGCACTGGGGCGATCGTCGGAGTTTACCACGCGCTGGGCCGCGAAAAACTGGACGTTCATCAAGTAACGGTCGAGCAGATCGTGTCAAAAGGATTCGACTCGTTCAGGGTATCGGCAATGGTCTTCGAACACATGACCTATGGTCCCTTTGCACAATTGGCAATCACATATGGCTGCACAGGGCCGTTTTGGACGCTGGAAGCGAATGAATTGGCTGCCCCACTGGCACTTTGGACAGCCTGGCATGATTTGCAAAAAAAACGTTGTGACCTGGCCATTATTGGCGCCTATCGCAGGAAAACGCCCACGGCCTGGATGCTGTTGGTGAGCCAGGACGACACCAGTACACTTGAACCAGCCTTGATCCATACCAATGGCCACACACATCCGACGACTGAGCACTTGCACGAACTCAACCAACGACTCGGCGGCGACTGTGCACTTTTGACGCCCACCGCGAAGGACCATGATACCAACGGATTCGATGCACTTTATCAATCCCTGACCCTGGCTCAAGCAGGCAAAGCCACGGCCATCTGGCGTTGCACACCGGATGGCCGTGGCACTTTGCTCGGCTTCAGACGACGCGATGTCGGCACATTGGGTGCTAACTGATGGCACACGTGTGGAATCAGATAGGGCGCAAGCGTGTCGTAAGACAACCCTTGGATCCGCAGGTCGTGGCGGCCGTGATGATTGTTTTCGTGGCCCACGCGATTGGCAACATCATTGGGACATGCAGGTACAACCCTCGCTATGCAAGACTTGGATGATGGCGATGCGAGGATTTTTAGACACACTTTTGATGACATCGGGTGCGCCCACCCATTCGGCACTGACCACAGCCTTGGGTGAGACACTCACTTATCAGGCGCTGATCACAGCCGTGGAACAGGCTGCAGACACATTGCGTGAAGCCGGTGTCCAACCGGGTCAAATCGTTGCCGTTGACACCCGCAGCGCTGCTGCCGTCCTTGCGATGTTGGCTGTCCTGGAAGCTGGTGCCACGTTGATGCCGTGGGACGGGCGGCAAAACGACCTTGGCCTGCTTGAGACAGCGCGGCCGGTCAAACTCATTACACAAGCGAGCTTCGAGGGTGCTATCACGCTGGCTTCACCGTGCGACAACCCCCGTGAACTGGCACCGGGGATTGGGTTGTTGCTCTTCACCTCCGGTTCAACCGGCCGCCCCAAGGGGGTGCTGCTCAGTCTGGACGGCCTGATGGCGAACATCGATGCAATTTTGAGTTATCTGCCGGTGCGCAAGTTTCCGCGCACAGCCCTCACCCTGCCTTTGTCGTACAGCTATGCGTTCGTGGGACAGGCCCTGGTCACCTTGCGTGCCGGGGGCACCTTGTTGATGATGCAGGATCTCCCCTTTCCAGCGCAGCAGTTATCCACGATGCGCGCATTGGATGCCAGCGGACTGTCTGGGGTCCCAACATCATTGCGACGCTTGTGCGAAGCGGCCTTGGATATGCCGGTATCCGAGCGTCCGCAGTTGGGTTATGTCGCATCAGCGGGTGCGCCACTGGATCAAGCGACCCGTGAGCGTTTGGGTGAGGTGTTTCCGTGTGCGCGTCGTTTTAACCAGTATGGGCTGACGGAGGCCAGTCCGCGGGTGGCTGCGTGTTCGGATCAAGAGCCCGCGTTTCATGCGGGCTCGGTCGGTAGGCCCTTGCCGGGTCTCACCGTGTTGGCACGCGATCCCCAAGGCACACCGTTACCACCCGGGCAAACGGGAACATTATGGATTCAAGGCCCTTCCATTATGCGGGGATACCTGGATGACGAAACGGGATCTTCAAAGGTACTGATTGAAGGTGGCTTGCTCTCAGGCGATGACGGTTGGGTGGATGACGCCGGCTACATCTTCACCGTTGGTCGGCAGGATGGTCTTATCAAAGTGGCTGGAGAACGCGTGAGCCTGCAACAGGTGACCGCGGTCATTCAAGCGGTGGCGGGAGTCAGGGAGGCTGCCGTGGTTGCACGCCCCGACAGCATGGTTGATCATTACCTGGTTGCGTTTGTGGCGGGCGATCCAGGCATCATCACTGCAATCAAAGCGCACGTGCGGGCGCATTTGCCTTTGGCTGGCCGCCCACGGCGCATCGTCGTGGTGGAGCACTTGCCGCGCAACGCGCGTGACAAGTTGGACTGGCAAGTGTTGCAGCATCTGGCAACTGAAGGGGGAACGTGACCCGATGACGTGGGATGAGTGTTATCGCAGCGTGCGTGAATTGGTTCTCGACTACGCGACGCCTGAGTCAGATGACGCCCCTTTGGCATTGGATTCGTTAGCGGTTGTGTTGTTGGTTGAGGCCATTGAGGATCGCTTCGGGTTAACGCTTGGGGCAAAAGATGTCACACCCGAGCGTTTTGGGAGTTTGGGGGCGTTGGTGCGCTTTGTCTGGAGTCTGGTGTCGTGAAGATTTTTAAACCGGCTGAATTTGGGTGTGGTGTACGCATCGTCACAACCGGCGCTTATCTGCCGGAACGGGTTGTATCGAATGCGGATCTCGTGGCCATGGGCGCCCCGCTTGATGCGGAGGAGATGGTGCGTTTGAGTGGAATCAAATTCAGACGGTGGGTGGCTGAGAATCAAGCGACGAGTGACCTGGCGATCGCCGCCGGTCGGCAAGCACTCGCATGCGCAGGGGATCTCGCAGTATCCTTGGACCGTCTGGTGGTGGCCACGGTATCATCCGATTACTCAAGCCCTTCGACGGCCTGCCTCGTGCACGCCGGTCTGGGCTTGCCTCGTTTGCCGGTGTTTGACCTGACGGCCTCGTGCGCTGGCTTTTTGTATGCATTGGATGCGGCGGCCCGCGCGGTTGCGACAGGCGATCGCGCCGTTTTGGCGATCGCGGCCGACGTGCGTTCACGTTACCTGGATGTCACGGATCGCGCCACGTGTGCCCTCTTCGGTGACGGTGCTGGTGCCGCCCTGTTGGCACCAGCTCCGCTCAATCAGGGGTTGATCGCCATCGGTCTGTCCGCTGACGGCACAGGCGCTCACAGCATCTATGTTCCCGCAGGCGGCTCTCGGGAAGCAGCCAGTCCCGAAACCGTCGCCACCAGGCGCCACTGCATCCGCATGCAAGACGGCCCCCAAATTTACCTTTCCGCGGTCGAAGGGATGCTGTTGGCTGCGCGCGAGTTGCTGGACAGTGTCAGCCTTACCTTCAACGATATTGATTGGCTCATTCCCCATCAAGCCAACATGCACATACTCAAGCGCATCGCCTGGAAAGCGGGCTTGCCCCTTGAAAAGGTCATTTGCAACATTGAGACCGTCGGCAACATCTCAGGTGCCACCGTCGCGGTGGCCATGGATGAGGCGTTGCGCGCCAAGCGCCTCAAAGCAGGCGATCGCGTGTTACTCTTGGCCGCTGGTGCCGGTTACACGGCAGGCGCGGCCCTGTATGTTGTGGATGAAGACCTATTGGCAAATGTTGGCTGTGGTGCCAACATTTGATGCCGCTACGCCTTGGGCAGCAGATCCTCGATGGTCGCTTGCAATGCGGAGACGGTGGACGCTTGCTGAATCACGTTATCCGGTACGCTGACGCCAAACTCGTGCTCGATGGCCACGATGATTTCGGCCACGTTAATCGACTCGGCTCCCAGATCGTGAATCAAGTGGGCCTCCGGCCGAACGCAAGTGGGGTCTTCAAGCATCAAAACGTCAATCAAAATGGCGGTGAGGCGTTCTGCAACAGACGTGGACATAGTTGATCTCCTATACTGGCAAATTGGGATGCTTGCGCGGGTGACGTATTCTGGTGGGAGACGGCCCGATTTCTGCCAAGGTATCAATGAGCACCGCGCGGGTTTCTGACGGTTCAATGATGCGATCCACCAAACCTGCAGCCAGCGCCGCCTCTGCATCCGTTGGCACCTGTCTGAGTGCCTGGATGGATGCGTTTCGAAAATCTTTGGGTTCCGAGTGGGTTAAATGTTCTTTCCCGTGCACGATCGCAAAGGTGACTTCAGGGCCTGCGATACCGATCTGCGCGTTGGGGTAGGCATACACGCGATCGCCGCCCGCTTGACGCGCCTGCATCATCACAAAAGCACCGCCGTAACACTTGCGAATCACCACAGCAATCCGGGGAACATCCGTATCCACCGCGTGAAAAAAAATCGCACCGGCATCCAGAATGCCCGCTTGCTCCTCTTCCATACTTACCATCAAACCCGGCACATCCACCAGGTAAACGAGCGCAAAGCCCCACGCGTTGCACAGTTGCGCAAAGCGACTGGCCTTGCGCAGTGACTGTGTATCGAGCACGCCACCGCGCACGCTGGATTGATTGGCCAGCACACCAATCGGACGACCGCCGAGTTGTGCCAGACCGCACACCAGACTTTGACCCCAATCCTTGTGAACTTCCTGAAAGCTCGCCTGGTCCACAATGGCATCAATGAGTGTTCGAATGTCATACGGGATGCTGGGTGCGCGTGGTATCAACGACTCGATTGCCACGGTTACGGGCGCCTCGAAGGGGCGATCGCCCCCCAAAAGATCCAACACCCGCCGTATATCCGCCAAACATGCCGCCTCATGCTGGGCGACAAAATGGGCAAAGCCACTTTGGCTCGCGTGCATGCGGGCACCACCCAACTCACCCCATTTCACTTGCTGTCCGGTCGCCAAGCGAATGACGGCGGGACTTGTCGTGGCCGCGTGACTATGCTCGGCAACCATCCAGTTGAGATCGGCCAGTGCCGCCAGATACGCCGCCACACCCAAACACAGCCCCATGCAAGCCGCCAGCTGAGGCACCACACCCGATAAACGGGTCATCTCCTTAAACAGCATGCCATTGCCCGCCATCGCGTCATAGCGTTCCGTCACCCGCGCGCCGTTGGAATGCAACAATGCCACAACCGGCAACCGTTCACGCGCCGCAAGACCCAACAACGCCACAATGGTGCTCGCCTCTTTGGCCCCAACGGTGCCGCCATCAACCAGAAAATTTGTTGCATAAGCAAAACAAGGACGACCATGCACCAAACCGCGCGCGCTTGTAACTGCTTGCTCCCAAGCGGCATCCCAGTCCGGAACATTGAGCAGTTCACACGTACCGGGATCAAACAAACCGATCAAGCGCGCCTCGAAGGATAGCTGTCCCAAACGCGCCAACTTGGCGAGGTAACGATCTTTAGGCACGTGGTTCACGCTTCGGAACCCTCTTTCACGTACATCGTTGACATGGGGTTGGCGAGATGTATGCCCCCGTTTACACGCAAACTTTCACCTGTCACAAACCCAGCTTGTTCACTCACCAGGTAATTCACCGCGTGAGCAACCTCTTCCGGATTGCCTAAACGACGCACCGCCGAACTGAAAGCGAGCCGACGCAGCTTAATCGGGCCATGCGCCTGCAGGCGCTCCGTGTTGACGGGCCCAACCTCAACGCTATTGGCAGTAATCCCGTACGGCGAATAATCAATCGCCAAGTTTCGCAACAATGCATCCAACGCAGCCTTTGACGCACAGTAGCCAGGCGACTGCGCCTGCCCGATAGCAGCGGCCAACGAACTGATGTGCACAATGCGCCCCCAACGCCTGTCAACCATCCCCCCCAAGACCGCTTGCAGCAGCGTGACGCCGGCAAAAAAATTGACTTCCATCACGGCCCGAACCAGCGACACACCACCTGTCAGCAACGGCTTGCGTTCTGATGGGTGGGCCGCGTTCAGCACCAAAATGTCAATCGAACCCAGTGAGGCGATCCTAGCTGGCGCCGCCTCATCCACCAAGTCGATCGCATGCGCGTGCAAGCGTTCGTGCTGAAGTGTGTCGAGTCGCTCAAGCCGCCGCCCAAGGGCGTGGACTGTGGCTCCCGCCGAGAGCAATGAACCAACGATCGCAAGCCCGATATCGCTTGTCGCACCACTGACCAATGCGTGTCGCCCATCCAATCGATTGCTCATTGCCAGTCACTCCAATGCGCGGCACCCCAACGCATGCCTGCCCCCAACGCACTCAGTGCGATTGGGCCCTGCAATCCTCGCCGTGCTTCATGCAGCGCCAGCAGCAACGAGGCCGAGCCTGTATTGCCGTAGCGCGAGAAACATTCAAAAAGCGTCAAACCATCAAAACGCGCAGCCACGGCCTGCACCACCGGCAACGCCATGGCATGCGGCACCCAGGCAGCCAAATCGGAAGGTGTGGTGCCGGTTTGCTGCAACAGTGTCTTAAGACTCTCAAAATAAGCCTCGGCAATGCGCTCCTTGAGGCGAGTCGGAGCTCCTTGGAACGCATACGCATCGAGTTGATCAAAACGCGGAGGCAGTGGGCCGAATACCCCGGCAGTGGCCCAGGTCGAATACTCGCCATCCAGCAATGATACAAAATTTTGGCTAGCACCAGCCTCCAGGACCAGTGCTCCGGCAGCGTCACCAACAGTTGGAAATCCTTTCAGTGTGTCCGGGTCCATATATTTGGACATCGTATCCACACCAATCACCAAAACGCGACGATAACCAGTCGTCAGCAGCACAGAGGCCAAGTGCAGGGCATAAAGACTTCCGGCACAACCGGCTTTGAGATCGAAACTCGGGCCACGATGGCCCAAGCGATCACACAAAGGCGACGTGGAAGCAATCGTCGGCAAGGTCGACGTGCTAAGCGCCAGAATGACCAAATCAATGTCTGAAATACCCAATTGCCCATCTTCCAAAGCGCATTTGGCCGCCTGCAGCGCCAAATCCACTGCATCGGGGGCTTGCGCATCCGGTTTGGCGCCAATCCAGTCACACCAATAACGCGTATGGCCGCCACTCGACGCCATCAAGCGCGTCAACGCCGCCACCTCTCGGTCCGAAGCGGTGCCACCTGCAATGATGCGTGATACATCCGCATTGGAAATGGCTGTGTATACCCGATCCGGCCCCTGGCACTCAGGCACGGCAACACCTGAACCCCGAATTTTAAGGCTGCCTTTAATCAAGCGTGACCCGTTCAAGTCCAAACCATTCCACTTTCACAACTAGGATACCGCTGCTGGTCAAACCAACTCTTATCTGCCACAAGGCGACCGTTGGATGGGTCACCACTTCGTTTGAGAGACGAACGTCTCCGTCATTCGCTGATACCGATTGTTATAAAGAAAAGCATTGATTGGTGATCAAACCCGGGCTGTTCTTGAACAACAGCACATAGGTGCCTGATTTTTTTGGTCTACAAACAATTTTTAAACAGAACCCGACGCGTCACTTTATCACAAAAACTTCGACCGAAATGCCTGACGCGATGGCACGATGCCCCCTCGACCCCACAGTTACCAACGACAACCGCAAACCAGCACGCAACGACGCCACATTATACAGTCATCATCCAGAATCAGGCGAGGGCATTTTTTGCACATGACGTGAACGCCAACGGCGAGTGTTTGACACGTCATCATCAAAAAGGGGGCATCCAACGATGCCCCCTCTGCGTGACCATGCAAAAATCGTTAAGGTAAAACCGCGCGATCAATCACCGAGACGGTGTTATCCGTCATGTTTGACACATACGCCTTATGACCCCAAAAGGTCATCTTGTGGTGTCCGGCACCGGTCTGAATGGTTGCCTTCACCCGCATGGCTTCGCTGTCAATCACACTGACCGTGCCGTCATCGTCGTTGCCGACCCAGACTTCGTGCACGCCGCGCATGCCGACATGTTGCAGCGATCGCACCGCCTGGTCAGACCACTCGGGCGCCATGTAGGTGTGGACGGGACGCTTCCCGACAGGTATGCGGCCCAACACGGTTTTGGCCTCATAATCAATCACCGCGACCTCATTGGACCCTGTCATGCTAAAAAACGCTCGTTTCAGTTCGGTATCAACCGCCACGTCGCTTGGCGTCTGACCGAGGCCTGACAGACTCGTTTGGCTGCCATCCGCAAGATCAAACAATCCCACGGTATTACTGGTCTTATAACCGACCATCGCGACCGTGGGACGCCCCAATTGCTGCCCCAATGCCACGGGCCCCGGATCGTTGCCATCTTTGAGCAGTCGGATGGAACCATCATTCGTGTTTATCAACGAGGTGTGGTTGTCAGCCGAATTGGGCACCACCAGCCAGGATCCACCCGCAGCGATCGCCCGATGCTTGTGAGCCCCTCCCGCAACAGCGCCCACGCTGTACGATTTGCGGGTTGGTGCCTGGCTGCGGTCAGCATCAAACTGCAGCGCCACGACCTGTGATTCGCCGGTCAACGAGACATACACGTCGCGATCATTGCTTGCAATCACCACTTTGTCAGGCCCCTTGCCCACCGGAACCTCCTGGACCACCTGGTGTTCGACCAGTGGATCAATCACCAGCAAAACGCCCCGCGCGGTATCCAACGCCAGCGCGTGACGACCGTCTCGAAACGCCTGGATGTAACCCGGCGTCCCGCCAGGCTTCATGGCCACGCGGGTCACCACCTCGTCGCTACGCACATCAATCACGGAGATCTGTGCCGCACCGGTATCGGCGTTGTAGACATACCCCCCAACCGTCGCGATGCCATGTGGTTTGGCGCCCACCGACACCTGCTTGTCAGCCACCAGATTGCTGGGCTGCGTCACCAGGGTGGCGCTGGTTGCGATCGTCTGACAGGCCTGCAGCATACTCGCTGACAACATGAGCGCCGTGAAATAACCCAAACGGGAAAACATCATCATCAAATCCTTTCATCAATCGACCACGAATGGCTCATCCGATGAACCGTCGTGATCCGGTTACAGCCATTAACGAACAAACTGGTAACCCAACAGGTACAAGGTCCAGTCCGTGGGTGTGTTGCTCAAGCCCAAAGGCGGGGTTGTGGCAAGCGCCACTCGCACGCCTTGGTGATCGCCAAACGCCCATTGAACACCGGGTATGATGCTCAGCCTGGAACTGGGCAAACGGCCATCTTGCGCCACTTGCCGCCAAACACCCGTTTGACCGGCCAAAGTCAAACCGACGCGAAAGCGATCGCTTAACGGATAATTCCCAAACACCTGATACATCAGCGACTCACCCGCATAAGACGCACCGGGGACACCCACTGCACCCCCAATGGGGCTTTGACCCCCAACACTGGTCACGAATTCGGCCTCACCCCATCGCACCAAGGCCAACACGCCCGTTTGCACACTGAAGGTACCAAGACCACTCAAACGACTCGCATCGTCGCCACTGTAGCCCGTTGGCAAACCCAAACCCGCCCAACTACCAAACAGCCAATTGCTACCCTGATGCCAGACGTGCGTGCCCTGAAGCAAAACATCCCCAGGCGCCAACCCCATCTGAGCAGCGGGCTCAGCCGTCGGCATCAGTGCACCAAACGAACCCCAAGTCGCCTTGGACAGACGCTGGCCCACAGTCGGTAACTGAATCCCAAGACTCGTCCCGGGACGCGGGAAAAAGTAAAGCCCCAACGTGCCAGCAAGCGCCTGTACCTGACCGTCCACAGGCAAAGGAAACCACTCCCCCCGCTCATTGGCATAGCCACTGAGACTCCTGAAACTAAGGCTCTCCTGGATCATCCACCGTTGGCCCTCAGCAAACAGTCCGGCAAGCCCCCCGGTCGCACTCAAATCGCCCGTGGTGCCGCTCCCACCGCCGCAGGAACACCCCAAACAAGCCTCCGCCGGCATGGCATCAAACCAAAACCCGACCATCAACAGCGCCCAGAAGGCCAATCCCCTTCCCATCATGCTTTTAAACGCTCCTTTAATGCAGCCTTTAACCCTTACGCCACGACCTGGCGCGCGTCGATGGCCAAAATGGCCATGCGCATTTGGCCAACCATTCCCTCACCCCGTCGACAGACCATCTAAGGATGGACTGCCGTCATGCTTAGTGAGCCAGGCGACGGTTGCCACCTAGCACGGCCATATAGTCCAGGCAAGCAGAAGATGACCTGGGGCCAAGGCACAGTACCCGCGTTCGACGATTTCATCAGGCGAGACACACTCATCGATCATTGAGAGCCTGGCATAACCACGCGTAGGGAATACGTTCCTGTTCCAGTCGTACACGCTCACCAAAGGTATTGTTTTGCAGGTCGTTCAGCAAGCTTTGTTCAGATGCTGACAACCGTGCCAAGTCGATCACCTGACGCTCGACAGGTTCTTGCACCCACAACGAGCGATGGGCCAACAGGGTCTCACGATCCATCAACAAGGCGCGTGTTTGAGGGAAGCATGCGCGCATTCGAGCCAGAATGGCGAAGCCGTGTGTGTCGATATCCCCCCAATAAATGATTGGGCGATCGCTCAGCCACGGTACCTCTGCCAACGCCTGGACGCCGTAGCCAAGTCCAAAAATCACCATGGAACCTGGTTGGGCCGGAAAACTGAGACCATTGATTTTGTTCTCGGTGATAAACACGCGCGCAACGGCAGGCTGATAGGCGGCAAAGTCTTGCAATGGCAAACTCAAGTCCGTTAATCCGGCTGGGGCCAACGTGCGATCCAACCATCGAAAACGAATCAAGGGTGGGTCATACCGCAAGCCCAACCAACGTTCAAAACCGTGGCCCGCAAGCCCTATCACCGTGGCATCCACAACCGAATCCGGCAACACCAGGGCAAGCAACTCACGCAAAATCGCCTTGTGCTGTTCAATAAACTTGGTATCAACGCCTTCGATGTCCAGTTCCCGCAAATAGCGCTGGGGTCGCGGTGTGCGCAAAAAAAACCCACACACCATCAACAATTGCTCCCACACCCCGGCCAATTCGAGGGCGATGAGCGGTTTCTTGTGAAGAAAAGGCTCAAGCGCGGGCAACCGCTCGCGTGTCATTCGGGTCAGGCGTTGGAACAATTGAAAGGCCTGGCGCTTCTGCGTGATCGCCAAAAAATCATCGACACTTTCAATCAGCACCCGTTCCGGCAAGCGTTGTGCGCCAAGTTGTCGATGGGTGATGACACGTTCCACCACTTGGTAACCAGCGCCACCCTCGGCCTTGCTATCGGCGTGGAGGCGTTTGATCCACACACTCACCTCTGTGAAACGATTCACCAGCTCGATACCACTCGGTGTTTTTAGCGGAAAATCAATCGGAAAAAGGCGCTCTCCGGTAAGCCAGGCCCGCAAAAACTGCCCGGAGGTCCAGAGCCGCATCGCCTTGGCCCGAATCTCTGCCGGCGTCATCAGGTTCATGACAACCGTGCCGCCTTGCGCTCACGATACTGTTCAATGGTCAGACTTTGCACCATGGAGTGACGACCTTCAAGGTTGTGAACCAAATGCACATGCGCCACGTAATCCTCGATGACATGAATCTTCTGCAACGGCGTCACGATCAAAAGCTGAAGGTCCAGGCGCCTGAACAATTCCAGACCATAGCGAGCAGATTCATCCGAGCCTCGCCCAAACGCTTCGTCAATCATCACGAAGCGAAAGTTGCGGCTGCGTGCTGCATCGTGATCCAAACCAAACTGGTAAGCGAGGGCCGACGCCAAAATCGTGTAAGCCAGCTTTTCTTTCTGACCACCGGATTTACCGGCGGAATCCGTATAGAATTCTTTTTCGGTGTTGTCGGTGCCCCATCGCTCACTCGCAGAAAAAACGAACCAATTGCGCACATCCGTCACTTTCTGGGTCCAGCGCTTATCCAGCTCGGTCTGACCTTCCCGACCGTTGAAGCGATCGATCAACCGCCGAACCTGCAAAAACTTGTACTCGGCATAAAGCTCGTCATCGCTGTCCGTCAACGTGCCGCTCAGGCACTCCCGCAGTTCCCGCTGAAACTCGCGAACCTCCGGGTCGTGGGTGCGATCGCCCACCAACGTGATGTACGTCCCCGGATTATACTCAATCGTTTGCAACGAGCGATTGATCGTGGCCACCTTATCTTCAATATCCTGCCGCTCTTTATCCAGCCAGCCCTGAAACATCGCGATGCTCTGAATCGTGCGTTGGTTCAACATCTCTTTAAAACTGGCTTCGTGACGGGGCAAATCCTCAGCCATCAATTGGTGAAGCATCGCCCTGAACTCCGGTGCCGCCGCCACACTATCATCCACCTCCAAAGTCTCTTGTGGAAAAGCGCGCCTGTATTCCCCCATCTGACGCACAATCGTCTCTTTAAGACGCTCAACAGCCTTGGCCACCGCATTGATGTGCCCTTGCAACCACGTGCGCATCTCAGTCTGACTGTTATCGACGCTCTCAACCGTCAAACGCTTCTCCCCCAAAGCCTCTGGGCGCATCGCATCAAGACGCGGAAACACCGCTTCCCGCAACCGCGGTTCGAAGGACGACTCAACGACCCGCGCCGCTTCGAGACCTTTTTGCGCCTGCTCAAGCCGCTCTTGCACCCGTGCCAACTCCGCACGCAACGCGCGATCCTGCGCCAAAGTCTCCCCACGCTGAACCTTGATCGCCTCAAGCCGCGCCTCTAAAACTTTCAAAGCATCGGCACCCGCCTCTAAAACACGTTTTTCTTCCGTCAAAGCCTCAATGCGAAGCGCCAGCGGTTGCCAGTCAAGCTCACTATATTCCATTACCTTAAGCAAATCGTGAACGATGAGGCGCGTGGCTTCAAGCGACTTCAAACGGGCGTCGAGCCCCACGAGTATCGCCTGTAAAGCGGCACCCTCCTCGGCCAGCGCCCTACCCTTAGCATCAAGTGCCAAAATCTTGTCTTGATTGCGCCAACCCAAAATATAGCGGCTGCGATCATCCAGACGATGCCGATCATCTTTCTCGTGCCTGGCACCGCCCGACTTGAATTGCCCCTGCGGCGTCATAGCAACCGGCAAGCGGCGAAACTCAGCCAAATCCCGCGTACAGACAACATCAAAACGACGCACAAGCTCAGCCTCCAACCACGGCAGAAACGGGCTATCCTGCTTCAGCTTCAGCTTATGCACCAGCGAGCGCGGTTCATCCGGCCAACGGGGGTTATAAGCCCCGGTCGCTGGCACCTTGAAATACACGAGGCGTCCCTTCAGATGCGTGCCATCAACATAACGCGCCACCGCCTCATAACGTGCCTCCGGCACCAACAGGCTCAAACCAAATGCGTGCAACAGCCGCTCAGCCGCGCCTTCCCACTCAGCCTCCGTATCGTTGATCGCAATCAACTCACCGGCAAAAGGAAGTTCCGATTCATCCACCCCCAGTGCCTCACACAGCCTGGCGCGCAAACGCAAGGCATCCAGTGGAATGCTGCTGAGACGGGAACGCAAGGAAATAATCTCTTCCTGAATGCGTGCATGCTCGTCGTTGCGTTCTCGCAAGGCCTTACGAGCGTCAAAAAACTGCTCATCCAGACTGGAACGTTCCGTTGTCACGAGGGCCTGACGGTGGTTCAATTCCGCACGCAAGGCGTGAAACGCCTCCGCCGTGAGCGGAAAAGGCAATGTCAGACGCTCACAACCCGCGCGGAAGCCCACAGCGACACGCGCAATGCGCTGACGTTCCACTTCCAGTTGCGCGATGTCTTTCCGGATATCCGCCAGGCGGCGCCCCCCTTGATCAGCAATCGCACGCTCAAGGTCCAGCCGTTCGGCATCCAGGGCGGAAAGCGCCAAATCGAGTGCTGCCGCTTCGTCCTGGTATCTGGCTTCATCGCGAGACAATCGCGTGATACGCTCGTTGAGCAATTCACCTTTGAGCGCGGCAAAATAGGCGTGCAAGGCATCCCGGCAAACCACCCAGTTCTCATGAGCCGCTTGCTGGACTTCGAGGCGATCGCACGCGTCAATCAACGGCGTCAATGCAGCAACCTGCGCCTTGGCCTTCAACACGGCCTCATAAGCGTGGTTCACGTTGTCAAAGTCTCGCCGAATCGCATCCAAACGCTCAGCCACGGGCGACGCCTCCAGCATGTGCAGCCGAATGAATTCCGTCAGATTCCCCACGGATTTCATCGAAACCGTCTGGTAAAACAGGTCCAGTGCCTGCGCACTCTGTATCCCAAAGCGCCGCTTGAACTCACTGGCATATTGAACGTAACTGTCTGGCAGATCACAACCTCGCTGCCGAAGCTGACGCCTCAGGTCCCGCATATCCGTGCCAAAACCCGCAAAATCGCGCGCGATCGTCAACTCGGCATCCGCCACCACAAAGAGTCGCTCGGGCTGGTGCTGGTGATCCTGCATCCAGAAAACCTGTGCCAAGGTCACGGTCTGTTTTAACGTCGCGTGATGAAAACATGCGAGCAGCACCGAGTAAGTGTTTTTTTCGCGCAAGGCAACCGCCCGGGCAGACAATTCCTGCTCATTCTTTTCACTTTTGTAGTGTCCGCGCACGTAAGACGCGAGCGAGCGCTCTTTGCTTTCAGCCCCCGCGGCCTTGTTGAAAATGATCCGATTGCTTGGCACAAGCAACGTGGTCAAGGCATCAACCAGCGTTGACTTACCGGAACCGATGTCGCCCGTCAGCAGGCCGTTTTCACCGGCAAGGGGCACGATCCAGACGTGGTTGTCGAAGGTCCCCCAATTGTAGACTTCGAATCGCGCAAGCCGGAAACCGGCTTTGGCGTTCGTTTGTTCAAAATCAAGCGTCAATTGCGCCATGTTCACGGTAGATCCTCAACTTTTCTTCGAGATCAACCAACCAATCCGCATCGACGAAGGCTTTCAGGATACGACGGACTTCGTAGGTGTTGGGCTGGTTGTGCAACTCGCGCAAAAACCCCAATTCGACAACCTTGCTGATGTGGCGATCGACTTGATCCTGCATACGCGCCTCATTGGCAGTTTGCGGGAGATAAACCCGCAACAGGTCAAGCAACTGCACGCGATTGAGAATGACGCGCACCTCCGCCCCGCCCGCATCGGATTCAACCAGTTTTTTACGCAAGAGCACGCACAAAAGACTGACCATAAACCCCAACGGCCGCCGGTTGACCAAACGCGGCAGGGTATCGCCTGACTCGGGGTCTGCCGGACGCTGACGCAAAAACGCGTAGCCTTCGGCCTCATCCACAAACGGTTCCAAACCAATCACGGCGACGTAATCATGCACGCGTGCGTGGAGGCGCAGCAAAGCCTGCCACAACACAGGATGCGCGTCGCGCTCCAAGGGCGCTTTCAGCAGGTGAATCACAACAGTACTCAAGTCAGCTTCGGTGATGGATGCCATACTTGTCCTCATCGGGTGAAAATGACACTCGGAACCGTTACCGTTTTGGCACCGGCTTCGGTTGTGATGATCAATTCCTGACGCGAGGCGGCATCGATCACCGCCTTTGGGTCTTGACAGGCGATGTGAAGGTAAGCGACCACTTCACTTAACCCCTGCGCCACCGGGTGGTGGGTGATGACATCCACAAGGCTCACTTGGGAACGTTCAGCGAGCATGCGTCGAATCCGCGCGCGGAGCGCTGCCTCATCCACGTGATGCTGCGCGAACAAGGCATCCGTACTGAAACCGGCTCGCCCAGGTTCAACGCCCGCCGAATCAAACACCGGTTTTTCTGTCGGAACATACAGCGAGCGCGTCATGGCAAGCGCGATGGCGGGCTTGAAATCATCCAATACCATCCATTCCTTCTCCGCCGGCGGCGCTTGTCGAACAGCGATTGCATGGCGTTCAACATCGTGGATCAAAGCGGCAATCCGCTTGTTCTCCAACCAGACCTGATCATCCAAAAAACGCCGCAATTGCTCAACCAAGGATGCACTCGTCTGCTGCACCTTTTCACCGGCCTCCATCAAGCGAAACTTGATGTGGGGCAGCAACTCATCCGGAACCAGGGACTGCACCGCTTGTAAGGTCAACACACGACGAACCAGGTCATTCAACTCATCTTGACGACCAGGGGACATCAAAAAAGTCCAAAAAGCGCGAAAGCTGCGTCCTTGGTCAGAGTTGGCGATCGCATGGTGCTCATTGAAAATCTCATCCAACAACAAACCCTTGCGTTCAACACGCGTCGCAATGCGTTCCCTCGTCTCGCGATCCAGCCAGCGAAAATTCTCCTCAACCTGCCGAAAATCAGCCAATAACCGACGGGCACCCTCCTCAGCCTGTAAAAACCGTTCCTTTACCTGTGTCGGGTTGTAAGGTTCAAGCCGCCCGTCCCGCAATTTGGCGATCTGCACATCCAGGGCCGCCTTTTGTTTTTCGAGATCCGCAATCCGAATATCTGGATCCGTTTCGGTTGCATGCACGATCTCACGCAACAACTGGTAAATCGTCAACAACCGCGACTCAGTCCCGACAAACTGACGCTGGCTCAGGCTCTGAATCCACTCAATCACCTTTTCGGTAGCCGGCGTCAAATCATACTCCGGCTCATCGCTCCCCGGAGGATAATACTTGCGCAGATACGCACTGTCACCGCTGGCCCAGTCATCCAGATACGCCTGCGCCGCACGCGGAAAGGCCGCGCCATAGGCCTCCCGCACCTGGTAAAGGTAATCATCCAACGCCCCCACCAATTCAGTCTGCCTGAGCGCACGCGCGTTGGGACGGATGAACACGCGATACAAAAAACTGATGATCAAAGGCGCTGAATCTGCATTCAACAAACGCAAAGCGGGATGTTGCTGCTTGAGCTTCAAAAGATACGCGTAATCCATCGGTTTTTAAATTTCAGAGCAAATGTAGTGGGCGATACTGGATTCGAACCAGTGACCTCCTGCGTGTAAAGCAAGCCGTCTAACCGCTGACATAATCGCCCAATTTTTCAACACTATACCACAGCTTGCCCACCAAGGGATACATGGTCATCGGGAGCGCTCAGTTCGATGCGTCGTGAGCGGTGGGGTGAGGATTTGCCAGGTCTGATTCAGGTACGGATGGTTCAGTAACCGTTTGAAGCGCTTGGTACTGGCGTTCCATGGGCTCAACGTAGAGATTTTGGATCAACACCTGAATCATGGCGAGCACAGGCACGGCGATGAGCGCGCCGGCGATGCCCATCAGTTGGCCCCCGATGAGCAAGGCAAACATAATCAGCAAAGGGGAGATTGCCACGGCGCGGGCGAAAACGTAGGGCGCAACGAGGTTGCCTTGGATGAGATTGCCAACAGAGAAGATGGCGACAACAATGAGTGCGAGTTTCCAGGAGACGGTCAAGGCGATCAAGATGGTGGGAATGGAGCCAAGCAAGGAGCCGACCATGGGGATTAGCTCAAGCAAGCCGGCAATGAGGGCGAGCGCGAGGGCGAGGGGAACCCCGGCAGCGCTCAGGGCGATCGCCAGGTAGCAGGTCAGAAAACCGATGCTGATTGCAACACCGCGCACATAGCCACCCAATTTGGTGGTGATGGGCTCGAATTGCGCATCCATCACGGCACGGTGCTCCGGCGGAATCAGCCGCAAGGCACCTTGTTTGAGGCTGGGTCCCTCGAGTAACAGATAAAAGGTGGTGATCAAAACCAGGCCCAAGGTGGCAACCCCTCCCAAAATTTGCCCTGCCCATCCCAAGGAGCGTGTCAACGCGTCACCGGCAATCGATGCAATCTGGCGACTTGCGTTATCGATATCCGGTAACACGTGGTAGGTGGCATCCAAGCCTTGTAACCAGTTGTAAGTGCCACGAAGCTTGTTGACGTAACTCGGGAACTCAGCGGCCAGCGTGCGGCTTTGCGACACCAGACTGGGCGTGATGAGCAAGGCCAGCAGCAGCAAGGTCCCAAAAACACTGGCAAAAATGGCCACCACCGCGACCGGTCGAGACAGACCGAATCGGGCTTGCCAGACGTTGACGACCGGGGCGAGCGCGCTGGCCAGAATCAGTGCAATCAAGGCGACCAGCAACAAAGCGGGGATCAGCGTGGCGACGTAGACAAGGCCCAGCACGGCGAGGGTTAACGCCATCGAACGCAAAGAAATGTTAACGGTTACCAGCGGCGGTCTCCTGGACATCCGAATCTCCTTCATACAACCGTATTACCAGTGAATGCGGCTGAAAACCCCGCCCATCCAGGTGTTAAACGTCAGCGCCTGGACCGAAGCGGTGGCATTGATGTGAATCAATTCAGCCTGAATGCTGATCCAGTCAGTGAGACGGTAACGGGCATCCAAGGTCAGTTGGTTGCGCCATTCCAGGGCGCCGATCTGATCATATAGCCGCAGTTGCGAACGCGCACCGGCACCGTAACTGAACCGAGGCCAAGACGCATCACGCCAGTTCAGGTACAGCGAATGTCCTTGGTAACTCGTTTCTGCGATACCCGCGCGCAGAAAATCCATCTGGTAGCCGTGGTAAATCAGGCGATTGGCGCCCAGTGGATGATAAGTCACCGCACCGCCAAAAAGATCACTGTCTTGACGGGCCGCCAGTGCTTGCTGTTCGGCCTGCTTGTGAATGAACTGATAGCCCCCGTAACCGAAGGAATTGTGAATCAACCGTCTGGAGGCCAACCCGGTGCCCACAATGAATATGGAATTGAACGCGTTATTGAACTGGAATCTGGACTGCAGCGCCTGCAACCGAAACAAAGCCGAGTTATCGGCATCTGCCGCGGGAAAATAACTCAATTCCAAGCTGTTGCGTGCGATCAGGTCAGAGGTGCCGCCAGCTTGTTGCTGCACATTGTCCGTGGCTTGCAACGACGTCTCAAAATCAATCGCCCAGTTCTGCCCGGCACCCAGTGTCTGGGCGGCGACCGCGTCTGCGCTCACACCCCAACACACCAGTGTCCATGCCATCACAAAGCGAATTGGGACGGGCAACCCACCCTCTTTTCCGGTCGAAACCAATCGGCATAAAAAACCCACCCGAAATTCATACCACAACTCCTCCCCAAAGAGACGATTCCTGGCCAACCGGGACCCGATCAAAATGAACCGAAAGACCACCTGACGCCACCCGCGCTTCGCTCCAGACTTAAGATGGCGCAAGCACCGCACAGGCTGTGATACCTGAACGTTGACACCAGATGGCACTTCAATTTGCCGGGTCCGGGTGGCGGGCGCTACAATGAACGGGTTTCAACCCTGAGGATGCTGCTTTGTCCCACTCACTCCTGTCGCACGCCGTCACGTTCACGCCAACTGTGCAACCCGATTGGGACCACGCGCGCACGATATCACTTGCGCTCAGGTCCCCCGCGGCGGAGTGGAGTCAATCGAGCATCACCGTTGAAGAATCGGACGGGTTCTGGGCGCCGGACAATTTGTTCTCTTATCAAGGGCTGTTGTGTCTGGAAGGGCACGAAAACTGGAAATACCTGGATCGTCTCGCGTTCAAGCTACATGGCCCCGAAGGCCCTTTGGTACTTAAACCCGGAACGGTTGCTGCGACACCTGAATCGGTGACCTATCGTTATGAGACCGAATTTGGGGTTTTAAGCGTACTTGTCGCCCTCATTGAGGGTACAGCGAACGGACACGGGGCGTGGGTCAACCGGTGGCATTGGGACGGTCCCACTGAAGGCTATGAGCTGGAATTGAAACCGTGGGTTGACATCCGCCACATGTATGCGCCGTCTGATCCCGGCCGCCATCGGGTGAACCCGATCGATGGGCGTCAAGTCACCATCGTGAACCGCAACCATATCCTCGGGTTGGGTTTCAGTCGGGCTGGTCGTTTCGTGCCCAAACGTGAGCAGCGTACCCGAACCTACCCGCTTGGGCGCGGTGAACGGATTGGAACGCGGGTGGGCGTTTGTTTCCAATCGGATGTTTACAAGGTTTTTTCGCCCGGTGTCTGGCGCTTCGATTTAGCGGGGGCGTTAACCGTGACTGCCGTTGTGGGCACGAAAGAAGCGGCGGTACTGGCCGCATTGGATGGGGTTGAGCAGACGTGGGAAAAGGCGCTTGCGCAGCAAAGCGATCGCCTGGCGTCCGTCGATACGTTGTTTGCGCGATTGCCGGAGGCCGTGCGCGCCCGCATCTATGTGCAGGCTTACAAATTCACCAACCAGACAGGTCAAGCTGGCCTGCCGGATGCGGGTGGTTGGTGGTTTCGCACACCTTGGTTTCGCAATGTGTTCGAGAGCTATCTTCATAACTGGAAAACGTTGAAGCACTTGGGACAACTGGGGACAATCGAGCAGAGTTTACGTTTGGCCCTGCGTTATCAGGAACCTGGTACAGGGCGCTTGCCCAACCGTGTTCCGGAGGTGGAAGCTGATCACCTCCGTTGGGAAAAAACGGGCAGTTTACCGGCAGATTATTATGTTGCCCCTGATGGCATCACCTTGCTGTTCACCCTGGTTGATGAAATCTACCCGGAATTGATGGATGATTCCTTGTTTGAAGCGTTGTGGGTTGGCTTCAAACAGGCGTTTGCCGCTTTCAAGGCCGCCCGTCTGACGACCCGTCATGGCAATCCCGTCTTGTTGGAAAACGGTTTGCTGGTGTCTGTGCCATCGCATTCGTGGATGAATGGTAAGCGGGTCTTGCATGCGGACAGTCATACCATTGCGGATTTGCCGATACGTTGTCCGAGTGCGTGGCAAAAACAGGATCTCGCGCAGTTGCAAGACAGTCACTATACCTGGGAGGTGTACCAATATCCGAATCATTATTTGCCTGAGATCAACGCTCAGTGGATTCGCATGCTGGCGTGTGGGCGGCGCTTGGCCCGTCGTTTTTCAGACAAGGCACTCTCAGACGAATTGGACCAATTGCACGCGCTTGCCATTGGCCATTTTAAGACAATCTTCTGGAATCCTCACACCCGGTATTTATACAACGTTGTGAATTTGGATTTGCGTGCCGATGGAACACCGAGCGCCGCGGCCATCGAGGCGGTGGCGTTGCTTGGCGAGCAGGTCTTCAGTCGTCTTGAGTTGGAGCAAATCTGGCAACTCGCGCGGGATCGCCTGTTGGTCAAGCGGAAGCATGAGGGGCAGTTGAAGGCGTTTGGCATCGTGGCCAAAGATGGTTCCGAGCGCATTTTTTATGGTGATCAACAATACCATGAAGCGGTTGTCTGGCCACGCGAAACCCCCTACTTGCTGAAGCTGCTCGAATGCTTGGGCCAACGTGCCACGATTGCCGAATTGCTGGCAACCAATCTGGCGCATCAAATGGATGAAGGCGTCCTATTTTATTGCCAAGAGCTGTTCAGTTTGCCGGAAGGGACCAATCCATCGCCAAGCAGTGCCACGCAATCCAACCCGGTCCCCGTCAAAAACCCGATGCAAGCCTGGAGCAGTTGGTGTGACGCCTATCTGTAAAACGCTTCGGTGTCGACTTACCCTTTGACCGCGCCGTTGGTCAAACCGGACACGATGTAGCGTTGCAGCACGAGCATGACGAGCACCACTGGCAACGAAATGATGATGGCCATCGCCGCAAACTCACTCCACGGTCGCGTGGTTGAGTATTGTCCCACCATGCCATACAAGGCCATGGCCAAGGTGAAGGTCTGGGGATTTTCAAGCATGGTCCAGGCCAGAACAATCTCAGTCCAACCCGTCATGAAGCCAAAAAGAGCGGTAACCGCCACGGCGGGGGTCGCAAGCGGCAGAATCACCTTGATGAACGCCTGGGTGGTGGTGCAACCATCAATTAGCGCGGCTTCTTCCAGGTCTTTTGGCACGGTATCGAAGTAGCCTTTCATATTCCAGATGGCGAAGGGCAGCGTGCCCGCAGCGTAGGCGATCGCCAGGCCGAACAGGCTTGTGCGAATGTGCAACACGGACAGCAAAACATAAAGGGGAGCCACCGACGCCACAGCCGGAAACATCTGCAATACCAAAAAACTCATCAGACCAGCCTTGCGTCCGGGAAAACGAAAACGGCTGAATGCATACGCGGCCGACGCACCCAGCACAATGCCAATCATTGTAGTTCCAAGCGAAAGCAACAAGCTGTTGCCAAGAAGCCGCCAAAAGCTCAAACCATCCACTTCAGTTGGATTGGCTAAAACGCGCGCAAACGAGTCAAACGAGATGCCCTTCGGGATAAGCACCACTTCCTTGGGTGTGGCGACCGAGCTTGGGTCAAACGCCATCACGATCACCCACCACACCGGAAACACGCTGATCAGACTCGCTGTCACAAGCAAGGCGTGCGCCAACCCCAAACGCATCCAACGTGACATCCGGAGCGTGGCAACGCGGCCCACGGAAGGCTTTGAAACACCGGCCTGCGGAATCTTGAGCGTCAATTCCTGTACGTCAGCAGCCGCTCGGGTCACGCGCGCATCCGGGTTCATGGGTTAGACCTCCTCCATACTCTTGCTGAGGCGCATGTTAAGCTGGGTCAGACCGAAGAGAACGAAGAAAATCAGTATCGAAAACGCGGAAGCCACGCCATACATACCGAGCGGATCGATCAACTTGTAAGCCTGCGTAACCAAAATTTCGGTTTTACCGAAAGGATCCCCCTTACTGACGAAATAAATCACATTAAAATTATTAAACGTCCATATAGCACCCAACGTAATCGCAGGCACCATGGTCGGCCGCAGCATCGGCACCGTGATGGTCCAAAATTGCCGCCATGCACTCGCACCATCCAAACTCGCCGCCTCGTAATAATCCTTCGGAATGGCCTGCAAGCCACCAGACGCCACCATCATCATAAACGGAAAACCCAACCACACGTTGGTCATCAACACCGCCAGAAACGCGGTTCCAAACTGACTCATCCATTCAACGGGCGCAAATCCCCACTGCTGCAACAACAAATTGAACGCACCCGATTGCGCATCGAACATGTTCCGCCAGACCAAAGCTGTCACATACACAGGCACCGCCCACGGCAAAATCAACAGTGCCCGGTAAATATGCTTGCCGCGTAAACCCTCCATGTTCAAAAGCAACGCAAGCCCCACCCCGATGCTGACATGAAACAGCAAGTTGGCCACCGTCCACACCAGGTTGAACCCCAAGGTCCACCACGGGTTAAAATCTAGATAACTCGCCCTGGTTAGGATATCGACGAAATTCCTTAATCCCACAAAATCCGGGTTCTGGGCCCGGATGTGCATCGGGGAAAAATTGGTGAATGCCATCCAAACCCCGTACACCAGGGGGTAAAACGTGATGGCACCCATCACGAGCGCAGCCGGCAAAATGTACAGGTACGCCAAACGGGCCTGCGGGCTCAGCAAACGATTGCGCAATGACACGCTCATGGCTTCTGCTCCCTCACAATGGCCAGCTTGGCTTCAAGAATCGTCTCCGCTTCCGCCAACGCCTCTTCCGGACTGGATTGGTGCGCAATCACCTGCCGGATGGCCTTATCCATCGGCTCCCAGATGAGGGACACTTCCGATTGAATCGAAACGGGCGTACCGACCGCCGCTTCAGCCATAAAAACATGTTGCGGCGACTCCGTTGGTAGCTGCACGGCATCAATCGCGGGGATATGGCCCGCTTCCTGGGCCAGCAGCCTTTGCACATCCGGTGAGGTCATATGCAACGCAAAGGCTTTGGCCCGCTCGGCCTGCGCATCATCGCTATTGGCGTTCACCATCATGCATTTCACCCCCACCCAGGCTGCTGCCGGTTTTCCGGGTGCCAGTGCCGGCAGGCGCGCAACGCCAAGATCCGCTTTCAGCACCCGTTGGTAATCCGCAAGGGCCCAAGGGCCGTTGAGAATCATCGCCGCCTGTCCCTGTTTGTACAGTGAATCACCCTTGCTATACTCCGGACTGGTCAATATGCCAGGAGCCCGACTCATCTGGTCCAGCATCTGAAGGGTCGCACGACCGGCATTCCCGTTGAGCGCGACCTGGCCGTCAGGCGCGAACAGCTTTCCACCCTCGCCGAAGTAATAACCCATCGCATAATAAAAAGCCGCATTAAAAACCAATCCGTAAACCTGACCGTTGGTCTGAACCGACACACGCTCCGCCGCGTTAAACCACTCAGACACAGTTGCGGGCGGTTTGGGCAACAAACGTTTGTTGTAATAAAGCGCAACGGCCTCACGGGACTCAGGAACGGCGTACAATTTGTCTTGCAGACGCAACGATGTCAGGCTACGTGGATTGAACCGGGACAGCTCCTGCGGGCTGAACCAGGTGTCGATGCGCCGCAACAGACCGGCGACGGCAAACTTACCGGACCAATCCGCGTCTCCAATCAACAGGTCTGGCCCCCCGTTGGCCGCGGCTGAGCGCAAGAACTTGTCCTTCAGCTTGTCGTAAGGCACCTGCAAGGCCATCACGCGCTGGCCCGGGTTGCCGGCTTCAAAACGTTGAATCACCTGCCGCAACGCCGTGAGTTCTTGCCCACCCCAAGCATGCCACAGCGTCAGCGTGGTGGCATCGCCTGTACCGGAACATGCGCTCACAGTACCAAGCAGAACGAGGCACAGACCCCGTGCAAGGCGAGCAGCGTTGCGAAGGAGGGCGGTTTTGCGCAAGACTCAAACTCCCAGGCAAGCGGTTGTGGGATCAGCGTGATAAATCGCCCCTTCACTCGCCGGGTCAAACAGATGCAGTTCGTCGAGATCGATCAACAAAGTCAATTGGTCGCCCGACACCAACGAACTCACTGCCAAGGTTTCAACCTCCGCTATCACCGGTTGAGTCCCGACTTTCAAGTGCAAGTAGGTGCGTGAACCAGCAGGTTCAACCACTTCAACGCACGTGCGAAGCTCCGCCACGCGATCGTGGCGACGCCTGTCAGGCAAAATCAACGATTCCGGACGAATGCCAAGCAGCACCCGATCACCCGCCCAATCAGCCAGCACGCCCGCCGGGTGCACACCCAACGCAATGGACTGTCCTTCAACTGTCAAGGTCCAATTGGCCTCATCCCGCTTTGAGACACCAGCCGACAAAAAGTTCATGCTGGGTGAGCCGATAAAACCCGCCACAAACACGCAGTTTGGTTTGCGGTAAATCTGCTTGGGCGTATCAAGCTGCACGATGACGCCCCCGCGCATGACCGCGATGCGATCGCCCATCGTCATCGCCTCCACCTGATCATGCGTGACGTAAATGACCGTCGTGCGAATCTGCTGATGCAACCGCTTAATCTCAGTCCGCGTCTGGCCACGCAATTGCGCATCCAAATTGGACAGCGGCTCATCCATCAAAAACACCTGCGGCTCCCGCACCAAAGCCCGCGCCAAAGCGACACGCTGCCGCTGCCCACCGGAAAGCTCCTTGGGCTTGCGCTGCAACAACGCCCCAAGCCCCAACATATCCGCCGCCAGCGTCACCCGTTGCTGAATCTCAGCCCGCGGCGCCTTCCGCAAGGACAAACTGAACCCGATGTTGTCGTAGACACTCAGGTGCGGATACAACGCATAATTCTGAAACACCATCGCGATATCGCGATCCTTGGGCGCGACATCATTTACCCGCCGGTCTCCGATGACGACATCACCCGCATCAGGATGCTCAAGCCCGGCTACCATGCGCAAGGTCGTGGACTTGCCGCAACCACTGGACCCGACCAAAACCAAAAATTCACCGTCAGCGATGGATAAAGATAACTGCTTGACCACCTCAACCGGGCCATAACGCTTGACCACATCGCGCAGCAACACATCTGCCATACGTCGCTCTGAGCTCCCTTGCAAAACAACAGCCAAGCCCCGCACCGACGCGAAACCAGCCCGCTTGACCCGAATGACGGCGGTACCCTTCAGGTTGACGATCCAAGCCGGCGCCTTTGCCAACGTTTGGGAATGGACCGTGGTGGATTATATACCACAGACACACAGGTATGTGACTAAAACGGAACAAATTTGACCAATGAATGCTCATTGACGAGCAGGGCCAGCCTTGGTATCGTTTAGCACGCTGGCCGGCGTAGCTCAATTGGTAGAGCACCTGATTTGTAATCAGGCGGTTGCGGGTTCAAGTCCCTTCGCCGGCTCTTGTTGTGAAGCCAGTTTCCCGGTTCGGGGCTGGCTTTTTTTGTCATTGCCTCGCCTTTGGCGCAGGCTACGAGGGATCCTGTTAAATGGTTTATGATGGTTTGTTCTCAGACTTTTAAACTGCAAGTGAACGGGATCTGGTCATTAAGGTAAAAAACTGACATTTTGGGTTCCTCGATGGGTAGGGGTGATGGCACCGGTGTCTTCTGGTAGCAAAAAGTTGCGAATAGCTCGGCCGTCAGATGACTTGGCTAAATTGGTCGCGTTTTATCGGGACGGACTGGGATTCTCGGTCTTGGGACGCTTCGACGATCACGACGGTTTTGACGGTGTGATGCTCGGACACCCCGACCAGCCCTATCATCTTGAGTTTACACACCACCATGGCCATGCCGTGGGGCGGGCTCCCACGCGAGAGAACCTGCTCGTGTTTTATTTTCCTGAAGAGGGCGCCTGGCTTGCAGCGCTCGATCGTATGCTTGATGCTGGCTTTGTCGCCGTTCCCTCTGAGAATCCCTACTGGGATCGCCAAGGCAAAACCTTCGAGGATCCCGACGGCTACCGTATCGTCCTGCAACAGGGTGACTGGCCCCAAGCCCCAACCATGATTGATGTTGACAATTCGTCGTTCCCGTCTGTTGACAAGTTAGGCTAAATAGCCATTCGACCTTTCATTGGACGAAATTCTGAAAATCAAGTGATAGCCTTGTCATCAGAAAATACCCGTTCCACAAAACGAACGGTTTCGGTTCAAAAGCGAATGACACTCAAACGAACGCCTTATAAGCGTTTCGACCATTCTCAAATTTCACGAAGTATCGAACGAACGTCAGGGCATTCGCCGCCTCAGCCCTCAGCCACTTCAAACCCCACCACGTTGCGTGCTTCCCGTTTAAACCCAATGCCAACCAACACGACACTCACACGGGCATCCGGTACTTCTCGGCGTAGCCTTTCGCCTGTAGCTGAGCCAGGGCCAGGCAAAACGCGCGTTAATGCTGCGCGTGGTTTGCGGGTGCGAAGGGTGACGTCGTAGGCGATCGCCCAGGCAGATAGTGATTTTCGCCAGACTGGTTCTGTGTCCAACAAGTAGGACCTGTCGTGTGTTTGAGTCCGCAAACATTGGGTATCTGCAACACAGCGTTGGGTCATCGATAACTGGTTGTCTGACGTCAATTAAAATTGCCGGCGCATGGCATCACCTGAAATGTCACCATGCTCACAACTTTGCCTCACGGAAAATGTCACTCTAACGCACGCTTGTGGCGGAAGGGAGATTGTTGGTGAGATCAATGATGAGCCTGAAGGCGAAGCGGGAGTTATTGAGGCAAATCGCCGTGCGATACCGTGATGCCGGACGTCAGCAGCGCACGGTAATTTTGGACGAGTTCATTGCGGCAACCGGCTATGACAGAAAATACGCAATCCGCCTTTTGGGCAAACCGGTTGTTCCATCCCCGGGGCCTATCAAGCGACCGCGGGAGCGCAGCGATGGGCCGGCAATCCAAGAGGCGCTCATCGTTGCCTGGTCTGCGGCCAATTTTATATGCGCCAAGCGGCTGGTGCCGTTTTTACCTGAACTGGTGTTTGTGACAGACTAAATGAGGCCCACTTGAGCGGTTAATTGATTGAGCAAAGGGAACCCACCCCTGCCACGTCTCCGGGTACAGTGTTGGTGTACCAGGAGCCTGTCGGCCTGACAGCCGATCGTAGCCTCCGATCGCAACATGTCGGGCAAGTGTGCTTGTTTGTCATGGTTGGCGGCGAGAGGGTCGAAGTGGAACGCGGCGGAAGCTGGCGATGCTGTGGCCTCGACCATCCGGCGCCCGGCAGCGTCCAGAACGACCGGAGCTTGCCGCAACAGGGCCTTTCGCCTCGCGCGCAGCGCTTGATCCGGTGCCAGTCGCCTGCATCGGTACGTGTTGTGGTGGCGATCCGTCGAGCCGCGCGAATCCCCGTGCAAACAGGTAACATACGTCCGAAACGAAAGAAGATACGCCATTGGGTGATCCGGCATGGGCCAGCAAGCCAGCGATTGCCCCCCACAAGCAGGATGGTGTCAGCTGTTCAGAGAGACTTCATCAGTACCGCTCCCTGACGGCCGCGGTACTGATGAAGTTTCCCGTCCGATGGCACTAACTCCGACAGGCTCCTAGTGGCTGTTGTCTGAATCAGTGAATTTGATGCCCCCCTGATCACTCACAGATAAAGTATCATCGCGTGCGGGTACGAACAGAGTGTGATCCCTACGCGAAAGATTGGCTCGGGCCTGCGTTCCGGGCTTGCTTCTTTAACGCACCCGTCAAGATCATCGAAGGGTCTGGAATGTTTCAATCACGTCGTCATTTGTGTTTGGCAATGGTGCTCGCCACCGTGTCCATCTCGTGTGTGAGCCAAACCGCCCCCCTTTCCCGCGCAACTTCGCCTCCTCGTGCGTTAACGAGCAACGCGCCACCTGCGGTGATGACGCTTCGCGGGCGGGTGCTTCTGCCCGCGAGTCTTATCAGTGAAACAGGCGGAGCCCTCGTCTCTAACAATGGCGGCAGTTTGGTTGCGAAAGGTGGCGGCCTGGTCGCAAACAATGGCGGTAGTTTGGTTGCGGGGAGTCTCAGCCTTTTTGCAAATCGTGACAGTCGTCTGCTCTTGAAACCTGGCGCTAATCTGACTGGTAAGGCCGGCGGGCCGCACCGACCGATGCAAGGTTTGTTTACGCTCGGGGAGATTGAGGAGCAACCGGTCATTGGCATCACCGTCGCATTGGCTGACGCACGGGGCGTACCTTTCCGCAGTATTCCCACTGTGGTCAGCGATGCGAATGGTAACTTTGAAATTCCACAGGTGCCAAAGGGGTTGACTTACACCGTGCAGGCGGGTTTACAGACGCCCAAAGGCGACATTCAGGTGGCGTCGCTGATTGCGTCGGATAAGCCTGTGACTGTGTCGCTTGCCAGCACCCTGGTGGTGGCAGCGTTGAAGCGGGTGGATACGGACCAGTGGGGTCAGGCGAATCAAGCCACCGTCGAGCGCGTGACAGGCAGTATTGCGCAATTACTTAAACCTGAGGATGTGGGCTTGGCATTCACGGCCACGCGTGCGACGCAAGAGGGCCAGGTGCTGGAACGTATCAAGGCGGACAGGCCGGAAGTTGTTGCCGAACTGGATACCCTGGCGAATGAGGTCAAACAGGTTTCCCAAGCCGCGCAGGCGATCGCCGCGGAATTGCGCAGCCGTGCTGACGGGGCGCCGTCTCCGACGCTCACACCATTACCGTCGGTTGCTGCGTCCCCAGCCTCAACGACCGAATCGTTGCCGTCGGTTGCTGCATCGCCAGTCCCGACGACCACAGCGTCGCCCGAGTTGCAGCCGACACTCCCACCGTCGCCTGTCCTGTCACCAGTGCCCAAAAGTTTTGTGGTGACCACTCTCGCGGGGTCAACAGAAGAAGGGAATGCGGATGGTTCGCTCGACGACCCTACGGACGTAGCGGTCGATGCTGAAGGGAATGTTTACGTGGCTGACAATGGCAATCATCGTATCCGCAAGGTGAGTCCCACAGGCGCCGTGACCACCCTCGCGGGGTCGACCCTTGGATATGCAGATGGCACAGGCGCCACCGCGCAGTTTCATGGTCCTTATGGCGTGGCGGTGGATGGCGCCGGGAATGTCTACGTGGCAGACCAACTCAATCATCGAGTCCGTAAGGTAAGTCCTGCGGGCGTGGTGACGACACTGGCGGGATCGA
>JBBAPZ010000009.1:0-15503 GCA_040400605.1 Candidatus Sericytochromatia bacterium
AAGGTCAATACTTTTGATGAAAAATTTTTTCTTTTCTGATCAGACAACCGATCAATGCAAAACGTTTATCGGCCAGAAGTGACCACGTGCGCATCGAAATTCTGACGCGACGGTCTCAACCGATGCAGAAGATGCCGCACGTCAACTTGCCAGTCAAGACGAGTACGATTATCCAACGGCCTCACTGACAGGCTCAATAGTCAATTTTTTATTCGGCGATTTCTGCCAAGGTTCATGATGAGTGCCCATCATGTCTGAAATCAGTCCGGGACCGCGGCAGGTTGCTGAGGCTATTTGCCGCTTATCCCGTGCCACAGAGACGAACCCGAAACGCCTGAAGCGTGATAAAATAGGGGTGCTGCAGGTTTTCTGGCAAGAAAGAAGCGGCCTGTGGCTTTGGTCGTGATATCAAGTAAGTTTAGAGGAGCGAAGGTCAACGTGGCGATTCTGGAAATCCGCACCATCGGTGACGACGTCTTGCGGCAGGTAGCGGAACCGGTCCGCAAGGTCAATGCACAAATCAAAACGTTGGTCTCAGATATGTTTGAGACGATGTACGCATCGGATGGCGTTGGCTTAGCTGCGCCACAGGTTGGGGTTGGCAAGCGTTTGTTCGTCATCGACGTCGGTGACCACGAGCCTTTTGCCTTGATCAATCCGGTTTTGGTGAAAGGCTGGGAGCCTGTGCTGGACCAGGAAGGATGCTTGAGTGTTCCTGGTGTGTATATGCCGGTAACGAGATTCAAGCGCGTATTGTTTAAAGGTCGAAACATCCAAGACCGTGCCGTGACAATTGAAGCCAGTGCTTTACTGGCACGGGCCCTTCAGCATGAACTCGATCACCTCGACGGCAAAATTTTTGTCGACCTGGTTGAAGACAAGCTGACACTGGAGCAAGAACTGGCAGAGATGCGTCGTCGCTTGAACAACAAACAGAAAGCGGCGGTCACTGGTGCCTAAACCGTTTGTAATTGGTGTTGCGGGTGGGTCGGGTTCCGGTAAAACAACCGTGGCCAGGAAAATTCTCGACATTGTAGGCCGTGACCGTGTCGCACACCTGCTGCACGACCATTATTATCACGACCTCGGTCATCTGTCGCTTGAAGAACGGGCTCGTGTCAATTTCGACCATCCGGATTCCTTGGATAATGCGCTGTTTAGGGCGCATTTGCAACAATTGATCGAGCAACGGCCAGTGGACTGTCCGGAGTATGATTTCAAGAATCATCGCCGTTTAACTCAGCGTGTATCAATTTTCCCTCGCCAGGTCATACTCGTTGAGGGCATCCTGATTTTTGCGGATCCTTCGTTGCGCCTGTTGATGGATCTTCGCGTTTTCGTCGATACAGATGCTGACTTGAGGGTCTTGCGACGCATTCAACGCGATGTCGAGGAACGCGGCAGGACCGTGCAATCCGTTATTGGTCAATATTTGACAACAGTGCGGCCGATGCACAACGAATTTGTCGCCCCGTCAAAGAAATTTGCCAATCTGGTCATTCCCGAGGGTGGCATGAACGAAGTCGCAATCGATATTCTGACGACCAAAGTCGAAGCGATGCTGCGGCGTAGCAACACACAACCACTCCGCGCACGAAGTTGATTGCGCCAAGGTTTACCCTCGTTCATTCGACGCTTCTAAAGATGAGGCCAGACGCGGCATTTTACCGGGCCGAATCCCCAAGCGTGATTCCTGGCGTCGCGTTCGCCCTGTTCCTAAACAGGGACGGGTGACTACCCATGACGCAATTCCGCGTGCTATCATGGCGTATCACTTCTTGCAGTTTTGTCATCTTCGCAGCCAAAGGTAGCAAAGAGCGGCAAGGCCAACTAGGCATTAAGTGTGGTGTCCCTTTCCGTACAAGAGAAAGTGTCAATCGTGAGACAAAGCGCCAAAAAATTTCCTTACGTTGATAACCTGGATCAGTTGAAGTCCCTGACTGCCGAGTGCGGTGGATTCTTGTCTGTCACGGGTGCTGCACAGATGTTGGGTTGTAACCGCGCGGACATTGCCAAGTTCGAACGCAAGGGTGAGATTAGTGGTTTTAGACTCAAGACTACCTTCACTGCGGATTCGCAAATCCACGATGACAGTAAAGATCATATTTTCATTGCACTCGACAGTGTCAAAGCTTTCGTTGAACGTAAAAAACAAGGAGTCGCCGCGCCGAAAGTTGTCGAAGCGATCGAGAACTAATCGTAAACTCATATTCGGTCATAACAGACGGCGGGATTACAAGTGTCCCGCCGTCTGTTAGTCTGGGTGTCATCCGATATTCGTTTGGCACGTCACAACATTTCAGTGCAATTGCCCCGTGGTCAACTGCGATACAGAAGCGCATTGATCCATGATCAAATTTTGGCTGTGATTCAATAACGGCGAGTCAGTGCCTGATATTTTGAACAAAAACCGATGCGACACCGTGTAGAACACCCCGCTGACTCGCTTGATACCCGACCAGCGGATCGCGGTGTTCGCCAGATGTCACCGAGGGCAATGCTTTGCTGCGTGTATCGTTACCGGCCATTATCAATCAGTCGGGAACTGCTCCGTGTAGAATTTTATTCGCTACGGAGCGGTTCGGATCAAACAACCAACGCTTCCGAGCGCTCTTCTCGTGGCGTCTCAGCAGCGTTGCTAGCGGATCGGCGACGGTGATAACGATTGGACAAAGCGTCCCATTCCACGACCAACCGGCCACCCGTGACAGCGTGTTGATCACCCCACGCCTCCAACATATCCAAACACGCATGGTCAATATATTCCAAGTGATCAAAATACACATGCACCACCCGCCCTGGCTGCACCTGCTCCAGTGCACTGGCTAACTTGGGAATACTCAAAAAGGTCGCAGCCCCACTCAGATGCAACTCTGCTTCATTATTAACCGTAAATGCTCGTACTTCCAGCTTTGACAACGTCACAATCAACTTCAGCGCAGAGAGCGCGATGCCGATAATCACCCCCGCAAGTAAATTGGTGCCGACGATCGCGAGCAACGTCGTCAGGTAGATGGCAACCTCCGCTTTGCCATACTCTGCCAACTTGCGAATCATTTTTAAATCCATCAGCTTGTAACCGGTAAACACCAATACCGCAGCAAGGCTGGCTACCGGAATGCGCTCAAGCACCCACGGCAACACCATCACGAACGCCAAAATCCAGCCACCGTGGTAAACCGCTGAAAACCGGGTCTGAGCGCCGGCTTCGACGTTCACGGAGGAGCGCACGATGACACCGGTCATCGGCAAGGCGCCCAACACACCGCACGTTGCGTTGCCGACCCCTTGGGCCACCAATTCCACGTCGTATTTGGTTCGCAAACCATTGTGCATCCGATCCACTGCCGCGGCACTTAACAAGGTTTCAGCACTTGCAACCAATGCCAAACCAAGCGCAGCAGCCCAAATGGGCCAACCCAGATTCAATGGATTCAACTCGGCCAAAGACGGCACCTGTATCGTTGCCAAAAGATTGGCTGGGACGCTCACCAACGATACCGACCAACCAAGCGCAGCGGTCAGCGCCGAGGCACAGACAACCGCAACCAACGCACCCGGAACCATCTTGAGTATGGCCGGTCTGAGTACATTCCACAATACAATGAGCGCGATGGTTGTAACGCCTACGATTGCAGCCAAATGATGCGACGTCCCTTCAAGCGGCGACAGCCCGGTCTGGATCGCCTCCGGAATGGCCGCCAGGTTCGCCAAACCGGAACCACGCGGCTTGTGATCAAGCATGACATGAAACTGGCTTAACACGATCAATGCGCCAATGCCCGCCAACATGCCGTAAATGACAGCCGGTGAAACCGCACGGAACCATTGTCCAAGGCGCAACAAACCTGCCGCGATTTGAACCAAACCTGCCATCACAACAATGACTGCCAAGGTCCTGACGCCATGGGTCTGAACAAGTTCCCACACAATGACCGATAGACCAGCCGCGGGCCCACTGACCTGCAACGGACTACCCGAAATCAAACCAACCAGAATGCCGCCAATGATTCCGGTAATCAAACCGGCAGCAGGCGGCATGCCTGATGCTATCGCAACGCCCATACACAACGGCAACGCCACCAGAAAGACCACGATCGACGCAAGGAGATCCTTGGCCAAAACGCCTGTGTTCAATTGCACGTAGAATCCTCCATTTGAAACCGTTCAAACCCTTCAAGCGGTCTAGCGCACGGCCCGAACTGCTCCAATCGCTTCCTTTTGAGCCTCCTCCTTTGAGATCGGCACAAACTGACCCGATTGCGACTCATAAGCAAACACCTGCCCGGTTTCAATCTTGTAGACCCAGGCATGCAAGCGCAGGTCACCCTTGGGCAAGCGTGCAGCAACCGCTGGATGGGTTCTCACGTGCTCCAGTTGCACCAGGACATTCTCCTCGATCATGGCAGTTACCTTGGCCGGCCCTTCCAGATGCGCATAATTCTCGGACACGATACGTCGTGTGGCTTCCGCATGACGTAGCCAATCCTTGACCGCAGGTACTGCGGTCAGGCTTTCCGGTTCTAGCAATCCCTTCATTGCGCCGCAATGGGAATGTCCGCAAACAATGATGTGCTTAACCCCCAATACGGCCACCGCATACTCGATGGTGGCTGCCTCTCCGCCAGCGTTGGTTCCGTGAGGCGGTACGATATTGCCTGCGTTACGAATGATAAACAGGTCGCCTGGAGCAGTCTGGGTCAACAAATTGGGTACGATACGCGAATCGGAACAGGTTATGAAAAGCGTTTCGGGATTTTGTCCCTCAGCCAGACGTCGAAAAAACTCACTTTGAGAAGTGAAAATGTTCTCCTGAAAATAGTGCAGGCCCTCAACGAGTTTTTGCATGGATTAAAAACCTCCTCCCTGATATCACGTGCGGTGTCAACGCACCGCCCAATAATCGTAGTAAAATGGTACGGGGACTCCCTGAATAAAACCTGAAAACAGACTGAATACCCGCTGAAGATGAGTTTCGGAATGGCAGCACTCAATGGACAATCACGCCAAGCCCAAGCATCCCCCCCGTGTCTTGGTAATCGAAGATGAACCAGATATCGCGGAACTGATCAGGCTGGAGCTAAGCGTGGAGGGCTATCAGGTAACGGTTGAACAGGATGGTTTACGCGGACTGTTGGCCGTGCGCCAGTACGCGCCTCAGTTGATCATTCTTGACCGCATGTTACCTGGCTTGGATGGTCTGGAACTCTGCCGGCGAATCCGGCAAACCAGCACGATACCGATTCTGATGCTAAGCGCCCGGGGCAATACCCGTGAGCGTATTGAAGGCTTGGACGCCGGCGCGAACGACTACCTGCCGAAACCTTTCAACCTCGACGAATTGTTGGCCCGGGTACGTGCCCAACTGCGGGTTGTGCAGCAAAATTCGCCTACCCCCTCCAGTCTTGGCGGCCTGAGCGTGGATACCACCACCCGTGACGTCAAGCGCTATGGTGTGCCAATTTTGTTGACCCCACGTGAGTACGACCTGATGCTGTATTTTTGGCACCACCCACGACAGGTTAAAACGCGCAATCAAATCGTGGATGCCGTATGGGGAATCGATTTTCAGGGTGATGAAAATGTGCTTGAAGTCACCATCAGCAACCTCCGTGCAAAGCTTGAGAAACAAAGTCACCCACGACTCATTCACACCTTGCGTGGGGTTGGCTACATATTGAGGGAGGACACCGAGGCGTGAACCGACCGCGCCAACGCGGGATTTTAATCCTGCTTGTGATATTCGTGGCGTTCAACCTCGCCTCATTATTCGGCGTTGTGGGTTTGGGCCTTCATAGTGTCGGACGGTTGGCTCAGCAGGAGAAACACGATATCCAGCGGGCTTTAAGCCTGTTGGATAATGCATATCAAATGCAGACAGCCTTTGAGCAATCGTTGGTGGCACTGGAAGCATTTGCCCAGACCGGCGATCGCACCTTACTGAAAAACTGGCGTGACGGACACGCCCAATTTCAAGCCATTGCGCTTGACCTGCAGGCAGTGCTTCCCACCCAGCAAGAGCGACGCGCGCTGCAACAGCTCACCCAACAGGAGTCAAACTGGTTCGTGCAGGGCCAACACCTTACCGGAATCAATTCACGTCGACAATTCGACACTTGGTTGCGTCAAAGTCGCAAAGGTGATCATCTTCGTTTGAGCCATGCGATCGATCAAACCATCCTGACCCAACGTCAAACCGTGGGTCGCCTGTTGGGGCAAGTTGAAAATCTGCAACGACTCATTCGGTGGCAATTCGTAACCGGTTTGGTTTTATTGGTGTCAACGGCAGCAGTGCTCGCTATCATCATCCGCAGCCGCATCTGGCTGCCGTTGAAAGAATTGACACAAGTGGCCTCCGAACTATCCCAAGGTAACTGGATGGCCCGCGCGAAGCTAAGCCACGATGACGAATTCGGACAACTCGGCGAAACCCTTAACACCATGGCAGCACAGATCGACCAAACCGTGCGCGCGCTTCATCACAGTAACGAGGAGCTTCAGACGATGGACCGGGCCCGCGACGACTTCCTTTCCATGGTTACCCACGAACTCAAAACTCCCCTCACCGCGATCACCGGCACGGTGCAAAGACTGACCCGTGGCCGACACGGTCCCTTGTGTGAAGCACAAAGCCTGGCCCTTGATTGCATCGAACGCAACGCGTCCCGTCTGCTTCACCTTGTAGAGGAATTGCTGGATTCAACCGCCCTGAGACAAGGTCAACTGGACGTAACGCCCATTGTGACCGACTACGCACAGTTGGTTCAAGATGCCATCACCCAAGTGCAGTCCCTGGCGGATGGCAAAGGAATTCAAATCCACTACAAAAAGCCCAGGGTCCAGCCTTTTTTGTTGGATCCACAACGCATCACGCAGGTAATCAGCAACCTGCTGTCCAATGCCATTACCGCCACCCCTGAATCCGGCGACATCACTGTGCGCATTGAAGCAAACACCGAAGGCCTCCTCACCACCGTCAGCGACACGGGTCCAGGCATCTTACCTGAACACCAACACGATATCTTCACGGCCTTTTTCAAACTGGGCGCCAAACCAGGGAGCACCGGTCTTGGACTCTCAATCAGCAAAGCCCTCGTGGAAGCCCATCACGGTTCGATCGGCGTGCACAGCATTCCCGGTCAAGGGGCCACCTTCTGGTTTACGCTTCCCGAACACCCCAATACCCCATCCTGACACATCGGACCAAGCCGACGCCAAACGTCTCCAACAAGACGTGATGCCATCCCTTGTTCATTGCAACAGTGGCCTCAATCAAACAACGGACAAAGGCGACCATTGTTTCAACCAAAACCACCGCGCCACACTTGGGCACACGTGACGAAAACGACACCGCACGACAAACCCAAGCGCAACGCTTAATGGGTTGACGCGTCACTGACTCAGACAATCGAGAAAACACACGGCGGATGTCAACGACCATATGCCGACAAAACAACCTGCGCAAGGTTGTGAGGTAAACCTTTTGACAGGAACGGCGCGTCCCGTGAGATACGGATGACATGTGATCGCGCACGCCTTCACACCTGTCCAGCCGACATGCCGTGCCGCTTTTTGCGCCGGACAAATTACGCCAATCCTATGCCAGACAAAAAACGAAGCCGGCTCCAAAAAATGGAAACCGGCTTAATTGTTAGCTCCGCCTACTGGACTCGAACCAGTGACCTAGTGATTAACAGTCACCCGCTCTACCGACTGAGCTAAGGCGGAATGTGGAGGAGCGATGTGCTCAACACAGTTAAACTTTACCAACCACACCGACGGGTGTCAAGCAACATCCAGCGCAATGTCACCGAACGGTGATAATCGGATCCCCCCAAGCGGCGGTGAAACGCCTGAAAGAACCAGATCGCGCGCGACGCTAATTCAAGATTCAGCTTCGGTTAATTATGTGTAAAATTCGGCAAGCTGAACGTTCTAGATAGCGATGACAATGGTGAATAACCGTTAAGGGCTTACGTGTACAGTTTTTAAAGCGTGATTAAGAGGGTCGCATCGATGAACATGAGTACGATCGCAAAACGCCTTCAGATGCCGGGTGTGCTGGCAGCCCCGGTGCGAAATATGGGCCAGGAATTGCCGGTGCGGCCGATTCCCGGGTGGGATGCCGAGTCCATTCGCGCGGGTCTTGCCAAGACGCGTGCGGGTGCGATCGCAGACATACAGCAACGCATCGGCAAAGAAAGCAAGCTCATGCTGCAAGCTGGGACCCATACCCAACTCCTGCTGCAGCCAACACCAACTGGCAAAGGCACCGCCGTGCTGCTGCACGGTTGGTCGGCCGGAACCTGGCAATACGATGAACTGGCGCCTGAACTGTTCAAACAAGGCTACGATGTTTACATCCCGCGCCTGCCCGGTCATGGATTCAAAAAGGCCAATGGCGCCCATGACCCCCAGTTCCTGCCCAAAGCGGGTGAGCCGGATGCTTACACACGCTTCGCTGACGTGATTTACGATGATGTGAAGCGTTTAGGTGGACCAATCAAGTTGGTCGGACTGTCTGGCGGTGGTGCGATCGCCCTGGATATCGCAACCCGGCACGACGATGTCAAGGCAACTGTCGCCATGGCACCGTTTTTGACCATTCCCAAGCTCGAAAAATTCGGACCGATTGTGGACATCATCGACAAGATCTGGTTCGGCACCGGACGCTCCATTTTGAACCGTATCCCTTACGGTTGGGGCAAAAATGAAATCAGAACCCCCGGACATCACGAGTTCAAGCTCGGCAATGTGACCGGTGCGCGCCGCTATGGTGCCGGGGTTGGCAAACGTTTGCCACAAGGCAAGGTTCCCGCCCAGATCATTACAACGGCGATTGATCGCAGCGCCAGTTCCACTTTGGTCGAACGCTGGTTCAAGAAAGGCATGCCGGAACGCTCCGGTTGGTTCGAATTTAAAACCGCCGACCAGGTCCCTCACCCGATGATTGCCAAGGCCAATAACCCAAATGATGTCGCGCGTGCGCAGATCCGACAGATGATCACCCAATATCTGGAGACCGGCGAACCGCTCCAACAACCCCCGGAACGCCTGCGTTAACGTACCCAAACCTTGGTTCCCAGCTGTTCGAGCGGATTCTAATAACAGCCGGCCCGTGAACCGGGTGACTCTCTGGACCAGCGGTTGTATTGCGTTACGAGCGGAAGGCACGGCTACCGAACCAAGATGGTCAGTTCATCCATCCATTCTTCCCGACTGTCTCAAACACCGTGTGGAGGAACAAGCCTTGTAGCGGTTGCTTTAAACGATAATCCGTGGCTTTATTTTTAAACCTTGTATGGTAATCGCCAACCTATCGTTCACTCGCGTACCGGTATTCAGCAAAAAGTCAAAATTTGGTCATCGATGCGCTTTGGTAGGGCGTGCCTCCGATGCGTTTAAACCCGTCCGTGTTGGGGTTCAATGCCACTAGCCAGCGAGGAGGATGAGCAATGGACTGCCCAGTTTGCAAGGTGGAGTTGGTTAACGTCAGCGTTGGCAAGGTCTTGATTGACGCCTGTCTCAATGGCTGCGGCGGTCTTTGGTTTGACCAGATGGAACTGCGCAAGTTCGATGAGCCTCACGAGGCCTTTGATGAAAAGCTTCTCAAGCTGGAAAACACGCGCCCACAGTCCATCCGACCCAAAAAATTACGATGTCCGCGCTGCAAAACGATCGTCATGATGCGTCATTTCTTCAGCATCAAACGCAATGTTGAAGTGGATGAATGCGCCCAATGTGGCGGCGTTTGGCTCGACGCTGGCGAATTGGACGCCATTCGCAGCGAATTTACCAGTGAGTCGGCAAAACTGGCGGCAGCCGAGAATTACTTCGCCGCACGCTTCGACGAGGACCTCAAAGCGGCCCGCAAAGAAAGCGAGGCCAGTTACGAGTGGACACGCCAGATCGCCCATCTGCTGCGTTTCATCAGTCCCAGCTATTATCTGCCCGGCAAATCAAAGAATTCCCATACCTGAAGGGGACGCCAGTGCCGCTGACGCCGTTCGGTGATCAATCACCCGTGCCGTGAAAACAGGGTCCGGGGAGGCCTTGACGAGTGGTGATTTCAGCAACGCGATCCATTCAACACAGAAAACTGAAACGCGCCGTGAACTGGTGTATCGGTAGGAGAGGCTTGGGCAGCAGTCGATGTGCGTTTAAAACGTGGTACGACCTGAAAAGCGGAAATCGTGAATGCGCAGGGCTGGGGCCCGGTTACCGCCATCAAAGTAGTTTCGTTCCAACTTGGTGGTATTGCCAATGAGATCGACACGCTGTAGCGCATCCGTGATGCGATGGGTAAAACGCATGTTTTGCAGGGGCTTGGTCAGGCGGCCATCCTCAATCAAAAAGGTGCCATCGCGTGTCATACCCGTCAGCAAGGTTTGCTTGGTATCGAGTTGGTTGCAGTAGTGAAAACGGGTGACCCAAATGCCACGCTCGGTGGATTCCAGCATCGCTTGCTTGCTGTGGGTGCCGGGTGCCATGAACAAATTGGCGGCCTGTGGACCACTGCCAAAAAATTCGGATCCGCGTGAACGGTGGCCACTCGATGAGCAGCCCAAGCGTTCAGCACTGCGACGATCCGTCACCGGTGCCAGGATGCGTCCGGCATCGACCAGTTGAACCTTTTGACGCGGCATACCCTCCGCATCAAAAGGAATCGGAATGCCAGTGGGGTCCAGCCCATCGTCCCAAATCGAAATGCCGGGGTGCAACACAGGTGTGGCCGTACCCCGGGCCATAAACGATCGCCCCTCCAAGACCCGTTGGGCATTGGCGCCCATGCCCAGATACTGCAACAGATCCAACACGGCGTATTCTTCGAGAATGACCGTGTAGTGACCCGGCTCCAGACTGACGGGACGGCGCGAGCGCAACGCTTTATCAATCGCCTCCTCCGCGAGGGCTTCTTTGCACACCAGGCTGGCATCGAGATCCGTCACGGCAGCCCAACCGGAAGAGTCATCAGACATCACAACGGTGTTGAAGTCCGCCAATGTGTGCGCATGATAGGCCCAAAGGCCGTGATGATTGGCGATCGCCACTTCGTGCAGCCCGGTAGCAAAAGCGCCGGACGCAACGAGACCGACACGCTCCGCGCCACCGCACACATGCTTGACTACATTTGCGCGATCCTGTGGTGAAAACGCCAAGGTGGTCTGCTTGAGCGCCGCCGGCCGCGCATAGACAGCCGCCTTCGCAAAGCCGGGAAAGTGTGGATCCGGCGGCTGCACCAAAGCGAGGTGACGCACCTGGGCAATCAGTTGTCGCAAGCCTGACTCCGACGTATCATTCGTCCGACAAAGCGCCAGACGTCCCTCAACGGCAACCTCCACCTCGACGCTCAAGTCCTGTTCACACATATGCTGGTGAACCTGGTTATTGGCGAAACGTGTCAAATGGCTCGTATGCGCCATCACCGTGACCTGTGCATCCATGCCGCGAGCGAACGCGAGTACGCGCGCGGCCAGGGACTGCAAATGAGTCTCACCAAACGCGACTTTGGCACCCGTGATTGATGTCGGTTTCATCGTGCAACCCCCACGCGCACGTTGCGAAAACGTGCTGGACTGGCGCCATGACCCACATGGGCCACCTGCAAAGGTTGCCCCTTGCCACAATTGGGTGTACCCCAGATTTGCCACTCATCAGGACCGGCGATCGCATCGCACGATGCCCAAAACTGCGGCGTGATACCCGTGTAGGTCGGGTTCTTGAGCAAGCGACGCTTGCGGCCACCTTTGATCTCCCACGCCATCTGCGCCCCAAATTGAAAATTGACCCGCTTGTCATCAATGCTCCAACTGCGATTGGTCAACATATAGATACCGTCTTCCGTGTCTCCAATCATCTCCTCAAGACTGGAATCTCCCGGTTCGAGATTCACGTTGGTCATTCGCACCATTGGAATGCGATTCCAACCATCCGCCCGTGCCATCCCGCCGCTCGCCTGTTTCAAGCGACTGGCGGTTTCGCGGCAACTCAAGAATCCAACAAACTCACCAGCCGTGATGATGGGCACGCGTTGCGCCGGTACGCCTTCATCGTCGTAACCAAAGGTGCCCAACCCGCCAGGCAAGGTGGCATCCGCGGTGACGTTGACGATCGATGAACCGTAGCGATAGGTGCCACGCATGCCAGGATTCAGAAAACTGGTGCCCGCGTAAGCCGCCTCGTAACCGAATACCCGGTCCAGTTCGATGGCGTGGCCGATCGACTCATGAACCTGCAGAGCCAACTGGGTCGGATCAAGGATGAGCGTGGTCTCAACCGCCGGACAAGTGTCGGCCTTCAGTAACGCCACCGCCTCGTGCGCAATGATTGGCGCATGGGCCGGCAAATCCAGGTGTCGCACCAATTCATAGCCCGCCGTAGCCTGATGACGCCCGAACGAATTGGGATACGAGCGCACCTGCACTTCGTGCTCGTTGACCGCAATCGCGTCAATGCCACACCCGGTTTCGATCAGCACCTGCTCGATCCAGGCCCCCTCTGTACTCGCAAACAACTTGTGTTCCCGTACGCACCCAATTGTTCCGGCACTGCCAACAATCCCTGGCACCGCCCGCATAGCAGCTTCTGCCGCCAGCAAAGTAGCCAGCTTTTCTTCCACCGAGACGGCGAAAGGGTCCTCCTGAATGGGGGTTTCATACCGCGCCACAAGTGTCTGGGCCTCACCCAGTGTCACAGGGACCAAAGCTGTACTGGCGCTTGCTTTGGCGATCGCCAAAGCCAACTCCGTGGCCTCCTGTATCGCCGACAATGTCCACGCAGGCCCCGACGCAAAACCCCAGGCGCCCTGCCACAAGACCCTCACGCCGAACCCCTGTGAACAGTCCCGACGCACAACGTCCGGCACGCCATCCTTCGTTGCAACCAACTCCTCCTCGCGCTGCACCAATCGGATGTCGGCATAGCCCGCGCCCCGCAATTGCGCCAGGTTCAACGCACCATCCACCAACTCACGCTGCAGCGACGCAGGCATCCACTCCTTTATCACGGTGTTCCCTCCCTTATGCATCATTAACGACGAGACAAGGCATCAGCCAGCGGGATAACCTCAATCGATCGACGTGGTGAGGGGCGCATCGAAGGCATCGGCTTCGCTGCAGCCTCTCGCGCCTGCAGCCGCGCAACCGCATCAGGTGCCCAGATATCGCGCGGCAAACGCGCAGTAACCCCAGACGGCGGCACCCACCACCATTCGAGCGCCTCGGACCCATCACCCTGACTCACCCAATCAATCCGAACATCATGCCAACCCGCACTCAAAGCGCGTTCCCATTCGCGACCCCGACCGGGCTCGAGGGGCGATCGCTCAAAAACAAGCACACCATCTATCCAAAAACGCGCCGCTTGCCCCGAAGCCAACCAAATGCGGTAAACACCCGCCACACCCACTTTCATGCGCCCCGCTAAGCGCAATACCTGCCAGGGCGCATTTCCATCCGTTGCCCAAACCACTTCAGGGTGAGGCACCAACAGCGTTTCTGCATCGGCACCAAACACTTCGTCCGACGGTAAGTCCGCTTGAACGCCGTCTCCCAAAACCCGTCTCATCAACAAACCAACATCCGGTTGAACGACACCCTCAGGTGCCTCATCTGGGCGCAGCACCTTAATCGTGCGCGTTGGGGTCACCCCGGCGACGCTCAGTGACTGAGCCCCAGCGCTCAACCCCGTTGCAGGCACCCGAAACACCCAACGCGTCGAGTCGGTCAAAACAGGCTTCACCGCCACACGACCTAGCGTGACCACCGCATTAGATTGCAGATTTCGGCCCTCCAGATACACCAGGGTTCCCGGTCGCGCAACAGTGGGCCACAGCGCGTCAATGTTGGGTGACGGTGCAGGACTCACACCCGGCGAGGCCGTTCTCAAAACCGGTGACGCCATTGGCGCGGCTGACGGGCCACGCACCGCGACGATTGGCATCAACTGCGCCGGTTGCAGCTTGGGCGACACACGGCTTGAGCCATCCACATTCACGACAATCTCGCGCTCACTCACCACTTGCTGGTTACCCACCGTGATAGTCAACCGAATCACGACAGATCCAGGCTCCCATCGCCCATCAGGACCCTCCGCACGCCAGAGTGCACCTGGCCCGACCACGTCACTCAGCGTTCCTGCCGTGGTCTCCCACTCATATTGCCAAGGGGTCGCGCCTTCACCCTCCAGGCGCGACGCGAGCGCGAAAATCTGCGACGGACCAAAACCCACTTCAGGCGAGACATCGATCATCGACTCACGCGTCCGCAAAAGCGCCGCGGTCGAATCGCCGGGTTCCTGAACAACCGGTGTCACACAAGCAAACACGCTCAAAACAACCAAGAGCTTGAGCACAGCATGAACGGCCCGTCGCATCACGCGCATCACAATGGCCTCTCAACCCGGGATACGGAACACACGGCGCGTATTCTCCGCAGTGATGCGCGCCAATTCTTCGAACGCAACCCCTTTCAAACGCGCAATCTGCTCCGCCACGTGTACCACATGCGCCGGCTCATTGCGTTTGCCGCGCCTCGGTACCGGCGCCAGATAGGGCGAGTCCGTCTCAATCAGCAAATGCGACAATGGTACAGCGCTTGCCACAGCCTGCAGATTCACCGCGTTCTTGAACGTCACAGGCCCCGCAAACGAAATCACCATCCCAAGCGCCATGCACGCCTCGGCCAGTTCCAGGCTGCCCGAAAAACAATGCATCACACCGCCAGAACGCCGATTCAGGTTCTCGGTCAAAAGCGCCAAAACATCCCCGTGGGCGTCGCGATCGTGCACAATAATCGGTAGGTCCAATTCAGCAGCCAGACGCACCTGGTCGCGCATCACCGTCTTTTGCAGCTCACGTGGCGCAAAATCATAATGATAATCCAACCCGATTTCACCCACGGCAACCACCTTGGGATGGGTTGCCGCCTCACGAATCCAATCAACTGAGCGCTCATCCCACGTCAACGCCTCGTGCGGGTGCACACCGACGGCGGCAAACACAGCTTCACAGGCATTCGTCAAACCCAAGACCCGGTCCCAGTCGGAGCGCGTGATGGATGGCACCACCATCGCAACGACACCGGATGCTTGGGCACGGGCGATCACCTCATCGCGATCACCATCAAAAGCTTCCACGTCCAAATGACAATGGGAATCAATCAACCCCAGCACGTGACTTCTTCTTGCCTCCGGTTGTCCCAGCCAACGCATCTTCAATCCGAGGATAAATGGGGCCGCCAGGATGGGTCTGCGTCCCAGTTTTCAGACCTCCCCAGGTGAGATCCGCCCAACGCTGCGCATCAAGTGGCAACGCCACTCCCAACTGTTCCCAGATCCTTGATGCCAAATGCGGTATAAATGGTGACACCAAAATGGCGACCACTCGCAACGCTTCCAGCACGCCATACAGCACACCACCAAGGGCGTTCATTTCTCCTGCCTTGGCCAAAGCCCACGGTGCCTGTTGATCGATATACTTGTTGATGGCATCAATCAACCCCCAA
>JBBAPZ010000009.1:15603-66506 GCA_040400605.1 Candidatus Sericytochromatia bacterium
ATCACATTGCCCAAGGATTTGCTCATTTTTTGATCCCCGACATTTAACCAGCCATGGCCATAAATCGTGCGGGGCAGCGGCAAATCCAAAGCCATGAGGATCGCAGGCCAAATGATGCAGTGAAACTTGGTGATATCCTTGCCGATCAATTGAAGGTCAGCCGGCCAATAACGCTCAAAACGCGCCATATCATCCGGCCACCCAATGCCTGTCAAATAATTGAGCAACGCATCCAGCCACACATAAATGACCTGTTTGTCATCCCCCGGAACCGGAATTCCCCAGTTCACATTCTGACGGGAAATCGATACATCCGGGAAAGTCTCAAGCAAATTCAAAATCTCATGCCGACGGCTCGGCGGCGCGATGAACGCAGGATGCTGCTCGATGTGCGCACGGATACGCTCGCGATAACGCGAAATCGCCAACACATAATTATCCTCGCGGTAGGATTGCGGCACCGTTCTATGCTGCGGACACAGGCCTTCGACCAAATCCCGCTCATTTTTGAACTCTTCACAGCCCACACAATACAAACCCTCGTACGTCGCAAGCTGAATGTCGCCATTGGCCAACAAGCGTTCAAACGCATACTGCACCGCCGCCACATGCCGCGGCGCACTCGTTCGCAAGAAACCATCATACGCCACACCCAATTCACGCCACGCCGCTTCGAACTGTGGCGCCAAAGCATCAACAAACGTTTGGGGGTCAATCCCTTGCGCACTCGCCGCCCGCTCAATCTTGAGTCCGTGCTCATCCAAGCCTGTCAAGAAAAACACGTCACGCCCCCGAAGCCGCTCATAACGCGCCACGGCGTCGGCTGCCACCTTTTCGTAGGCATGCCCGATATGCGGCGCCGCATTGGCGTAATCAATCGCGGTGGTAACGTAAAATGCCTCGGCCATGGTCTGAGCCCCCCCTCGAACCCCAAGACGTCAACCTTACCAAATCGACTGCAAGAACGCAAAAAAGCCGCCCACCTTGGGCGGCCCACTCAAGACAGTCCCCAAGGGCTCAGTCGTCATCCTCCGCGGCGCGATCATCCACCCCATACACGCGCATCTCCAACGTGCCGTTGCGCCACTGAAACGCCTGCTGATCCTCACCATCACTGACAAGGTCAAACTCCTTCAACGACATCTTGGTCAAATCCTTGGGCATACGCTGACGTCCTCCTCTTTGAGCGCCCCGTAAACTTCCAACCGACATCCTCACGAGGCTGCTTTAATTGGTCACATCAAACATTCTAAACGGCGTTTATTAAATAAAAATTTTGCATCTGCTGGCACTTGATTGATTTCCCGCTAATTTCCCATTGCACCGTTAGCCAAAACGATGCGTCATTTGTCGCCATTCGTTAGTTCTCTGGGCGAGCATTCGATCTGTCACCGTGAGAAACCTGAAAATCAGGTCATCGCCTTGTCAATGAAAACACTCGAACCACAAAACGAGCTTGTCGTTTTGCACGCGAAGCAGTCTCAAACAAGCATCGCAACGACGTTTCAAGCACGATTCGAGTTAATGAAATGTCGAAACAGCGCCGGAGAAGATTTGCCAAGCAGGCGATCGCATTGTTAAAACATCGTCGCAAACGCAGCGCCAAGCCAAACAATGATTGATACAGAAATGGATTGCGTTGGTGTCAAATTACACTATTCGATAACAGCGCGTGAATGCCCAATGTTTTGAATTTGCCACACAGGTTTTGATTAGAAACCAAGGTGCCACTGTATCGCGTGGTTGCAAGCGGTTAGGCCAGCATACCAACTGGCGTGTTCATAAACACGGCATCTGGGCTCGTCGAGCGGCGCCCTCCAAGAACCGCTCGCAGTTCCTTGAACGTACTGTCTACTGCGTACAAAGCGCTATCACCGTTTCAAACGGACGGTTGGTATCAGTGCGCTGTGACGGCTGTGGGTACACCTTTGCGTTGGAGTTGCCGCGCCCGCGAGGTGGCGATCGCACGCGTCGGATACTGCCCCACGTGCACCCGCGTCAACCCCCGACGAGACACGATAGCAGACGCCTGAACCCCCCGCGCCCTCAAATCCGACACCAATTGCGCAGCCCGAGCCCGCTCTTTAAACGCGCCAACCTGAACCAGATACCGCCCCCGACCCACGCCCCGGGTCGGTGTCGTCACATCAGCGCGCACCGGTTGCGGCGCCACCCAACGTGACGCCCCAGTATAAGAACCCACCCAATCACCCTGGCGCGTGCCACCACCTGACCACTGCATCGCAGGCGACGCATCGACACCACCGCCCCCATAAGTTCCCACCCAATCACGAGAAGGTGCCTTGGCAACGTACCTGGCACGGTACTGCCGCTTGGCTGTCGCGTAGCGAAGCCGATGACCACGGTAATACGACGCATAGCCCCTGCGATAACGCGATAAACCGTACCTTGACGCCTGGGCGTAGCGACCGTAGCCACGAACCCGACGGTTCGAATACCTGGCAGCTGATTGGGCATAACGCCAAGACGCAGGTCTGACCCGTTTAACCACCACTCGGGCCCGCGGTGCAGGCTTCGCCGTCATAACCGGTGCCGCCGGGCGCACGGCAACAGGTGCAATCCGCCGAACTGGCGTCGGATTGACCGTTTTGGGGACTGCCGGCACGGGCGGAACAGCCGCCACATCCGCACTCGGAACCCCCTCCGACGCCGCGTTAGGATCAATCTGGGTCGCCGGCGGCGGCACCGTTGCATCCTGTATCGTGCCAGCATCAGGAGGCGTTTCCTGGGTTGTGGCCGTCTGACTGACAAACGGCAAATTGTTGACCAAATCGTTCACCATGTCAGGCGCCAGTGCCGTCGCGATAAAATAACCACCCACACCAACGAACAAGAGCGTCGTAATGGCGATCAAAAAGGTCTTGACCGGATTGCCGCGTGGAGAATCTTCATCCTCGCTTTGTTCATAGTCATCGTCATCGGCGTCATCCTGGTAGTCGTCGCTTTCTTCCAGGTACCCTTGGTCGTCACCGAAAGCGGAGTCCTCTTCACCGTAGTACTCGTCGTCATCTTTATATTTTTCGGGCATCTCACCCACGAACTCCGTTGGCTGCTTCCGATTGAAAAGAGGCACCGGTTTTCCTCCAGTTGATTGGGAAAGTCCTTGAAATCGAGGCAATCATCGAATTTTGACGCCAAACGATGCCCGGTTGGCAACTCACACACCACACCCAGAATTATACCCTGATTGACCAAGAAAAGGCGGCACCTTGTCAACCCGGGAACCATCCGATTGCGTGAGAAAGCCGTCTTGATCCCAACCGAACGGCAGAGCCGATACGGCACCGCGCAATTGTTGGGCAGTCCCCCGCCTGCACTTGCGCACCTCAGGATGAATCGGTCGTGCGTCGGGTACTTGATCCTGAAACCGTCCGGTTCGCTGATCAGCCTGACCAACCCAGATCACAACGGCTCCCCCTGGAGAACCAGAATGTGACTGACATTTAACAAACAATCAGAGAAATCGATGGATGGCATTCAACCGCCATTCTTAAAAAACCGACAGCCAAAATTTGATCAACTGGCCATGAGTCGACAAACAACAGGCCACAGGGCACCAAGCCCCGCCTGTACTGAACCCCCGGCCGAGTGATAAGCTGTTGGGGGCTATTCAGTTCAGATTCAAGACCGGTAAATACCCCTCCGTCCAGGTATACGGCACAAGCCGTCTGAATCAGCAGGTTTGCCAGACTTGAGAGGAAGAGCCGAATCAAGTCACCCCACTCGGGTGTCTTGCGCTTACGTGAGGGAGACGAGCGTGGATTCCAGTCGTCCGATTGGTGTTTATGATTCCGGGCTCGGTGGATTGACCGTGGTCTCGGAACTGGTCAATGAGTTTCCGAACGAGCAAATCGTCTATGTGGGTGACACGGCAAGAGCGCCTTATGGGTGCCGCGAGGCCGGCGAGATCATTGCGTTCAGTGAAGCAATCGTCAATGTGTTGGTGCAAGCGCGATGCAAGCTCATCGTGGTCGCCTGCAACACCTCTTCGGCGTTGGCTTTGCCAAGCCTGTCAACGTGGTGTCCGATTCCCGTGCTGGGTTTGATTGACTCGGGTGCCGCTTCAGCGCAGGAAGCCGTCGCCCGTCTGGAAAAACCGTGCGTTGGCGTGGTGGCAACGGAGGCGACGGTGCGCTCCCGGGCTTACGAACGCGGCATCCAGGCATTGCGTGCGGACATTCGTGTTCGTGCCGTTGCGGCGCCTGATTGGGTACCGTTGATCGAAGCGGGTGTTTTTGAAGGCGCAAGGGTCCAGGCTGCCATCGGGGCTGTCCTCGGGCCCTTTTTAAACGAGCGGATTGATACGTTGGTGATGGGTTGCACACATTATCCCCATTGGCGTGAGGCCTTGCGTCAACACGTGGGCGGTGCGCTCCCGCTGATTGATCCTGCCTCGCGCATCACAGGCAGCGTTCGACACGCGTTAAGCACCACTGGCGGGTTGGCCCAGCGACGTCAGATACCACATCGTTTTTTGGTGAGTGGTGATCCCAGCCAATTTGACGCGCTGGCACGGGTGCTGACTCCCGCACTGAATGTGCGCGCGGAGCATTTGGCAATGCCCGCATCGGTCACAGATGACCAGAAAACGCCTGTGTTAAAGTCGCCGCTATACACAAGAACAGGCTCGTCAGGTATAGTGGGCCATAGCAAACCATAAAGTCTTTAGCGCGTTTGGGGTCATCCAGGTTCATGCGAAAAAAGCGGTCACGATTCATCCCTTTGAGTCTCCTGGGTGGTATGGCGCTTGCGACCACGCTGACCGGTTGTCCAGGGCCTGCCCAAATTTTGCAGGCGAATTTGGCCAACCCTGCGCCAAGGGTGGGTGAGAGCACGATCGTGCGGGTTGAAATTCTGGCCCAGTGGTTTCGAACGCCCTCAATCTTTTACCGGGCACGCCGTGGTCGCATCATCGGTTTAAACGGGGAGATGGCCGTACCCGGCACGTTCGTGCGCGCCAGTAACCAAGTGCGGTATTTTGCGCCATTCACATCCAGCTATCCGTCTGCGGAAGGCTTGCAACAGAATGATGTGATTGAGATTTATGTGCAAGACGGCACTTTCCAAAATCAGTTGACCGTGCCTGTCATCGTCATGGGTTCCACTGTGGTATTTTCGATGCCGCAAAACGGAAAGCCCAATGGCACCTTGATGATGGCGATTGACATGGGCAATGGGCAGTCTTTGTCCCCGCCGGTGGCATTAAAAGATTTGCAGGGGCGAGACATCGAGGGGGTATCGCCGGTCATCTCGCCGGATGGGCAGCGCATCGCCTATGTGTTTTATCCTGGCGATGGCACCAGCAAGATTATGATGCGGGACGCCGCGGGTCAGGTGATGGCGCTCACCAACAATGCCCGTGGGTTGAACATCGATCCCGCGTGGAGCCCGGATGGCAAACAATTGTTGTTTGCCGGGAATCACGAGACTGGTGATGGAACCTTTGATCTGTATCTGATGGTGGTGGATCAGAGCCAAGGCGGTCGGGCAGTCACCCGCTTGACCAATAACAACTGGGACGATCGCCACCCCGCGTGGAACCCTGTATTGACCGCTGCACCAACGGCTTCCTTCGCAGCCGCTTCGCGCAAGAACAATCTGCAATCGCCTGGCGGACGGGCCCAGAACTGGAACCTGTACTTGATGGACAGCGTCGGCAATTACACGCGGGCGTTGACCAGCATTCAAGGCGATGGAGACAACTGGGCTATCGAGCCTGCGTGGCGCCTGGACGGTCAGGCGATCGCCTACACCCGCTTCGGGCCGGTCAACAACCTGCAATCGAGTGCCAGCCGCTTCCAGCGAATTTTTGTGCAAGAACTGCAAAATGCATCACCCACAGTGACGCCGCTTAACCCAACCAATACGAACCCAAATACACGAGAGAGTTCGCCCATTTGGTCCTCAGGTGGGACACCGACCATTTACTATCTGTTGAATGACATTAACTTCCAGACAACGGGACGCTTGTACCAGACCAGTTACAGTCCCGGTAACACCTTTACCTTGCCGCAGTTGGTTGGTCAATTTCAGACACTGAATTTTCCACTCACCATCGTGGGCGGAACCAACCGGGACATCACAGGCTACCACCCGATTGATTGGCGTTAAAGACCCACCATTGAGCAGGTTAAGGCCTGATGGGAAAGCCGGTTGATCAGTGCAACCAGGAACGGTGGTTGGATCCACCCCAGACGCGTAATCGAGGATTTGATGCGGCAATTCAGACAGTTGGTTTTAAACCTTTTCATGGCTTTGCTGGTGGCCATTCCGAATGGTTTGGCATTTGCTGAACCGGTGCCACTCACCATCTTGCACACCAACGACACACATGATCATCTTGAACCGTTTGTGAACCGTGACAAGCAAGAAGTCGGTGGCGTTGCGCGGCGGGCAAGCTATTTTAAAAGTGTGCGTGACAAACACCCCAACGTCTTGATTCTGGATGCGGGCGATGTGTTTCAGGGAACACCCATTTTTACTTTTTTTGGGGGTCAGGCCGATTTCAAGACAATGAACCAGGCAGGTTATGATGTTATTGCTGTCGGCAATCACGACCTTGACAACGGGGTCGAGCACTTGGTCGAGCAATCCCGTTTGTTGTCACGTCAACCGGTTTGCGCCAATTTGGTGGACCCTTATAAGCGCCTGATTTTTCCAGCCTACCGAATGGTCGAACGGGGTGGTCTGCAAGTTGCGATCATTGGTGTACTGGGACGGGACGCGTATGAGGCCGTTGCGGTGGAACGGCGTGCAGGCACGGCGCTGCTGGATCCGGCCGCCACATTGAAAACGATGATTCCGATTCTCCGGACGGGCGCCGACTTGATCATTGTCGTCTCGCATTCGGGGCTGGAAGAAGATGTTGCGATGGCCAAAGCGGTGTCGGGCATTGATCTCGTCGTGGGTGGGCACAGCCACACACGGGTCGAGCAACCGGTGGCAGTCAGGCACGGGGACCGCGAAACCCTGGTCGTTCAGGCCTATCGGTGGGGTGAAGTTGTCGGCAAGTTGGACCTTGACATCGAAAACAAGCGCGTCATCCGGCACCGTGGCGCACTGGTGCCCATTACCGGGGCGATCGCCCCGGATGCGGAAGTGGCCAAAACCGTTGCCCATTACAGCGATCAGATTCGCAAAATCATGGCGGAAGTTGTGGGCCACAGCACGGTCGAATTCACGCACCGCGGCCGTGAAAAAGGCGATTCAGCCCTCGCTAACCTGGTTGCCGATGCAATCCAGGCGCAGAGTGGTGCTGACATTGCAGTCATCAACACGGATGGCATTCGGTCAGACCTCGCCAAAGGCGACATCACGCGCGGCACGGTCATCAGCATGTTGCCCTTCGATAACCGCGTGGTAACGCTGGAAGCCACCGCCGAGCAGATACGTGCGGTCGTCACTTACGCGGCCTCGCGCCTGACTCGCACAGGCAGTATCCAGTTCGCTGGTCTGCGCTACGCCTTGCGCGACGGGGTTGTCACTGACATCCAGGTGGCTGGAGCCCCCTTGAAGCCGGGACGGCGTTACACGTTAGCCACAGTGGATTACGTCGCAAACGGAAACGATGGCGCCGACGTGTTTCGTTCACTCGAGCCGCTGAAAAAGAGCGAGGACCTGGTCAGGGATGTGTTTATGCGCCATTTGGCCACGCATTCGCCGTTGACCATGCCGGAAGGCCGTCGGGTGGATCATCCCGAGGCCGTGACGCGATAAGGATCAGTCAAACACCGTCAGAGAAAGGGTGCGAGCGTTGGCAAACTTGTTTGGTACAGATGGGGTTCGCGGTTTGGCTAACCGGGAGTTGACGCCGGAACTGGCCTTTGAACTGGGGCGTGCAGGGGCGGCGCATTTGCGCTCACAGAGCTTGGAAGCCCACCCGATGATACTGGTTGGCAAAGACACCCGTCGCTCTGGGGACATGCTTGAAGCGGCCCTTTGCGCGGGCATTTGTTCGGTTGGGGTGAATGTGGTTCGGCTTGGGGTGGTGCCGACGCCAGTTGTTGCTTATCTGACCGCGAACGGGGCTGCCGTGGCGGGGGTGATGATTTCTGCCAGTCATAATCCGGCGCCGGATAATGGGATCAAGTTTTTCGGGCGTACGGGGTTCAAGTTGCCGGATGCCGATGAGGCCAGCATCAGTGAATTGATGCAGAACCAGGATGGTTTGCCACGACCGACGGGGGAAGCGATCGGGCGCGTGCGTGATGATCAGTCCCTGATCTCATTGTATGTGAAGCATGTGCAGGCGTTGATACCCGAAGGTTTGCGGAATCTCAAAGTGGTGGTTGACTGTGCCCATGGGGCTGCCTACCAGCTGGCACCGACCATACTTGGGGCGTTGGGCGCTGAGTTGATTCCCTTGCATACGGCGCCGGATGGCGACAATATCAACCGGCAATGCGGTTCCACGCACCTGCAGTGGTTGAGTGAGGCGGTGGTGGCTGCAAAGGCAGACCTCGGCCTGGCCTTTGATGGCGATGCCGACCGGTTGCTGGCAGTGGATGAAACGGGGCAGGTGGTGGATGGCGATCGCATCATGTTGATTTGCCTCAAGCATCTGCAGGCGATCGGCAAGTTGCCCGATGCGTCGGTGGTTGCAACAGTCATGAGCAACATGGGTTTTGAAGAAGCCGTCTTGACCTTGGGGGGACATTTTGTGCGGGCAAAGGTGGGCGATCGCCACGTTCTGGAAGCCATGCTGCACCACGGCATCCGGTTGGGTGGCGAACAAAGTGGCCACGTCATCTTTTTGGACGACAACACCACCGGGGACGGCTTGATCACCGCCGTACGCCTGTTGCAGGCCATCGGCGCCTTCAACCAGCCACTCTCCGCCTTGGCTGCCATGATGAGCAGTTACCCACAGTTGCTCAAAAACCTGCGTGTGGCACGCCTCGATGGCTGGGGTGACAATGCAACCATTCAAGGGGCGATCGCACAGGCGCAAACAGCCCTTGGCGCCGAGGGACGCCTCTTGGTGCGAGCCTCAGGCACCGAAGCGCTCCTGCGGGTGATGGTCGAAGGCCATGACCGTGACGCCATCGAGGCGATCGCCAACCAACTGTGCCAAATCATCATCCAGGAACTCGGTTCCGCCACCCACTGACCAAACCGAATAATTCAGTCCCGGTTCGGGTATAGCCATATCGTTTCGTCCGGATATCATTCCGAGAAAAGGGGCGTTCGACCGTGACACCATCCAGGATTTGTATCAGTGCGTACCTTGCCATCGCTTTGTTGGGCGCCACGTCGTGTAACGCACCCGATGCAAAGCAAGCGCAAACCATGATTACAGCGCAAGCCGGCACAACAGCGTGGAAAACAGTTGTCGCACAGGCCGCGATTCTGGATCGGTTGACGCCAGCCACCAAAGCTGAAGGTGAGGCCTTCAGGCAGGAGCTGCAAGGAATTGTGGATTGGCAGACGCGCTTGAGTGAGGCGGATCGCCAAGCGATCGCCTACTGGAACGACACCCCTGCCGCGATGCGTTGGAGCGAGGTGATTCGTGACGAAATCATCCGCGTCACCATGTTTCCACCACGCGCCGCACGCGCCCTGGCCCTGATGCACGTGGCCATGTACGACGCACTGGTGCTCGCTGAAAAAGCCAAGGCCGCGGTACCACGCGCCCCCTTGAGCACGCTTGACTCACGCATCCAGTCTCTGGCGCTCGCGGAAAGCGCGGCAGGTGGTCTATCCGAGCAAGCAGCCGTCTGCGCGGCTGCCGCAGGCATATTATCCTACGTTTTTGCGGACCATGCCGCGGACTTTGGCAACAAGGCCACACTGGCTGCCAAGACCCGCGTCGCAGCGGGTTTGAATACCCAATCGGAAGTGGATGCAGGCTTGCGACTCGGCGCAGCCGTCGCAGAGGCGCTCATCGAACGCAACAAGGCGGATGGGGCGGAGAAAACGCCCAAGCTGCCCTTGTCACATACCCCGGATCAATGGATGGTTGAAAAACCGATGGAACCCCTCGCAGGTTCCTGGAAAACCTGGCAACTGGAAAGCGGCTCACAGTTCAGGTTGAGCGCACCGATTACCGACCCCAAAGACGTCAACTTTGCGAAACAACTCGAAGAAGTCCGCAATATGCCAGGCTCACTCACCACATTGCAGGTTGAGAAAGTCAAGTTCTGGAACTTTGATGTGCCGGCCCTGCTCTGGGATGACATCCTTCGTCAAACCATCAAGGACAAGCGCACGGCCATCACCTCAGCCGGACAGGCAAAAATCGACGACCTCACGCGTGCGGGCGTCAATACCGCCCAAAGCAGCCGCGTGCTGGCCACCATGCACATGGGACTGGCAGACGCCTTTATCGCCGCGTGGGACACCAAGTACATTGTCCTGCGCAAGCGACCCGTCATGCTCTTGCCAGCCAATTTCAAGACCACCTTCCCCACCCCACCCCACCCGTCTTATCCCTCCGGACACGCTACCGCCTCAGCTGCGGCATCCACCATACTGGCGCGCTACTTTCCTGAGAAAGCCGGCTACTACAAGGATCAAGCGCAGGAAGCCGCGATGTCCCGTTTGTGGGGAGGCATCCACTATCGTTCAGACAATGACGATGGCCTGATCCTTGGCACCAAAGTGGGTGAATTCCACCTCAAAAAAGATGCCGAACTCGGATTGTTGCCATAGATTGACAGCGCATCCCAAGCCAAGCGCTACAAGAGGTCACAGAAGGGGTCAAGCGCAATTCACCACCCCCTCTGTGGCGCCATTCAAAGTCTGCGCCACGAGAAACAGCGGGAGTCTGCGCCAAGCAATTCCCATTGTTATGGGCGCGGCCCAATGGGGCATATAGTAGCCGCCAACGCTTGCGCAGGAGGGTATTTACAAATGACCGGGTCTCGAAAAAAATCCTGCCACCACCATGCCTTGGCTTGGCTGTCAGCACTTGGTTTGGTACTGCCCGGATGTGCCACTGAGCAAAAAGAAAGCGTTGGCAAGAACTTAGCCAATCGTGCGAGCGCATCGATCCAACCAGCGCCTGGCGGTCATGCCGCCCTGCCATCCAAACCGGTCGTTATGGCGGCAAACCGGTCAACTGTGATCGCCAATGAACTGGGGTTGGTACCGGTATTGGAATACCATCGCATCGGGCCCAAAGAGGAGCGTTGGACGCGAACCCCGGCCAACTTTCGTGCGGATCTCCAATTCCTGTACAACAACGACTACGTCCTAGTCAACATGCGCGACGTGGCTGCGCGGCGCCTCGACATCCCGGCCGGCAAAAAACCCGTGGTGCTCACCTTCGATGACAGCACGGCCGGTCAGTTCCGTTATCAAAAAAACGCCAAGGGCCAAATTGCGCGCGATGCGGCGGGCCAGGCGCGCATCGATCCGGACTGTGCCGTTGGCGTGTTGGATCAATTTGCCAAAAAGTACCCTGAGTTTGGTAGTAAAGCGACCTTTTATGTCCTGCCATCCGGTTTTGATCAAGACGGGGTGATTGATGAGAAATTCCGTTATCTGGCCAAAACGGGGCGCGAGTTGGGCAACCATACCTGGGCGCACGACAATATGGCGCGCATGAGCCCGGCGGCGGCCGAAGCAGCCGTTTCCCGTTTACAGACATTTGTGAGCGCGCGGGTGGGGAGCGCCTATCCCATGACCACGCTCGCGTTGCCGTTTGGTATCGGTCCCCAGGCACGCAATGCCTTTCAAAAGGTTGTCTCTGGGGGGCAAGGAGACGGTCGTTATCACCACGCGGCGATTTTGCTGGTTGGTGCCAACCCGGCCCGGTCGCCGTGGGACAAGCGCTACGATCCCACAGCCGTACCCAGAATCCAGTGCATCGATTCGGAATTCAGGAATTGGTTCAACCGGGCGCCCGGCAGCACCAAACGGGTCAAGGAGCCGTGGCAGCCTTACATCAGCGATGGGAATGCCAAAACCGTTGCCTATCCGATGGCCCTGGCCCCCCACCTCAATCGGGCCGTGCTCCCCTCCGGGGTGAAAGCCTTGCCAATGGGCGCAAACACGGTCCACATCCAGGTCTTTGCGGATTCCGTGGCGCCTGCACGGCCGACAACGGTTTTGGCTGAGGCTCAGGCCCCCGTTGCGATGATGCGCCTTGGGAGCATCAAGGCGCCCGCGTTTCAGGTGTCGTCCCAGCACATGCCAAGCCAACCAGGCCCATTTGCTCCGGGCGCGAACCCCGACAAAAAAACGGCTGGGGCTGCGACCAAGCAACACCCAGATTGGAATTTTCATATGGGTTACCAGGAGCGTTTGCCGCGTGGTGGCGAGTGGAAAAATGGCAAACTGACTCACACGGTGAGCGCGGGCGATTCGGTGGAAGCGATCGCCTGGCGTTACGCGCGGTATACGGATTATTACACGTGGAGCAAACTCGTGTCGGGCATCCGTGCAACCAATGGCGGCGGACGCGCCTTGCGGATCGGCGAGCGTTTGAGCATTCCCAGGGCCCGTCATGTCCCCCCCAAAGCCACGCTGGTGGCGCGCAACCGTGACTTTGAAGCACGTGGCGTGTATGTGACCGGCACAATCGCGGGTTCCGAGGGTGTCTGGGATATTGTGAAAAAACTGAAGGCACACGGCGACAACACGGTGGTGTTCGATGCGAAGGACATGGACGGGCGTGTCACATACAACACGCAGGTACCGCTCGCGAAAGCCATTCATGCGTACCGTGGCGACATGATCCGGGAGTTGCCGAAGTTTGTCGCGCGCCTGCATGACGAAAACATCCATGTGGTTGCCCGGCTGGCACTGTTTCACGATTCACACCTGGCTCGCAGCCGATCCGCATACACCTTGCGTTCGAAACGCAGTGGCAAACCCTGGCTGGAGGTCGGTGATCTCGGCTGGGTTGATCCCTCGCTTAAGGCTGTGCAAGACTACAACCTGGCCTTGGCCCGGGAGCTCATTGATTACGGTGTGGATGAAATCCAGTTCGACTACGTCCGTTTTCCGGCACAAGGCGACACGGCCGACATCGTCTGGAGCACGATGAACCAACAAAAAAACAAACACGAGGTCATCACCGCGTGGCTCAAGCGTGCCTATGAGGCACTCCATCCAACGGGCGTGCTCGTCTCTGCGGACGTTTACGGCGTGGTGGCGTGGGACCAGGGCATTGATGTTCGCATTACGGGGCAACGCCTTGAAGATATGGGGCGCTACCTCGATGCCATCAGTCCGATGCTGTACCCTTCACATTTTTACCGTGACTTCGACCGTCTGGCCTATCCCCCTGATCACCCGGAGCACTTCGTCAGTGAAGGCATCAAAAAGACCGCGCGTAAAACAGTTGGCACCAAGCTCACGATTCGTCCGTGGCTGCAAGCATTTCCCTACAGAATCCGAAACTATGGTCCGGAATACGTCGCGCGCCAACTGAGGGCCAATCGTGACGCCAAAGGTGTCGGCTATTTGCTCTGGAACGCCGAAAACAATTACCAGGTGGGCTTTGCAGGTATCCAGGCATTCGGTGCCAAAGCGCAAAAAAAATAGTCAAACGGGTCGCTACCGACACGCGTTGTTGGCGTCGACCATCGGCAGGTGTTTTGCCATTACTGCAGGCGTTTTGTACAGAAGCCGAGGCGTCACTGTGGGGCGCATAAGCGACGTATATGCGGTAAGGTATCAGGGGTGTTGGCCGCTGGGTTCCGGCGGGCCGGGGTGGGGCAGTGTCACGCGGATCACCGTACCGCTGGCCCGTAAAATGTGCAATTCACCATGCAGGTCGTCCCGTATCAGGGTTTTGATAATCTGCCACCCAAGGTTGCCGTCGCGATCCGGCTCAAAATGTTCGGGCAAACCGATTCCGTCATCTTCGATTTCGAGGGTGATCCGCTCATCATCCTCAAAAATGCGCACCTCAACCCGCCCTTCCGAACGCCCGGTAAAAGCGTGCTTGATGGTATTTTGCAAAAGTTCGTTGAGAACGAGTGCCAACGACGTTGCCGCAGCCGAGGGTAAGGTGAGCGCGTCAGAACACTGCAAACGGGTGCTGATACGTTGGGTGTGATCGAGCATGCTCTGCAGCGCCAATGACAGCAAATTGCCCGCCAATTCCTTGATGTCCACCATTTCAAGATCATCATTGGACAGGTATTCGTGCACCAATGCAATGCTCGCGATGCGCGTGATGCTCTCATTGAGGATCATTTTTACCTCGGCATTCTGGCTGCGTCGTTGCTGCAAACGCAAAAGACCCGCCACAGTCTGCAAATTGTTCTTGACCCGATGATGGACCTCTTTCACCAAGGTGCTTTTAATGACCAGCTCGCGGTCCTTCTGTTTGAGTTCCGTAATGTCATGCAACACCATGACATGGTCAATGACCTCGTCTTTGGGTGTCACGGGAATTGTTCGTACCGCAACCGTAAGATTGGGTGTCACCAGCTCGCTTTCCCAGAAGATGGGGTTGGTGTGCACCGAGCGAAAATCATTGCCGCTTAAGAACGAGTCCGACCACGTCAAGCCTTCGATCAGTTCGGTAATACCCAAGCGGCGGGCGAGGCTGAGTGCGCCAGCGGATGCGTGGATAATTTTGCCTTGATCATTGATGAGCAACAAGGCGTCACCGGGCAGAATGGCCGGTAGCGCGATGGAGCTGGATTTGGCCTTTTCGATCAGGGTTTTTACCACCCTTGTGATGGCAAGGCGGTATAGTTGCCGTTTGGATTCCGAATGTTTGAGTTCCTCATACAGATTGCGTTCGACCACCAAAATGGCGGCGACACCGTGCTCACCTTGCAAGGGATAGGCCACATGGCTCATCGGCTGGCCGTTGACGACCTTGCCAACTTCACCGACCGCAAGTTGACCGGATTGTTGCGCGCGCCAGATGGCGGAGGACTGCTCTGGCGTGAAACGCTGTCCGATTTGGGAACGCCTGTAAAAGCTTTGCCGCACGGTGGGTTTGGCTTCCGCCACGGTGACGAATTGATCCGCCCCCACGTAACAGTGAATCAGCAAATCGGCAGGAATGAAATCCGCCAAAAACGCGAGTTGGCGGGCGATGTTCAAAACCCAGTGGCGTTCCTGTTCGTGGAGGATGTGTTCCTGAATCGGAAGGGTCCAGGCGAGCGGGCCTTGGGGATACACGCTCACGCCTCCACAAGCCTTGCCATCGCGTACTTCTTGCCCACTTGCAAGACGAGGCCCGCATCAGTCAGTTCGAGTGTTTCGTTGGGGTCGCTCAGGACGCGATCCACCGCATAGCTTGCGCCATCACGCCGCATGAGCCTGACAGCCCCTTCCTTGAGCCTTTCACGGGCCTGGGAGGTGGATGGGCTGAGTTTGAGCGCCACCATCAACCGTGGGGTGGGCAGGCCCGATTCGAGCGTCACGCCGGGGATGTCGGTATCACCGATCGCCCCACCCCTCAACGCGTCGGCGATCGCCTGACCGTGGTACAAACGGGTGATGGCCCAAGCCAACTTGAGCTTGGCAGCACGGGGATCCAGGGTTCCTGCCTTCAAGGCGGTCAATGTCTCCATGATTTCAGCAGCCGAGAGACCGGAGGCCAACGTGTAGTAATCTGGCATTTGGTGATCGGCAATTGCCATGACCTTGTCGTACATGATCTTGGGTGCATCGGTCAGCGCAATATAATTGTTCAATGACTTCGACATTTTTTCGCTGGTGCCGATGCCCTCGAGCAAGGGGTACAACAAGACAGTCTGTGGGGGCATGTCCGCGTTTTCTTGCAGGTGCCGGCCCATGAGGTTGTTGAACTTCTGATCGGTGCCGCCCAATTCCACATCGGCTTGGATCGCGACCGAGTCATAACCTTGCAGCAAGGGATACAGGAATTCGTGAAGTCCGATGGCATCACCGCGTTCGTAGCGCAAGGCAAAGTTTTCACGTGCCAGCATCTGAGCCACCGTGGCCTGCCCCATCAAGCGGATGGCAGCAGTCAAATCCATTCCGCCCAGCCACTCACTGTTGCGGTGGATTTCAGCTTTCTCAAGGTCGATCACACGACCCATCTGCGCGAGATAGGTGCGCGCATTCTCTTCTACTTCCTCGGCGCTCAAGGGCGGACGTGCCTCTTGCTTGCCGGTTGGGTCGCCGATGCGGGCCGTGAAGTCACCGATGATGATGACCAATTGATGGCCAGCGTCCTGAAAGCGCCTGAGTGCCCAAAGAACAACCGCATGGCCGATGTGCAGATCCGGCTTGGTGGGGTCAAAACCAAGCTTGATGCGCAAGGGGCGATCGCCTGAGCGCGCGAGGGCTTGGGCAAGCCCACCTGAAGGGAGCTCTTCCGCACCCAACAATAGATCCGCAAGTCCCTGAACAACCATCCAGTCGCCCCCTCCCTACAGCGTCACATCATAACACACCCCCCGTCCTCACTCCGATTGGCTGAGCCGTGGATGCACGAATGTCTGAATCACAATCTCCGGTTATGACAATGACGCCTCGTGCTTGTGACCGGCCCTGGTTGCATGCGCCAACCCAGTCGATGAATCGGAGGCGTGCATGCGATGAACCGTGCCGTTCGCCCTTCAAGCGCGGCTGCAAGCCTGGATAACGGCCCATGAAACGCTGAGTCAGGGGTAACGGTGTGAGCGATCGCACAGATACCGTGTGTCCCCCATGAGGGTTCCATTCGTCTTGCAAGTGCTAGTATGACTAGGGGATGGGTTTGTCCGAAAAGGGGGTCAGGGATGTCTGGCAGAGGGACACACCGCATCAACTGGGCACTTGGACTGCTTGTCCTGATGACGCAGGCGGGCTTCGCCTGGGCAGCGGAACCGCTCATCAAGCCATCCGCGCCGCGTGAGGCTGTGGTTACCCGAGTCATTCCACGCGTCGATTGGTTGCGTCAAGGCACACAGACGTGGCAACGCGCAGCCATCGGTCACTTATTGGCGCCTGGCGACACCTTGCGTACCGGCGCGGACGCCAAAGCCGAATTATGGTATGGCGATGGCTCGCTCGGGCGGGTGGGCAGCCTCAGTTCATTGACCCTCCAGGGCGAGCAAGCACGGTCACTGCGGCTGGATGCGGGTCAATTGTGGTTACACATCATGAAAGGGGGCGCGGGGATGCGGGTGATCACCCCGGGCGCCGTGGCGGCTGTGACGGGGACCCAATTGATGGTGGAGGTTGATCCGGTACGGCGGCAAACCGAGGTGACCGTTTTTGAGGGTGCGGTCAATGTAACCGGTGACATCGGTGAATTGGTGCGCGTCACGGGAGGGCAAAACACGGTTGTGCCCTTTGCGGCGCCGGCCGGTTTACCGGCGCCGCTTGGCGATCGCCAGATTGAGCGCCGCGAAAACCTGTTCCGGCCACTTTCCTTGCCTGACACACAGTCATTGCAACAACCTGCGTCGCCTGTCGAAGCCGCTCAAGAGCCCGTCACAACCGCTGAACCCGCTGGGGTAAAGCCAGGCGAGGCGCAACCAGTTCCCCCGGCGATTGCAGCGCCCGAACGCGAACAGACGCAGCGTTTGATGGATCCAAGACTCTTGAATGGCTCGCCTGTCACAGGTGCGATAAAGGTGATTGTGGAATGAGCGTGCGTCATCCATTGTTTCAGCAACGTGCACTGCGCAGGGGTTTCACTGCGATCATGCTGATGCTTGCCGCGGCTTGCCAGACGCCTTTCGGCGCGTCAGACAGTGGTCGGATCCTCGTCCATGTGCGATGGCCAGGCGCCACAGCACGTTTTCGGTTGCAGCTCATTCCGGCGGACACCACCCGAATCGAGCTGGTGGTGCGGGGAGCAGGCATTCCGGATGATGCCCCGATTCGTGCCCGTTTGATGCCCAAAGGCAGCACGGCGGAAACTGCCTTGCTGGATGTTCCGATTGGTCCAAAACTTTTGTTTGCCTCGGCTTACAATGACGCCGAGCAGTTGGTGGCATCCGGCCAGGTGTCACTTCAGGTCTCCCCGCACGCCTGGACCGAAGCGCGCTTGGTGTTGCAACCAACGCGAGGCAATCCTTCACCGGAGGCGTCAATGGATCCGCAACCGAGCCTGCTGCCAACCCCTGTGGCGAGCGTTGGTCCGGCAACCGAGTCAAACTGGTTGATCGACACGGTGGCAGGCGATGGTTTGCGGGGGGCAATTGACGCCAACGATGCGCTAGCCGCGCGCTTTTACAACCCGCGCAACCTGGCCTACGATGTCAGTCGTCAGGTGCTGTACATTGCAGATACGGCAAACTACCTGATCCGACGTTTGGATCTGGCAAATGGTGCCGTGAGCACCATTGCGGGTCGGGTACCGCGGCTTGGACCGGGCGGGGTGCCCCAATTGAATGAAAACGAATTCGGCCAACCGGCTGGCATGGCTGTGGGGCCGGATGGCAGCGTGTATTTCGCGGATCGCGAACGGCACGCCATTCGCCGCCTCAAACCCAACGGTGTTCTTGAAACCTTCGCGGGTCGCGGCTTGAGCGGTTATCAAGATGGTCCTGCCGCGCAAGCATTGTTTCACCATCCTGTGGATGTGGTGCTGGATGCACAAGGTGCCCTATATGTCGCGGATCAATTCAACCACCGCGTGCGACGCATTCGTGACGGACAAGTTGACACCCTCGCGGGTTCGGGGCCTTCCGGCATCGCCCTGCAGGCAGGCGCCACACCGGGAGCGCCTTCTTTAAACCGTCCCGGCGCCTTGCTGTTGGCCCCCAATGGCCAATACCTCGTCGTAGCCGAACCAGGGGCACACCGAGTGAGCCGCATCGATGTTGGCAACGGCATCATCACACCGCTGGCAGGGACCGGGCAGGCCAACTTGAGCGGTGAAGGCGGACCCGCTTTAAATGCGGGCATTCCCTTGCCAGTGGCATTGACCTGGCTGCCTGACGGCGCGTTGCTCATCGCGGATGGTTGGGCCTTCCCCATGCCAGGCGACAGCTTGTTGGGTGCCGCCAGCCGTCTGCTCAAACTGACGCCAGATGGCCTGCTTGTCCGCATCGCTGGCCAAGGGCCCGGGCAATCGGCTTACGGATTTGGTGGAGACGGCCGCCCCGCAACCGAAGCGTTGCTCAATAACCCCGGCGGTCTCACCGCGGATGCCCAAGGGCGCATATACGTGGCAGACACCTACAACAACCGCATTCGGGTGTTGATTCCCACCCGCCCAACCCTGACCCCAAGTGTCGCCCCATCATCCGTAGAGCCGGCGCCCGCCCAGACGCCGAATTCCAGCACGATGACACCGTCTCCTGTGGCCAGAACGCCTGGTCGGGATGCAGCCTCAGACGCACCTGGCGTGAGGCCTGCACTCGACACCGATTAACAGCCATTGGTGTCTTGTAGGACAACCGTTCTGTTTGACCCGTCATGGCGATTATGCTACATCATGACAGCAGCGTGAAAAAGATAGGGGTATGACTGTGGGTTCTGGCTTGATCGTCACGGCGTTAAAAATTTTTCAGGTGGTCTTCAGTCTGTTTCTGATCGGCGGGGTCATGATGCACTCGGCGAAGGGGGAAGGGTTGGGAGCGATTGGTGGTCAAGCCAAGATTTTCGGCAGTCAAAAAGGGGTTGAAGCGGGGCTGAACAAGCTGACGACGGCTTTGGCCATCTTGTGGGGTTTGTGTTCGTTGGCGTTGGCTTATTTGACCTACCATCGCTAGTGTTCATTTGATCGCCGCGCGCCTGACAACGAGGGGATCCCACGCACGATGAACAGATTACAGTCCCTGCAACGCTGGCCGCGCTCACTGGTTTGGCTTCTGTCGCTGAGTCTGGTTCTTCCGGCGTGCATTGAGCCACCCGAAGCGGAGTCGAAGCGAGAGTCGACAGTGGTTGCTACACCAACAGCGACGCCGCCTGAAGTGGATCGGGGTCCTGCTGCGGATGCGCCGCGCTTGCGTGCGGATTTAGTGGATCCGCGCATCGAGGATGCGCCCACCGGTCGCTACGGGGGCAGTTTGACTTTCGGCGCCTACGAGGATCCCAAGACTTTCAACCCGACCTTGGTGACCGATACGGTATCCGCACGCTTTGTTACTTATTTTTTTGAGTCGCTGATCGAAGAAGATGGCATCACCTTTGCAGTTAAGCCGACGTTGGCCCGTTCATTTGAAGTGCTGCCGGATGGCAAGTCGTACCTCTTCAAGTTGCGCCGGGGCTTGCGTTGGCAAGACGGTCAGCCCCTCACGGCCGATGATGTGGTTTTTACCTTCAATCAGGTGTTGCCCAATCCGGACATACCGTGGGAGTTGCGGGATGTTTCCAAAATTGACGGCAAATTGCCCGTGGCTGTCAAACTGGCATCCGATGCGGTGCGCATTGAGCTCGCCAAGCCCTTTGCGCCGTTCTTGCGCTCGGTGGCGGCTTCGACGCCCATCTTGCCGCGGCACATTTTTGCGCCTTGGTTGGCCAAGGGTGCGGATGGCAAACCCATTGCCAACAGCAAGTGGGGCGTGGATAAACAGGCCAAGGAAATCGTGGGATCGGGACCTTGGCAACTTGAACAGTACGTGCCTGGCGAGCGCATCGTGCTCAAGCGCAACCCGCTTTATTACCGGGTGAACCGTCACAAGCAGCCGTTACCGTATGCGGATCGCATGGTGGTCCCTTTCCTGAAAAGTCTGGAAACGGCCATGCTGAAGTTCAAGGCAGGCGAAACCGACGCGCAGTGGATTCCGGGCAAAGACTACGGTTACATGAAGCCCTTTGAGAAAGATGGCAATTTCACCATTCATAATCTTGGGCCGGACTTTCGAACGACCTATTTGATGTTTAATCTGAACCCGGGACGAGGCAAGGACGGCAAGCCTTTGGTTGATCCGGTCAAGTTGCGTTGGTTTGCGGATCGGCGCTTCCGACAGGCGGTATCCCATGCGATTGACCGCAAGGCGATCATCAAAAACGTGTTTCGGGGTTTGGCAACGATGCAGGATTCTCCGATCTTTCAGAAGAGTCCGTATTTTGATCCCAAAATCGCGACTTACCCCTTTGATCGCAACAAAGCGTTGGCTTTGCTCAAAGAAGCTGGCTTTCGTTTCAATGGCAGCGTTTTGACTGACGCGGAGAGTCATCCAGTCAGTTTCACGATGTTGCAGGATGTGGGTTTCAAAGACGGCGAACTGCGGGCAAACATGATTGCGGATGATTTGCGCAAGATTGGCATCGAGGTTAAGTTCCAGTCGGTGACTTTCAATGTCAAGTTGGCGCGGACGCATGAATCCAAAGATTGGGAATGTGTCGGTGGCGACTGGACCGCAGGCATTGAACCTCACGGTGTTGCCAACCTTTGGCAAAGCAGCGGGCAGTCGCATCTGTTCAATTTGAACCCTGGTCCTTTGAGTCGTCCTGTGTACGACTGGGAACGGCGCATCGATGACTTGTTCCAAAGGGGCGCTGCGACGGTGGATGAAAAAAAACGCAAGACCATATACAACGAGTTTCAGCAGATTGTCGCCAATGAGCAGTTGCTGATTTTCCTGCCGGTGTTTTATTACGTGTCAGCCATTCGCAATACGGTTGGCAATGCTCGGCCGTCGGCCTTTTCGTCGTTGGGGGCGAGTTGGAATTCGTGGGAACTGTACAAGCGCTAGGCCCTTTGGTTTGCTTCTCGCAAGGAGTCTGAATTGTTACGGTATCTGTTGAAGCGTGTGTTGCAAATGGTGCCTTTGCTCATCATCATTTCGATGATCACGTTTGGTGTATCGAAGCTGGCGCCAGGCGATTTTTTAAGCGCGCGGATGGCGGATCCCTCAATGACCAAAGAGCGCATTGAAGCTGAGCGGCATCGACTGGGTTTGGATAAGCCGGTGCCGGTGCAGTATGTGTATTGGGCAGGGAATTTTGCGCTGGGGGACATGGGGGAATCCTATCGTTACCGGGCGCCTGTGAGCAGTCTGATCGGGCAGCGCCTGCAAGCGACCTTGGTGCTGGGGTTTGCGTCGCTGTTACTGACATGGTTGGTCGCGGTACCATTGGGGATTTATGCGGCGGTGCGGCGGTATACATTGGCGGACAAGGTGTTTTCAACCTTGACCTTTACGGCACTTGGCATTCCGGAGTTTTTCTTGGCGTTGCTATTGCTCTTTTTTGCGGCGAAGACCGGTTGGTTGCCGATTGGGGGCATGAGCAGTCCTGGGTTGACGGATGCGTCGTTGTGGGTGCGCACGGTTGATCTTGTACGCCATCTGGTCATCCCGACGATCGCAGTGAGCATTGGCACGATTGCTGTGTTGCAACGGCGCATGCGGGGCAACTTGCTGGACGTCTTGGCTGAGGATTATATCCGGATGGCGCGGGCCAAGGGGTTGAGTGAGAACCGGGTGATTTACAAGCATGCGGTGCGGAATGCGTTGAATCCGATGATCACCATTTTAGGGTATGACATTGCGGGCTTGCTGTCAGGCTTTGCGTTGGTTGAGATTATCGTGGGTTGGCCAGGGCTGGGGCAGATGATGTTGGAGGCTTTGCAGTCGTTTGATATGCCGTTGGCGATGGCCGGGATGATGATTGGTGCGTCGATGCTGTTGATTGGCAATTTATTGGCGGACTGGTTGCTGGGCGTGGTGGATCCACGCATCAAGCTGGAGGCGTGAGCGCATGACACCCGAAGCGGAAGCTCAATTGCCCGTGAACGTGACGGTTGGCGAGGAATTGCCACCGCCTGTCAGTACGCGCCAACGCATTATCCGGCGTTTTTTCAGGCATCGGCTGGCGGTGTGGAGTTTAGGCGTTTTGGTTGTTTTGTATCTGATCATGGCGTTTGCGGAATTTTTCGCGCCGTACAGCGAGACGATTGAGAATCGGTCCCGGTCGTTTATGCCTCCCACGCCTGTCTATCTCGATGCGCAGGGACTTTATGTGCGGCGGAATGAGGTGGAGATCGATCCCATCAGCCTTCAAGAGTACGTCGTGGTGGACCGCGCTCAAAAATACCGGGTCAAGTTTTTTGCCCCTGGCGAACCTGTCAAACTCTTTGGCCTCATTCCGATTGAGCGACACTTTTTCGGTGTCGATGAACCGGCCGGAATTTATCTGTTTGGAACCGACCAAGCCGGCCGCGACATCTTTTCCCGAACCATTTACGGCGCGCGCATCAGCCTCAGCGTCGGAGTCGTGGCCATCTTTATCGTCTTGCCTCTGGGCATGTTGATTGGTGGCCTGTCCGGGTATCTGGGAGGCTGGGTGGACAATTTGCTCATGCGCATCGTGGAAGCCCTGATGGCCTTTCCAACCTTTTACTTGCTGCTCTTTTTGTTTGGTGTAACCTACAAGTGGGATATCTCGCCAACCCAGCGCTATTACGTGATTGTGCTCATTCTCAGTTTGATTGGTTGGACCAGTTTGTCGCGCGTGATCCGGGGTCAGGTATTATCCATCAAACGAATGGAGTTTATCGAAGCGTCGCTGGCAGCGGGGGCGTCAACGCTATGGGTACTCACGCGTCACATTTTGCCCCAGACCGCCACATGGGTCACGATTTCGGCGTCATTGATGGTGCCAAATTTCATTTTGGGTGAGTCAGCCCTTTCGATGCTTGGGCTTGGTGTGCAGCAACCTGCCGCTAGCTGGGGCAACCTCTTGCAAGATTCCATGAGCATTTCGGGGTTGGCCCTGCATCCGTGGTTGATGATTCCAGGCATCTTTATTGTGATCACGGTGGTGGCGTTCAATTTCTTTGGCGACGGGATCCGAGATGCCTTTGATGCCAAGAGCCGGTTGTAGGTTGCCTGCGAGATGCGCCAAAATCGTCTGACGGCCGCTTTGACGAACCGGTGCTTGCAAACTGGGCGGCATAGAAAAGTGTCGATTGTTGATCAAATTTTCGGCGTGAATTAAATACAGCAAGTCAGAGCCTGATGTTTTGAGTTCAACAATTAAGCCTCGAACAGAATCATTGCGTCACTGTATGACCTGTTTTTAAGGTCATACGTTTTTTACTGCCACGTCAATCGATTGACTTTCAGCGCGTGATGCAGCGCATCGTTGCGTGTCCGATGGGCGGCATCAGAAGGCGCTGCCGCCGTCGACACCGGCGAGCATGCGCAAAATGGCAAGGGTTTGTTCGAAGCTGGTGGGGTCGTCGATGGACTGGTGGCAAAACTCCTTGATTTGGGGATACAGGGCGATCGCATTGTCGAACTCTGCGTTGGATCCCCGCACATAGGCACCGATCATCAACATGTCTTGCACTTCACGGTAATTGGCAATCATGGTGCGCACCTTGGCTGCGGCGGCTTTATGGTCTTTGCGCGCGAGTGCGGGCATCAAGCGGCTGACACTCGGCAAAATATCCACGGCTGGATAGATGCCTTGCTGGGCAGCGATTTTGCGGTCCATGACGATGTGCCCGTCGAGTACACCCCGCACGGCATCCGCAATCGGATCTTCCATGTCACCCCCTTCGACCAAAACGGTATAGATTGCGGTGATAGAACCCCGATCAGACATACCGGCGCGTTCCAAGAGGCGGGGGAGGGTGGCAAAAACCGAGGGAGTGTAGCCTTTGGTCGAAGGGGGTTCACCGATGGCGAGTCCGACTTCACGCTGGGCCATGGCGAAGCGTGTCACAGAGTCCATCATGAGGAAGACTTTTTTGCCTTGGTCGCGGAAGTATTCGGCAATCGCTGACGCGGTCATCGGCGCTTTCATGCGCAAAAGCGACGACATATCCGATGTGGCGCACACCACCACAGAACGGGCCATGCCCTCCTCGCCCATCGAATCCTCGATGAACTCATTGACCTCGCGGCCTCGTTCACCCACGAGACACAGCACGTTGATATCCGCTTTCGCATTGCGGGCGATCATGCCAAGCAAGGTCGATTTCCCAACACCCGAACCGGCAAAAAGACCGAGGCGTTGCCCTTCCCCAAAGGTCAAGAAGCCATCGATTACGCGCACCCCCACCGGCATGATGTTGGTGATGCGGGCGCGTCGAATGGGGTTGGGCGGCGCGTTGTCGAGCGGATACTCGGCTTCCGCAATCACGGGTCCTTTGCCATCCATGGCGTTGCCGATGCCATCGACGACGCGCCCGAGCAGTCGTGGCCCAACTTTGACAGAAACCAGGCGATTGGTTGCCACGACCTCGCACCCGGCACCGATGCCTTGAATGTCGCTGAGTGGCATCAGCAAGACGCGGCGTGCCTTGAAGCCGACCACTTCCGCGGGGTAGGTCCGTTGTTTGTCCTGCGATTTGATGTAGCACAGTTCACCGATGCGCACACCCTGCAAAAGCGCTTCGATCACCAAGCCGATCAACTGGACAACCTGGCCTTTGGCCCGAATGGTCTCGACGCCACGCAGGGCAAACTGATAATTGTCGTAATCAAAGCGCACGCGAGCCATCAGTTATCTTCCATATCATCAAGGTTCGAGTCCTCGTATTCGGCGCGCACCTGCCTGAATAATTCGTCGATGATGCCAATTTGCGCATCGATCGTGGCATTGATGCCGCCTGAATTCGTCTCGATGATGCAGCCCCCCCGAGCGATGGTGTGACTGCCTTCGATTGAGAAATTCTGAACATCCGGCATCAAGGCGCGAAAAGCGTCTTGTTTGGGAAGAATGAGATCCAAATCCAAGGGGTTCACTTTGATCACCACCTGTTCGAGATCCGAAACGCGTTTTAGGGCCGTTTCAACCGTGCGTTGAACGATTTCGGGTTGGAGACTGATTTCTTGTTGGATGACTTTGCTTGCGATCGTGAGGGCGAGTTTGATCAGTTTTTCTTCGTTCTGTTTGACTGCAGTCGGGAAAGCAATCGCAATCTCATTCAGTTTTTGCAGCGCTTCCGATACATACACGGCAGCTTGCGCTTCACCAGCAGCTTTGCCTTCATTGTAGCCCTCCTGATACGCCTGTTTACGCAATTCCGCGATGATGGCCTCGCGTTGCTTTTCCAGTTCCAGCATCGTTTGCGCTTGCGCTTCCTCAGCTTGCGCCATGGATTCGGCGGAGCGTGTCATGGCCTCCATGATCAAACGTTCCGCCTCAAGACGCGCCTGGGCCAAAATGCCTTCACGTTCCAGCATCAATGCGGCAAACGCTTCTTGCGGCGTGCTTTGCGCCACGTGAAGGGCGCGCTCATAAGCATTTTGAACCAGATTGTCTTCGGTGGCTTTCAGATGGGTCCAGCGAATTTCATTGACGCTGCCCAACATCTCAAGATCCAACTGAATGGCGACTTGGCGCTGCACGTAGGGCGCCACGCGCGCAAAATCGCCGGAGGGGTTCGCAGCAGCTAAAGCTTCACCAGCTTGGTCAAGCGCCTCTTGCATTAACCGGGGAGCGTGTTGTTGAATCGCTTCACCTTGGGCATTGGCGTGGGCATCGGCTTCATCCGCTTCGGCGTGGATGAAGGCCTTTTGCGCCTGTTCATAATCCCTGACCGGGTCAACGGGCGCTGGTGTGGGAGTTACTGGAGTGGGTACATCAAAGAGCTCATCAACATCGTCCAGGTCGATGTCTGGCATCTCCTCCATGTGCAGTGGCACTGCCTCACTGAGCGGCTCAGCGGCTGGAACCAATTGATTCAACTCAAATAAAGCCTGCTCCTCAGGTCTGATGATCTCAGCCCCGATGACGGCTTCTTGTTCGGTAAAACGAATCTGTGAGCCTTTTAATACACCCATAAATCCTGCCAGTCTCAACGGCGCAGACGCCTCAAACACCAAGTGTACACCCAAAGTGGCATCGGGCCCAAACCTTTTTATGCTGCTGCGTGGGAATGGTTCAATCTGCAAAAATTGGGAATAGCATGAGTGGTGAGCCAAGCGGCGAGTGAGGGGTATCGTGATGGTGCTGACAAAAACAAACAAACGGAGTGGCTTCACTTTGATCGAATCGTTGGTTGTCGTGATCATGGTGGGGATCGTGATGGCTGTTGGCATCGGCAACATTCAAAAGGCGCGTGAACGCAGTGACAACACGCGCTTGGAAGCTGTGACCGATATGGTCCGCGTCGCACTGGAACACTATCGTGGCGACTTTGAAACCTACCCCCAAGCGCTCATACCTCCCGCAAGCAGTGTGGATGCCAATGGTTTCTTGATTGACAACACAGCCAATCCCCGAATGGTCAGATACATACCTGGCACGACATTGCCCATCAATCCGTGGAGTACTTTTCCACAAGCGAATTCTCTGGGCATTGATGGTGTCGCAGTCACAACCGCACAGCAGGCCTTGACCGGCGCCGCCGGCGTCAAGGCCAGCCTTGGGGAGGCAGTGGCGACGGTGGGTACTGCCGCGACGAGTACAACCTATCAGGAAACCAATTTTGGTGCGATCCTGTATGATCAGCAGGAGCGCGTGTGTTTTGCGCTGTATGGCGTGGGGCGAAATGGGGGGGTGCCGACTATCGTGGCAGCGGAGACTAACGGGAGGCAATAGTGAGCCGCAACGGAATCCAGTCGTCAGGGTGACTGACTGGCCATTGGTGGTTTCTCAACGGTGTCCACTGATTATCGCGAACCTTTTGACCCGACCGACGAGGCCGAACATTGTACCTGACAATGACGGATCAAAATTCACCGTTAGGCAAGCCGGCCGTGCGGGTAAACTTACTGAGTGTGTCATTCTGAAAGGGAACCTGACTTTTCATGTCCTCGTGTATTTATCACGACTTTGAAGCGGTTGCCATTTGTCCATCCTGCGACTTCGGTGTTTGTCAGACGTGTTTGGATGAAGGTGAGAACGGCGTATGTTCAACCTGTATGGAAGAGCAACGTAGCCGAGATGCAGCACGGGTGGTCAAGTCTCAAGATGAGATGACTGAGGGAAGGCGGTGTCACTACTGTCGTGTTGCCGAGGATGCTGAGACGCGCTTGGACCATCACGGTTACTGTGAAACGTGTGGGGTATTGAACCGTTGTCACGTTCACGAAGAGGCGATCGCCATTGGCCATTGCAAAAGTTGTCGGCGCGAATACTGTCGCAAGTGTCTCGGTTTCGCCGATGTCTGTCAGACATGCACGGCACAAAAGAAAACCAAGCCTTTGCAGGCGCCGCCGCAGCCTGTTGCCAAAAACGGTTCGACCAAGCCAGTGAGCAAAAAGTCCGAGAAGACGGCTGCGACCAAAACACCTGTTGCAACGGCTTCGCCAACAGAGCGCAAATCTTCAGGCAAAACAGAAACCGCGGCCAAAGCCGCTTCAGGTGGGATTTCCATCAAGGTAAGTGGGCAAACACAAACCAAGGCTGCGCCAGGAAGCAGTGGTGCAGGCGGAGAAGGGAAACCACGCTCAAAACAAGAGCTTGACAAGGAGGCCTCCGCCAAACCGGCGGCTCGGCGTCGGTTGCCGATTATGCTTGCTGCATCGGTTTTGTTGATGGTAGGCGTTTTAATCTACAGTGGTGTTTTGTTTGGTGGTGCTCCCGCGGGAAAAGACCTGCCGATGGATGAGCAAATGAAGAGCGTCCATCGGGGTGTCGTGGGATTCACACGTAAGTACCGGCGTGTCCCGCGTAGCTTGAGCGAGTTACAAGAGGCGGTGAACCTGGAATTGGGTGGACAGGCAGGAATCAGTCTGTCCATCAAAAAGACGACGCAGGCCAAAACGGTGATTTACCAGCAGAGTGGCAATGGCTACGTCATCACGGCGACGGATGAACACGGCGGTCCCGTGATTCTTAAAGGTATACCGATTCGTTTGGATCAGTATTCAGACACCTCAAACCAATGAACCGGGGATTCCCACCTCAGGCAAATGACGCATCCAGTGGGCGTTATCGAGCAAAGCGTCGATTGGCGAGGGAATCGTGGTTGTTAATAAATAACAGCGCGTGAGTGCTTGGTGTTTTGAATCTGCGACGCAGTTTTTGAACAGAAACCTGTCCGTCACTGGATGGAACGACTGTGTCGAGGGTATCACAAGGGTTGTGAGGCGCGATTGAGGCGATCACGCACCGCGAGCCAAGGGTCGGTCGGAGGCGGTGCTTCCACGAGAATTTGATCCGGTTGCGCCGCCGAGAGCGTATGCAAGGCGGCATAGAACGCTCTGGCGTAGTCCTCGGGGTGAGCGGATAAACGCACTGTCAAAGGCCCTTTTAACTCATCCGGGCAAGGCGAATAGTGAATGACGGCGGCACGTCGGCCGTGACGCTGAGCCGATGCCAAGTCATGCCATAATGCCTCTGTATGCAAGACGCCAAGTGGTGCATCCGGCGCGTAGTGACGCGGGGCTTGGCCAGGTGAGGGCAAGGGTTGTGCAGGCTCTGTTCCGGAAACCAGAACGAGATCGGGTAACAATTCCCGCAAAGCCGCGAGAGGGACGCCTCCCGGTCGCAGCATCCGGGGTGGTGAGACGGTCAAATCGACCACCGTGGACTCCAATCCAACCTGAGTGGGGCCAGCATCAAGAATCCACTTGATTGCTTGGCCCAATCCTTGACGCACATGCTCAGCCGAAGTTGGGGAAACCGCCATGTAGGGATTGGCGCTCGGTGCGGCGACTGGAACGCCCGCTGCCCGAATCAGCGCCAATGCAACCGGATGAGCGGGCATACGCAACGCAACCGCATCCAACCCGGCCGTGATGAGATCAGGTATGCGTTCATGTCGCGGCACAACCAAGGTCAACGGGCCAGGCCAGAAAGCCGCTGCGAGACGCTCAGCCAATGCAGGCCACTCCGACGCGCACGATCGCGCCATGGCGAGACTGTCAACGTGAACGATCAACGGGTTGGATGGCGGCCGCCTTTTGACCGCGAAGACGCGGCGAATCGCGTCCGGATTCGTCGCGTCACAGGCGAGACCGTAGACCGTTTCGGTTGGCATGGCAACAAGTTCACCAGCCCGCAATGCCCGTCCCGCCTCAAGGATCTCGGTATCCGTCGGCCTCGTCATGGTGATGCGCACCCCTTTGATTAACGCTGTGGCGTCTAAAGCTGTGACGGCGAGTGCGTCAAAGGTGCGGGCGAAACCGCTGTTGGCGCGTGGAAAGCGGCGTAGACGTTGCGAGCGATGATGGCTGACTCGGAAGCTTGGGGGTGACGGGGGTCAAATTCAACCCAATCACTGGAAACGAACTGAAGCGTCGCCCGGCGCAAGCCACGGACCAAATCGGCTGCTTCGTCGGGCGTCAAGCCATCTGGAACCGGTGTTCCCGTTGCATGGAAATACTCTTGTGAGATCGCATCAAAATCGAAACTCAGGTGCGTCGGAACGCCTGCCAAGCGTTCGGCGATCTCCTGGCAGACCACATCAACGCCCCTTTCGCGCAACTCTGCGACACTGATTTGCCGTATACCTTGCTTTGTGAGGAGCACCTGTTCTTCCGGATCAACCGCACGCGCTGCAATCAGGACCACATCTTGGGCACGTACCGGGCGGTCAATTAAACTTGTCAAACGTGGATCACCCAAGCCACAAGCGGCGGAAAGCGGCATGCCGTGCGGGTTGCCCGTCGGCGACGATTCGAATGTATTGAAATCGGCATGGGCATCAATCCACACGACACCGATCCGGCCAAAATGCGCGATCGATCCGGCCATCGACCCGATGGCCAATGAATGATCCCCCCCAATCAAAACCGGCTCCTGGTCCGCCTGATGCGCAGCCAGACTCGCCGCCTTGATCTCCGAAGCCATCACGCCAACGGCCTCAAAGATTGCCTTGGAATATCCAGGTTCAGGCAAAGGAGACGACACATTCACACAGTTCAAAGCGGCCTCAAACCACAGGGGTGGCAGCAGAACACCAGGGGAAAGGCCCCCGGGCTGACTGTGCGCCAACACGTGACACCGGGGTAACAGCACTTTTTGTTCTCTTGTCATCACCAATTCCCGCACACCGTTGTGAAGGTTACACACCGTCATATCAACCTAACCCAGGCGCAAAACACCCGTTTCGCGGGCCAGCACCAATTCATAACTGCTGGCATCCGGATCCGGCGGATCCATATACACAACACTCAAATATTTGTGGCTCGGGTCTTCCCGGTCAAGATTCACGGTAACCACCCGGTCAGCATGTTGCCGAATGGTCGCTGAAATGGTCCGTCCCTCCGCCAGTTGAGAAAACAAAATAACCGGGGCATCGCACAACTGTGCGATCGCTCGCAGATCCGCCATGATCGCGATCGCCGCGTCATGGCCATCCAGTTCCACATGTGGCGATTTCAACGACTGCAAGTCATTGACCAAAATAAGCGCGGGAACCCCGTGCTGTGCGACGAAATCCTGAGCAAACTCTGACAGCCACCCACTTGATGGATTCGGCACATCCACAATCGTCAGCGGCAAGTCAGCCACCACCGTGAGATCCACCGCACCCTCGTCAGTTGCCAAATTCTTTGCCAAACGAGCCACAATGACTTCTTTGGGCGTCACCGGCGAATAATACAAAACCCGTTCTCCCAACGCACCGGCGACGTGCGCCGCCAAATTGAGACTCAAACAGGTTTTCCCTACCGTTGGAGGCGCCCCCACCAACACAAGACCGTTGGACAAATCATCAAACGCAGGCCCCAGCAAGCGCTGATAAGCAGTGGATACCGAAAACGACGAACTCACATCCATTCTCCTGAACGCAAAAACGTGATCGTGAGTCCAACCGGACGCACTGCCCCAAAAAATATCATAACACGGGCTTGCGCGCTACGCCGCCAAGCAGTGTGTGCTCCCACCAACGCCCGAGCCTTCACTTGACGCGCCAAGTCAAAGCAGGCCATGTTATGTAGGACTTAACACGAAACCGATTGCGTGGCCAGATGTTGTTTATTAAGAAATGATCGGATAAACGGGCCCCAATCATTCCACTCAACCGTGCGCTTATTCTGCAGTATTAGGGGAAACCATCAAAATGCATTCCCAAGCGCACCCAAACCCCATCCGCCCGACCCCCGACCGTCAAATTCGGAGTTTGCCTTGAATATCCCTCCCGCCGAGTCCTTCCGGGGCACGCCCCCCAATGTGAAAAAAATCAAAGAGAACCTGGCGGACAGTTGGCCGCTTTGGGAGGCCGTTGTCGGAATGGTAAAGGATTGCGGCGCGACGTGGCGGTGGATCCATTCAGACAAGCTGTCAACCTGGCATTATCGCGCGTACCTGCCAGGTGAACGCTTCTTTGTGGCATTGACCCACGTGGTGCCGCTTGAGGTCAGCTTGAACCTGTTTGAGTCTGAGTGGGATTTCATCGCGGCAGCCGATGCGCGCGAGGCAAAACGGCTGGAGGCGCTCCGACAGGCAGCCCTTGATTCCGGGAAAGTTCCGGCGTGGCTGCACGTACCAATCGTTGTGGAAGCAGACCTCGCACTACTGGCCAAACTCCTGCTGGCCAGGGGGCGCAGGCAAGAGGTTCCGCGCCGCAAGTCCCGAGGACGAAGCGCGCGCGCGTGAGCAGGCCCAAGACGAACGATGATGTCCCCAAGCGAAGGTCAGACGCAAGCGCCTGTTATTCCAGCGCTTTGCGCAAATAGTTGCTGATCGAGGTCACCCACTGCTCAGGGGTATCCATCACAGAAATGCGCCGAATGGCTTTTTGCTCAGTGGTCTTTGCAAACTCAGAAAACTTTACCAACTTGAATGCATCACGGGCAAGTTCACGCCCAACCCGGCCATCAATCGTTGCCCACTTACCAACCGCACCTTCAAGCACATCGTGCCGTTCCCCAAGCGGAAACAATGCAAACGCGACCTGCCGCGTCTTGACAATCTCCTTCACGACATTGAAAGCCTCCGGCGCAGACTGCGCAAGCGCCGTCGCTTGCCGAAACGCAGGCGTAATCACCGCCGCATTATCGGGATGATAACGCGCCGATAAATCCGTCGCAAACCGCGCCACCTCCAAAGCCTCCGCCGTCACGACACTCGCATCCAACGCCCGCCGCAATGGCCCTGTTGCATCCGCATAATTGCCGTTCTGCTTCATGAAACGTGACACATCCTTCATCGCCTCACCAAAACCAGGACTCAGCGTGCGTGCCGACGTTGCCTGCACCGAACGCCAGGCATCGCCACCAAGCTTGGCTGCCGCCGCCCGGGACTCACCCATCGGAAGCCGATCAGGCAAAAAATGCGCCGCCGCAAGTTGAACGCGCTGCATCGATGCTTGAAGTCCGCCCAAAAAGTTCACGGTTACGCCTCCTTTACAGAGATTTATCCGGCCGCATTACCTGAAACTTCTTATCAAAGATTTATCAATCAATTAAAAATTGATTAATAATCGCGAGTCACGATGGCGCAATAAGTGCAAACTGCGCGTTGCAAGCGACGTTAACCCATCGTGTCTGTGCTGTTTGCCATTCGAGAGATGTCCGTGGCGCTTGGTTCTGTTTGTTGACACGCCAGTGTCTCGATGGTCCTCTCCGTACGTCAGTGCCAGGTCAGGTGGAGGTATTGAGTTCTCCGAGCACCCGTGCCAATTTCTCGAGTTGAGCCACTTCGGTGATGAGCATTTCCTGGTGTTTGCGCACATCCCTAGCCAGTGTGCGCTCTTCGTCGGTATCGTCATCGCGGAAGGTGCCACCCAGTCTCGCGAGACCGGCAGCGTCGCCAAGGGTTTGCCTGAGCCATTTGCGATTCAGGAGCGTCCAGTTCGCACGTTGCACTTGCGCCTGGTTCAATTCGTGTTCATTTCCGGGTACACTCGCAAGCAGCTGCCGCCCCGCTTCGATGCGCGCGCGGAGGTGTAACAGTATTGTTTCTTTCGAACGCCTCTCAGTTTCGTCGAGTGTCACAGTCACTCCCGTCATCGCTTACCACTGACATTCATGCAGATACCCCTTGTCCAGGCTCTTCAAACGATCACAGGAACCACTTAGATTGACCGATCGGGCTGCCGGATTCTGGGACCATCATGACGCAAAAAGACCACGCAATGTTGCCAACGGCCGCCGAATGTTAAAAATATTAATTAAACAATCGGTCGATCTGATGGCTGGACGATCACAGAGGGGATTGGGTCAACAGAGCAGGCTGCCTCGGTGTCGCAGAATCGAGAGAACTGTGCTTCGAGGGTCAATGACCGGTTTACGGACGAACGATACATCCACTGGATGGACGAGCAGACCCAGCGATCGACTGTGTGGGGTTGTTCAGACCTTGCCAGGCTAACAAAGCCTGGGTACGATCGCAAAGTCGGGAGGTTTACGCGATGAGAATCAATTCGTTCAGGCGACTACTCTGTCTTGGCTTGGGTTTGCTGCTTGTCTTGCCTGCCACCGCGCGCGCCGAAGTGACCTCGGATGCAATGCCGTACGTGACGGTATCAGACATTCACGGCAAAACGATTCGTTTGTCGCGGCTGATCATGGGTACGGACCATTTGGGCAAGGTGCCCTTGTCACAGACGCTGGAAGTTTTGGATGAGGCAGCTCGTTTGGGGATTAACGCTTTTGACACGGCACCGATTTATGCGAATGACATCGAAGCCAAATTGGGACAGTGGGTCCAAAGACAACAACGAAACGATTTGCACGTCATTACCAAGGGTGGCTTTCCGCATGACCGCGGACCGGGTACTTACGAGAGTCGTCTCCGGGGTAGTCGGGAGCAAATTGTTCGCAACATCCGTGAGGAAGTGAGCGCTTCGCATCGTAGGCTCCCCCGTGGCATTGCGATTTACCTGATGCACCGGGATGATGCGGATTTCAACCGTTATCAGCGCGTCAAGCGCGCGCAAACACCAGTCACCACCATCCTTGATGCGTTGTCGGATCCACAGCTTCGTTCGTATTACGGGATGATTGGGGTATCCAATTGGCATACCGAACGCGTCAACCAAGCCAAGTTGGCGGCTGCCAGTCGACCGGATCGGCTCCAGCCATTGTTTAACAGCCCGTATTTCTCGCTGTTTGAGATGGGTCAGACAACGATCCACTCGGGCGGTGTTCAAGTGACGCATGCGGACCTGATGAATCCGGGGTTTCAGCCAGGTGTGCACTTGATGACTTATTCGCCGCTGGGGGGATTTTCAATCGTGCGACCCGGCTGGGAAGCGGCACGAGCGCGTGCCCTTTCCTTGCAAAAAACTCAGGACCGCTATTGGGGTCACGTTGCCGAAGCACTTTTTCATCCAGCCAATGCGCGACGTTATGCGCGGGCCAAGGCTTTCACCCAAGGCTTTAATCGGACACACCGGACGACCTACACGTTGGATCAGATGCTGAATGCGTATGTAATGGCCCATCCGCGTGCAGATTTTGTGGTGATTGGTCCGCGCACCGTGGAACAATTGCGTCGCACGGTACAGGCGTTGGCGTTGGCCAAGGATCTTCGACGCGGGGATCTGGATTACCTGTATGACGGTGCTGTTCCGAGTCCCGTAACAGCCAAAGGTGCCTTGCTCCCATCCGGTTCCGCAAACGGAGTGCCAACCAAGAAATCAGGAGTCGAATTTGCAGTTCACTGATCAAGACTGGGCGACGTGTTTGGATATCCTGCAATTTTTGGCGGAGCATCCGGAGCACCCCCGAAGCGATCGGCTCAATGGCCTGATTGCCAAAATCTACCGCGAGGGCAAGCGTTACGATCGCCGCGAAGCCAAGCGCCAGCAACTGGAAGCGGATCGCACATTGCGGGCTACCACAGCGATGGTTCAGATTCAGCGGGATGCGATCACCCAGGAAAACGTGGCCTTGCCTCCGGCCAGCACCACAAAAAGACGGTTGAACACGCCAGACACCTGTTACATTTGCAAGCAAACCTTTGTCGATGTGCACTTTTTTTATCACTTGTTGTGCCCGACTTGTGCCACTTTCAATTACCAAATGCGCGACCTGCACTGTGATTTGACGGGGCGAACGGCCTTGGTCACCGGCGGACGGGTCAAAATCGGTCATCAAATGGTATTGCGTCTCTTGCGTGATGGTGCGCGGGTGCTTGTCGTCACGCGATTTCCGCACGCGGCAGCCTTGCGCCTCGATGCGGAACCCGACGCCGCCCAGTGGCGCGATCGCCTGCACATCTATGGCCTCGATTTGCGAAACATTCCAGCGGTTGAACAGTTCGCAGCCCACCTCAACCAAACCGAAAAAGCGCTCGATATCGTGATTCACAATGCAGCGCAAACCATTCGCCGTCCGCCGGGATTTTATGCGGAACTGGTCGCGCAGGAACGCGAGCTGGCGGCACGCTTGCCTGCCGGGATCAAACGGTTGATCGCTTCCGAAGTCGATGGCAACTACCTGAACGATCTCGCAGATGGCCGCCCGGCCCTGCCGGGCGTTCAAGGTGTGATGCCTGTCGTCAAAGACGTTTTGCCGGCCGACCGTCTGCTCGACCACGAAGAACGTGCGGATTCGCGGGATGTCAACAGTTGGCTGTTGCGCCTGGATGACGTCTCGGCGCCGGAAATGCTCGAAGTTCAACTGGTCAATGCGATCGCTCCGTTTGTCCTCAACGCTCGCCTCAAACCGTTGCTGATGCGCGCTACCGCCGAACGCCGTTTCATTGTCAACGTCTCCGCGATGGAAGGACAATTCTCGCGCCACAAAACCATTTTCCACCCCCACACGAACATGGCCAAAGCCGCCCTCAACATGATGACCCGAACCTCAGCCGAAGACTACGCCAACGACGGCATCTACATGACCAGCGTCGATACCGGATGGGTCACCGATGAAAACCCCGCCCCCAAACGTGAACGCGGACAGCAGGAACGGGCCTTTTTTCCCCCCTTGGATATCGCTGATGGCATGGCCCGCATCTATCATCCGATCGCCTACGGCATCTCCCATCCCGACACCCCCCACTTCGGTGTATTTTTGAAAGACTATGCCCCTTGCCCTTGGTGAATGCTGGTTCAAAAAGGGCCTGAAACAAGCCCTGTACAGGAACGGTAACTACGGAGCAGCCAGCGCAAACGACGGTTTGCAAGCAGCAATCTCTCGTCCCTGTCCGTGCTGTTTGCCATTCGGAAGGTGGTCCGTGGCGCTTGGTACCACTCAGTTAACACAGAACTCACCAATTGGTGATCAAATTTTGGCTGCTATTAAATAACAGCACGTCAGTGTCGGGTGTTTTGACCTTGCCGCGTCAGTTTTGAACAAGAACCGATGTGTCACTGTTTGATACGCAGCATGTCACAGAACAGCCAAGCAACAGTCAGCTGACACAACCAAGCCGTCTGCGAATGCGTTACGATAAGCATCAGGAGGGCCAAAGCGTTCATGCAAGTGACCCAAACAGCGAACGACAGTGAGCTTGCGCACCCAATGTTGGGCGTCGAGTGGCAGGTAGCGCCCCTGTTTTGCCTGGCTTTGGCTCAAAACGCCGTGCCTTTGATCCAAAGCGTCACGCTCACGAATCACACGACTTGCCCGCTGAGTGAGTTAATACTCGAATTGTCCGTCGAACCAAGTCTGGTTGCGTGCAAGCGCCTGCCACTGGCGGTCGAATTGGATGGGAACGAGACCACCACGGTGGGGCCACTCGACTTTACGATCCATGCGCGCGCGTTGCTCGGGATTCAAGAACGCGAACCGGTCAGTCTGATGTGGCGCCTGAGCCAGGGCATGGTCACATTGGCTTGCGGTGAGGTGCCTTTTGTATTGCAGTCGTATGACCATTGGCCGCACAGCCAGGCTTGGCCCGGACTGCTAGGCGCATTTGTGCTGCCAAATGAGCCGGTGGTGCGCTCACTGGTACGTCAAGTCTCTGATCACATGCTGCGGCAAGGGCTCAATCACGCACTGGAGGGGTATCAATCCCGTGACCGGGCGCGGGTGCGTCAATTGGCGATCGCCTGTTACGAAACGCTTGAAACACGCGGTTTGAGCTACGTGACATCGCCACCAAGCTTCGAGCCGACCGGGCAAAAAGTCAGACTCCCCGACGTGCTGTGGCGTGATCGGATGGGCTGCTGCCTCGATTTGGCCGTCTTAAACGCCGCCATGCTCGAACAGATGGGCCTTAACCCCTTGCTGTTCCTGTTGGATGGGCACGCATTGATTGGCGTCTGGCTCGAGGACGACGGCTTTCCTGAGGGCGTCATTCATGCCCTGTCACGTGTACGAAACGAGATAGCCTTGGAGCGCCTTTTGGTCTGGGACATCACCGCAGCCACCGCTACGCGCGCCCAAGGCTTTGAATCGGCGTGCAAAAGCGCTTTGCAGCAGTTACAACAAGCCGATACGTTTGACTGCGTGCTGGATGTCAGGGTGTTACGCCGCGTCCCGATTCGTCCCCTTGCCTTGCGAAACCCGATACCAGACTTGGCTTCTTCAGACGAAACACCGGAGACACCCACCGGAGACGTGTTAACAGCACCGGTCACATTCGAGGATTTCGGCGTCGGGCAGAGTGACGTTCAAGATGCCCTTGCGGCCCGTTTCACGCGCTGGCAAGAACAACTTCTGGATTTGGGCTTACGCAATCGCTTGTTGAATGTCACGTTGGGCGCCAAAAGCACATTGCCTTTGGCAGTGCCGGAACCCGTTGTGTTGCTGCGTCACCTGTTGCAGAATCAGGCGGAGTTTCTGATACAGCCGGCCGCACGCGGACTGGCCGTTACACAAGCAAGCATTGCCAATACATTGGCAAGCACGCCCGATGAAGGTATCAACCAATTCGAACGCTTGCTTGTGCGTGGTCACTTGCCAAGCAAGCTCACGGAACCCGACTGTACGCACCGTTTGCGACATTTGGCGCACCAAGCCCGGGTCATGTGGGAAGAAAGCGGGGCCCACACCCTCTATCTGGCGGTTGGGTTTTTACGTTGGAGTCAGGGCAATAAAGTAAATTCGGCATCCAGCTTCCTGGCGCCTTTGGCACTGTGCCCCGTCACACTCGGTTTGGACCGCGTCCGTGGTGGCTATCGTCTGAGTTGGACGGGTGATGACATGGTGCCCAATGTCACGCTTTTTGAGAAACTTCGGCGCGATCACGACATGGAACTGGCAGGCGTCGCGCAATGGTTGACAGGCGACGAAGGACCCGACCTTGCGCGTTATTTCCGACACATCCGCCAAAGCATCAAACGCCTCGAGCAGTGGGAGGTTTTGGAAGAAACCCATCTTGGGCTGTTTTCGTTCAGCAAATTCCTGATGTGGCGGGATCTTGCCGACAACCGGTCCGCACTGTTACAAAACGCGGTCGTTTGGCAGATTGCGAGCCCGGATGGCGATCGCCCGGCCGTTCCTGACGCCCAAACGCCGCCCGACCCGGAAGAAATCCGCTGTGTACTCGATGCAGATTCAAGTCAACTGGAAGCAATCCGCGCAGCACTGACAGGCGAATCCTTCGTGTTGCAGGGGCCACCCGGCACCGGCAAAAGTCAGACGATTACAAACATGATTGCTGCTTTGCTCGGTGACGGAAAACGCGTGCTGTTTGTATCAGAGAAAATGGCTGCCTTGCAGGTGGTATACAAGCGCCTCTGCAATGTCGGCCTCGAGGATTTCTGTCTCAACCTGCACCATCAAGGCAGCAACAAAAAGACGCTTTATCAGTCACTCAAAGCAACTTACCAACGTGCCGAGCGCGTGGGACAAGTACCTTGGGAGGAAAGCATCGCCGAACGTCGAACGCTCACAGGCACACTCAATCAGGTGCATCGCGCTTTGCATCAACCCACGCGCACGGGGTTCAGTGTGCACGAAGCCCTTTTGCGGCGTATCCAACTGGAGCAAGTCGCGGTGCTCGGTGGTACATTTGCGGGCATTGAGCATTGGGATGCCGCACGCTGGCTTGAGACACTGCGGCTTGTTGCCGCGTTTTTTGAGCGCGCGCGCGATGTCTGGCCCATTGCAACCAACCCGTGGCGCGGCTTCAAGCCGGGTGCCTGGCATGCCCCTGTCAGGTTCGAACTGGAAAACCTGCTTGAGCGGATACCAATGCTTGTGACCACCCTCACGACGATCGAAACACGTTGTTGGGAATTGCTTGAACAAAAAGATACCCCAACACAACAAATCCTCAGGGCTGGGGTCATTCTGGCCGGGCAACTGGCGCAGGGGGTCATACCTATTGGCGCATGCGATCCCGCCTGGCCTGAATGGCGCGCCAGGGGCGAAGCGTTCGTGCGTCTCGATGAGGAGGTGGGGCAGCTTCGCGCAGCGCTCTTGCGCGACTGGCCCATCACCCTCACAAGCCTGGATGAGGGCAATCTCCTGGCACGTTTCAAACGCGGGCAAAAAGCGCCGACCTGGCTACACTGGCTGACCCTGCGTGGTGTCAGGCGCACGCTGGACGCGCTGAAACCCGGGGCATCCCTTCGCGATGACGACCGTTTGGATGTGCTGATTCGTCTGCAAACGTTGCGCGCGCGAACGCAACAACTGGATGACATGCGAGGGGGCTTGTGGGCGATCCTCGAATTGGCGCCCGACGCGGCGCATGACACGTTCACCCGGCGTTTTCACGCAGTTTGCGAGGCATTGACGCCCCATGAGGGTTTGGGGGAATGGGCTTTTGCGATCGCCAGGGCAGTGGCCGACAAGCGGGCCGGCAACGGAAAACACTGGCACGAGCTGTGTGAAGGGCTCAAGCAGTATCAGCAGGCTGACCACGAATGGACGGAATTGATAACACGCCTGCGGGTCATTCTAGGCTTGGGCGATGGAAATGACTGGCCATCACCTGAGCCAGCCAACCCCCGCGAGGCGCTGCTTGCGATTACCCAGCGCCTGACACCCGCTTTATCCGGTATGCAGGCGTGGTGCTTTTATCAGCAAACCTGTCAGGAGTTGGCACAATCGGGCCTTGGTTGGTTGGTTGCGGCCCACGTGGACTCGCGGCTCCCAAACACTTTTCGGCCCGAATGCGTCGAACGTGGCATGCTGGATGCCTGGCTCAAGGGGCAGTTGGCGGAAAACGCCGTTCTCGCCGGTTTTTATGGTCCTGAGTTCGAACGCGTCGCGCAACGGTTCGCAGCCTGTGATGCAGATATGCTGATGCTGGCTCGGCGTTGGATCATTGCGCAACTGGAAGCCAGATTACCCCAGGCGCGTCAAGACGTGGCGGAACGGTCCGAGCCTGGTTTGCTCATGCGTGAGGCAGCCAAAAAAACGCGGCAAATGCCGCTTCGGATGGGCTTAAGCAAGATGCCCCATCTCATCGCACGTCTCAAACCCTGTTTTTTGATGTCACCTTTGTCGGTTGCGCAGTATTTGCCAGCAGGGGATACGCCTTTCGATGTCGTCATTTTTGATGAGGCGTCTCAAATCGGCACCCACGACGCGATTGGGGCGATCGCCCGCGGGCGTCAGGTCATCATCGTGGGCGACAGTCAGCAACTGCCTCCCACGCGTTTCTTCCATCGCAAAAACGATGCTGACGCCCTGCCGGATGATTGTGATGTCATTGAACTGGAAAGCATTCTGGATGAAGCGGTGGCCAAGGAGTTACCCGTCCGCACGCTGAATTGGCATTATCGTTCGCGGCATGATGATCTCATTGCTTTCAGCAACCGCTATCACTACGACAACCGTCTGCAAATTTTTCCACCGGCCGCTCGTCACGTGGGTGATCGTGGGGTCAAATGGCACCACGTTCCCGAGGGCGTTTACCTTGGCAAACACGCAGACGAAGAGGCCGAAGCGGGAACTAACCCCAGCGAGGCAGCGGCGTTGGTCACGCACCTGCTCGATGCGTTGAGACAGACACCACCCGGCCAACGCAGCTTCGGCGTGGTGACCTTTAACCTGGCACAACAGATGTTGATTTTGGAACTGCTGGAAGAAGCGCGGGCGAACGACCCCAGCCTGGAAGACCACTTTCGTGGATCCGAGGGACTCTTCGTCAAAAATCTGGAAAATGTACAAGGGGATGAGCGGGATGTGGTCTACTTCAGTGTTTGCTATGCGCCGGATCGCCGTGGTCGCATGCGCATGGCGTTCGGCCCGCTTGGAATGAGCGGGGGCGAACGGCGTCTCAATGTGGCCATTACCCGTGCACGGGACGCGCTGCACGTGTTTTCGAGCATCGATGCCCAGGCAATCGATCTCAACCGCGCAGGCAGTGTGGGCGCGCGACACCTCAAAGCGTTTCTACGCTTTGCTGCGGCTTGCACCCAAGCCAGCGAGCAGCCGCCACCCGCCAGCGAAAGCGCTCACCCTTTGATCGCCTCGCTGCAAGATGCCTTGCAACAAGCGGGTTATCTTGTCGACACAGCCGTTGGAACGGGACAATACCGCATGGCGCTGGCAATCAGGCATCCGAAACGTCCCGGGTCTTACGCCCTCGGCATCGAAGTTGATGCGCCACCAACCATGGATGTATTCCCGTGTCGTGATCACGAACGCATCCGGCCCACTTTGCTGGCTGCGCTGGGTTGGAAGCGCCAGCGGGTCTTGGCCTTATCTTGGTGGTTGGACCGGAGCGGACAATGGCAACGCCTGACACGCGCGCTGGATGACGCGCTTGACGCACCCCTCGATGACACGGTGATGGCAGGACCTGCGCTTGTCGTTGAAGATACCGTGCCCGCATCCGAGACCGCCAGTACGCCACACCAAAGCCCAGAACCGCCCATCAAGCCCTATTCACGTTACGCGTGGCCAACGCCCGGGCAACCCATTTCTACACTGGCAACAATTGATGCGGCCGAGTGGCAAGACCTCATTTGCGACGTGGTGCATCTGGAAGGACCCATCCCTGATAAACTCCTGAGCAAGCGAGTGGCTGAGCTGTTTCAGTTGCCCCGTGTGACGGAGGCCCTGACAAAACGCATCCAATCAGCGATCGCCGCACTGCTGGACGCGGATCGCATCCAACATCACGAACAGATTTACTGGTCACCAACACTGCCCCCCCGCAGTATGACCCGCTGTCGGGTTGGCGAACGGGATGCGGGTTTTTGGGTGGCAGAAGAACTGGCCTTGTTACTCGAGTGGGTATTGAACCACAATGTCGCCGTCACACCGGAGGTTGCAACCAAAGAGGTTGCGCGCTTGATGGGCCTGCACCGCCCAAATCGTCACGCCGTCGAAGCGGTGCAAAAAGCGATGGGCGTATTGCTCACGCGGGGTGCCGCCCATCTTGGCGACGACGGTCAGTGGGTTGGGCAATCCCGGTCTTGACGACACCCGGTCAAACCGGCCGCCATCAGCGGGATGGTTCAACGAGCCGTGAGCTGGCAGCGACGGGACCGGGATGCACTTCCTCATGGGAGGCCGGTTCGAGGTGGGTGGTGATGTGAACATACTCATCCGGGAACAACGCGTTGATGCGACCTTCGATTTCAGCAGCGCGCGCATGGGCCTCTTTCAGTGTCCAGTCATCCGGAAACAGGAGGTGGGCCTCGACAAACACCTCGTGTCCAACCCTGCGATGTCTCACCGCGTGATAACTGATGAGCGACGCATCCTCGATCGCTTCGGCCAGGCACCCCTCAATGCGACGCGCTTCCTCGGGCAAGGAGTGATCCATCAGGCCGCGAAAGCTCAAACGTAACAATTGGCAAGCACTCCAGACAATCTGAACGCCCACGATCACGGCAATCAGCGGATCCAACCACGTCAACCCGGTTAACCAGACCACCGCGATGCCAACCAAAACACCCACACTGGTCAAGCAATCAGACAAGACATGCTGCCCATTTGCCAACAACACCAACGACCGGGTCGTGCGCCCCACATGCATCAAATACCACGCAAGCACCCCGTTAATCGTCGCCAAAACCGCGGTAATCGCAAGGCCCGCACCCAAACTCTGCAGTTCCGAACCAAACCACAGCGCACGCACGCTCACAAACAAAATCGACAGCGCCGCAACCAGAATCAAGGCACCCTCAAAGCCAGCGGAAAAATAGGCCACCTTGCCGTGCCCGTAGGGGTGATCCTCATCGGCCGGTTGACGACTCCACCAGAGCGCAAATGCTGCCACACCCGTCGCCACAATATGAATGACCGATTCACACGCATCCGAAAAAAGCGCCACCGAACCCGTGAGCGTCGCGGCCACAATCTTGCCAACCAGCATCAGGCAAGCCGTGGCCAAACTCGCCCCCATTGCCCAACGATGCTGCGCCATGGCACCCCCTTCAACCAACCTGACCCCATGGTGCAAGGTACCGGATGGCCATGTCAAATCGTGCGCGCACCACCCGTCAGGAGGGCCACAACGTCATCATCCGCTACTTGCGCAAAATCCAGATAATATTGTCCGACAGCATTAAAACCTGTGGGTACGGTCAAAGCAACCACCAACGTCGCGTGTGCGCACAAGTGTTCGTAGCTATCGGTCGGGATAACCGGTGCTGCAACGATCACCGCGCGGGGTTGCAAACGCCACGCATCGACCAAGGCGGCTTGCATGCTCATCCCGGTCGCCACGCCGTCATCAACGAGGACTGCACTCCTGTGACGCAACACCAACGGGGGACGCGCTGCGCGGAGGCGTTGCTCCCGATTGATGGCCTCGGTGGAGGCTTTGGCCGCAAGGGCGCTTTGCTCGGCAATCGTCACACCGAGGGCCTGCAAAACCGGTTCGTTCCACACGCAGGTGCCGCGTGCCGTTACCGCACCGATGGCGAGCTCGCTTTGGCCCGGCGCGCCAATCTTGCGGACGACCAGTACATCGAGCGGTGCGTCAAGGGCGCTGGCGATGGGTGCCGCAACGGCCACGCCGCCACGGGGCAAGCCCAGGATAATCGGGTCAATCACGGTGTGTGCCTGCAGTGCTGTCGCCAACAGGCGCCCTGCCTCCATACGATCCCGAAAAATCATGATGCACTCCCCCACTCGATGCGTGATGCCCAAATGCCAAAACAGGCGGTCGTTGGTTGATGGCAACAAGTCATGACCACCAGGGCATCACTTGGTCGATGAAAAACCTGACGGGCTGATTCGGCGCCTAGGTGCAGGAAACCGAAACAAACGGCAAATCGGGCACTTGTTTGATAGCAAGACGTGACCAATGGATGCAAAGCCGACCGCAGGAGGAGTTTAGGCGACATCAGGGTCAAGCCAAGGCGACTGGCAGCGCTTGTGTCTGTGGCAGAAACCCTTAGGATCACGCGTTGAAGGGTCAGCATAACCACGTTGAGGAGGGCCAGATGAAAGCGTTGATTTACCATGGGGTGGGGGACATTCGGTTAAATGATGTCCCTGAGCCGGTGATTGTTGCGCCGACCGACGCCATCGTTCGTCTCAGTGCCAGTGCCATCTGCGGGAGTGATTTGCACCTTGCGCGCGGGACGGTTGGTGGTGTGCAACCAGGCACCGTGATCGGACATGAAGGCGTGGGATTTGTCGAAGCGTTGGGGGCGGACGTGCGCAATCTGCGTGTGGGCGATCGCGTCGTGATCCCCGCAACCATCGCCTGCGGTGAATGCGCCTACTGCCGGGTGGGCTACTATGCCCAATGCGACGAAGCCAACCCCATGGGACGACTCGCCGGCAGCGCAACGTTCGGCGGTCCCCTTCAAAGTGGCCGCTTCCACGGGTTACAGGCTGAACGGGCGCGTATTCCCTTTGCCCACGTGGGACTTGTCAAACTGCCGGAAGCGATCACCGACGACGACGCCTTGCTGCTCTCCGACATTCTACCCACGGCCCTTTACGCCTGCGAACTCGCCGAAATCAAACGCGGCAACACCGTGGCAATTTTCGGCTGCGGCCCCGTCGGACTCATGGCCATCTGCCTTGCCAAACACCGCGGCGCCGGCCGCATACTCGCCGTAGACACCGTTGACGAACGACTCGACCTCGCTTGCCAATACGGTGCTGAAATCATCGATTACGAACGGGAAGACCCCGTGACCACCATCCGACGCCTGACCGGCGGCATCGGCGTTGATCGGGCCATCGACGCCGTCGGCGTAGACGCCAACCGTGCCCACACCGGTCCCGCCGCAGTCGAAGGCCGCGCACTGCGCCTTCAACACCAACGCGAACTGCTGCAAATCGCACCCCACACAAAACCCAGCGGTGATAACTGGCACCCCGGCGACGCCCCCTCTCAAGCCCTCTCCTGGGCCGTGCGCGCCCTCGCCAAAGCAGGCACGCTCGGCATCGTCGGAGTCTATCCCCGCGAAGCACGCCACTTCCCCATCGGCGAAGCCATGAGCAAAGGCCTCACCATCAAAACAGGCATCTGCCACCACCGCGCCTACATCCCCAAACTCATCACCATGCTCCAGGCAGGCATTCTCGACACCAGACCCCTCATCGCCATGCAACACCCCGCACACAACGCCCTCGAATCCATTCTGGCCTTTGACCGACGTCAAACCCCCTGGCTACGCATCAGTTGGTACCCGTGCCACACCGAAACACCACCGCAACCCCCGGCGTGACCGTGTCCGCCATCCCTGACCCAATCCCACCTGCTGGCAAACTAGAGGCATGGAACACCGACCCAGTCATGAACCCAATCAGGCGGCGACGCACCGGTGAAGTAACTGAATAGAAGCAAGCGAAACGCCCCCGGAGGGTTAGGGCCGATTCCAAGCTGAACAGTACTTCGGCAAGTAAGATGGTTCAACCGCCAAGAGCAGTAACCTGGGGTGGGCCCGGTCGCCTGTGGTATCCCACCCGTCTTCGCAAGCGGCGTTCGGGCGGGAGCCCTCCTCTGGCGCCAGCCACTGTCAGTATCCAACGATTGGCGCCCGAGATTATTCAGATGTATTGAAACAGCATCCGCTTGTGCTTGCTGCGCAATGCTTACCCGGCGAATGGTTACCTCTTTAATTCTTTTTTACATTTCCTTACTATTTTAAGCAAGTTATGTGCGGTCCGATGAGATAAAAAGCCCGATGGAACGATGCCGTTGTTTGTTACGCGAAGCGTATTTTGGGGGCTAGGCGGTGTGTGAGGTCACCCGACTTTGAAAGGAGATCTGAAGGTGGTAGAACTTGGTGGTTTGGGAAGCAATTCGTCCAGGGCTTATGCCATTGATGGAAGTGGATTTGAGCGAGTTGGCAAAGGTGAAGCCGCCGCGGCCAAAGCAGTAACAAGTGCCAAAGGAAATTCGCAGGACGATCTGGTTGTCGTGGTTGGGCAAGATGTCTACGCTGCGACGTCAAAACAGATTAAGGTGGATCGGGCAAAAGATGCCCCGCCCCCGCGATTCGACTAATCGATGGTTATCAGGACCAAGTCCGGTGAGAGCCTGGCTGGCGTGGTGAAGCTGTTTGATACCGAAGCGTCAGACATCATCAACAGGCGGGAGGCTGCCAAGGCGCGAGAACAACGAATCAAGACCACTAAACCGTTTGTCATTGTGGCCGCCGTTGCAGCGCTCGGGGGAGCCGTCGTGGGTTGGACGGTGCCAGCACTCAGCGGAGCGGCCGGCCTCGTAGCGGCAATCGGTGCTGCAAGCGTTTACGGTCTTGCGAGATACCAAGAAGGTATATTTTGACTTCGAATACCTCCAGACTTCTGCACGGTAACCGCTGAAATCAAGTAAAGACGGCAAAGTGCCTCATCACTGAGGCACTACATTTGGCATCTTTTGGCGAATTAGTCAGAGATTTCGCCCTAGGCAACTGAAAGGCGCCTGGCTGGATTATTAGGCGCCTCAAGGGTTTGAGACGAATAATCTATTCTTTACCTGGCGTGCTATGAGAGCCTGGCAGTGGGCAACGGCTTGAGATGGGTGCAGCTGTTCGACCTGATGGCTTCCGACGACCCGTGATGTCTTCTCGTCACGTGGGTCGCGCAAACTCGTCGCTTACGGGGACTCAAACAGTGCCAGGCGCTGATCGCGTGCCTTCGAACCTGTGTCCCCGTCGGAATGCCTAATGGTCTCAATGCTTGCATCCATCCACGCCATTAAACAGGGACGATGCTTGTGTCTATGGGTACGGTGTTACAGGCTGCCGTGAGTTGTCGCGTGAAGGGTCGAAATCAACGCGGGGCGAAATCTCTGTGCCTTGTCAGTCGCGCCCCCCTGTGCTATTCTCATCTTAACCAAATCTTAAAACAAATGCGTTCGTTCATTTCGGGATCACGTCCGTACCCAGCGCTGCATTCAGAGAGGAATTTTGCATGGTCCGTCGCCTCAGGAAGTTCTTGCCCCCGGTCGCGGTTGCGTTGACCTTGGTGGGATGCGGTGTGCAGCCGGGCGTTGTGGGATTGTCGGGGCGTCCGATTCAGGCGAGTGGGGTAGTCAAGAACAAAGTTGATCAGTCACGCACGGTGGTGCAGTTACGCTTTCGCGATCGCCCGCAGCTTGAAGCATTGGCAGCGGCGGGTGTGGATCTGTTCGAGAACGTCGATCTCCAAGCGGGCACGGTGGACGCGAGCGTCACGTCTCAAACCTTGCCCATCCTGAAGCGGCTCAACGTTACGTATCGTGTGAAACAATCCGCCGAACAGCTTGGTGCGGCCGAACTGCCGGCTGGTTACAAAACGGTAGAGCAGGCGTTGGCGGAGGTCAATGCAGTGGCGAACGCCAATCCAGGTTTTATGCGTTTGGTGCGTTACGGCACCTCGCTTGAAGGAAACCCATTGGTCGCGTTGCGGATCACGGCGCATCCTGAGCAGCGGTTGCCGGCGGTTCGGATCATGAGCGGCACCCATGCGCGTGAGATGCCGACGGTGGAGTTGAATCTGCGTTTAGTCAAGCTTTTGGCGGATGGTTATAACAAGGATGCCACCATCACGCGTTTGATCAATGAGCGCGACATTTATTTGATTGCGATGGTGAATCCAGATGGCCGCAAGCGTGTGGAGGGAGGGGCCTCCATGTGGCGCAAAAACACCCGTCCGTTGGGTGGCGGGGTTTTTGGGGTTGATTTGAATCGCAATGGCGATGACCATTTTGAACAAGGCAACAACAATCCGAGTTCAGATTCCTATCGGGGCACGGCGCCATTTTCGGAGCCAGAAAGTGACGCCATTCGAAAATTGTGTGATGAGGTGCGTTTCAAGCTTTCGATGGACATTCACTGCTATGCGGGGATGATCCTGTGGCCACCGGGGTATTCTGGCGAGTACACCCCGGATGAAGGTGCATTTCGTGCGATTGGTGATCGGATTGCCAAGCCTTTGGGTTACAAGGCTGGCACGATCGCCCGTACGATTTATCGGACCTTTGGGGACTTGGCCACGTGGGAGTACAACAAGTATCGGACGCTCGCGTTTGCTGCCGAGTTGAACAGTGGCAGTTTTGCACCGCGTTATGGCCAGGTGGAAAAAGACTGGGATGCGTGGCGGGACCACTTGCTCTATCTGATTGACGTGGCGGGTAATCCGAAGGCGGAGCACCGTCAAGATGGCAAGATGATCGGGTTCACCCGGTTTTAGGGCATCGAACCAGGTGTGATACCGGTTGAGGATGTCCGAGGTCGGAAGCATTGAGGATGCTGTCCTTGGGGTAATTGCCCGACAATCAATGTTGGTGATGTGCATCAAGTTCAGCGGGCATTCGTGGGTTGGCTTGATTGGCGCGAGCGAGGCCGAGTTGGCAGGTGCCTGCTCGGCCTCGCGAGATTGATATGGAAACTGAGGGGCATGGCGGCGCGATTGTTTTTCTGGTCTCGTTTGGTATTGGTTGGCGCGTGCCTCGGCGTGGGGGTTTTGGGCGATCGCGCGATGGGCGCAACGGCGTTGATCCCACCCCGCCTTGAACCCCGGCGAGAATTTCGTGGTGTGTGGGTGGCCACGGTGAAGAACATCGATTGGCCATCCAAGCCGGGGCTTGGTGTTGCGGAGCAGCAACGGGAGTGGCTGGCGCTTGTGGATCAGGCACAGGCGCTCAAGCTCAATGCCATCATCTTGCAGGTGCGGCCAGGCTGTGACGCGTTGTATCCGTCAAAACTCGAACCGTGGAGTGCGTGGCTGAGCGGTCGGATGGGTGTTGCGCCAAGCCCTGCTTACGACCCGTTGGCGTTTGCCATCAAAACAGCCCACGAACGTGGCCTTGAGCTGCATGCGTGGTTCAACCCCTTTCGCGCGGGTTTGTTGAATGCAGCCGGACAATTGGATGCGGTGGATAGCCGGCATGTGAGTGTGACGCATCCGCAATGGGTCAGGCGATATGGGTCCCACCTATGGCTGGATCCGGGTGAATCGGCGGCCCAGGCGCACAGTTTGGCGGTGATCGAGGATGTCGTGCGTCGGTATCCGGTTGATGGCGTTCACATTGATGACTATTTCTATCCCTATCCGGAAACGCTTCAAGGAGGTTCCGGCAAGAAACTGCCTTTCCCGGATGACATCACCTATGAGCGTTATGCCAAGCAGGGGGGGAATCTTGTGCGGGCGGATTGGCGGCGAGAGAACGTCAACCGCTTTGTTGAGACGCTTTATAAACGGGTGAAACAGGTTCGGCCGGCGGTTAAAGTGGGCATCAGCCCGTTTGGAATTTGGCGTCCGCGTTACCCGGCTCAGATCGTTGGCATGGATCAATACGAAGAAATTTATGCGGACCCGAGGCTGTGGCTTCACAAGGGTTGGCTTGATTATCTGGCACCCCAACTGTACTGGTCGATCGAAAATCCGGATCAAAGTTTTCCGGTCCTGCTTGATTGGTGGCGGGAGCAAAACGTGCACGGGCGTCATATATGGCCCGGGCTATTTACCAGCCGCGTGCGTGATACGGGACCCGCCGCGTTTGATGCGCGTCAGATCGATTACCAGATTCGGTGGACGCGCCTGAAGGTTCCAGATGCCGGGCACATTCATTTCAGTGCCCGTGCATTTCTTGAGAAAGCGGGCGGGTTGAACGAGCGCCTTCAGACCCAGGTCTATGCTGAGCCAGCGTTGGTACCTGCCAGCGATTGGCTGGGTGGGGCACCAGTCCCGCGGCCGCATGCCAGCGTGACGCGACGCCTGTTCGATAACACGACTGAAGTGAGCTGGCGAATCGATGAGCCGGCGCGCGCGCGATGGTGGGTGGTGCAGCGTTTGCGCCAAGGACGCTGGCAAACCGACATCCAACCAGCCCTCAACAACCGTGTGATACTGGAAGAGTCCACCATGCCCCAGATACTGGTGCTGACAGGCGTCAACCCGTTGGGCCAGATGGGCAATCCTTTGAGCATTCGTTTCCAGTTTGAAAAAGTGGATGGCGCCAAAACACATTTAAATTATCAAATGGAGCCGTGACGCGATCAGATATCGGTT
>JBBAPZ010000009.1:66606-117168 GCA_040400605.1 Candidatus Sericytochromatia bacterium
GCCAGTGATGAGGTTATTGTCGATTATGACAAGGAGGAATGACCATGTGGACCATACGACAGGCGCAAGCGCGTGGTCATGCACAGCATGGGTGGCTGACGAGCTGGCACAGTTTTTCGTTTGCTGATTATCTGGATCCGGCGCACATGCATTTTTCGGCACTGCGGGTGATCAATGAAGACATCGTGGCGCCTGGCAGCGGCTTTGGCATGCATCCACACCGGGATATGGAAATCATCACGGTCATCTTGTCTGGCGTGTTGGAACACCAGGACAGCATGGGCAACAAGGCCCAGATTCGTCCTGGCTTGGTGCAGTATATGAGTGCTGGCACGGGGGTCTTGCATAGCGAGTACAATCCCTCTAAAACAGAGCCGGTACACCTGTTGCAAATCTGGCTGATGCCGAATCGCACTGGGCTGCCTCCGGCCTATGAAGAGCGGCGTTTTGATGACGCCACGCGGCGCGGGCAATTGCAGGTGGTGGCTTCGGCAGATGGTCGAGCGGGCTCGTTCACGATCCGGCAGGATGCAAGCTTGATGGTTGGGCAGTTTGGCAGTGGCGATCGCCTCAGCGTGACGCCAGAGCCCGGACGAAGCATCTACATCCATTTGGCGACGGGTGAAGCCGAGGTTGCCGCTCACGCCTTGCAAGCGGGCGATGCGCTCATGGCGCATGATGCGCCGGGTTTTGAGATCGTGGGTCTGGCTGAGACTTCAACCGTTCTGGTCTTCGATTTGCCGCCTGTGGGGTGAGCGTGGTTGCAGGATTGAATGCCCGTCAACACTTGTTCAACAATCAAAGCGTTTCGGTATATCTCACCACAACCAGTCATTCAAGACTAAGTGACGTGCCCCACGCGCCTCAATAAGACTTGAATATTCATTCGCGATCATCTAGCATCTCGACTGGGTCAAAAAGAACGGGTGCCAAAAGGATGCTCAAAACGGCAAAAATTGGTGATAAGGAATCCTCTTGGGGGCGTCATATCGATCTTCACTTGCCCCACAGACTGGCGATCGGTGCAGCCCAAAGCCTGTCGCCCAGGGGCAGTAGCACGTCACCGTCATACATCAGAATCCCCATTTTGAACTGTTCACCCGCCAGATGGGCGAGTTTTTTCAAACCACGCAGATCATTCGCCCTGACGGTAGCCGACGCCTTGACCTCCACACCGACTATCTCACCACGTGGGTTTTCAATCACCAAATCAACCTCAAACTGTTCGGTGTCCCGATAGCCCATTACCTGATAATCCCCGAGCGCCACCGTTGCGTGTTTGAGCAACTCACCGTACACAAACGTTTCCAGCACGTTGCCAAAGCGTGTGCGTTCCAACTGAACACCCTCAGCGGTCATGCCAAGCAACACGGCTAGTAAACCGGAATCGATAAACTGCAACTTTGGTGTCTTGACAAGCCGTTTCAGCCGATTTCGTGCCCAGACCTCCACACGCCTGAGCAAATACATCTGCTCCAGAATCCCGATGTAACGCGCAACGGTCTTTCCGTCAAGCCCAACCTGTCCACCCAGTTCCGTAAACCGGCACAACTGACCCGCCCCTTGGGCCAAGGCACGCAAAAAACGAGGCAAGTGATCCCGTTTTTCGATACTGGCAATATAGCGAACATCACGCTGAATGATCGCATCCAGATACTGTCTCGCCCAAATGTTCCGACGCTTGACACTACTTCGCGCGCAAGCCTCCGGATAGCCCCCACGCAACACGCGTTCAACCAACACATCGCCATGGACTGCCACCCGCGGTAAAGGAATGCGTCCCTCAAAGACACAATCAAGCCAGTTGGTCGAGTGTCCCTCGATTTCACCCTGCGCCAAAGGCAGCAGTGTCAAAGTCTCCATCCTACCTGCCAACGAATCTGCCACTGTTGGCAACAATATGACATTCGCCGAGCCTGTGAGCAAAAAGCGTCCCGGCCGACGATCCTCATCCACAACCTTCTTGATGGCGAGCAGCAACTCGGGCGCACGCTGAACTTCATCAATCACTGCCCTATCCAAACTCCGGATGAAGCCCACCGGATCCTCACGGGCAGACAAACGCGTCAACTCATCATCCAAGGTCAAATAACGTGCGCCACCCTCCGCCATTTGACGCACCAAGGTGGTCTTGCCCGCCTGACGCGGCCCAACCAGCAACACGACCGGCGTGTCTGCCATGGCCTCAACCAAAGGACCTTCTACCCAGCGTTTATAAAAAGTTGGCACACTCATCATCGATCCATGCTACCGTAAATTCCGGAATCTATTGATGTAAAATCCGGAATCAGTCGACGTAATTTCCGGAATCAGTGAACCTGTTACCAGGAATAACGATGGCACAACGTGCAAGGTGCAGCGCACTTTAAAGCATCGATACCCATGGTTTGATTCAGACTTATCGACACACAAACACCGATGCGGCCGCGTTTTTGATGACCATACTCGACGGTCATATTGCGCCGGTGCACGCAGGATGACGCTGAGTCACACGTGTCTCGCCATGACGATGACCTGATTATCCTGGGTACCCACGACCGTGTGCGTGGTTGCAATCGGCTGATATCCCAACCGGGACCAAAAGCGCCCGGCCGCCCAATTACGCTCCACAACCCCTAACCGTAGGGTTTGTGCGCCCAATGCCCGGACCCAGCCAAGCAAGGCCTCATGAACCCTCGCACCCAAACCCTGAGAACGCCAGGTCGGTCGCAGCAGGAACAGACCCAGATACCACCTGCCCGTATCCGGAAAGTCCCGGATGAGGTCAATCACCCCGTGAAGACATCCGGCGTCATCAAAGAGTCCGAGCAAAAACTTGTCGTCAAGGGTCTTGCCCGGTGGCAATTCGACATACATTTCATCAGCCGCATTGGGTGTGGGTGGGCCGCCGGTTCCCAGTAAATAGTAATCAGGACAGGCTTCAAACAGTGCCTGCAAGGCAGATGCATCGGCAACATTCAGGTAGCGGGCGGTCAAGGCATCGCCTTCAAAAAATGACTCTGCCCCCGGCCCTACAACCATCTCACCAACCTTCGAACCGCCAGGAACCGAATCCCGACCTTGCCCAAGGCACGATCGGCTTTCATTGTACTACAGGTGCGCCACGCTTCGCTATCGACCCTTGCTACCGTGAACACCGGAATCTACAACCGTGAATTCGGGTGTTCAGTCACCCTAAAATTTCAGAACCAAACGGTTTGAGACACCAGTTAGCGTGAGTCATCGTGAGGATAGACAAACGCCAGCAGGCGTTCGCGCTTGACGGCACAGACCGGGCAGGCGTATGGTCGTTTTTGGCAGGTGCGCCGTCCCCGACAGCCGGCGCCTGCCCGGGAACTGAGAGGTGCGTCTCGCCCGGCGAACGGTTTGTTAGCTGAAGGAGCCCACGGTGAATCCATCCAGGGTTGATCGCGCTAATTTGAAACGCCTGACAGACTTGCCCAATGTCGGCGGGGCAACAGCCAGAGATTTGCGACTTCTCGGTTACCTGAAACCCGATGACATTGCTGGACACTGTCCGCTTGATATGTATGAACGCCTTTGTAAAATCACGGGTGAACAACATGACCCGTGCGTCATTGACGTATTCGCATCAATCACCGAGTTTCTGGATGGCAAACCACCACGTCCGTGGTGGGAGTTCACGCCTAACAGAAAGAACCAGAACATGAAAGACTCGTGAAATGAAATTTGGCTATACGATCATCTACGTGAATTCCGTACCTGAAACGCTGACTTTCTATGAAAAAGCCTTCGGATTCAAGTCCCGATTTCTGCACGAATCAGGTACGTACGGGGAACTGGATACCGGCACAACGTCACTTGCTTTCGCATCATTTGAACTGGCACAGGCCAACTTTGGGGATAACTATGCCCGTGTAAGCCCAAAAGAATCGCCACCGGGGATTGAACTGGCATTTGTCACCGAAAATGTGTCGTTGGCTTATCAAAGGGCGGTTGACTGTGGCGCGTACCCCATTCAGGCGCCTGTAGAAAAACCGTGGGGGCAGCGCGTCGCTTATGTACGCGCCTTGGAGGGGACATTGATTGAACTCTGCTCCCCCATGAATGTTTAGAAAATGTCGCTGGCGGGCTGGGTTATGCGTTATGACAGGATCGATGCCCGTTGCGCGCACCCGAATGGACCTGCAAACGCAAAAAGCGGTTGACAGCACACTCGCTTTGAAAGGATAGCCTGTGAAAAAACTCGGGTGGGTGGTACTGGTGGCCGCCGTTTGGGTCCCTTGCGCAATGGCTCCGGTGAGGGCGGTCAGCACGCAAGCCCCGCAAGCGCGATTGCTTGGGCGGGCGATCGTCCCTGCGGGAACCTTCTTGCCGGGACCCACCAGTGGTCAATTTTTGGGGTCTGCGCCCATCAACGGGGTGTTGCCGCCTTTTCGCAACAAACAGCCCGTTCAGGGATTTTCTGCGATGGTTTCGGATGGTAAAACCGGCGTGTGGGTACTGGGAGACAATGGCTTTGGCAAGGCCGGCAATTCGGCCGATGCGCGCTTGCGGGTGTATCACCTGAAACCGGACTGGTCGGGTCGCGCGCGGCCAGGGGCAGTTGCTGTGCTTGAAACCTTCGATTTGCGGGATCCGGATCGGTTTTTGCCCTATCCGCTGGCCAATCCTGAGGACCCGGATCGTTATCTGAGCGGGGCTGATCTCGACACGGAATCGTTTCAACGCATGACAGATGGCACGTGGTGGATCGGGGATGAACTCGGGCCGTTTCTGGTGCATGTGGATGCCAAAGGCGTTGTGCTGGCGCCACCCGTTCGCTTGCCGCTGGATGGTCTGGCAGGGCCCGAGGTGCGATCGCCCGACTCACCCTTCGAACGGTATCCTGTGTCAACCAGCGGTACCGTTCGGGCATCGGTCCAGCCAGGCACATCAAGAATTCCGACGGTGACGATACGTACCCAGTTTTCTGGTGGATTCGAGGGAATGGCACTCTCACCGGATGGTCACACCCTGTATCCGATGCTCGAAAAGCCATTACCCGATGCCAAGAATCGCCTGCTGCCAATCTATCGCTTTGATGTGCGCCAGTCGCGTTACACCGGCATTTGGGCTTTTTACCCGATGGAGGCGTCAACCACTTCGGTCGCGGATTTTGTTCTGGTGTCCGCGACGCGGGGACTGGTCATCGAAAGGGATGATCGCGAAGGGGATCTTGGCGCCATCAAACGGGTGTACCGCCTGGACTGGCAGGGGGAGGGCAAAGCAGTCAAAAAAACCCTGCTGGCAGACCTGATGGCGATCGCCGACCCCCAAAAGCTTGCGGGCGCACCTCGCCCCGGCGATATTGGCATACAAAATCCCTTCGCGTTACCATTTTTCACGATTGAAGGTCTTTTACCTCTGGGGACACAGGAACTGGGCGTGGTAACGGATAATAACTACCCATTCAGTGCAGGCCGACACCCCAAACCACCGCGCCCGGATGACACGGAGTTTGTACGCATCCGGCTTGGCTCGTCGTTTTGAACAGCATCAAAACGACAGAAATCATCAGTGACCCACATGGCTTGAGCGCAAGGTGGCAAGCAGAAAAATAATTAAGACGACTCATTGGTTACGCCATCCATCAATTTTCCTGATTGTTTGTTAACTTTTAGTAACATTCTGCGGCCGCTGGCGGCATCGTTGGTTCATTTTCCCATTCGGTGCTGTCGCTGTACGCTGGTCTAATCAGCCAAACTGATGATTCACTGGTTCCGTTCCAGGTTTAGGTACAACACAAGTCGGTTAATTTAAGGTTGGGCGCTTGTCTTTCGAAACATTCTGATCAACCCGCAAGGAGACGGCAATGGGTGACAAGTTCAAAACCCCGAGCAGCCAACCCAAAAATATGCTACTCGGGCCGCGGTCATCCCCTAGCCCGAAAGCCAGGCCGGATTCTAACGGGAAAACCATCGACGCCAAACCAGCCGGTCAAAAACCCCGAAAAATCAATGTAGACGTGGTGCATATGAGAACGGGTGCACAACGGTCTCACATGAAACTCGGTCCTTTAGAGGAATACAAGAACGCAACTGCCATCCAGTTAGCGCCGAACGCGGGAAGTGATCATGTTGTTGAGAGAACCGCGGCCAATCCTCTGGGCCCGTCTTCGGACCAGACGTCGAAACGCAATGCGGCGGTACGCAAAAATATCGCAGCCGTCAACCCGCGTATCGAAAAACTTGCCAATGAAGCACTCGACAGGATGGCCCCTGCTGACAGAAAGAAAGCGGAGGCAGTGCGCCGGGCGATTGCGGGAGATGATGGTCCGGCAAAAACGGCGCTCAATACGCTTCTTGCCGAGGGCAAGCTGACGACGGGGGAGTCGAACAAAAATGGTCGCAAACTGCTTGATGCGTTGCATGATGTGCAGCAACGTTCCAATCGACCGCCGTATTTTTTGGGCGATGTGATCCAGGAGGTGGTCGACCCGACTTCAATCGGGCAAGAATCCAGAGGCACGTGCGCCGCAGCGACGGCCCAGACCTTACTGGCGCGCAGCAATCCTGCGGAATACGTGCGGTTGGTGGGTGATCTGGTGACTCAGGGCAAAACCAGTCTGATGGATGGGACGACTGTCAAGGCTGCCCCGGGGATTCTTCCTGTCCCGAGCAAGTCTGCTAATAGCAGCAATCGTACAGACTCGTCGGTTGCATTTCAGGACTCGATGACCTTGCATTTCAGCAAGGGAGAACGACTGGAAGGCCTGAAGGGCGGCGAATTTGATGCCATGCTGGAAGCTGTGACAGGCCGGAAATGGGATAAGTCAAAACCGGAAGGGCTAGGATTGACGTTTCAGAAAGCCGTTCAGTGGACCGTCAACCGACATTTTGGGGATGACATGGTCGGGCCTTTGACGCGCGCCTATGAAAAAGGTGCTCGAAACATACCGTTTTCATTCCTTAAAGACAATGTCAAGCACGCGGTTTTGCTTACTGAAATACGGAAAAGCCCCAGCGGAGAACGAAATTTCGTTTTTATCGATCCACAAGGCCAGCAGAGTTCTCTCAAAGAGTCTCAACTTCGGCAAAACATCACAGCTGTTCATACGCCGGGATCCTAGCACCCCATTCCTCAGAAGGTCAGCTCGCTCTCCGGCAAGCAAGATCCGGAGGGTCAAAACAGCCACAAGAGACTGTCATCATCAACAGTTTCCGACATAGAGCCGTTACAACCGCCAGGCAAGTTGCAAATGTCAGGAATGGGGTCGGCGTCCCAAAACCCGAGGGCCACGGCGTCGTGAGGAGCGCATTAACCTGAAAGCAAACCCCAAAAAAACAGACCGAGGTTGAATTCGGCGGGATCACCCGACGGTGCTCCCACCGGCTCTGCTACAATGACGCGCATCAACAACGGCTCGCGCGCGTCATGAAAGAGGGTGTGATGCAAGACTGTATTCTGGCCATCGATCAAGGCACCACTGGTTCTACCGTCATACTCTTTGACACAGATGGCCGTGTCGTGGGACGGGGCTATCAAGAATTTCCGCAGCACTTCCCGCAACCGGGCTGGGTCGAGCATGACGCCAACGAAATTCTGGAGGCAACCCTTAACGCGCTTGCCACCTGTATGGAATCGGTGGCAACATCGGTTACCATCATAGGCATTGGGATCACCAATCAGCGGGAGACCTGCCTGTTGTGGGATCGCGCGACCGGCCGGCCTGTGCACAAGGCGATCGTCTGGCAGTGCCGCCGTACGGCATCACGCTGCGCCGAACTGGTGGCAAGCGGATTGGAAACAATCGTTCGCGAGAAAACGGGTCTCGTTCTGGACGCCTATTTTTCTGGCACCAAACTGCAGTGGCTGCTCGAATCCGACCCCGACATCCGGGCACGCGCCGAACGCAACGAACTGGCCTTTGGAACCATTGATACGTGGTTGCTGTGGCATCTCACGGGTGGCACGGTGCACGCGACCGATGTGACCAATGCCAGTCGCACGATGCTCTTCAACCTGCATCGTCTCAATTGGGATGAAGAGTTGTTGCACACATTGGGGATTCCTGCGTGCATCTTGCCCGAGGTCAAACCCAGTGGCGGTTTGTTCGGGCATACGGTTGCCATCGGGGGGTTACAGGCGGGTATTCCTGTCTTGGCGGTGGCTGGGGATCAACACGCGGCCTTGTTTGGACAGGGGTGTTTTACACCGGGGCAAGCCAAAAACACCTATGGCACCGGTTGCTTCATGCTCATGAATACGGGAACGGAAGTGGTTGTCAGCCAGAATCGGCTGCTGACCACCTTGGGGTGGCAACTGGCGGGTCAGGCACCTGTGTATGCGCTCGAAGGCAGCGTGTTTATGGCGGGTGCCGTGATTCAGTGGTTACGGGATGGCTTGGGGCTCATTCAAGATGCTGCCGAAAGTGAAAGTCTGGCAGCCCAGGTCGCTGATAACGGTGGGGTGGTCGTGGTCCCAGCCTTCGTGGGCTTGGGTGCGCCCTATTGGGATGGCTTTGCGCGCGCGGCGATCTTGGGGCTGACGCGTGGGGCGACCAAGGCTCACATTGCGCGGGCGAGCCTGGAGGCGATCGCCTACCAGAGCCGCGACCTCCTCGATGCCATGGTCCGCGACAGTGGCGTGACACTCGCAGAACTCAAAGTCGACGGCGGCGCCACGGCCAACCACTTGCTGATGCAGTTTCAGGCCGATATCCTCGGGGTACCTGTCGTGCGTGACGCGATGGTCGAAGCCACCGCCTGGGGGGTTGCCGCAATGGCAGGTGTTATGCAGGGGCGCTGGCGCCTCGATGACCTTGCCCACCTGAAACAGGGCGTGATACGTTTCACGCCAGCCATGCGCGAGACCGAGCGCAGCCGCCTTTACGCGACTTGGCAAAAGGCTATCAACCGCACACTTGGCTGGGAGCAAAGCCTGTGACAAGACTCTGGTGGATGGCACTGGCAGCCGCGATCGGGGCGCCCTGCACGGTGTTGGCGAAAGAGGTCACCAAGGTGTCAGCCCCACAAGCCACTTTGCTTGGACGGGCGATCGTTCCTGCGAGCACCTTTTTGCCAGGGCCAACCAGTGGTCAATTTTTGGGTTCGAAGCCCATCAACGGGGTGTTGCCGCCTTTTCGCAACAAACAGCCCGTTCAGGGATTTTCTGCGATGGTTTCGGATGGTAAAACCGGCGTGTGGGTACTGGGAGACAATGGCTTTGGCAAGGCCGGCAATTCGGCCGATGCGCGCTTGCGGGTGTATCACCTCCAGCCTGATTGGTCCGGACGCGGACGGCCCGGCCGGGTGGCGGTGCTTGAAACCTTCGATCTGCGGGACCCGCAACGGCAATTACCCTATCCACTCGCCAATCCTGACGACCCCGAGCGTTATCTGAGCGGCGCGGATCTCGACACAGAATCGTTTCAGCGCATGCCCGACGGCTCCTGGTGGATCGGCGATGAACTCGGACCCTTTCTGGTGCACGTGGATGCCAAAGGCGTTGTACTGGCGCCACCCGTTCGCTTGCCGCTGGATGGTCTGGCAGGGCCCGAGGTGCGATCGCCCGACTCACCCTTCGAACGGTATCCTGTGTCAACCAGCGGTACCGTTCGGGCATCGGTCCAGCCAGGCACATCAAGAATTCCGACGGTGACGATACGTACCCAGTTTTCTGGTGGATTCGAGGGAATGGCACTCTCACCGGATGGTCACACCCTGTATCCGATGCTCGAAAAGCCATTACCCGATGCCAAGAATCGCCTGCTGCCAATCTATCGCTTTGATGTGCGCCAGTCGCGTTACACCGGCATTTGGGCTTTTTACCCGATGGAGGCGTCAACCACATCCGTCGCTGATTTCGTGTTGGTGTCAGCCACGCGGGGCCTGGTCATCGAACGAGATGATCGCGAAGGGGATCTTGGCGCAATCAAGCGGGTATACCGCTTGGACTGGCAAGGGATCGGCAAACCGGTCAAGAAAACCCTCGTGGCCGACTTGATGGCGATTGCCGACCCCCAACATCTGGCAGGCTCGCCTCGCCCTGGCGACATTGGCATCACATCTCGCTTCGCGTTGCCATTTTTTACCATTGAGGGCCTTTTGCCCTTGGGACAACACGAACTGGGTATCGTAACGGATAACAACTATCCATTCAGCACAGGACGACACCCCAAACCGCCCCGTCCCGATGACACGGAGTTTGTTCGCATTGGGCTCAGCTCGCCGTTTTGAGCGTTATCAAAACGACTCTGAGCGTTGGTGACGCCGATGACTGAAACGCAATGCGTCACGACAAAGGCGGCCTCGTGCGAGGCCGCCCACTGTTTGAAAACCGTTGGCTGTTTAGAAGAAACCGACGTGACCGGTTACACTGAGCAAACCGATGTTGGTCGCACCAGCGGGACTGAGCGGAAGCGTCCCCAAACGGAAGTCCACCGCGGTCGTTGCACTCGGAGACAATCGCAAGCCGGCTGAGCCGTTAACGGTCACAGCGCCCCCAGTCACAGTGTACGTCGGCACAACTTCCGCCAACACACTCCAACCCTTGGCAATCGGGGCTTGAACACCCACGGTGCCAGTCACATTCATCCCCGTCGTCACGCCAGCGGCACCGTTCAAGCTTGGCAGGCCCAACGCCGGGCTGAAGCTCAGCCACGCGCCGCCCAAGGACCACGTCATCGGGAGACCGACCCGGGCACCCAAGCCCACGTTACCGCCGATGCCGCCAACATCCCCACCGACGCTGAGCGCCATGCCGCGCGCCAGCGGCATCTTGTAGCCCAAGCCCACGCCCGCGCCAAAGGCCGGAGCAATCGCGAAGTTGTTAAGATCAACGTTCAATTGGCCGCCGGGCAAACCGTAGTTGAACCCGATGCCACGTCTGCCCGCATCATTGCCCGCACTGACGTACTGCAAACCGGGTTGCAGTACGAAGGCTGTGTCCGTGTTCAGAAACGAAGTGGGCTGTTGCTGGGTCGAACCGCCCGTCAGGTTGGTGGACGTCTGCGCGAACGCAGGCGCAGCGCACATCACCGCGGCGGCGATCGCCAAGCTGCCCAGTTTTGCTGTGTTATTAAATGCCATGACATTCATCCTCTCTCATCATTGGGAATATGGATCAATTGCACTTAGCGTTTGCATTGTCTGAGATCCGTACAAACCAGCCAACAATCATGCAACACATACGACTGAATACACAGCGGTACCATATCTTCGCCAGATCGGTGCCGACGGTGTAAACCCATTCATTGTAACGAACGTTTCAACGAATGGCACGTCATCGATTGGCACGCTGTCCTGAACGGGTTGGTGCAGCTTCAAACTGGATGGAAACGTCGTCTCCTTTTAGCCTTCCGATCTCAGTTCGAATGATGTACCGCCCCGCCTTCGGGATGGACACGTTATCGAAGGCACTTCGAAAGCCGATGCCACCCGTTTTTTCCAGGGTTGCCGGTTTGTGAGTCAGGGTCATCAGTTCCTTTTTACGATCCTCTGTTAACAACGTGTGCTTGCACGCATGGGACCCGGCGGGCAAATCGTAGGCACTGGTGAGTACCGAAAAGCTAAACGTGATCGGAAACGGATTCACGACCAGGCACCGATGAATCGGGTGGATGCACAATTGCTTGTTGCTTTGCACATCCACATCGATGTCTTCAAAAATGATGGTCTGGATCGCAGGCATGCGTTTCCTTCACGTGGGCGCTTGACTCTCGGCTATCGTATACCCTCAAGCCACCAACTGGTTGCGATCCCCGACACAAATCACCCAAACTTGTTAAGACGGTGATCAGCTATTTGGCCAAACGCAAAAGGCGCGACATCTGACGCCGTTGCTCAGCCGTACTCCCGCGCCCGCCAAGCGTCTTGCACATCGTCATCAAAATCTGTTTCGGCAATTGTGCGGCATCCGCATCCGAAAGATGACCCGCCAACTCAAGCAACAAACCCGGTTCATCTGCTGTGAGCAATCCCTGCAAATCCGACAGATGTTTTTGCGGATCCTGTGCCAGGACCGTTGCCGCCACCCGACCCGCCAAACGAGCCGCATGTCCCGTTTCATCCTGTCGTTGCCGCAGCACGGCGAGCAATTGCGGCGCATCCGCCAGTGGCAAACGCTTCAGCCACGCCTCATCCGCGATCGCCATCACGCTCTCAAAACCCACCGCGTCGCAAGCAACCAGCCACTGCGCATCCATTCGCTCAGGCGCCGTTCGAACCAAAGAAGCAGCCAACTCCGCAATAGCCTCCCCATTACCAGCGCCTGCCACAACGTCCTCATAACGCTGCAAACGCTCAGCGAAAGGCGTTGCATCCAAAAGCCGTTCACGCGCGCGCCGATCCAGCGGCGCCTCCTCCGCGCAATCAGAGTCAAGCGTCACGGCAATCGGATGCGACGCAATCAGATTCCCGATCGATTCCGCATCAGGTGGCTCCAGCCCGGTTTCACCCTGCGTCATCGCCTCATCCGTTATGCGCTGCAACGCTCGTGCCACGAGTCGCTCAAACTCGCGCAATCCCAACGCGAATTCCGCTGCCCCATCATCAACCGAAACGCCAGCCCGACTACCTGCGTCCAAATCGCGCAGTTCGGTCAAGACATGAATCACCGTATCGTAATCAAAACCGCCGTCATCACGTCTGAGCAAACTGCCCCGTCGCAAATGCATGGCCTTTAACGCATCCAGACGCGCATGCCAACTGGCTTGAGGCCCCCATTTGCGCTGGTACTGGGTTTCAAGCTCCGCCAAACGCGCCCGCGATACCGCCTTATGGTCATGCACGGCACCCGTCGGCGCCTCCGGAATGAGCGCCAACGCCGCTTTAACCTGTTCCAGGGTTTGCCAATCAGCCTGCTGGGCGGCCTCTGCCTCATAAGCATTCGTCGGGCGTTGGGCGGGAATGCTCGCCTGCTCGATTTGATGCAATGCATCACGTTCAGCCTGCTTGGCACGCGTCAAAGCATCCATCTGCCCGTTCTCTACAAGCAACGGCGTTGAAAGGCGACCCGCCCGCACCAGGGCATTGAGTTGCTGCTGTTGCAGCAGGATTTCAAGTTCAGGGACCCGGGTGCGCTCGATTAACGCTTGATCCCGCGCACGTTGTTCCGCAAGCGTCTCGTCTGGCATCGCACCCTCCTCGGATAATGAAATACCCGCGTCGGTCACGTTTCTACCACAAAAAGGCCCCTCGCAGCCTCAGATTGACGAGTCGAGCAGCCCCTCACCGCCACCCATTCGACCTACGAATCTTGATGGCGCAGTATTCGATTAATTTTCTCGATCGGTGATCAAAGTTTCCAGATGGCGTCACCCATTCCCTATTGCGACACACCTTCATCCGGGGGAATAAACGGCGTCAACGCGGAGTCATCCCCCGTCCGTTCGAATGATGGCGCCACGGGTTGTGCAAAATCGGCTACCTGAGACTGCGTGGTATCGGGACGCGAACGCAGGCGCGGCACCATGGGCTTGGGCAAACTGATTTGAATCACACGCGGCAAGACAGTGACATCCACGCGCCCGGGCAAGCGTGGTTCGAAAGCCAAGCGAACACGACCGTCTCCTTTGGCTGCCATGCTCCAGCGCGTGAGCACGGGGTCGCGTGGTTCGGCACGACGGGTGCCCGCAAAACTGGTAGATGCCTGACGAATGTCCAAATAGGTGCGCCCGCCCGGCAGTCGATGCATGTGGATTGCACCGTCGCGCAGGGTTCCGACATACGGAATCACCAACCGTTTGCTGCCGGCGTCGAATTGCGCGGCGGACAAGCGGACAGCGGTCTTGACCGCTTCAGGCGTTTTGAAGGCAACTGTGTTCGCGCGAGGCATTGAGGTTCCGGAAAGCGACACTTTCGTCCGCGTTGGCGCCTCTGCCCGCGAAACCGTCTTGTTGTCGGTTGTCACAGCGACCCGTGCGGGGGCCCTTGACTCGGTCAGTGGCGACAAAGAAATCGTCAAGGCGTTGTCGGATACCGTGACGGTCGGGTCACACGTGACATTGACGGCAAGCACCGCGCGCACGCCTCCTTTGGATTGACTGGCCACGGCCCAACGTGTCACGTTTTCGAGGTTGGGGCGATCGCCCAGGTTGCCTTTCGTGCCCAGGCGCGCCCCTGCAAGATCCAGATACACCCGACCATCGCGCAAACGATTCAAACGCAGCCCTTCCGTGACCCGTCCCGCATACGGCAACACCAATGCCTGGCGGGTGGCATCAAAATGGGCGCCGCTGATTACCAAACTGGCTGTTGGTAAACCAAGCGGCAACTGTCGCGCGCTCGAACCACCTACAACCCCACGCCGTCGTGCCAGGGGTCGGGACATTGTCACGCTGTCCGCGTCCTGGGGCTGGAACGCCGTGGCGCTCCGCGATGAAACAATCCGAACTGGCTGGACAACCCTGAAGCCGCCGGCCAATTTGTCGCCCGCATTTAACCCGCCACTCCGAGCGGGCTTTAACACCAACGGTGTGCCATTGGTACCGGTTTTTGTCGCTGAGCCTGACGCGACGGGCACGCCTTTCGTTGCCACGGGCCCCTTGACGGGTGTCTGAGCGGTGGCCAGAACCAAAATTGGGCGTCGCAAAATCGCCTGTCGCGCAAGCGCCGCTTGGGCTGCCTTGGGATTCTCAGCCATCAATGGGTCAAACTCACCGTCCTCAGGCTCAGATGGAAGTGCCGCGATCGCATCAGCAATCGCGGATGCAGGCGAGCCGGAATCGCCATGCAGTGTCGGCACCACAACGCCAGTCGGCGCCGTCACAATCCCAAGTTCACGCAACTGCTCGGGGGTGAAGCCCTGCGCGGCGGTGTTGCCCGAAAACGCATTCAGAGGCGATGAGTCGGTTGCCAAACCCAAACCCGTCAGGATTCCTGTCATGATCAGCGCGCCAATACCCACACGGACGGGGTTGTAAGTTGAAGCGGTTGCAACAGGTGCCAAGGGCGCCTCGGTTTCGGCGGGCGCTGCCGAAGGGCCTTTCAATGCAGGGGTGAGCGGCCAGGATACCATCGTGCCTCCAGACGCAAAAACAGTCGTGTCGTCAAAAGTCGATCGCCCCGAGCGGGAATCGGAGACCGTCACTGGGCGCACGCCAAGAGCGTTTCCAACCTACCTTGAAGGCGGCTTCCTCCAAGAAACAAGTCACATCAGGGTGAGTACGGTGATCGACTTGTTGGCAAGTTTAACCCTTGCTGGCCCAGGGTTCAGTGACAGCGACCATAACAGGTGTGAGCGACATCACAGGGGATGCTGCAGACCCCACTCTTCAAGGAGCACCCACTCCTCGGTTGCGAGATCGAACACTTCCTCATCTCCGGCCACCCCGATGTGGCTTTGCAACGCCAAACCGTCTCCGCCTGCGCGTTTGAACGCAGCGATGAACCAATCGAAGAAAAACTTGGCACTCAGTTCATAAATATCTTCCACGGATTCGTGCAGAGCGACAAAGCGCGGGGAGTGCACCACCTCCTCCGGTATGATTGGCCCGTGCCCTTCCAATAGCTCAACACTGCCCGAAAAACCGACCACAGCCTCACCTGAGCGTTCAGCACAATACAACCAACCATCCGTGCCGAGCGTGTACACCCGCAGACCAACCGCTCCGGCAAGGCCGTAGGGATGCGACAACTCAAACGCCAGTGTCGCAACGCCCGGCGCAAAACCTGTCTCAAACAGCGTGCGCAACGCGTTAACCAAAGTCTCGGTCAAGGCGCCAAAACGCCGCGCCAACACATCCAGCCACTGCGCACGAACATTAAAAGGGGCGGTCATCGCGCGAACCGGTACGGAAGAAGGTGCGGCAAATCCACCATCCCAATCTCCGGGCGCGCCACTTAAGCGTTCTACCCGAGCGTGCAGGTACGGAACGATGTCGCGGTGCTCCGGTTTCATCAAACAGCTTCGCAACACGGTCAACTCGGGCTGATCCCATACAAGGTCCGGATGCAACGCCCCCACGACAGCCTGCGGGAGCTTTAACTTCGCCAAATAGATCGGCTCACATGCATCACCCATCAACGCCTGAAAGACCGCATCACTCTCATAGGAGATGGCACTCACATTCAAACCGGCACCAACCGGAAAAAAACAGACAATATCCAACTCAGGCGGCATCAACAAGCGCAAGCGCTGGCTGCGTAACAGACGCTCAGCCCAATCGAGCGCCGCCAGCCGACACGCACGCAAAACAGGCCCGAAACCTGCATCCACTTGCAGTGGCAACGCTTCGAACGTCGCCCACAAAGCAGCGGCTGCCGCACCGGGACGCGAACATTCGAGACTGATTTCACCCAAATGCAATTCAGCATTCGTGAAATAGGTATAAGGCGAATCGTGGCGATACAAACGTCCCACCTCAGGGTCCGCAAACAGCACGCAACCGCAACCGTAAGGTTGTAACCCGTGTTTGTGGGGGTCGATGACGACACTGTCCACCTGTGCGATTGCCTCCCAATCGGAACGCGACAGCCCAAGTGACGAATCTTGGGCAAGGAGAGCATAAAATCCACCGTAGGCGGCATCTACGTGGACCCGCACCCCGTTGGTCCGCGCCCATTCAACGATCGCAGACAGCGGATCCACAGCCCCTACGCCCGTGGTCCCCATCGTCGCAACCACCGTGCCGATCGGCGACTCCCGATGCGCGGCATCCAAAGCAGCCACACTCAAGCGTCCCATTTCATCCGTTGCGATCGCCACGGTTTGCAATCCCACCACCTCGCCAATACGCCCGTGCGTATAATGCGCCTGCTCGCTATGCGCCAAACGACGGTGAGGATGCAAGCGCCTCGACACCCACAAGGCCTCCAAATTGGCAATGGTCCCCGATGCGCACAAATGACCCAAATGCCTCGGCAACCCAAGCATCCCAGCCAGTTTTTCCACCACCTCACGCTCCAGACGCGCTGTGGCCGGGCCGCCATCCGCCGCGTGGTTGTTGGGGTTAATCAACATGGTCATCGCATAAGCCATCATCGCCACCGGATGCGGCGGCTTCAGCATCTGCCCCGCGTACACGGGATGATGAAACGGATAATTGTCTTGCAACCGCTCAGCCAAACGCAACAACACCCGATCCAGAACATCAGGCGCCACAGCAAGCTCAGCCGCCACCGGAAACGCTTCCCAACCACATTGCCAACGCGTGACATGCTCGAGGCCCTTCACCAAGCTTTGCCACTGCGACACCCTTCACCCCCTTTAAGTCAACCACGGCCATCAACAAGACAGCCCACAACAGCGCCCTGCTTCGCGATGCCAGACGCACCGCCAATCACCTCTGTCTCCCATCTACCCACGCCACAGCACTTTTGACCCATACACCAAGCTATGGCTACCTTTTTTGTCAGTCCCGCCCCTTCTGGCATACCCACAAGACGCCTACACTCTTCTTCGACAAACCGGGTATTCGATACCCAGACTCTGGCCATCCACGCCAATTCCCCCTTGTTCCACCCGCCCCGACCGTATCAACCCCCCATACAGGCAACACCAGACACGCCCAATTGGACCCACTATTAAACCTGTCCCGTTTCAGCCCACGGAGTTCGATGCCTCATTCTGTCCACATCACGTTGACGTGTTTGGCCCACCGATTTGGAAAACGGACTGACATGCAGGGACCACAGCCAGCCTTGTCCCGTTCAAGACCTGAGCCGATGCAACCGTTGCCCGATTACCAATTCCTGAATGGCCAGCAACACGACACGACATCTATCACACCAAGTGGTCCTGATAGGCCTCATCCGTGAGCGCCGTTTGGTCAAGAACCCCGTTGAAAACCCAAGACTCGCGCAAAACGCGTTTAGTAAGGAGGGACTCATGTTTCACACCCAAGAAGTGCCCGGCGCCACCTGGGATGCCTGTCTGCTCGCCTTAAGCGGTCAGATGTGGGGGCGTCCTGTTCGTGTGTGGGTGGAGCATCCCGATTTGGGCCATCAGTTGCTGGTCGATCACATGCCGCTCTACGGGATGTCCCTCATTAAAAAGGGAGCCGAAAAACGTGCCATTGAATTGAGTTTCAACGAAGCGCAATCCCAGAGCCACCATCTCACCCATCTTATCACCGCCCCAGCAAGAATCTACCTGCAAGAGTCAGACACGGCGCAACCCATCTGTTTATGGATCGACAGCCAAGACGGCAGCAACACCTTGATCGGCTTCGACCTGAGTTGGGCCCCCAAACCCGGCGTACGCGCCCTGGGACCCGCCACCGAAACACCCCCGTCGGCACAAGGACGCTAGCACACCAACCCCAAATTGTCTTCGACCGCCCAGTCATCAGCCCTCAAGCGGCCCACCCATTCAAAAATACGTTCCGAATTCCGTATAAAAAATGGGGGCTTGCCAAAGCCATTCTTGGTTGCCATTCAGCAACGGCAAGACCCCTTGCGCGACACCCAGGCGAAACACGCCGCTCGAATCCCCGAAAGACTGCAAAGCAGGCCATACCGTGCGCGCAATAATCGATAGCGGCACGGTGTTCAAGGGATTGTTGGCAATACGAAAATTCAAGCGCAGCTCGGAACCAATCCCAATCCGGCAATCCTGTAGCCCGGGCAGCAGCTTGGCCCCCGTTCGCGCACCGGATTCAGCGTTGTCCAGAAAATTTGGCAACCAAGTGTTGGTGTAACACGTGGCGGCATCGCAAAACAGGGTGCCGTACAAACGCTCGGCAAAAAATGGGAGCACACCGGGCCCGCGTTGAATCTCAAGCAACGGCAGACGATACTCGGTCGAGACAAGGCCCAAGGTGTTACCAACTGCGGAAGCGAACGGGTAACCGCGCAACGACACCACGACATCATCCGGATCCGATGCCACCCGAATATCCGGTGTACCGGCTTGGGACACCGCGCGTGTCCCCCCCATGTAAAAATCACCCACGGGCTTGCCCATATTCAAACCAGCCATGCCACGCACGGCCAGTACGTGATGCTGCCAGGGCATGGCAAAAAAACGGCGGGTGTCCCCAAACATCCGGAAATAGGCAAACTCTGAGCCGAGCCACTGGTGAGCAAACTCTGTGCCCCAACTGGACAAAGACCCATACTCCGGCGATATGGAGTAGCCGAATCGCCCGTTGTCGCTGATTCGGCCGGATAAACTGACACTGTGCGCACGGCCCGGTGGCGGGATCAAGCGCGCATCCACCGCCACCTTGTTTTCACGCGCAGGTGTCAAATCCTGGATCAAACGCACGTTGAAAGCCGCATTCCACACATCGCCCACCTGATAACTGGCGTTGGTGAGCGGGGATGGCAAATTGTTGCGGCCAAAGCCAAAGCCCACCCCGGAAGTGCGCTGATAAAGGTCGACCGTTACACCGTTCGGTAGCGGGATGCCGTAACGTTGCGGCCCCATACTGGCGTAAATGTTCCAGTTGATATCATATTGGGTGTTCGCATACACAAGATTCATGGTCCACAAATCCTGAGGGCCAAGCACCGTGGCCCGGCCGGTCGTCGGATCCGGTGGCAAAGTGCCCGGCGAGCCCAACGTGTAACCTGCCAACCCAAACACGGTGTTGGTTAGCAAGACGTCATACCCGATCGAAAAAGCGCCCACCAATGCCGGCACCGTCGTAAAGATGGGACTCCAAAACTTTGGCGCAAGGGTGGTGAGTGGACTGTATAGCGAAATTGGATAGCGCTCACGAATTTTCACCGCCGATGGCGTGATGGCGGTATCCAAAACCGGTTGCGCAGCCGGTTCCCAGGTTTGAGGCTGAAACGCCATCGTGTGAATGTCATAACCGACCCCGCGGCAATAACTCATGGCAATTGTTTTTCCATCCGGACTGATGGCGGGCTCGCACACGCCGGTCAGCACGTTGGTGACCCGAAACACGCGCTCATCCCCCATCCGATAGGCAAACAGATTGAACACACCGCCATCGCGATCACTCGCAAACACAATGTAACGGCCATCCGGACTCCAGACTGGCCCCACATCCACAGCGGCATCCTTCCACAACTGATGCATGTTCCAAGTCGTCGTATCCAACAACACCAAGTCACGCGAGCCCTCCCGCCACGCACTCATCACCACCCAACGCCCATCCGGACTCCAACGTGGTGCCGTGAACTGGCTGTTGTCCCCAAGCGCGGTCAAACGCCGCAACACCTTGCCCGTCGTATCCAGCAAAACCAGATTGTTAGTGCCTTTGCCGTTTTGGACACACACCATTTTGGTGCCATCGGGACTGACGCCTGGATTCGACAAACGCGCGAAACGCGTCAACTGCTCGGTGTGTCCTTCGCGCAAATCGAGGCGAAACACGTCATCATACGACCAATAGTTATTTGGCCCCTGCGCATTCTGAAAATAAAAGTACCGCCCATCGCGTGAGACGTCATAACCCCCATAATGGCTTTTCCTGAGCAAAGGCGTCAGTTGCAGCGTCCCATCTTTCAACTTGTCCACCACTTTGACGGCGGTCGGGCTGTGTCGCAACCCTTCAATAAATGTCAAACGGCCATCGGGCAGGTAGACCGGATGACGGTGGTTCATGCCGGTTTCCGTGACAGGTGTGGTGGCAGTGACCGGGCGCTGACGAATGCGCGCAATCTGTGCCTCGGCGCGTTTGACCAGCCACAGGCGCATGTCGTCCCAGACACCTTGAACGGTTTGACCCGGAATCAACGTGCCGAGGGCGTGATCCACGCCCAGCCAGGGGGCTGCGGAGTAGACATGGGCGAGGCGTGCGGGGAGGTCCGATCCGTAGCGCTTCGCCAGATACTTGTAAAAAAAGGTGCCGTAAACATAGGGGGCGTCGCCACCAGGAAAATCTGTCAGGTAATACCCACTTGCCTGATCGATGCTCAATTGCCGGTTGGCCAACACATCCGCGCGCAGATACATATCAAAGTAACCATCGTGACCACGCCCACCTTTGCCACCCGCCGTGAACAACGACTCCGTCGTCACAGCCAAGCCCTCAATCAAAAACGTGGGCTGAAAAAGATTCGGAAACAGCAACCGGCCAAACACCCGATTCAGTAAACCAGGCAAGCCATCCACCGTCTCAAAGTGCATGATGTGGGTGAACTCATGGGTAATGACCAGCTTCAACCAATCGTCATAACGCCCCCACAACAAATCACTGTCCGGGTTGGTCAAATACACGTACATCGCGTTGTTGACATACGGCAAAGCCAAACCATTAACCGTGTCTTCTTGATCAAACAGGATCAACTCGGTCTTCTCTGACGGCCACGTTTTAAAATAACCACACACATTCGTGTACGCCTCTTCCGCATACACGGCCGACTTCTCGGCAACCGACTCGTAACCCTGTGGAAAATTGATGCGAAAATGCGGGGTCTCCATCGTCCGCATGACCACGCTGGGGTCCAAAACAGCCGCGCAAGCGGGCTCGCACCAAAAAGCCAGCCACGCGAGCATGAGCGTGCCCAAAACACGCCAAGCCCCACTCACAGACCCCAACCGCTCCAAACCCGCTTCCAAACCACATCCATCCGCAAAACCCAAGTCCCCCACTTTAGATGCCCCAGACGGCCCCCGTCCTAACACGCTGTAGGGGAATCACGCGTGAGCAGGCACATCCTGACAGAAGCAGCCCAAAGCCGCCGCCCAATTGTCAGGCGGCAGCGGTTGAAAAGGCTGTACGATGCGATGGTACATCCATCAGACTCACTGATTGTCTGTTGAGACCATGCAGGTAACAATGGAGCAACAAGCACGACACATGGGCTAGCAAACCAGAATACAATGTCACGTCCCTTGTTGTTTGCAATTGGAACCGTGCGTGGCGCTTGATGCGATCCGCTTAACAATGCAGGTCGTAACACTCGGAAGCGGTGTTGTTATCCTTGCGTCCGGGTCTGGTGGCTACCGTCTGATCAGCGTATCTGATGATTTCCCTACGGCAAACGCAACACCGTGCCTGGCAACAGGTAGTTGGGATTCGAACCGATCGCTTTCCGGTTCAGCGCATACAACTCACGCCAGCGACTCCCATCACCCAATTCACGTGCGGCGATCGTCCACAAACTGTCATCCTGACGCACAGCCACCTGCGTGGGCTTGGGCGATCGCCCGTGGGGCAGGCGCAACACGGTACCCGGCAACAAATAACTCGGATCGGAACCAACCGCCTTGCGATTCAACGCATACAACTCACGCCAACGCGACGCATCACCCAGTTCACGCGCAGCAATCGTCCACAAACTGTCATCCCGGCGAACCACATACTGCGCGGCCCCACTGGAGCCCCCCGGCATCCCCAAACGCATCCCCGGCACGATGTGATCCGGATTGGCACCAATCACCCGACGATTCACCCGGTACACATCCTGCCAACGGGTCGCATCCGTCAGGTGGTCTTGGGCGATCGACCAAAGACTCTCCCCACGACGCACCACGTGTACGTGCGCAACCGACCTCGTCCGTTCCATTCCTGCCACCATCTTGCCATTCCTCTCAAGTTAGTTATTATGCTTGTGTAAAAAACTTTAAGCTTTACTTAACTTACTTATCGGGGCGGCGCCAAAAAAACTTGCGTCACTTTTTAATAAAAGATTAATTTTTTCTTAATTTATTGTGGTTACGTGATCGTCACGCGTTCGTCCCGGATGTCGGGCGATGATCCGTGATTGTCAGAACGGAACGTGGGGGTGGCAATCAACCGCTTAGAAATAGGATCCGATGTCCACAAACACGTTGGGCCACCGGTTGCGATCACCCACATCGACTGCCGGTTGGCCGATCCCCAAGCGCACTTCCGTGGGTGCCTGCATGACGTGGGTTTGGGCGCGGAGTTCCGCTCCCACCCCGACAAGGGGGCCTCGGAGTTGTGTATCGCCCCAAATCGTGCCACCATCCACGAAGAACGCACCGTGCAACTGTCGCAAGAAGAAAGGCAAAATGCCATAACCTTGTTGCAGGGCCACCAACGGGAAGCGGTATTCCGCTGAGAGTGTTGCGCCACGAGGACCGCTGGCCACGCCGAAGGGGTAGCCGCGCAGGGGCAATTGTCGGGCGCCAATGCCGCTGGCTGTGCGGAGATCGACATTGGCCAGCAAGGTGGCCGAATCGAAGCCACCCAGTTGGTACACACCGTCCGTCTCACCCCAGGTGGCGCCGCCTGACAGGCGCAAGGCCAGCACGTGGTGCAGCCACGGCAAGGGGACATAACGACGCCAATCCGCCCACACGCGCTGAAACTGGTGCTCGGACCCAAGGGCTTGAAACGCCTGTTCGTACGCCAGTGTCACGAGATTCCCGCCCTCAGGGCTGATGGAGCGTGCGAACTTGTAATTGTCGCCAAACCGATAGGTCACAGACACAGTGTTAGTCTGGCCATAATTGGGTTTTTTGGCTTGGGGCAGAACCTGTGGCGGTGTTTCAAGCGGCGTCAGGCGGGCAAAATTGAGGCCCACGCCGAGCGTGTCACCCGTGACCCAGGAGTTTTGCAAAAATGCGCTCGGGAGGCCCGGCCAGGTGATACCCAACCCTTGATACAAGCCTTGAGTGACCAGCCGATGCCCCACGCCTTCGAATACCGGATTGGTCACCAAGGTGGTTTCCGAGGCAAAGGCGCTCAGACTGGGGTGCCACTCATCATTGACATAGCTGAGTGAGTAAAAGGGACGTCCGGAAAAGACCCCCCACCCCACGGCGCCGAAGACAAGGTGTTTGACAAGGCTGTCTTGCCCGTAGGTGGTTGAGCCCAGTACAGGGCCGCGGTCATCCATGAACGCGAACGGCGCCCACACTTTGGGGCGCAAGCTGGGCCAGGGGTTGTAGGACGCCAGTTTGAAGGTCTTTCCATCATGAACGGGGGCAACAGCGCGCGGTTCAGGACCGTTCGGACGTGACACAGGGACCCACTGATCCGGATTCCAGGGGAGGGTCACGATGTCGTAGCCTTTGGCACTGTAGGAACTGGCCGCGATGGTTTTGCCGTCGGCACTGATGGCGGGGTCAAGCAAACCGCCCAAGACGTTGGTCATTCTAAACAGGCGTTCACTGGTCAGCTCGTACGCGTACAGGTTAAACACGCCATCGCGATCCGAACTGAAAACCAGATAGCGACCATCCGGGCTCCAGCATGGCGCGAGGTCGTTGTCACGATCCCGCCACAATGCCTTGAGTCGGCCCGTGTCCGTATCAACGAGGTAGAGATCGCGCGCCCCGTCACGCCAGGCGGACACAGCGACCATGGGTTGGGTTGGGTGCCAGGTCGGCGCAGAAAACTGTGTCTGGTCCTGAAGGGTAGTCAACGGCTTCCAGCGCTTGCCATCCTTGAAGGCAAACTTGACCAGATTGCTTTGCCCTGCGCCATTTTGCACCGCCACGACCCAGCGACCATCCGGACTCATGGTCGGCTCATCCACGCGTTGGCGCACACTTAAGCGCACGAGGCGCCGTTGCTTGACGTCGAAACGAAACACATCGTTGTAACCGGTGAAACGGTTCTCATCCCACTGGCGTCCGTGGAGAATCTGGGTGCCGTCGCGGCTGACTTCGAAGCGACCATACGGGCTTTTGCCAATCACCGCAGCGGGGCGATCGCCCGGTTTCACCCGCCAAACACGCGCAAAATCGTGGCCATCCCAAGCGGCATACCCCAAGCTGCCGTCAGTCCACCAGTGCGGGTGTCGATGCAACATGCCATCATCCGTCACCGACTTTAGCGGCGTGAGTGGACCCTGGGCCGCAATGGCTTGTGCTTCCGTTATGGCCTCCACCTTCAGTTCCTGACACATCGTGTCCCACAGTTGCCGCGTGTTACGTCCGGTGAGCGTTTTTAAAACATCATCCGTACCGTACAGGCCAAAAAACGGATAATGACTGTACCGGTTCGCGAGCTCAACCGGCACCTGCTCACCAAAATGGCGCTGCAAATGGCGGTAGAACGCCGAGCCATAAATGTAGGGAATTTCGCCGCCGGGGTGATCGATGGTGTAATAACCGCTGGCCTGATCCAACCGTGCGAGGCGGTCGGATAACGCAGCCATCCGCAGCACCGTGCGATAGGCGGTATCGCGACCACGTCCCCCGTTGCTGAACCGCGTTTCCGTCATGACGGCGAGGCCTTCAATCAAAAAAATCGGCTGCAGGACATTGGGGAAGTAGGTTCGTCCCAGGAACCGATTGAGCCAGGCCGGAAGACCCGCCGTCTTTTCCATGTGCAGAACGTGGGTGTATTCGTGCAGGATGAGATCGCGCAACCAGTGGTCGTAGCGCCCCATCAGCATCTCGGCGTTCGGACTGGTTGCGTAAATGTACATCTGATTGTTGGGATACGGAAAACCAAACCCGTTCACCGTGTCTTCATTGTCCAGAATGGTCACTTCGGTGAGTTGTTCGGGCACACTGTCCAAGTATGGCGCAAGCAGGGTGTGTGCGTCTTCCGCGTAACGCGCGGCAAGCTTGGCGAGTGCCTCGCAACCATCCGGGTAATTGACCCGGAAGTGGGGGGTGGTAATGGTGAACCAGCGGGTGTTGGGATCGAACAACGTGGCGGCATCAACGGGTGAAGCCCACGTCACCATGAGCCCGAGTACCCCTGTCATCGGGAAGCGGCGCCACATGCGCAGGTACCGCCTAAGGTTTCTCGATGTCACGGCGCGTGAAGACCTCGGTGAAGAAGGTCTTGTTTTGAAGTTTGAACTGCTTCAGGTAGGCCTTGATGGCATCGGGTGTCACGCGATTGGCAGCCAACTCCTGCTTGTTGAGGTAGACTTGGGTGCTGGTAATGGTTTGCGCCAGCGGTACCTGATTTTGCAGGCGATCGAACTGCGCATTGATGGCTGCGAGGAGGGTTTCATCGGACAGGCGCGCGCCGCCTGTCAGTTCGACGAGTGGCCCGCCCCCGTGGTCTGCCGTAAACACGGTCAGCAGATTCTGCGCCCCGACTTTGCGCTCGAGTTCGGCAATGATGCGACGGGCCTGCTGATCCTGAAACTGCAGGGCCTCGCGCGCTTGCAGACTTTCCTGTCCGTAGCGGTGTGACACATAGTCGGTCGCTTTGAGACTCCACCAGATCAAGTCTGGCACATCATCCGCGCCGAGGGGTTCCTGGGTGACAATCCGGAACATGGCATCGCCGTCGAATTGTGCCGCAGCACTTGAGAATTTGAAATCAAAGGGGTTGTTGATCGGATTGCCCATCCACAGGCCGCTCGGCCCGGCCAAGGCCTCCCAATGGGGCGTGATCGCCGCTGGTTGAAGGTAGCCAGGGCTCACGTAGCAACGTTCATTGGTTTCCCAGATGCCTTGTTTGTCGTCAAAGTAATTGACGATGGGCTTCTTGTTGCCTGCGAAGCGCGCACCGTGGCCCACCATGCCGATGGCGGCGCGATCCGCGAGCGATTGCGCAACAACGATTGCCTGATTGCTGGTATGACGCAGCCAAACATCCGACAAAGTCGGACTCTCCAACGACGCCGGGCCAGGGCCCTGCTCGTTCAGAACCGCCGGCCGGGTCTGACCCGCTTGCCGAATCCACGGCCGGTTGGCCGAAATGCCCGTCAAGTTGGGATAGGCACCTGTACCAATGGCTGCGTGGCCCACAATGGTTTCTGGGTCAATGTGCGTCACGCGTGCCTGCGTGAAGCGCGAGGCATCCTTGAAATACTCATTAAGAAACGGTGTCGCGTCAGGGTGGGCATCCAGCAGGCTGAGCCCACCTTGATCAAACACCAATACCAGGACCACTCGCGGCAATCGGGTAGCGGGCCTGAGTGCCTCCTGCAGCACACGGCCACGCGCATCCTCTGGTGGTTGGACCCCAAGGATGCCGGAGACAGTCGGCACGATATCCTGTTGGGTTGCTGCCTGCTCATATCGCCCCGCCTTGAACCAGTCCGCACCCTTTAACCACAGTGGGATCCGCGTGTCGTAGTCCCAGTAAGTGCCATGGTGGTTGCCCAACTGGGGCAAATCGGTCTCTTGGCCGTTCATTACCACCCGGCTCACGTACGGTTTGAGAAAAGCGCTGTCCATGACATAGCAGTATTTGCGTGGCAAAACGTAGATATCGCCGCTACGTGGCCCGAGCGATCGCCTGACCGCCTGCTTGAATGCGTCGACGATGCGGCGCGTCTCTTGCGCTGAAGGCTGGGGGTAGCGACCCGCTGCAACCGTTGCCGGCGTTTTGAGCGCGGCAGGGGCGCTGGACGCCTGAGCCCTGCTCGCAGCGGCAGCCAGAGCCTGTTGCGCGCCACTGAAGGCCAAACAGGCCATCGCTCCCACGGCGACACCACGATATAGAATCCCACGCTTCGCCACGACCATCAACTGACCCCTATCGTCGACCAAACACCAGGCGCTAACCAGCATAGCCAATCAAGCCACCAAAATCCAGCAACCGAGCTGCCCTCGACACGCGCCGAAACAGGAGACCACAATCGCTGTTCTTGTTGCGATGGGCGATCGAAAATCTTATGATGATGAGCATAAAACAGGTAGGTGCGGGTCAGACCCGATGTTTGGGGTGTGATTGTCTTGACAGGATGAAGCAAAAACCTTGATTCCGAAGCCTGAAATTGACCTGGCGGCACTTAGCCAGATTGTTCGTCGTTACCCGCAGCTTGGCGATGCAGCGCAAATTTTGCGCAATGGTTTGAGCATCAATACGGCGACGTGCATCTTTGAAACGACCAATGGCCGGTATTTTGCCAAGCGTTATGATCCACTCAACCGGGACACACCGTCTTTAATGGCTGAACACAGTCTGGTCACGCACTTGCGCGCGGCCAACTTCTGTACGCCATTGCTGTATGCCAATGATCGGGGAGAGACGCTGACCTGGCTTGCTGAATTCCCTTATGCGCTGTTTGCACTGGCACGCGGTGAGGATCGTTACGGTGAGCGGGGGGTCTTCGACCCGTTTGATGACCGTGAGGAGGCGCGTGCGGCGGGCGCCATGCTGGCCCGTTTTCACCTCGGGCTCAAGCCTTTGCCGCTGCCTGCGTTCAAACCGTTTCGGGGTCTGACGGCTCAGTACCAGATTTTGTTGAGCCCGGATCCCAAGGCTGCGTTGGATGCCTTACTGGCTGAACAACCGGGATTGCAGCAATTTTTGGCGCAGCAGACCAGCTATGAGGCAATTATTCAACGGATTTTTCGGCACATGCCGGCGATCGCAGCGTGGCACGCTGACTGGCCGGTGGGCATCATCCACGGCGACTGGCTCAAACGCAACCTGTTTTGGCAAGGTACAAGCATCTCCGATGTCATTGACTTTGAACTCTGGAACGTCGCACCCTGGCTTTACGACCTTGCGCTGGCCCTGTTGCCTTGCGCCTTTAACTGGCCTGAGCTGTTACACGGCCAAGGGGAGCCCAACCGGCGGGATTGCCAAGCCATGATCGCAGGCTATCACCACGTACGCCCTTTGCACGCCAACGAGCGTCGCGGCTTGGCGGTGATGCTTGAAACCGCGCGTTTTGAGTTTTACCTGAGTGCCATCGGGCACGCGCTCACGCACGACGCCGAGCCTCAAGCCCAGCGGTTTTTCGCCTTGCTCGATGACACCACCCGCTGGTTCGACAATCACCCGGATTGGCACAGCATACTCGCGTGAGCGTTGATTCGCCGACTACCCGTCTCACGCAAGTTTCAGGGAGCAAAACGCGATACAATCGCACATGGGTCATTACCGCATCTTGATTAATCCTCTATCCAGGCGTGGTGGCGACCCGCAACTCGCTCAGGCGATCGCCCGTGCCTTCGCCAATGCGTCGCACGAGGTGGTCACCCCCCGCTCACGCGAGCAGTTTCTGCAAGCCGCCCACGACGCCCGCGCGGAAGGGGTGGACGTGCTTGTCATCGTCGGCGGCGACGGCTCACTTAACACCGTCTTGCCCGCACTGAGCCACAGCACCATGGCCCTCGCTATCATCCCGGCGGGCACAGCCAACGATTTCGCCAGACAGTTGGGCATGCCAACTGACACACACACAGCGTGCGAGGCCATTTTGTCCGGGACCGCCGCGTGGCACGACCTCGCACGGGTTGGGGACGCCTTGTTTCTCACCGGGGGGGGGGTCGGAGTCGTCAGTCGCATCGCGCTGGGCGTGCACGTTCTAAAAACCCGCCAAGACGTGGTGGGGTCTTGTTTTCGTCAACTGGGCGGCTTGGCCTATACCTGCCACTCGGCACTGACCTTGCTGACAGGCACCCAACTGAGCTGTCGATTGGGGGCTGAATTGGACGGCGAACACCATGCCATCACGCCCACTTTGGCTCTATTCGTGAACAAACAGCCGGCCATCGGCAGCAACTTGACGGTCTGTCCATCTGCCCGTCCGGATGACGGCCTGTTGTCGATTTGCTGGCTTGAGATGCGCAATCGTTTGAAGAACCTGTGGGTTAACTGGTTGCTCTTTCGCGGCGGCCGACACGGGCGTTTGGAGAACGTGCGGATGCTGCAGGGCAAAGCGTTGACCCTGCACAGCCCGGACTGGCTCATTTTTGCGGGTGACGGCGAACGCCTCGCCGAAGGGCATACGATACAACTTAGCGTCGTGCCGAAAGCCCTGCGCGTGATTCAACCTCGTCTAAACAGGGGTAACGATGCCCAAACAACGGACATAGACGCCCGTGCAACCCTGGTAACCCGGGGCGGTCCGTGAGGCACGTGTGACGATGACGCAAGAGGCTGTTGCTTGCCCCGTTAGCATTTTGCCACTCGCTCACGCGAACGCGGCGCGTTTGTGGGCGATCGCATCCGCACCCACACACATTCCCAAAGCGCTCCTTGACAGGTATCTCAGCGAACAAAGCCTTTTTCTGACATATGGTGAGGCAGCCATCATCTTGGTTGGTCGGCGTGCGGGTTGGATTGTTGCGTGCGATCGAAGACCCGGTCTACCACGTGAAGCCGTGTTTGCCTGCCTCACGGTGGCGCCTGATTGCTTGGCATCCGACAGGGCACTTGCCCTCGCCACGTTGTTTGAAGCCACCCGAATTTGGGCACAGGCGCGAGACGCCACCCGGTTGGTGGGTCCGATATTTTTTTCGACCTGGTGGCCATACCGGGTGTTGGCGTGCGACCATGGTCCCGTGCCTTGGCCTTTTTCGGGCGAATGCACGGAGGGAGCCCACCGCTTGGCCGATTATCAGATGATGGGTCTCGCGGTGACGGATCGCTTTGTCAGTCGCCATTTGGATCGGCGTTGGCCACCGTGGTGGGCCCTAGACCTCCTGGAGCGCTGGTTAAGGCGTAACAGTCCGATCACCATTCGTCGGATCGATGCCACGGAATGCCTGGCCCAAGCGCACTCAATTTTTGCGATGATATCGGATGTTTTCGCGCACAATGCCCATTACACCCCCTTGGATGAAGACACCTTCAAAAGCGTGTATCTGGCAGGATTGCCCGAGCAAGGCATCGTTTTGGGTGCGTTTGAGCCGAACGGCGAGCTGGTTGGGTTTTGTAGCGGCTCGGTAGCGGGGCCTGTGGGGATTTTAAAAACGGTTGGTGTCGTGGCGCGCCATCGCGGCACGCGCCTTGGCATGGGACTGACGTATCAGTTTCATCGTGAGTTGATGCGTCACAGTTGCACGCAGGCCGTTCATGCGATGATGAAGGATGACAATGCGTCAAACCGCCTGAGTGGACGGGTGGCCCGCGTGATGAGGGAGTACGTGCTGCTTGGCTGCTCGCTTGATTGAAAACAACATCGCGTATCAGACACTGCGGAACCCGAACATCCAGTTGGAAAAGGTGGCGTTGGTCGCGCTGGCTAAAAACCGGCGCGACCACTGTTCCTGGCGCTACAGTGAGTTAATCGACCAAGCCAACCGTGTGAGCGGATTCCTCAAAAATCGGGGATTGCAGGCCGGTGACGCAGTGGTTGTGCTCGTGCCGATGTCGCTTGTGTTTTACGCCATCGTGCTGGGTATCACGCAAGCGGGAGGCGTCTGCGTCTTTTTGGACCCCGGTGCGCCACGCGCGCAATTGGACGCGGCTTGTATCGCGGCTGCACCCCGCTTCTTTTTTGGTATTCCCAAAGCACACGTGTTGCGGATGGTGTCAAAAGCCTTTCGATGCATCCCTTTTGCCATTGTGGTGGATGAGGGTTGGCTTGGTCGGCGCTTTCGCCAGGAATTGGCGCGAGCGGCACCGGATGCCAGCATCGCGGCAGTCAGACCGGATGAGGCGGCGGCGATCGCCTACACGACCGGCACAACCGGCACGCCCAAACCCATCAAGCGCTCCCACGGCCACATCGTGCGCATGCTCCAACACCTGGATGCCCGGCGGGGCATGACACGTGATGATGTGCAAATGGCACCGTGGGCCGCCATGCTGTTCGACCCGCTTTGTCACGGACGCAGCGCCGTCATTCCCGCTTTTTCGCCTGGCCGGATTGCATCGGCCGACCCGGTTGTGTTGCTTGAACAGATGCGCGCAAATGGGGTCACGGTGCTGTCAGGCCCGCCGGTCTTGTTTGAGCGCCTGTGTGAGCACCTCGAAGCCGTTGGGGAATTCTTGCCTGTGCGCTTCGCATTTATTGGGGGCGCGTGGGTTGCGCACGGGTTGCTGGCGCGCGTGGCGGACCGTATGGATTCCACGGGTTTGGCTGCGGCCATCTACGGCTCGACCGAAGTGGAACCGGTTGCGGTTCTGACTGCCACAGAGGCCAGAACTGTTGCGTCAGGCCCTGGTTTGTGCGCGGGTTACTTGCATCCAGCGTTGTCGATCAAGATCATTCGCTGCCACTTTGGCGTCGTCACGCTAGGCGTTGGGGGGTGGGCCGAGTGGGAGTTGCCAGTGGGCGACTGGGGCGAGGTTGTGGTAGCTGGGCCGCATGTGAATGTCGAAGCGGGAGGGGATCTCGAAGCGTTCTCACTCAGCAAGATTGTGGATCCCCAAGGGCACCTCTGGCACCGCATGGGTGATACCGGGTATTTGGATGCCGCCGGTCTGCTCTACTTGACGGGGCGTTTGGGTGCGTTGATTGAAACCGATAGGGGGCGCTTGTTTCCTTATCCCATCGAGGCGATCGCCCGGTCGATGGAAGGGGTCAAAGATGCCTGCCTGATCAACCTGGACAGTGTTGCAACCGTCGTCATCGAAACCCTCCCCGGCGTACGGATCGCTCACACCCTGCAAACGGTGCGTGATGCTCTTCATACCCACGGGGTCAATCAGGTACAGTGGTGTCAACAACTGCCCCGCGATCACCGACACAATTCCAAAGTGGATCCAGACGCCCTGCGCCGTATCCTTGCCCGGAGACACCCATGACCGTCACCCCTGACTTGCCTGCTTGGCCACTCCGCTTTTTGGCCTACTTGAACGAACGCTTCAGACCGGGCCTGATGCTCTTTATGACCGCCTTGTTGGTGCTCGCGCATGGACTTGCCGCCCACGTGAATGCCGGCGTCAAGTTAAACGGACAATCCTGGCAGACGCTGGTTTTGGTCACTGTCGTGCTGTTTTTGATTTTCTTTCACCTGCGGGTGTTTGATGAGCACAAAGATTGGCATATCGATCGATACGCTTTTCCCGAACGGGTGTTGTCGCGCGGCTGGGTGACCTTAAGGCAACTGACATGGTTGGGCGCGGGTGCCATCACGCTGGAGCTTGCGATCGCCTGGTGGATTGGTTGGCCTTTCTTTTTGGCAATCGGCGGCTGTTTGCTCTACACCATCGCCATGTTTTTCGAGTTTGGCATCGGCACGTGGTTACGGCGCAGCATCGTGCTGTATGGCATCACCCACATGCTGGTGCTGCCTGGCATGATTCTTGCCGTCTACTTGAGCGTGGGGCAACTCTCGCCGCACTATGATGCCTTTGCATGGCCCCTTTTGGCCTACGCGGCAGTGCAATTTGGCATGGCCTTTTCGCTCGAAGTCGCACGCAAGGTCCGTTTGCCTGCAAATGAAAAGCCAAATGTTGACACCTATTCCGGTCAATTGGGTCTGCGAGGTGCCTTGGCAACCATTTTGGGCTGCCAAGCGGTGGCCCTGCTGTTGCTCACATTCGTGCAAGACGCGTTGCAACTCGGTATGCGGGCTGTCGTGGCGGGTCTGGTCGCGTGGTTACTGGTCGCGATCGGGTATGCGGCTTTGGCGAAGCGGTTGCCTGCGCGTTTTGAGCGTCAAGTGGAAGCTTTGGCCGTACTCACGCCGTTTGTGCTGGATATCGCCGTGTTTGTGAGTTGGGGGCTTTTCGCATGACAGCTATTGGGACACCGGCCTTTTTGGCTACGACAGATGTGCGCGCGGCGGGCGGCAAGGGGGCGGCCTTGCACCAACTGGTGGGGTGGGGCTTTGATGTGCCGCCTTTTTTCGTTGTTTCTTGCGACGTGTTTGGGGCATGTACAGCCGATTTGGCGTTGCAGGGCGAGCCTGGCGCGTGCAGGGATGCGATCGCCAGTTTGGCGCACGATGCCGGCGTGAAGCAGCGTTTGCTTGCGATCATCCAACAGGGTCTGGCGACATTGCCCAAGCAGCCCGTCGCTGTGCGCAGCTCCGCGCGTGATGAGGATGGCGTCAACGCGTCATTGGCGGGCCAGCATGACACGTTTTTGCACGTTTTACCTGAGCCAGAGGCGGTTTTCGAGGCTGTCATCAAGGCTTGGCAGTCCTTGTATTCAGAGCGCAGCCACAGTTATCGGCGGCAGAAGGGGCTTTCCAACCAAGGGCTTGCAATGGCCGTCGTTGTGCAGACACTCATTCCGTCTGAGCGGTCGTGGGTGGGTTTCAGTGCCAACGTGTTGAACCGCAACCCGCATGAGATGTTGATCAGCGCGGCGTGGGGCCTGGGTGAAGGCATCGTCTCCGGTGCGGTCGACGCGGCGGAGTTTGTTCTGGATGGTGCCAACGGCACCATTAAAACGGTGCAGCACGACGGCCAGGACACGATGGTTGTCCCGGCTGCGCCTTCGGGTGTTGCGACGGTGCCCGTGCCTGCAGAACAGCATCGTGCCGCCGTGCTCTCTGCGGAGGAGGCGAGCGCCATCGGGGCTTTGTTGCGGCAAGCGGCCAAGCAGATGGGGGTGCCTGTGGATGTGGAAGGGGCGTTGTATGACAATCGTCTGTATGTCCTGCAGGTTCGGCCCATTACCAGTCCGGTGAGCGGTCGCCAGTTGCTCTGGGACAACTCGAACATTGTTGAGAGTTACGCGGGTGTGACAACGCCATTGACCTTTTCGTTTGCAATGCGCTCGTATCAGATTGTCTACACCCTTTTTGGGCGGATGTTGGGCATTCCGCATCATGTGGGTGAGGAACGGGAGCGCACGGCACAGTCTTACCTGGGTTTGATTCAGGGTCGGGTGTATTACAACTTGCTGACGTGGTACGAGTCACTGTCGTTGATGCCTGGTTTCAGTTTCAGTCGTGGCGCAATGGAAGGCATGATGGGGGTACAGGAATCGTTTGAGTACAAGCGCAAGCCAGTTGCAAGCCAGTGGGAGCGTTGGACCAAGGAGTTTCCGCACGTGGTTGGCATGGTGGTGCGGATTCTGTGGTATTTTGCGACGGTCGATCGGCTGGTCGCGCGTTTTGATGCGCACATCGCGCGCAATTTAAGCGAGCGTGCCACCGAGGATTACCGTGGTTGGGAGTCGGCCAGGCTGGTTGATTTGTTGGAGCATCAGATTAACGACGTGACGCGCCGTTGGCAAGCGCCGATCATGACCGATACGGGCGCGATGATTTGTTATGCCGTGCTCGCCAAACTTTGCAAGCGGTGGATCAGTACGGACCAGTCCCTGCAAAACGATTTGTTGTCAGGCGAAGGGGGGATTGAAAGCACCGAACCCACCCGTCACTTGATGCAATTAGCGGCGCAACTGCAAGCCCATGAGGGCGCGCGCGAAGCAGTGCAGCACTCGCCGGCGGCTTTTTTTGAACGGCTTGAGTCTGACCCGACGCTGGTGGGTGTTCGGGAGACCCTGAATGACTGGCTGATACGCTATGGCGATCGCTGCATGAACGAACTCAAGCTGGAAGAGCCGTCGTTGCGTGAAAACCCAGGGTTTGTCGCGGTCATGTTGCGCAACTACGTGCAAATGCCTGAATTGGGTAAGCCCAATCCGATTGAGGCAAGCATCCGGCAATCGGCGCAGGGGCGGGTGGATGAGGCGCTCAAGGGCCATCCGTTGAGGCGTTGGGTGTTCGACAAGGTGCTGGGTTGGACGCGCAAGCATGTGCGCAACCGGGAAAATTTACGGTTTGCGCGTACGCGGATGTTTGGGGTTGCGCGACGTATTTTTCTGGCAATCGGAGAGGATTGGGTGCGCCAAGGGGTGCTGCGCGATCGCCAGGATATCTTTTATCTGACAATGGATGAGATCATCGCGTTTGTGGATGGCCGTTCCGTGACGCGCAATCTGCAGGCGTTGAGTGATCTTCGCCGCGCGGAGTTTGAGGCCTTTCGGGCCAGCGAACCAGACGAGCGCTTCGTGACGTTCGGGTTGCCCCACACGCTCACGCGTTATGTGGGGAAGCCGGCGGGCGGTCCTGCGAACGTGGCGGATCTTGGGCCTGATGAATTGGCTGGTACGCCGTGCTGTCCGGGTACGGTGGTTAATGTGACACGGTTGATCCGCGAACCCGGCGATGATTTGCGTCTGGATGGCGAGATTTTGGTGACGCCGCGTACAGACCCCGGCTGGGTGACACTGTTTCCCGCGGTATCCGGGTTGCTGGTTGAAAAAGGCAGTATCTTGTCACACTCGGCCATCGTGGCGCGCGAATTGGGCTTACCGACAATTGTGGGTGTCAAGGGCTTGTGTGCCAAGGTGAACAAGGGTCAACGGGTCAAAATGGATGGTGCCACGGGACGCGTGATCATTTTGGAGGAAACGACTTGATGGGCAGCCCGCTTGTTAACCCCCGCCAATTGCATGAGCAGGCATTGAAACAGGCCTTCAGCCTGGATGCCATTCCTTACGAGCAAGGTGTGTCTGAATCCTTGGCGTGGGCACCATTGGCCTTTGTCCCGCATGCGTATCTGCCGTCGTATGAGTTGCTGGATGCGGGTGATCGTGCCCTTTGCGCGCAATTTGCGGGTCTTGCGATCGCCGAGCTCTTCATTTACCTGGAAGAGTCCATTTTGGTACCGGCTGTCGAGCAGGCGTTGGCGAGACGGGGTAGTGCGCTGGGTGCGGATTTGCGTCACTGTTTGCTCGACCTCATCGAAGAGGAGCACAAGCACACCGAGATGTTTTGGCGCCTGCTCGAACGTGCCCGTCCCGATTGGTATCCCAACCGTCAGTTGCGTTTTCAGCGGGGCGGCAAGCGGCTGGCCACACGCTTGATGACCCGGCATCCGGATACGTTCATTGCGTGGGTGTGGGTGGCGTTGCTGTTTGAGGAGCTGACCATTCATGTGTATCGTCATTATCGTGATGATGCGGCGGTGGAGCCATTGTTTCGGGAGGTTCACCGCTTTCATATGCTGGATGAAGCCCGGCACTTCCGCATTGAGCAGCATTTGTTGAAGGCCTTTTGGGATCCTGCGCCGTTGGCGTTGCGCCAGTTAAACGCGCGTCTGTTTGGACTCATCATGGCGCGATTTGTCTCGCCACGCTTGCCGCTGAAGGCGTTGGATCTCGTGTTTGAGCGATCGCCGCACCTCAAGGTGCATGCACCCCGCTTCAGGCAAGAGATTCTCGCACTGGCCAACAATGGCGCGTATCAGCAGGCGTATTACAGCCGTGAGGCGTTACCACTCACCTTTCAAACCTTGGATGCCTACCCGGAAATGCACTTGCTTGAGAAGATTTTACCCGCTTACACACCGCGCACGGGAACCCCAACGCCGACGGCATCGGCCCCAAACACGGGGGGATTCTAGCGATGTTCGAACACCCGACTTTGCTGCAAGTGGCCATCGGCTCCTTTCTGTTCCAGCTCAGTTTTTATCTGATCCTGGGTGTGGGCGGATTTTGGTTGGCACATCGCTCCCGTGTGCCGTTTTTTGTGAGGCGGCGAATGCCGCATCAAGTGGCGGGGCGTGAGCAGATTGTACGTGAGGTGAAATTGTCGTTTATCACCATGGTCATTATTTCGGTGGTGGGTGTGATTTTTATGATGATGATGGAGCAGGGTTGGATCAAGATTTGTTTCGACTTGTCATGCGGCGGGCCCTTGTATGCGATCGCCATGGTGGCGGTCCTCGTTGTGGCCCACGATGCCTATTTTTACTGGACGCATCGCATGCTGCACACGCCGTGGTTGTTCAAGCACTTTCACATCGACCACCACCGCTCACTGTTTCCCACCCCCCTGGCCATTCTGGCGCATCACCCGGTGGACTCGATTCTATCCGTGGGATTCGTGTACGTGATCGTCTTTTTCGTGCCGATTCCACTGGTATCCATCATTGGGTTCCAGATCATCATGTATTGTTTCAACCTGTTGGGACACCTCAACCTTGAGCTTTTGCCCGAGCGTTTTTTATACTCCCGTTGGTTTAAAGTCCTGAATACCTCGACCCATCATCAATTGCATCACCAGACGACCCAATATAACCACGGCTTTTACTTCAGTTTCTGGGACCGATGGTTCGGCACGGAGCACCCTGAGATCAATCAGGCGTTTTTGGCGAATACACGCTGCGGCACGCCCGCCGAGATGTTACCCAACCCCTGAGGCTGTTGAATACATATCGGAAATGGCTTGGTCAACACCTGTTCAAGTAAGCGCGGTGGGTGGCTTGAAACCTATCCAATGGTGGCTACCTCAAAGTGGGCATAAGGAAAGCGGTCCTGTGCGCGCAGGCGTTCAGCCAGGGCACGATCGCCCATGAGCCCCGCCACCTTTGGTAACGGTCGCGGCATCAAGGTGTTCCAGTAACACAAACGCGCACCATCTGCGGCACGGGACTTTAGCTGTTTCAACGATTCAATCCGTTGAGCCTCATCCACCCAGTCGTGCAGATTGGACAGGTTGAACGCCTGAAAGTATCCAATCGGGTAATCCTGCAAAACGCTGTCTAACGTGCCTTCCACCAGTATCACGCGGGAAGTGCGGGCCTGAACGATCGCATGGCCCGCCTCACTCAGGTATGGCGGCAGCACGCCAGGATACCGCCCGAGAAGAATCAAGGACAAAAAGTAATTCTCAGACATGGCTAACTCGACGAACTGGTGCCGTACCCGTTGCAAGATGGCGCGCCCAAAATTTTCAGTATCCACGAACGCAAAATGACTGCGATCCTTCGCCCGGCTCATAATGGCCCGGTGAAAGAAAACTTCGAAGCACCAACGCCAGCCGCGGGTATTCCAGATTTGTTCGTAGTAGGTGGCCTGAGCGCTGATGGCATCCAGATCAAACCAGGCTTCTGTGGCTGCGCGGCCCTTCAACAGGCGTACTAGGGATCCAAAGCGCATCAAGTAGCGATCCGTGCGTCCCCAACGATACAAGCCGGTTTTGAAGCGTTGGGGTTGGTTGTCCCAGTGGGCGCGATCAGCCACATCCAGTTCTGAACGCAACACCTGATACAGCGCCAAGCGGTTCGAACAGACTGTCACACCGATAAAAGCCAGCAACTGTTCATAATTCAGACATTGGATCGCAGCCAGTTTTAGTCTGATCAGACGCAACTGGTGCGGATTGAAATCAACCGCCACCACTTCTGCCGGATCATCAAGCAGCAAGGCAAGCGCGTTGCAGCCCCCAGAGGCGATCGAAAGAACACGATCGCCTCGTTGGACTCGCAAAGCCTGACGCAGGACTGCGGGGTCCTCCCAGCAAGACGCATAGCCGATGTCCTGAAAAAACGGGCGATCGACCAGTCTGTTCACTCAAACATTCCCTTCCTGCGAATTTTCGCTACCCACGCGTATCACTAATCAGATACCCAACACCTGCCCTATCATACGGGGGCTTGAAACTGACGGGCAATCACTGCAACTTTTCAGTAACACTTTGCACCCCTTGGACATCCGCGTGGCAAACGATCGATTTCGTGTTTCAGTGTCTGGATGTCAGAACAACCATTGACCACCCATTACAACACGATAAAGCCATCGATTGATTGGTATCCCGTTTATGGCTGTGACTAAGTTTCACGGTATGCTTTTCGAAGTTTTAGCATTGGCTGCACACGTTTGGACAAAAACCTGCGCGTGACCTTGTACTCATTAACGCATTGGTATCTGTTCAAAACCTAAATGACAAACTCAAAGTATCAGGCTCTGACTCGCTGTTTTTGAACCACCACGAAAATTTGATCACCAAGCCACCCGTTTCTGTATCGTCAACGCGTTGGCAATCACGGACAGTATTGAATTCTTGGATAGGCTGCGATACAAACGACATTGACGAGGCAATCAGACAATCCGATGAATCGGTCCGCGAATGGAAAAAAAATGCGAAAAACCGCCATACTGGCTGCCAAACTGGGTGCGTGGGGGCATTGGGTCGTGACACATCATCGTGCGGTGCTGGTTGTCTGGTTATTGATCCTGTTTGCGACCGGTTGGACGGCCCGTGATCTGGTGCCACGTTTACAAGGCGGATCCGGACAAATCACTGGCTCCGGTTCAGCAGGCGTTGAAAACCGTCTCGCAGAGGGCTTTGACTCGCCGTATGCGCAGAGCCTTGTGTGGGTGATTCGTACACCCACCGCCACCATTGATACCCCGGGCTTTCGCAAATGGGTTCAGGATTTGGCATCCACGATGAAAGAGACGCCGCATGTCCGGGCGACCTTGGGTTGGGATGACCCCGGGGGTGAACGGTTGCGTGCCGATGATGGGCGTGGCGGCCTGTTACTGGTCGGGCTTGGTCCCGTACCCACCAAAACTGCGGAACAAATGGTGCCCATTTTGCGAATGCGCGCCGCCACGTTGCGTGCCGAATGGCTCAAGCAAAATCCTGGAGCCGAACTGTGGCTCACCGGTCGTGGTGCGCTAACGGCGGATCTGAACCGCTTTAACACGGAGGATTCGACCCGTGCTGAAATGCGCAGCCTACCGTTGACGGCCCTTGTACTGGTGTTGGCCTTTGGTTCCGTCGTGGCGGCCGGCTTGCCTGTCGGCAGTGGTGCACTGGCAGTTGTTGCAGCCTCCGCGTTGATGGTGCCTGTGACCCGCTGGATGGAATTGTCCACTTTGGCGCAGACAGTCGGTGCGATGCTTGGCCTCGCTCTCGGGATTGATTATGCGTTGCTCATCGTGCAGCGTTTTCGTGAAGCGCTGGCAGACGGGGATACGGTGTCCGACGCGGTTGCGCGGACGCTGTCGACGGCGGGTGTCGCCGTTTTGATCTCAGGCCTCACGGTTGCCATCGGCCTGTTGGGCCTGGCGGTCACCCCGATGCTGGACACCCGCTCCATGGGCATCGGCGGGATGTGCGTGACATTGACTTCGCTGCTGGTCAGTTTGACTTTGCTCCCAGCGCTGCTGGCCCTGTTTGGGACCCGTCTCAATGGGGCGCGTGGGCAGGCCCATCGACGCGCCCAGTCACTCACCGGACATTTCGAGCGCATCATCATCCGTGTGGTGTCCAAGCCTGCACTGGCAGTTGTTGGCGCAAGCATCATCGCGGGTCTGCTGGTCGCGCCCGTCTTCACATTGAAACCCGGTTTCCCCGATCGCCAGTGGCTACCCGAAACAATGGAATACCGGCGAGGATTTGAAGCGATGCAAAAAATGGGCAAGGGTAGTCTAGTCGCGCCGATCGATGTCTTGCTCACCGCACCGGACGCTGCCTTGGCTCCCAAGCACCTGCCGGCGTTGCTGGCATTTGCCAAGCACCTGCGCAGCGATTCCCGTGTCACGACGGTGATCGGTTCCCCTGATTTTGGCAAGACCCTCCCACGCGCACAAATGATGATGTTTCTCGCCAATCCAGAGGCGGCCTTGCAACGGTTTCCGGAACTGGCCGCACACTTCGTGAGCCGCGATCGCCACACCCTGTACTGGCAAGTCCTGCTGCGTGATTCAACCTCGTTTGAGGAGGCCAAGACGTTCACCCGCGAATGGGAGAAACTCCCGCCACCAGGCTTCACCATCGCCGTCGGCGGACAAGCCGCCTTTTACCGTGACTATGACGATTTCACACCACAGACCGTCAAGCTGACCCTCTGCATCGTGTTGATCGGCACCCTGGTCTCCCTCAGCATCATCTTTCGCTCCTATTTAATCCCACTCAAAGCGATACTCCTCAACAGCCTGTCCGTCCTCGCAGGTCTGGGCGTCGTCGTACTGGTATTCCAACACGGCATCGGCGGCACGCTGGTGGGCCTTGACGCACCGTTAGGGAGCACGCCTGTCCCCATCATTCTGAGCCTCTTTTGCCTCATGTTCGGCCTGAGCATGGACTACGAGATTTTTATCATCACGCGCATCAAAGAACACTATGACGCAGGCAGCAGCAACCGCGACGCAACCATCCAGGGCCTTAGTACCACCGCTGGCGTCGTCACCAGCGCAGGCGCCATCATGCTCTGCGTCTTCGGAGCCTTCACTTTCGCCGAATACGCCGCCATCCAAATGCTCGGACTTGGACTCGCCGTCGCCATCGCCGTCGATGCCATCCTCATCCGACTCGTACTCCTCCCGGCCACCATGGTCCTGCTCGGCGACTGGAACTGGTACCCAGGCAACCGTCCAGACGTAGACGCGAGAGCGATCGCCCGAATTCAATGAATTAACACAAAATTAACGAAAGCAAATCTCGGGTGTCGCCGACAAGACGTTAGCGATATCTTCAGAGCCGGGGCTAAAGGGAAACAAGCCGTGCCAATACAAAACACCTTCGTGTCAAGCGCAGTGCAAGCAACGCATGGCATCGCCCCCCGTGTTGAGCGCGATCAGACCGAGACCGACAGCGTGGCGACCTTTGGTCGGGATGCGCGCGTGACAGCACCCAAGAGAGACACCCATGCGACCAGTCAGCCAAGCGGGCTGTGGCAGACGTTTCGCGCAAAGACAGCACCATTTAGACAATGGGCGAACACAACGAAATCAGGCTTACGATTCCAGGCAGCAATTGTCGCTAGTATTGGCGTGTTTTTCGCGGTTTTCTCCCGCGGGTTGACGCGCACCGCGCTTGTGGCTTTTTTTGCATATACTGCTGGTAAAGGCTTGCAGGAGAGCAAGCAGTCATCTCCTAACGCAGCCAATGTCTAATCTCCGGCCTCGAGTCTCAGAGAGTTACCCGTTGCCCGATGTTGGGCCTCACCTGTTCAAGCAAAGCGCTTATAACGGCCTTGAAATCACCTGCCACCGCATAATCGGCCAGCTCCATCAAGGCGGTGTCCGGGCGCGTGTTGATGGCCACGATCACGCGGCTCTGGCGCATGGCATCGAGGTGTGACACGGAGCCCGACACCCCCACCCCGATGTACAGGTCCGGCGCGATGACCGTCCGGCGCGTTGAGACTTCCAGCGACTCATCGAGCAGGCCTGCGTCAATCACGCTGCGTGTCCCGCCCAGGCTCGCATCGATCGCCTCCGAAAAGCGCCGCACGAGTGCCACGCCTTCCGCATCGGCCACGCCCTTTCCGACCACGACCACCCGGCTGGCACGATCGAGCGGCACGCTCACCGGTAGGGCCTCATTGCCCACTACACGCACCCGCAAGGGGCCGGCAGCGAGATCCACTTTTTCAACGTCGCCCATTCGCCAGGAATCAGGCACCGCCTCCGCAAACACGTTGGGGCACACCGTCGCCAGTTGTGGCCGCTGGTGCGGGATGACGACATCTGCTAGCGATCGCCCCCCAAAAGACGCCCGCGTCACAATGAGCCGCCGCTCCGATTCATCTAGGTCGAGCCCGCTGGCCTGAGCGACGATTCCGGTTTCAAGGCCGTCGGCCAGTCGCCCCATCCATTCACTCCCGAGGGGCGTCGCACCCGCCAGCACGATTTCAGGCCGGCGTTGCTTCACCCACTCAACCAAAGGTGCAAGCAGCGCATCAGCGAGTTGAGCAGTGAAATCCGGACCTTCAAACCAGTAAACCTGATCAGCGCCAAGGGCGATCAACTGCTGCGCATCTGATTCATCCCCGCCAAACAAGACCGCTTCAAGGCGCACCCCGAGGCGATCGGCCAGTTCACGCCCGCGGCCCAGCATCTGCCGGGTAACGCGCGTGAAACCACCCGCCGCGCGTTCTGCGAGCACCCATATGTGGCGATAATCAGCCTGGGCTTCCGACGCACCCGCATCACTGCCCAGCAAAAACGCCAGATCATCGAGATCCATCCCGCACCCCCTCCATCTTGCCTGTCACCACCTAACGCACAAACTCCTGATCTATCGTGTCGAGGCGTGTTTGAGTGTGTTTCCCGACAGCAATTGCCACACCCCTCTCATCGCGATCGCTTTGGGCATTCAAGACCGGGACTGACCATTCAACATCGCATCATCCTGCATACGCCGAAAGTGGCTACACCTCGACCAACTGCTTGGCACGCAATCTGGCCAGCAACGCTTGCGCAAGATTCCCCGCCTCTCCTTGCAACAACTCGCCCCGTTCACGCTTCTCTGGCTTGTAACTGCGCTGCACCACCGTCGCCGATGCATCGCCGCCCGCTTCGTCGCTGGTCAACCCAAGATCAGCGAGTGACCAGACCGTCAAAGGCTTCTTTGCCGCCTTCATGACCCCCATCGCGTTCGGAATCCTCGGCTTGGCCGCATCCAGTGACACCGACAGCACCGCGGGACACGTGGCAATCACCCGCTCGCGCACACCTGTTGCATTGCGCAGGGCGTGCAGTTCCGTGCCAGCAAGCGTCGCCTCCACCACGTTCCCCACCAGCGGGTAGCCTAGGCGCTGGGCCATACGGGCGGGCACAAGCCCCGTGCCGCCATCCGCGCTCTGCTCACCAAGCAGGATGAGCCCAAGGGCCTCAAAGCGTCCCAGGGCCGCCGCAAGAACGCGGGTAGTGACGCCAGTGTCGGCGCCTGTCAAAGCAGGGTCAGTGACCAGATAGGCCTCGTCGCACCCGACTGCCAGGGCCTGACGCAAGGCAGCATCGGCCGCTGCAGGGCCCATCGCGAGTGCGATCACGCGCGCCTGAGTGGCCGCCTTGAGCGCAAGCGCCACTTCGAGCGCATGGCGATCGCCCAGGTTCACCACTCCCTTGGACTCCTCCCGCCGCACACGCCCTGTATCGCGGTCAAGGCCCACCATGACGCTCTCTGGCACCTGCTTGATACACACCACAATGTCCATCACGGCCCTCCACCCTCATAAACGGTGCGATCGCCCACGCGGTCATCAATTCACGATTCCACCAGGGACTTTAAAACCACCGTTTTGCCACCTCAAACAAATAAAGGCCGCGCGCCAGCCAGCCCCAGCGCAAGTGCCATACAAAAATCAGCGCGCCCGCGACCATGGCGGAAACGGGCGCGCGTAAGACCTACACGCGAGCCAGTTCCTTTTTCTTGTCTTTGAGCAACTCGCGAGCAATGACGACCTTCTGGATCTCATTGGTGCCCTCGAAAATTTCAAAGATGCGTGCGTCACGGAACATGCGCTCGATCGGCAACTCGGAGCTGTAGCCCATGCCGCCGTGAATCTGCAGCGACTTGTTGATGACCCAACTTGACGCCTCCGTGCAATACAGTTTGATCATCGAACCGGGCACCGTGATGGATTCCCCTTGATCCATCAACCAGGCCGCATGGTAAACCATCTGCTCCATCGCATAAATGCGCGTCGCCATTTCCGCCAGGTAAAACTGGATCGCCTGAAACTCCGCGATGGGCTTCTTGAACTGCTGCCGTTGCAAAGAATGATTCACCGCCATCTCATAAGCTTCCTTGGCTGCTCCCAACGCGGCGGCTCCCAAAAACAGGCGACCCTTGTCCAAGATTTTCATCGCCGTCACGAAACCATGCCCAACCTTGCCCAGCACGTTTGCGTGGGGCACGCGCACGTTCTCGAAGGTCACTGTCGTGGTACCGGAGCCTGCCAAGCCCATCTTGTGCTCTTTGGGACCCGAAATCACACCCGGCCCGCGCTCAACCAAAAATGCCGTCACACCACCGTGCGCACCCAGTGCCGGATCCGTCACAGCAAACACCGTCATCAAATCCGCAATGTCCCCGTTGGTGATCCAGATTTTCTCACCGTTCAGAATCCAGTCATCCCCATCACGCACCGCCCGCGTCTTGATGGCCGCCGCATCCGAACCGGCATTGGGCTCCGTCAAGGCAAAACACCCCACCATCTCAAGCGATGCCAACTTCGGACAGTACTTCGTTTTCTGTTCCTGTGTCCCATCAAGCACCAAACCGTAAGTTCCGATGCCGCCGTGCGCACCCAACACGACACTGGTTGACGCACAGGCACGGGTGATTTCTTCAGCCAGTATCACGAAAGACACGCCATCCGCACCCGCACCACCGTATTCTTCGGGAATGGCCATTCCCATGAAACCCATCTCCGCCATCTTGTCGAGCAGCGATCGCTCAATTTTGGCATTCTTGTCGTGCTTGTTCGCCACCGGCCGAATCTCGGCGTTGACAAATTCCCGCGCCGCCTCGCGGAACATGACATGCTCTTCTTTGATGTACGGATTCTTGAAGTCAATGCTCATTTCAACCCTCCTCTGCTTCCAAGCCTAGCGGTCACTAAAATTCGGACGGCGCTTTTCCTTGAACGCTGCGACGCCTTCTTTTTTGTCCTGTGTCTCCGCGACACGACCAAACAACTGCGCTTCGCGATCCAAACTGTCTGCCAAATCGTGCGAACGACCATATGCCAACGCTTCCATGATCGCACCAATTGCTTGTGCACCAAAGCCGGTTATCTTCTTGGCCAGTCCCAGTGATTGCTTCACTACGTCCGATTCCGGCACGACCTTGTTCACAAGCCCGATGCGGAACGCCTCTTGCGCCGTGATGTTATCCGCGGTCAACAATAACTCCGTCGCTTTGGCCCAACCAACAATACGCGGCAAACGCTGCGTCCCACCGAAGCCCGGGATGATGCCCAAATTGATTTCCGGCTGGCCCAGCTTCGCGCGATCGCTCGCGATGCGAATGTGACAGGCCATGGCCAATTCCAGGCCCCCCCCCAAAGCGACACCATTGATAGCTGCAATCACTGGCTTGGTGAGCGATTCAATCTTGTCAAAGACAGCCTGACCACCCTTGACCAGCCGAACCGCCTCGTCGGCGTTCTGAATCGCGGCAATTTCGTTAATGTCCGCACCCGCCACGAAGGCCATGCCGTTGCCAGTGATGATCACCGCCTTCACGCGTTCATCCGCCGCCACCTCGTCAATAACCGCGCTCAACTCATTCATGGTGGCTGTATTGAGCGCATTCACCGGTGCGTGATCGATGGTCACGATCGCGACCCGATCCTCCAGACGCCACTTCACATACTGTTGGGTTGCCGTTGACATCGTCATATTCTCCTTCTCTGGTCACCCGTTCAAACACCAAAACACATGTCAAACCCGTGTGGCGAGACAGGCTACACACCTGGCAGGGCCGGCCTAACCCCAAACCCAGTGCTACACCGTCTCAAGTGAAGCCGCATACTCCTTAAAGCCCTTGCCGGTTTTCACACCCAGATGACCCGCCCGGACCTTACGCTTGATCAGGGGCGCCGGTCGGAAGCGCTCACCCAGCACGCGGTGCAGTCCTTCGAGTTTTGCCAGCACCACGTCAAGGCCCATCTCATCCGCAATCTGCAAGGGCCCCTTCGGCCCACTGGTATCCGCCATCCCGGCACCCGCCATCATCGCGATATCAATGTCGTTGGGCGACGCCACCTTTTCTTGCAAGGCATAGGCCGCTTCGTTGATCATCGGCAACAACAGCCGATCAAAACTGAACGGCGTGCCAGTAATGCCGGTCTCGGCCTGCACCGCAGCAATCTGCTCCGCCACGAAGGTCTCAGACGCATCGTTGTAAACATAAAAACCCGCCCCGTTCTTCTTGCCGAAGCGCCTGGCCTCAAACAACCGCTCAAGCAAAGTTGCCGGCGCCATCCGCAAGCCATACTCCTCATACAGCACATGCTGCACTTCGCGACAGATATCCACACCCAGCATGTCCGCCAGGAAAAACGGCCCCATGGGCATACCCGCGGCCGTCACCGCCGCATCAATCACTTCCATCGACGCCGCACCCTCTTGCGCCGCATAAACAGCCTCATTGAAAAACGGCATCAGCAAGCGATTGACCAAAAAGCCCGCACATTCCTCCACCCGGATGGGCAATTTGCGCAACGATGTCGTGAAATCCATAACATCGTTGATGATATCCTCCGACGTTTCAAGGCCCGGGATCACCTCCACCAGCTTCATCACAGGCGCCGGATTAAAAAAGTGCATCCCGATGACCTTGTCCGGCCGACCTGTCGAAGCCGCTAACTCCGAAATGGACAACGCGGATGTGTTGGAAGCCAAAATGCACGAACTGGGCGTTACCTTGTCCAACTCGGCAAAGACCGCTTTTTTCACATCCATCCGCTCCGTAACCGCCTCGATGACCAGATCGACATCGTCGAAATCGTCGTAGGTTGTCGTTCCGGTGATCAGCGCCATCTTCTGGTCCATCTCGTGTTGGGTCATCTTGCCCTTTTTAACCCGCGACGCATACACCTCACGCGCCGCCTCAATGCCCTTATCCACAGCGTCTTGCGAAATATCCTTGATAATGACCGGCAAACCCGAATGCGACACCACCTGCGCGATGCCACCCCCCATGGTGCCCCCACCAATCACGGCCGCCTTATAGATATAAGCCACGCGCAACCCTCCTCTTCATTCCAACACAACCAAGGCATCAGGCCCGTTCAAACACCAGAGCGGCCCCCATGCCACCCCCAACGCACAAACCGACCACCCCACAACGCGCATCCCGACGCTTCAATTCGTACAGCAGGGTCAACGTGAGCCGCACACCAGTCGCCCCGATGGGGTGCCCCAAGGCGATCGCCCCCCCGTTCACGTTCAGCTTCTCCTTGGGCAAACCATACAGGCGATCGCACGCGATCACCTGCGCCGCAAACGCCTCGTTGATCTCAAACAAATCCACCGCATCCTTATCCACACCCGCTTTCTTTAAAGCCTTGGGAATCGCCAGCGCCGGCCCCAACCCCATCCGCTCAGGCTCAAGACCCGCCACCGCATAACCCTTCAACGTCGCAAGCGGTATCAACCCCAACGCCTCACACTTATCGCGACTCATCATCACAAGCGCTGCCGCCGCATCATTCATAGGACACGAGTTACCCGGCGTCACCGTCCCACCTTCCTTGAAAATCGTGGGGTACATGGCCAAAGTTTGCGTATTCAACGCCGGATTCACACCCTCATCCTGTGCAAACGCCTCCGCAGCAACCGCCTTGCCTGCCACCTTCTTCGGCACCTGAACCGTCATCATCTCGTCCTTGAACCGTCCCTCACGCGTCGCCCGGAACGCCTTCTTGTGACTGTCCGCCGCAAACTTATCTTGATCCTCCCGCGTGATCCCAAACTCCTCCACCAGATTCTCAGCGGTCAAACCCATCATCTGGCCACACACCGGGTCAGTCAGTCCCTCCCACAACGTGTCAATGAACTGGCTGTGCCGCAAACGCTTGCCAAAACGCATATCCCGATTGACGTATGGCGCTGAACTCATCGACTCACAACCAGCCACCATCACCACATCCGCATCCCCCAAGGCGATCGCCTGCGCGGCATTCATAATCGCCTGCACCCCCGACGCACAATTGCGATGCACCGTATAAGCCGGCACCTCCTTCGGAATCCCCGCATTCAACGCAATTACCCGCGCAATATTCGGTGCATCTGACCCCTGCGACGCACACCCCACAATCACCTCATCGATTACCGAAGGATCCACCCCGGTACGCGAAAGCGCTTCAACCAATACCATCCGACCCAACTCCTGAGCCGACAGATCCTTTAACGCCCCACCAAAATTACCGACCGGCGTCCGCACCCCACCAACAACCACCACTTCCCGCATCTCGCCACACTCCCTTTATTACCAACCGTCCCCTATCAACACCCCAACCAATACCCCGGACACCCGACCCCTCCGCATTCCAAACCCACTGCAACATCACACGCCCAGAAACGCCCAAAAAGGTAACCGCGCCTCAGCGCTCTCCCAAACCCACACCCCCCTGCGCCTGTCGCTCGTTCGCCAGCAACCCCTCCAAAAACACAATCTCATCACCATTGAGCCGCGTGTGGTAGCCAATCAGCGACAAGCGATACGTATCAAGCCCCTGTTCCGGCAACTGCGCCATCTCAAGCAAACTCTCCCGGTTCTCGCGTAAAAACTTCAAGCGACGTTCAAGCCACACCACCCGAGCCTCCGGAGACAAATAACGAAAAAACACCAGACGAACCGTGAACTTGTGCGGATCCGAAATCTCCGTCAACACACCCATCTCGTTCATCATCCGCGCAAAACTGCGCTCACCCGCATCGGTCAACCCGTACACGTGCTTGGCCGGCCCGCGCCGCGCCCGCACCGTCTCGCGCGCCAACTCACCGCGCTTCTCAAGGCGCCGCAGCGCGGGATACAAGGTGCCATAACTCAACGGCCAAATATGACCCACAATGAACGACAAATAATGCCGCAGCTCATAGCCGTGCATCCGTCGCTCACGCAACACACCCAATATCGCCAATTCCAGCATGGGCCACCTCGCCACGGCGAACGCCCTCGTCTCAACCGCTCATCATACTCATACCCACACTGCTGGCGAATATATCGAAACACCATATTTATATCGAACAAGCATAATATATGTAGAATCAATAACAATGACAGGCGATCACGGCTCGGGTGAGCTGAAAACAAAAAAGACCAGAAGGGCGTAAAAACACAACCCATCCGGCCAATTGATTGTTTCAGAAACGAAAGTTATTTTTTAACCTGCGAAAAGGACTTCAAATCCACTGGTCTGACTGCCGCGACGAAACCGGCCAGAGCCGCCAATCCCAAGCCCACCACAGCCCCTGTTGCCGTAAACTGAAAAAAAACAGACCACGGAAACGGCGCAAGCAACGATGCCGCGCTCGCAACAACCAATCCAACACCGGCGCCGATGCCAGTGCTCAAAGACGCCATGCCCACAGATGACGGACGATTAAGGCCCTCAAAAAAAGTATTGCGACGATTGACCACACCACGATTAACCGTGCCAGCCCTCCCGTCCAAGAGTACCGTCCGTCCAGCCTGAACACTTTTAATGTTCAAGCCACGGCCAGCCAGGACCATCTGATCCCCACCAAGATTGAACGGCACCACATCAGCACCACTGCGCGCTGATATACGAGCAGCCTCAGCCTCTTGCCCCGGCTTGATTGTCACCACCCGCGAAGGACCTTGCGCATTCAGTTGCAAATCCTCAATTCTCAGCGGCTGATTCACCGTCGACATATCTTGGAACTCCTTAAACTAAAATACGCTTACTTTATACTTATAGATAATTAGTCGCTAACCTTGCGTGTCTACTTAAGCAACGCGTGTCAAAAATCTCCATGTTTCATCGTTGGGTTCTATTGTCCTCATGCTGGTTTCCGGGATTGGCTCAGTGATGATTATCTGGAGAAACCCTGAGACGGCTTCTTAAATGATCACACATGAGTCGCTAACCTTACTCGCATTAAGGTTCAAAATTTAGTTAAATCAGAAAAGTCTGGCTACTACTCACCGGCCGTAACCAGGGAGCGG
>JBBAPZ010000009.1:117268-119877 GCA_040400605.1 Candidatus Sericytochromatia bacterium
TGCTTCGCTGAGTACCGATCACCCATCGTGCGATTCATATACAGGAATTTTTCCAGCGAAATCGCCATCGCGTCTGTGGGGTCATTGAAAAATCCACGGGTATACTCGGCAAAATCTTCCACGGGATCCGTCGCACCGTAATCGCTGACGACCTTTGCCCGTTCGCCGACCTGAACGCTGGGATCCTTGTAGTACCGTGTTTCACCACCTGCCACAGGCTTGAAGCCATCTGCCAGCGACCCGTCGCGTTCGCGCCAGTTTGAGAGCAAGGACCACTCCTTGATGGCACGCTTCTCCGCTGCCTTGGCTGCGGCATCGGACATGCCGGGACGCCCGCCCAACTGTATGGCGTGGCCTGACTCGTGAATGATGGTCCCTTCCGCCATTGAGACACCGATGGTTTCATCCGCATTCGGCATTTTCATGGCGGCATCAAACAACACGATCATGTCGCGATTCCCGGGCAAGCTGGTGCGATAACCCATCGTCCCCCCTTCATAAGCGGCGGCGCCTGGCTTGTAGAATGCGAGTGGCTTGCCCGGGTTCTTGCTGAATGGCACCATGCCGGGACTGGGTGCGGAGCCGTTCATATTCACATATACGGTGCCAGCAAGGTCGGGTGAGACGTTGCCGTTTGCGGCCATTTGATTGAGGCCATTGAACAGTTGCGCAATGCCTTGGACAGACCAATCTTTGACGAACGCATCATCTTCGCGTGCCCAATCAGCGGGGTTGGGGTAGTAACCGGCTTGACGGTGCACCGAGACATTCCAATCCTGTTCAATTTGACGGCTGAGGCGATCCACCACGGTACGCTGTTTGTGCGCCGTGCTGCCCGTGAGGTTCTCGAAGGCGGCCTGCCGCACTACAGCGGGTACGCGGGACAAATCGGTCACAAAATTGGCCTTTTGCTGGAGGGTCATGCCATCGGTCATGGCGGTAACAAGTACTAGATCGGATCCGCTCAAACGTTGCAGAGAACCCTGGAAATGCGTATCCAGGACGGTATCAAAATTAAGCATGTTGGCACCTTTGGCCTTTAAGGCTTCCACCGCCAGACCCCTTTCGAACTCCGGCAACACGCGCAAGCGGTCGCGCAAAAGCTTGGTTTGCTCCGCGCGGATCAATGCAACCGGCCACGCCTTACCCTTAGGATGTGCCGCCTGGATTGCCTCATCCGTCAGCGATAAGCCCTTCAAGGTATCGGCGCCAACCCCAAGGTTTGCCAGCAAGCCACGATTCGCATTCTCTGCCAGTTCGTAATAATTGGTGACACCGCGCGCGAACGCCTGATTGGTATGTTTGACGATAGTGCGAATGTTATCTCCGTCCTCGGATGCCAGGTCGCGCAACAAGGACACCATGGCTTGATCGGACAGACCCGTCCGCGGCAGAATGAAGCCATTATCCGTCAACAAACGCCGGGTGATGTTGCCGCGAACACTGGCCAAATCCACTTTCTCAAGCCCATCCGTGGCCTGTTTGAGGTACTTTCCGCTTTCGCCTGTGGCAAAGCGATCCGCAAACTCCCGCACCTTCTTCAAGTCACGCGCGCCCAAGCCCTGTTGCTCAAGTCGGCCAAAAAACAACGGGCCCACACCCCGTTCGGCAAACAACACACGCTCAGCCTCAAGCGGGATGCGCGCCGAATCGCCATTGGCCTTGGCCCAACCCTCGTTAATGCCCCGCACCGCGTCAATGAGGTCATAGCGATTCGAGAAATCCTGCAGATAGCGGCGCACCTGCAACATGTCCGCCGTTGTCGCTGACTGCGGCACATTGACCCCATGCATCGTCAGGTAGTCATAGTGAACCACGCCTCGAACATTCTCGGTGATGGCTCGTTTTAACACCAATGCTGAACCCGTCTTTTTCAGCAAGTGTGCATCAAACTCAGCGCGCGTCAGCTCAGGACCGTTGGCTTTCAATGCATCAAATACGTGATTGCGTACTAACTGCCGAGCATTATGAACCAATTCTTTGCCGCCAGGACGAGCATTGCGCAATCCGGCAAAGTCAATCCACTCCGGATCGAGACTCGCCTCACGCGAAAAACGCGATAGTGCCCCAGAAAACCCATCGCTTAATCCCGTACTACGCGACAACAACGTCATCGAATCGTTAGCAAAGCCACCGACGCCTGATTGAGCAAGCACCGGGCCTGGCATCGCCGTCTGTGTCACTGAATGCCTACTCACATCACCGATGGCAACCGACAAATCCCGCTGCGGCAACAGCCCCGCAAACAATCTGCGCAAACCCAGTGGATTCATTATCGCCATCTGTTACCCCCTGCCCAACTGCGCAACACCTCAACACAACACTTATCTGGACAAACGGCATAAAAACGATAAAACTGTCACTATTTTTTTGTTAAAAAACATTTAAAAATTTGGTCAAGCACTGTTTACAGAATCAAATAAACAGTCCATCGGTTGTTCGACACTTCATAAAATCAAAACGTGCCTGAAACGCTCTTGTGGTGATTGTTTCAGGTTACCTTAGCTCCGAATTGACACCAATCGTTTTGTGGATCAAAATTTTGCCCCCCCCTTAAACACTGACGCCAAACGAACGAGATTACCTGAACCGCGCGAGTTGCAAGCAAG
>JBBAPZ010000010.1:0-57219 GCA_040400605.1 Candidatus Sericytochromatia bacterium
CCACTGTTTGCCCACTTTTTACCGCGTCACCCACCGCCACGCAGGTTTTGACGACCCGGCTCATCATCGGGGCTACGATGCCACCATCCCCGGCACCGCCAAGCGCGCTCCGGTTGTTTGACAGGGCTTTCGGTTTGGTGGGTATTTGATTGCGATTCGCCACGGCGACGGGTGATGCACCGTGCTGGCGCAGGCTCACATGGAACAGTTGCCGGTTCACTTCGATTGCAAAGGTGCGTGGGGTCACGGCTTCTTCGGGTGGATTGGCCACTTTGACTTTTTGGCATTCGGCCGCGATTTCGGCTCGTTCCGCTTCGCTTAGATTATCAGTGAGGAAGCGTGTGGAAAAGTTGCCGGATATGAAGGTGGGGTTGCGCATGATTACCCGGTGCAGCGGCACGGTGGTGGTCACCCCTTCGATGTGTGTTTCATCGAGGGCGCGGCGCATGCGGGCGATCGCCTCGTCACGTGTGCTGCCTGTCGTGATGAGCTTGGCAATCATGGAATCGTAGGCACTCGGTATCGTCCAGCCCTCGTAAGCGGCGCCATCTAGGCGCACCCCGATGCCTTCCGGTCGTTCATAACGGCTCAGATAACCGGGGGTGGGGCGGTAGTTGTTGGAAGGATCTTCGGCGTTGAGACGTACCTGGATGGCCCAACCTTGTGGTTTCCGTCCGAGCAGCTCCGGATTGAGGGGGTGTTTGGCAGCCACCTTGATCATCTCCTTGACCAGGTCACAACGATAGACCTCTTCGGTAACGGTGTGTTCAACCTGAATCCGGGTGTTCATTTCAAGAAAGTAAAATTGGCCGTCTTCGAACATGAATTCAACCGTGCCCATGGAATCGTAACCGACTCCGCGGGCGATACGGCAGGCGGCTTCGCCGATGGCTTCTCGCAAAGTGGGATTAAGGGCTGGAGAAGGCGATTCTTCGACCAGTTTCTGGTTGCGGCGCTGGATACTGCAATCACGTTCACCGAGGTGGGCGACCGTGCCGTGTTGATCCGCAATGATTTGCACTTCGATGTGTCGGGGATTGACCAAGAAACGCTCGACATAGACCGTGGGGTCGCCGAAATAACTCTGGCCTTCCCGTTGCGCCTTTTCGAGGCCGGATGCCGCTTCGGCCGGATGGTGAATCACCACCTGACCGCGCCCGCCACCGCCGGAAGCCGCCTTGATGAGTAACGGATAGCCACATTCGCTGCCAAAGTCGATGACTTCTTGGGCATGGGTGATCGGTTCGGTGCGGCCGGGCACGATGGGGACATCGTGGGCGATCGCCACCTGGCGCGCGGCAAGCTTGCTGCCCATTTGACGAATGGCATCCGGCTTGGGGCCAACCCAAGTTAACTGACGCTCCAGGCAGCCTTGTGCGAATTCGGCATTTTCGGATAAAAATCCGTAGCCAGGGTGGATGGCGTCGACTCCGGCTTCCCGTGCGATCGCCCAAAGGGCTTGCATATCCAGGTAACTGGCTTCACCGAGGTTGTAGGCATGATCGGCCATCCGCACGTGGCGGCAATCGCGATCCAATTCCGTGTACACAGCGACCGTGGCGATGCCGAGTTCCTTGCACGCACGCATGACGCGCATCGCAATCTCGCCCCGATTCGCAACCAACAACTTCTGGAACATCGCGCGCTCCCATTTCGTAGCACTGAACAAGCCTTGGCATCAACATTCTAACATTTTGCAGTGACGACTTCCGGCATGCCCGCACGATGCCGCCGCGATTGAATGGGGTGGTGCTGAACCAACAATCCTCACGTGCACTGGTTCATCGTTTCTCGCTAGATCAACAACGGACCTGGGTCGCACCCGTTGGCACTTCATCCCCTTTTGGTGACCTTGCTTGCAGTCTTGCTTGTAGCGCGTGTGTTACCTTGCCCAAAAGGAGGGTGTGCCATGCGGGTCTTCGTGACTGGAGCAACGGGCTTTGTCGGGCAGTATGTCGTGGCCGCCTTGCACGCACAGGGTCACGAGGTCGTCGCCCTTGTGCGACCGGGTCATCGGGCGCGCCTGAAGCCTTTGGCGCAGGATGTCAGTGTGGTGTATGGGGATGTGACGGAGGCATCGACCCTTGAAGGTGCTTTGCGTGGTTGTGAGGCGGTGATCAACCTGGTCGGCATTCTCCGCGAGGCGCCCTTGCGCGGGATCAGCTTTGAGCGCGTGCATGTGGAGGGGACCCGAAATCTGATCGAGGCGGCACGTATGGCCGGTATCAGGCGTTTCGTTCAGATGAGCGCCAACGGGGTCAAACCGGAAGGCACGCCCTATCAGGTCAGCAAGTATGCCGCCGAGCAACTTCTGAAACAGTCTGGTCTGGATTGGACCATTTTTCGTCCTTCGGTGATTGTCGGCGATACCTTGGGGCGCACGGGGTTTGTTGATGAGATAGCCCAGTTGATGACGTTCGCGTTGTTTTTCCCGCTGTTTGGTGACGGTGCCTATCGGCTTCAACCCATTTGTGTGACGGATGTGGCGGCGGTGTTTGCGCGCTCACTGTCGTTGTCGGACAGCATCCGCCAAGTCTATGCACTTGGTGGTCCGGAAGTCATCAGCTATCGCGAGTTGGTCGCACGCATCGCCCGTGCGGTGGGTAAACCTTGGTTGCCACTTGTGCCTTCACCATTGCCACTGGTACGTCTGGCGGTTGATATCGGTGAATTGATTCCCGGTTTCCCACTGGGTGCAACTGAGCTCACCATGCTACTGGAGGGCAACAGATGCGAGGACAATCGCTGGGCCCAGACCTTTGGCCTCACGCCAGGCCCCTGCGATGCGGCAGCATTGCGCTACGTGCGTCACGATGTACACGCACCATGGCTGAGGGCATCGTGAGTTTTGTGACTGAATCACCGAATTGGGCGGTGAGGATGATTGGGTAAAAAGCATAGGGACAATCATCGTTCATAGCCCAGCGCCCTTCGATGAGCAGCGTTAACTGTTCTGTTAAATCTGCGTTCGTACAAGTAGATTGGATTGCGATAAGACTTGAGAATCTCGTTGATTGCAACTGTCGCCTTCGGATTCTCCCATTGCATCGGTCCCAAAATTTTAAATGCCTCCAAGGTTAGCGCCTGCCGTTTTGCTTCCTGCTGGTTGGGGAAATTGTCTGGATTTTGTCCGCGTACGACCAGCTTTTCGATGGCATCGATCGCCTGATCGCTTGTATAATCTTTGAATGCGTCGAGCGCCTGGCTCACTGTTTTTAGCTCCTTGGCTGCCATACCGACGCTACGGAGTCGATTGATTTTTTCCGCCTCATTGTTAGTTTTGGATTGAATCGCGCGGATTACACCCGGAGCGAGATAATCGAAGTGGGTGATACCATTCTGAAGGTGACGACGCGTTGCAATATCCACCAGTGATTCCGAAATGGAATCTCCGGATCGTTCAGCGAGAGCATTGATTGCCTCTTGCTGCACTTTTGTACTGGGCTGATACGTTTTTATTGCCCATGTGAGCAGTTCTGTTGTCGTGGGTGTCACTTTTTTACCCCACTCGTCGATGGCCGCACGAATCAATACTGGGTCTCCCATCGAATATGGACCAGCCAAACCTGACAAAATGGTGCCAACGTCTGGCTCCCCTTGTTCCACCAGTTGTTTGATGGCCACCATCGCCTCATCGGTGCCCCCTTGCCCCAGTTCGCGAATGGCCAAGTTCTGGCCAAGGAGACGGGTGCGCTTGCTGTCGAGTGACATTGGGCCCTGCTGGATCAGGTTCAGAGCAAAGCGGATGTCTTCAGGGTCTGACGCAAGGAGAGCCAATTCGCAGATCGCCTCTGATGAATGATCTGTGCCTGAAAGACGGGACATCGCAATGCGCATGGCCCTTGACGCCGGGTTGGAAGGCTGCTGCGTCGATGCGGATCGAGACAAAGCCAGCGCATCGGGTTCCATTGGACGCCGCGTATCTGACAAGGTGATTCCTGCGGATTTCAATGCCTGAAGCGACTCACCCGAGTTTCCGCGCAGTACCTTCGCCAATGAACTTAAAATCACCGCGCCACTCATCAAAATAATCCCCCTCAATCACCAACCCTTGATCTTCTTTATCACCACCACCCGTTACACGACGGTTACAAAATGCCATTTTTAAATTAACTGTTAATTAAGTTTTTTAGAATTGTTAAATGCACGTATTGCGCAGCAAGCGCAAACTGTGGGTCGAAAGCGGCTTTATCCCATCTGACTGTGCTGTCTGCAATTCGAGACATGGTCCGTGGCGCTTGGTTGTATTCGTTCCGACGGGAATACAGGTTCGAAGGCACGGGATCAGTGCCTAAAACTGTTTGAGTTCCCGTAAGCGATGAGTTTGTGCGAGAAGACATCACGGGTCGTCGGAAGCCATCAGGTCGAACAGCTGCAGCCATCCCAAGCATTTGTTTACTGCAAGGCATTCAAATCACGCCAGGTCAGGGAAAGATTATTCGTGTCAAAGGCTTGTAGCGCCTAATGATCCAGCCATGCGCCTTTCATTTTCCTGGGGCGAAATCCCTGTGGTTCCATTCGCTTATCAAAAAGCAAGAATGAGGTGGTCCGCATCAGTGGATGCTGTTTCAACCAAAGTTATCGCCGTGTTTGTTGCTTTTGTGAGTGAATGGGTCTGCATGAATGACGCAGTTGTTGCTAACATGGGCTTAAAGAAAGCACGGTTTTGTATGTTGATTATCGATACGTTTGATGCGGCCAACCAGCCCTCGCGTCTTGGAACGCAGTGGTTGGCTTTCAGCGACCAGGTGATGGGAGGGCGCTCACAATTACGGGTTTGGCACGATCGGGTGGATGGTCGCGCTTGTCTGAGTTTTGCAGGGATGGTTCGTCTTGAGAACCGGGGTGGTTTCATACAGGTGGCGTTGCCGTTGGTGACGCGGTCACATCCGTTTCGGGCGGATCATTTTTCCGGGATTCAGGTAGTGGTCAAAGGTTACGGCACGCCTTTTTATTTGCATCTCAAAACGGCTTCGCTACGCTTACCTTGGGAGCACTTTGAGGCACCGCTGCCTGTTGCAAAAGATTGGCAAACGCTTCACGTGCCTTTTGCTCAATTTGTACCACGTGGCACAGGTGAACGTTTGGATTTGACCGGTTTGACGCGTTTGGGTATTGTTGCGGGCAAAGCTGCGGGGGAGGCGCACCTGGCGATCGCCCAGGTGGCTTTTTATTGACTGTTCAGATCGGCGCTCACTTGGGATTGACGCTGTCTTGATGAAATTTTTGGTCTTGATGCCCGTGATTGCTTCATCGGTTTGATGAAGTTCTAACGCCTCGAACACTTCTTGAATGCAATGGGTGCGATTCTTGAAATGAAACGGTACAATCGTTTTGGTGACGTGGGAAGGGGTTGTTTGAGCATGCGCATAGGGTTTTCTTCGAGCGCTTGGATTGTTGGATGTCTGATTTGGGGGTGTGCAAACACTGGGGTTGCGACTGCCGTTAAAAAAACACCGACGCCAAACCCACCGGCGGCTTCGGTTGAGCCGGTGTCGGACAAGCCCGTCAAGGAGGCGACGGTCTTTTTGCGCAACAATCGTTTTGAGCCGGCGGAGTTGGTGTTGATGCAGGGAGGGCGGATCAATTTCATCAATCAAGATACACGCACCCATTCCGTGACCCCGGTTGATGGCGCGCAGTTTCTTGAGGTATCAACCTTGTCTCCCGGCTCACCAAGCGGCCCCATCAGTTTTTTCAGTCAGGGTGAACATCGCTTCCGTTCACGGTTTGCCGATAACATGACAGGCGTGGTTCGTGTGCGCTACGCCTCTGGCCCCGATGGCACGGATGGCGTGTTGCCCTCATCTGCTCTGACCAGCACGCCATCGGCCGCACCCGAAGCCCAGGCATCGCTTGCTCCTTCTACACCGCCTTCTTCTCTGACACTATCGCCGACGCCCTCATCATCAAGTACCCCTTGAGGAACGTAACGTGCGGGCCTCCTTACGCCTTGGTGTATTTCTTGTTTTGATGCCCGTGCTGGTGTGGGCGTGTCGGATGGCCCCCCTCACAGCAGTGACACTGACACAATCAGCCCGTCTCCCCTCGCCGTTAGCGCCAAGTCCGCTGCCGGTCATGTCGGCTTCGCCGAGTCCCCAGGATCCGACGCCTTCACCGTCACCGCTCTTGCCCCAAACCCCACCGTTTTATCAACCGGTTGAAGCGTTAGAGCCAACCCCAACGCCGTCTGCGTCAGCATCTGTCGCTGCGTCTGGCCCGCCTGTGTCCCCGTCGATTCCATCTGCGTCCCCGTCTGTATTACCTTCTGTTCTCGTGTCGATGACGCCGGGGCCTGTGCCCACTCAAGCTTCCGCTCAGGGGTTTGTCCGGATTCGAAATTTTAGTTTCGAACCGTCTGTCGTAACGATTCGTCAAGGGGGCAGCGTGGTGTTTATCAATGATGATGGTGTTTCTCATTCAGTCGTGGCTGATGCCGGGGTGTTTACGCCAACTGGAGTGATTCAGCCCCAAGGGTTCAAAACTGTTACATTGGCGCAGGTCGGCATTTTTGGCTATCGGTGTGACATTTACGTCGGCATGACGGGGCAGATTCAGGTGGTACCTTGAGAAGCCTATTCCAGTGGTCCAATGGCTTCTTCAACGGCTTCGATCAAGGTGCCGTCTTCAATGGCGCGGCTCAATGCTTCGATATCAGGGCTTAAGACACGATCTTCACTCAAATGTGGCACGATTTGCCGTACACGGCTCTTTGCTGCGGCAACACCCCGACTGATGGGTACTGCCGTGCGGTGTTCAATGCCTTGCATGGCGCAAATAAGTTCGATCGCCAGTACCTGACGGGTGTTATCAATCACCTGCAACAGCTTGCGCGCCGCGTTTGTGCCCATGGACACGTGATCCTCCTGTCCCGCAGAAGTGGGAATCGAGTCCACGCTTGCCGGGTGACACAACCCTTTGTTCTCTGAAACCAGCGATGCCGCTGTGTACTGTGCCACCATGAGTCCAGAGTGGAGGCCCGGCTTGGCAACCAGAAAGGCAGGCAACCCATTTGATAATGCCGGATTGACCATCCGTTCGGTTCGACGCTCGGAGACATTTCCCAACTCAGCAACTGCGATGGCCATAAAATCTAAAGGCAACGCGAGGGGTTGACCGTGAAAATGTCCGGCTGAAATCGCAACGCCCGTTTCGCTGAAAATCAATGGATTGTCTGTGACCGAGTTGATTTCGACTTGAAAAATCTGACGGGCGTAAGCGAAGGTGTCTCGGCTCGCACCGTGTATTTGCGGCGCGCAACGCAGGGAATAGCCGTCTTGTATCTGATCACAGTTGGCGTGGGTTGCCATTAACTGTGATCCGGTCGTTAAGCGGGTTAAGTTGCGGGCACTGGCCATCTGTCCCGTGTGGGGTCTTAGTAAGTGTATGGCCGATTGAAAGGGTTTGTTGCTGCCCAGCAACGCTTCGATGGCACTGGCCGTAGCAATGTCTGCCACTTTAGCGAGGCTGCGGGCCTGTTCGATCGCCAAACAACCCATCGCCGCCATCGCCTGCGTGCCGTTGACGAGCGCCAGACCCTCTTTGGCTGCAAGCCTCAATGGTTCAAGTCCCACCGCTTGCAACGCTTCTGCGCCGGATAAGACGCGGCCGCGATACTCGGCGAAACCTTCACCGATCAGCACCAACGCCATGTGTGACAACGGTGCCAGGTCACCACTGGCGCCAACGGAACCCTGTGAGGGAATGAGGGGGTGAACGCCTTGATTTAACAATTCAGTCAGATGGGTGATCACGATTGGACGAATACCCGAATAACCCTTGATCAGTGCATTGAGACGTAACAACATCATGGCGCGTACAATCGGCGTTTTGAATGGAACCCCCACCCCGGCTGCATGACTTCGGATCAAATTATGTTGAAGGGCTTCGAGTTCATCAAGTGCGATGCGCTGATTTTTCATGAAACCGAAGCCCGTGTTGATACCATAGACGGCATCGCTGTGGTTCACCATCGCTTCCACTGCGGCACGCGCCCGCTTGACGGCTTGCAAGGCCGTTTGTGCGATCGCCACCCGTACCCCGCGATACGCAACAAGGTACACATCATAAACCGTGAGCTCGCGCCCATTGATTGTGACAACACCCAAATCCGACTCGGTGGCTTCGCCCATTGATTCCCTCTTGTCTGAATGCGCAGCCATCAGCGCGGCACGGGCATACCACCTGTTTTCAACGCAGGCCAGAGTGAATCCCGCCGTTCCAGCAACACGCGCCACAAATCGTCAGCGCTTGCCTCGCGTGTACGGCGAAATTCATCGTCCTTGATTCCACCAAGGTTAATGGCGACGTTCAACAGCGCACCCTCGCCACCAGCCAAGGCCAGTAACACCCCGACAGCCGCATCAGACATCGCGTTGCGATTACCGATTTCAAGCAGTCGCAACGACAGGCCAGCCACTCGTTCACAGGCCTGTGCAACAGCCAACGGCGCATCGGTTGCACCTTTTAGCGCCGCTTGCAAAGCCTCTGTGCGCGCACGCCTTTGGTCATCATCATCGCGCGGCAAGGCCATGGCCCGCATGACAGCCTCATAGCTTGCGGCATCGCTTGCGATCGCATCGCCCAGTTCGGTGGCGCAGCTACGTGCCGCTTGCAAGAGGGGATTCAACTCTAGCCAGACACCTTCATACGTTTTTTTTTGCAAGGTCAGCCCCGCGACCATTTGCGCCAGATTGGCGGCAACTGCGCCTGCCAGCGCCGACGCACTCCCTCCCCCCGGGGTCGGGGTTGTTGCCGCAAAAGCAGCCAGGCATTCCTGAAAGCTGCCCCTCAACCACAATGGTTCAGCCATGCCTGCCATCACAACCCGTCTCCTTCAGCGCCCTCAACGCTCTGAATCCGATTCTCAAGAATCATATCGCGTGAATAGCCTTCAAGCTGTAAATAATAAGCGGCGCTTTCCAGCAAAGCATCTTGCGGAATCAGTCCGACCAACTCCGCCCCGGCCACGCTGACGCCATAACGCGCCGCTTCGATCCTGATCAGTTCCTGCACCCGATAAATCGGGTTCTTGCGAAAATTAACCAGATTCATGGACACCTGAACCTGATTGCGCTCTTCAATCAAAAATCCCAACCCCTTCACGTGAGCCAACCCGCCGGAGGATCCCCGCACTGCCTTGGCGATGGCTTGGGCCACTGCCAAATTGTTGGTGTTGAGATAAACGTTGTAAGCAATCAACGCCTCTCGCGCGCCAATCGCACTCACTCCGAGTGCTGGATGAGGCACCGCTTGGCCGAAGTCGGGTTGCCAGTGCGCCGTCTGTAATTTGTGAGCCATGCCCTCGAATTCGCCCTTGCGAATGTCAGCCAGGTTGCGTCGATGCGGCGCACTCGCAGCTTCTTCATAAAGAATCACGGGCACGCCAAATGCCGCCTGTACATCTGCTGCCACGTCACGGGATAACTGCACACATTCAGCCATCGTGACGTTTTGAATCGGAATGAACGGAACAACATCCACAGCACCCATGCGCGGATGCTCACCTTTGTGATGGCGTAAATCGATCCACCGCGCGCTTTCGCGATACAACGCCAGTATCGCTTGCCTCAAACTCGATTCATTCCCGATAAAACTCAAAACAGAACGGTTGTGATCAGCATCTGAACTGGTATCCAGGTAGCGGATGCCGGACACGGCCCGTACGGCTGCCACGATCGCTTCGATCACCTCGGAACGACGACCTTCACTGATGTTGGGCACACATTCAATCATGGCATTCATTGGCATGGTGACGACCCCCAGGTTGAATCAACAACGCTCACGCCGCGTCCGGCTCTTCTTCCTCATTCTCATTGTCGACCGCATCGCCGTTCGGCCAAACAATCGATACGGCCGTTTGTTCAAGACGGTAATGCGCACGCAATGCCGAATTTGCATCTGAGAGGGTGAGCGTGGCGATGAGATCCGGGATCTGAAAGAAGTCTTGGCCTTTAAAACCAATATCGGTTAACTGATTGGCGATCGCCTCAGGACTGTTCAACCCCCGCACGTATTCTCCCAGCTGCTTGCGGCGCGAACGCTCAAAATCATCCGCATCAAGCCCGTTCGTCAACGCGTGAGCCAAACCATCACGAATCGCTGTTTCAAATGCAACCGGATCATCCGTTTCAGTGCCAATATAACTGAAACCATAACCAGAACCAATTTCATAATCACAAGAAGGCGCATCATCAATCAAGCCTTGATCAAGCAAGCCTTGTACCAAAGGTGATACCGCACCGAACAACACGTCCTGAACAATTGCCATACACAACTCGCGCTGCAAATGGTCGGATTCCTTCAAAACGGCAGCGTCCTTCCAACCCAGCAGCACGAGCGGACGTGACACCGCCATTTGTATCTCGTGCCGCGCCTGCTGGATCGTACCCGGTTCTGCGGGCGTAAAGCGCTGAATCGAACGTGGCGGCGCAAACGTTTTGGCTGCTTGATTGCGCTGAATCAGGGCCATGATCGACTCGGGCTCGAAATCACCTACCACTGCAACCATCATATTGGATGGGTGATAGAAGGTCTCATAACATTCCATTAGAGCGGCCTGATCGATCCGGCGAATCGACTCAACCGTTCCCGCAATATCAATGCGAACAGGCGATGCAACAAACAGGCACTCCAGGAGATGCCGATAACCACGCCAAAAAGGCATGTCATCGTACATCCGAATCTCTTGCTCAATGATGCCCTTTTCTTTTTCAATACTCTCAGGCGTCAGATAAGGGCGCTGCACAAAATCCAGCAAAGTCCCAAGATTTTTCTCGATCCCGCTGGTTGCCGAGAATAGATACGCCGTTCGGTCATGGCTGGTGAAGGCATTGGCTGACGCCCCCTGCGTCGCGAAATCATGAAAGACATCGCCCCACTCCTCCTCAAACAGCTTATGCTCCAAAAAGTGTGCAATCCCATCCACCACCTGATGCCGCGTACCGCTATCCACCTGAAAGTCATTGTCAACAGAACCATAACGGGTCGTAAACACCGCATAGGTCTTCGAGTAACCCGCTTTGGGCAGCAGGGCGACGCGTAACCCGTTGGGTAAAGTCTCGGTATAGAGCTGCTCCCCGATCAGTTCGTAACGTGTAGCTTGCATGACACACCCTCCCCTAATCCTGAACCGCGCTGGCGGAACCGGATGCTACAACGCTTGACGGCTCATCCGACAGAAAATAAACCGTATCAAGACGTAACATTTCCGCCATGACACGCAAGTCATCCCTTGTAATATCGGGAATTGCCTTGGTCAATTCCTCAATACTGCGCTCGTGACCCGCGATACAAGACTCATAGGCAAGGTTGATTAACGCACCGGGACTGTCATACGCCTCGCGGTAAGTATTGATGAGCATCGCCTTGGTCTGCTCAAGCTCCAAATCCGTCACATCGCCCGAGGCGATCGCCGCAAACTGCGCCTCAATCAACGCCCGTGCCCGCGCCTGCTCATTGACATTAATGCCTGCCTGCACCAACAACAAGCCCTTGTGTGGATCATAATGCGATCGCACTGAATACGCCAAACTAGCCTTTTCCCGCACATTGACGAACAATTTCGAATGCGCAAAGCCCCCCAACACACCATTGAACATCATCATCGCGTAAAATGCGCCATCGCCATAACGCACCGGAACACGATAACCCATTACCAACTGCCCCTGATTCACCGCAGCCGTCTCACGCACTTCCTGCACCCCAGTCAGCACCTTTCCGGATATCGGCGCGCTGTCCAAAGGCACCGACTCGCGCCCCTCAAACACAAAAACCCGCTCCAACTCCTCAGCAACCGCCGTCGGATCCACATCCCCCACCACGTAAAGGTCCATCGGCGCCGTCGCACAAATCCGGGCGTAGGCATCCCTTAATGTCTCAGGCGTTATCGCCGCCAAATCCTCGATGCGACCACCGGAATACAAACGATAAGGCTCCTCCGGACACATCGCATCAATACAACGCAAACGGGCATATTGCGCCTTGTGATTGAAAATGCCCTCGACACGCTTGCGTAACGCCTCTTTTTCCAACGTGACGAAACTCGCACGAAACGCGCCATTCTCCATCAAAGGATCACCCAGCATTTGATACAGATAAGCAATCCCCTCACGAAGCAACTCCGGTCGACCAGGCAAATACCTGCCATTGGGCAAGGTCAACCGAAACTGCATGACATGCCGTTCGCCGACCTTGAACGTATCGGAACTGCCTACAGACCCGTACATGTCATCCAACGCACGCTGCATCGCCTGTACACTTGGATATTGCCGTGAACCACGCGTCAACACATAGGGCAACAACGCCGAGGTCGTCACTTCACCCACCCTCAACGGACGCTGTATGTTCAAAACCAGGGTGTTGGTCTTGAACTTTGTCGTGGACAACACATGCACCCCAAATCGAGGTGTCTGAAAATGTTCAAATTGCAAGCGTTTGCCCCTTTGCTCCAACCATGCAGGCCGTCATCGTAACAAACCCCGGCGTCAACGACAAGCAGACACGTGCCACCCTGTGCAGGCGCCAACACCAACACACACCTCAGCCCATCATGACCGCTTGACACGCTCCACACGTTGTAATGACCCTGGCCCGAACCGACGAACATGACGAGTCGACCCGGCCAATTTTTATAAAATGAAAAATGACTTGGTGCCGCGGTTTTGACTTTTGCGAGTTAAACCATCAAACAGCCACTTGCGCCGCACTTTGAAACCCTCAAACCGCCAGTCGCTGTTGCTTTTGAAATCGCAAAAGCACTTCAAGCTGCGGCTCCCGCAACAAACCTTCTTGCAACAACAATTCGCCCAACGGTTGTTTGGTGGTGCGCTGCAATTCCAGTGCGATCAACAGCTGCACCGGTGTCAATAAAGCGTTTTCAATCAACAAGTGCCCCAACGGACGATCGCCAGGCGCAGACGCCAAACGTCGCTGCAAACGCGTGAAAAACCGTAACTGTGCTACCGTGCATATTCCAAGCTGCAAGAGCAAGTCACCAAACGACACATTTTCGCCTGCCTGACGCCTGATGCGCCACAACTGCAACGCTTTCTCCGCTTGACGACGACTCAACAACCCCTCCCGCTGCAAAATGGTGCACAAAAAGGGCCTGTACGTCGATTTTTGAGACTGAGCAATGAACGCTACGCCTGCGGCTTCACCGGCTTCGGTCTTGAGATCCGCTTGGTCGACGTCTTGCAACATGGTTTCACCCTTCCACTTTTTGGACCTTAAAGCCAAGGTCCTCTATGGGCTTTATCACCACAAATCCGCAAAAAGTACGAGTTTTTACTCAAAGTTTAATCAGGCTTAAGATTTTTTAATTCGATGCGATCCAAACGGTGGCAGGAATGGCGCTGTTTGTACAACAAGCTGGACAAATCACTCAATGTTTCGCGTTACACCTGTGCTGTTTGCGGTTGGCGTACGACAGGTGGCACTTGCTTCGACGGTCATTCGACAGTTCGCGCTAAAAAATTCCGGGAACCAAGTCGTCGCCAGAATGATAAAAAAACATTCGATGGGCCATATTTCGGAATGGAAACAGCGCGGACGCGATGGGCGATTGCCGCTATTGACCGACAGTTTGCGCTTGCTGCGCCATCTTGACTGGTGATTGAACAAGATAGCTGAATCATCAGTTTGACAAGCGCTGATCCAACAGTGTCTGCAATACGTTTTTTTTCGGGTGTTTTTCACACGGTTGGCCGTGACGGTGGTTCGCGAAATTCAGACTAGGCAGGTGTTTAGACGGACGTTACTGATCGACCGAAAAGGCGAAGGAGGCGACGTTGGAAACCATCCACATAGGTATAAGCGGCAGGAATCACCACCAAGGTAAACAATGTGGATGTGGTCAGTCCTCCGATGACGGCCACCGCCATTGGACTGAGACGCTCGGTGCCTTCACCGATGGATAACGCGATGGGAAGCATCCCTGCGATCATGGCGACGGTGGTCATCAAAATGGGTCGCAGTCGATCCTTGCCGGACGCGATCAGTGCCGCTCGGCGCTCCAGACCGTTGTCGCGCGCCGTGATGGTGTACTCAATCAGCAGAATCGAGTTTTTCGTGACCAAACCCATCAGCATCAAGATGCCAATCATCGCCATCAAACCCATTTCCTTGCCCGAAACAAGCAGGCCGAACAATGCACCACCAATCGATAGCGGCAAGGCCATCATGATGGTTAATGGTTGCAAGAAGCCGCCAAAAAGTAGAACCAGCACGGCGTAGATGAAAATAATCCCCGTCAGGAGCGCAAGCAGGGTCTCAGTGAAGACTTCCATCATGATTTTGGATTCACCCACAGAACCACGGTTCACTGTGTCGGGTAAGTTTTTGATTGCAGCGAGGGCGTTGATTTTTGCCACCGCATCACCCAAATTACCCGCTGTCAAGTTGGCAGTAAAGGTGACTTGTCGTGCGCGATCATAACGGTCAATCTGTACGGGACCCGTGCCAAATGATAGCTCAGCCACCGTTCGCAACGGCACTTGGGTGCCCCGCGCAGGAATCAACAAATCGCCAATCGTCGCAATATCATCCCGAACGGTTTCCGCCAGTTGTACCCGGATGTTCAATTGTTGAGAGCCTGTATTGAACTTGGCCAGATTAAAATCCGTATCGCCTTGCGTGCCGAGACGCGCCACCCGTCCCAAAGTTGCTACCGATACACCCAGTTCCGCCGCCCGAGCGAGATCAGGCTTGATCTGAATCTCGGGTCTCAGTTCTGCCGCAGTCGATGTGACATCCCGTAACTCGGGCATGGCACGCATTTGCTTCAACAATTCATCCGACACCCGCACGAGATCCGCCGTGTTGGTTGAGCGTAACAAGATATTGACCGGTTTGCTTGATCCGGTTGCGCCAAATTGATTGAACGAAATCCGCGCACCCGGTATCTTGTTCAACTCCGGCCGCAACTCATTTTGAAACTGGTCAAGGCTCAATTTGCGGGTCTTGCGCGGTACCAACACCACGTTGATCGTCGCACGGGTAACACTGGATCCTGTCGAAATCAATGCCCCGCCAGCACTGGCACCACTGCTACCAATCGTCGCAAACACCTTTGACACCTCTGGCCGTTTTAACATCAAATCTGTCACGGCTTGGGCGACACGATCAGTTTCAGCAATGGTGGATCCCGCTGGCAAAGTGACGCCTACCGACGATTGTCCAATGTCGCCGACCGAGATAAACCCCTTCGGAATCAATGGCACCAGAAACAGCGAGCCAACAAATACACCCAGCGCCGCTACCATCGTCAGCAAGCGATTCGACAAGGCGACGTTAAGAGTCCTGAGGTAAAGCGCACGATACCAGGTATTGTCGTCAGTGGCCTCAACCTTGGCTGGCAACAGGTAGGCAGCCATCATCGGCGTGAGCGTTCGCGCCACCAGCAACGAGAACAAAACGGCAACCGACACGGTGATGCCAAAACTTCTGAAAAATTGCCCGGTGATGCCCCCCATGAACGCCACGGGTCCAAAGACGGCAACAATCGTAAACGTGGTGGCGACGATCGCCAAGCCGATTTCGTCCGTCGCCTCAATGGCGGCCTGTAACGGTGACTTGCCCATGGCAATATGACGGTAAATGTTCTCCAAATCAACGATCGCATCATCCACAAGCACCCCGACAACCAAGGTCAACGCCAAGGTTGTCATTCCGTTTAGGGTATAACCGAGGTGCCGCATCACCCAAAAGGTGGCAATCACGGACAGTGGAATGGCCAGAGCCGAAATGATCGTGGCTTGCCAATTCCGTAAAAAAAGGTAAATCACGGCCACTGCCAAAATTGAACCAAGATAGAGCGCATCCATTGAAGCGGCGTGCGCTGCACGCGTATAATCGGCCAACGTGCGAATCAATTCGATCCGCACATCGCTTGGCAGGCTCTTCTTCATCTCTTCTACTTGCCTGCGTGTGGCCTCTTCCGTCTGCACGAGCGCTGAACCCTGCGCCCGCACCACCGAAAACGCCACCACCGGTTTCCCATCCAGACGCGCCATCTGTCGCACCTCGGCATAACCGTCCGTCACGCTGCCAAGGGTGTCCAAACGCGCGGTTTTCCCGTTGGGCAAGGTGATGGGCAGCGCCCGTAAATCCGCGATGCTTCGCGCAGAACCTAGCGTTCGGATGGCTTGTTCCTGCCCACCCGCCTCAGCACGCCCACCCGGCAGATTAAGGTTTAAAGCCCGCAACTGTTGATTGACGTGATCAACGGATGCACCCAGCGCCCGCAATCGTGCCGGATCCAACGACACGCGCACTTCCCTGGTCAAACCACCCGAGCGACGCACCTGCGCGACACCTGACACGCTCAGGAGCGACCGGGTAATGTCTTCGTCCACCAGACGGGACAGTTCGGCCACTGAACGGACATCGGAGGCGATGGCGTAGGTGATGAACGGTTCACCACTAAAATTGGGATGTGTGATGCTCGGTTCGTTGATGTCTGCCGGCAAGGTCTGGCGAATTTTGCTGATCGCATCCCGTACATCGTTCAAAGCAGTCTCGGAACGTGTTCCAATCTTGAACTCGGCAGTCGTGGTCGACAACCCCTCATTGATGGAAGAGGTCACGTGATCCAAACCACTGATGCCGACCAGCGCATCTTCAACCTTACGCGTGACTTCGGTCTCAAGCTCCGCAGGCGATGCGCCCGGTTGCGCCACGCTGACAACGATCAATGGAAAGTCGACATCGGGATTGTCGTTGATACCAAGCCCTCGATAGGCCAAAAGCCCTAAAAAGAGCAAAATGACGAACATCAGAACAATCGGGATCGGGCGTTTAATCGCCCACGCTGAAATGTTCATGGCGATGGTTCCACTTCAGGTGCATCGGATGAAGGCGTATCGGATTCGTCTTGCAGGGCTGGCGCGACATTGACCGCATCGCCATCTTTCAGGAACCCGACGCCAGCAATAATGACCGGCTCGCCCGCCTTGAGTCCACGGTTGATGGCAACCCAGTCCCCGGCGCGCAGTCCAGGCTGCACGGAACGGGTTTTCGCCACTCCGTTTTCAAGGACGAACACCTGAGAACCGTTTTCGGTGGTAATGAGCGCACGTGACAACACAGCCAGGGTCTTGACCGCTCCAAGATTGATGGCTGCGCGCACGAACATACCCGCCTTGAATTCAGAACCTTGCTCAAGGGCGATCTTGACGGTCGCCTGACGCGAACTGGCATCCACCTGCGCACCCACCATGCGCACCCTGCCCGTTGCGCGCAAGTCAGGTCGGGCATCCGAACTGACTTGCACCAACTGCCCCTCTTTTAAACGCCCAAGATCCGTCTCAGGCACCAACGCCTCAACCTCCAGACGATTCGCACGCACCAATTGAAACAACGCCCGTCCAACCGTCGACACATCCCCGAGATGCGCATCCCGCCGAACGATCAGCCCTGCATCCGGTGCCACGAGCCGCGTCTGCGCCAACATGGCCTCCATCTGTCGCACACTGGCCTGCGCCTCTGCTGCCTGCGCCTCCGCCAGACGCAAATCTTCCGCCCGCGAACCTTCTCGCGCCAAACTCAAACGCTGCCGAGCCTGCTCAACCCCAGCGCGCGCCACACCCACCTGCATCTCGCGACTCACCAATTCCGCATCGGACACCCCGCCCTCTTCCCGCAAAGCTTTAACGCGCTTCCAGGTGTCCTCCACCATCTGAAAATTCGCTTCAGCCTGCGCCAACGCGGCTTCCGCACTCAACAAATCCTGACGCCGCGTCGGTTGACGCATCTTCGCCAGTTGGGCCAATGCACCTGCCGCACGCGCCCTGGCTGCCTGGGTCTGTGCCAGCAAGGTCGAGTCATCCAACTGTGCCAGCAACTGGCCGCGCACCACGGTCTGCCCTTCCTCAGCCGCGACCTTCACAATACGCAAACCGTTCGCACCCGGCATGACCGGCAATGGGTCCCACGCCACCACTGACCCACTGACCAAAAGCTCTCGCAGCAACGATTGTTCACCGACAACGGCTGTACTCACCGTCAAAACCTTGGGTGCACCACTCGCTTGCGCATCCGGCTTGGATTTTTTGGAAGAGCAGGCGGTCAGCGACGTGCCACCAACACCAATCAGCAAAACAGCAAACAATGTCCTGTAAAGGAGGCGACGACGCATGTGTGGATATCCTCTCGCAGACACGTGGCCACGACGCGCCAAGCGTCTATTTATTTAAACCGTAAATATTTTGAGGTGTCAAATAAAAATATATGTCGCAATTGATATATTGCTCGGTATAGTGGTCACACTTGTCACTTTTGCGTTGGCAGGATGTCCTTGAGCATCAAGGGACTGTTGGGAAGGGTTTGCGTCTGGCAGCGCACCTGCAACGGGCGGGCTGTCAGGTTGGGTGATTGAAGCAGTGATAGTGGCACTGCGAGTTCGGTTGCGTACGCGCCGGTTTTGATGATGACGCCTGCCGGTGCCTGGATTTTTGCGTCACAGTCAAGGGTAAGTTGGCCGACTTGCACTTGGCAAGGGGTGCTGGAACCGGCGTATTGGATGCCGAGATACAGATAAGTCTGGTCATAGCCGTAAAACAGTGACTGGATGGGAAGGGCTTGGTTCATTGTGCCGTTCGGTGCGAAGCAGGCACCTGCATCGGCCCATTCCTGGCGCTGCAAATTGCCATCCAGGATGGGGTGAAGGGTGCCCTTGGGTTTGCGTGGGCCTGGTGGTTGGTGCGTCAGTGATTGCTTCAGTGATGTTGGCGGGGTTTGGGCGATCGCCTGATAGGCGCTTTGTAGCAACTGGCGATAGGCCAGGTCGAAGGTCTCGTCGCGACCGGAATCCTGGTCTTGTCCATACCACCAGAACCAGTCACTGCCTTCCGCGATATAGAGGGTTTTGAGGGCTTTTTGATAGGCAGGGTGTTTTAGGCCATGCGCCACGCCAAATTGCTGAACCGCGCGCCGCGCATCGTGCAGTGCGTCCCAAGCCCGGTTTTCATCGGGTTCTCCGATCCACGTCGCGAAGTTGGCGTTGATCCAGGAACCGGCCCATAGGTGCTTGAGGGGTTCCGGGCGATTCAACTGGAGGTAGCGTGACGGGGTTGTGGTGTAGAGATGCTCGGATGTTGAGAGGCCCTGATAGAGTGCATTCAGGAAGGCCTTGCCGTCATCCGGGTAATTTTCCCAGCAGTTTTCGCCATCGAGGATGATGGTTACCAGTCGCGGGTGGGTAGCTTGAGGCTTTGCGATCGCCTCCAACTGACCCAGCAAGTCTTGGGCGGCAACCTCGCCTGCCATATTCCCATACCGAAACCCAATGTCATCGGATAGTTTCCGATCACGAAACAGCAACGCCACGCCGTTTGGTTCCTGCCAAGGGCGATACAGATGCTCGCGATCTGCGCCGGTCAAATCCCGCCCTAATGAGCGGGCGAGGACTTCCTCGTCAGTCGCCACCCACTGAATCCCCGCTGCCTTGAACAGCGGCATCACGGCTTGGGCAACCGAGCCTTCACCCGGCCACATGCCCGTTGCAGGACGGCCAAAATGCTTGCGATAACTGGCTTGGGCAGCTTCCACGTGGTAGCGGGCGTCTTCGGGAAATGCAAAGGGTTGTTCCGGTAAACTGTCGCGGTCCATGGCTTCGCTTGCGAGCTCCGTGCTGTGAAGCAGCGGCAAGATGGGATGATAATAAGGCGTGGTGCTGACTTCGATGGCACCGTCTAGTTGCGCCTGACGGTGCAGGGGGATGACGCCGCGCAAGATTGCGCGATGCCGTTTGAGTAATTCCAGCATATCGTGGTGGCTGAAGCCTTCAGTCTGTTTGAGCCAACGCTGGCCGACTGCATCTTTCTTGCCTTCCCCGTCAGTCCAGTTGAGCCAGTCGGTGTCGGTCCAGGCGAGGTGAAAGAGCATGACGGCATCGCGCCAGTCTTGTGCGTTGAGCGATCGCCAGGGTCTCGCCTTGAGGGTAGCCAGTCGGGGGAAACGTTTGAGCATGGGCTGTGAGACCTGAAAGAAACGGTTGGCGGCTTCGGCTTTTTCGTCTGGGGTCCAGGTTGCGGGGTCACGGCTGGCCAGTTCGGCGTGGCGATCCGTCCCGCCCGCGTTGTAAGCCTCGATTTGTTCGATGAGGACCGGCGTCAAGTTGAAGCTGACCTTCAAATCTTTAAACCGTGTCACGGTCTGCACCATATCTGCGTAGTCCTTGGTTGTGTGCAATCGCACCCAAGGTTGCTCAAAAACCTTGGTACCCGGGCGTTGGGGATAGCGCGGCTGGTGTTGGTGCCACAGAATCGCAACGGCCGTTTTGCTGACAGGCTGTGCTTGGGCGCCCATCAACAGGGGGAAGGTGAGGCAAGCGATGAAGCGGTGAGTGAATCGCGGCAACGGGAGACTCGCTTTCTGAAAAACGTGAATGGGTGGCGTGAGGCGTTACCGTGAATGGGGTACAGGCGGTATCATAGCAGCTTGGTGATCGGGATTGACAGGTTGTTTGTCAGGGGTTAATCGGGCGTGAGTGCCTGGGTTGGCGAAAGGTTGGGGGTGGATGGTCCGTCGGGGTCCCAATCGATTTGCAGCGGATCCCATTTCGCGGTTGTGGGCGTGGTATGCGAAGCCACGGTCTCGGGCGGTAGAATGTGTTTGGGTATTTGTTCTGGCATTTGTCGGGACTTTGTGTTTACGCGCTTTCGTTGTTGAGGCACGCTGGATTCCGAGTTCATCAATGTTGCCGACGTTGGCTCAAGGTGATCGGTTGCTGGTTGACAAGTTGGGTCTGCGCTTTAGACAGCCACGACCGGGCAGCATCGTAGTTTTTGCGCCGCCAAAGCGTGCTTGGCGGTATCGCATTCGTCATGCATTGATTAAGCGCGTGGTGGCAGGCCCGGGTGATCGCATTCACTTCGAGAACGGGCTGGTGCACGTAAACGGGAAGCCGCTTGTTGAACCGTATCTCGCGAAGAAGCCGCATTATGAGCAACCGGATTGGCAGGCGCTTGGGATGCCGGGGGGGCGGGTTCCTGCCGCCAGCGTTTTCGTGATGGGCGATAACCGCGATAACAGCGCGGATAGCCGGGTGTTTGGCCCTGTGCCGTTCGATCACATGATTGGGCGGCCGTTGTTGCGGGTGTGGCCCGTGCAGCGCCTGGCCGTGTTGTGACGGTCTAAAGTCGGGTACAGTTAAGCAAGGGGGGATATACGTGTCGGGAACGTGGATGGTGTTGGGTGGGGCGGACAGGCGCGTGCCGGATGGCGCCCTGTTGTCTCACTTCGTGGACCTGGCGGGTGGAACCGCTGCGAACGTGTTGGTCGTGCTGGTGTTTCAACGTCCGCGCCCCCGTCTGTTCGCGCAGTATCAAGCGGCGCTCTCAGGGTTTGGTCCCAGGCGTTTGACGGTATCGACATTGAATGATGATGCGTCACGTGCAGCAGCGTTGCGGGCATGTGAGGATGCCACGGGTGTTTTGTTGGTGGCAGGGGATGTGGGGGTGCTTGCTCGTCACGCGGGTGAATGCGGTTTCACGCAGGCGTTACGGGATGCATCGCTGCGTGGCGCGTGTGTCGGGGGCGTGAGTGCTGGTGCGTCATTGTTGGCACGTCATGTGGTGGCTGAGGGAGCGAGTGACATTCATCCGCGCGCAGGTGGATTATCGGTATTCGAAGGGGTTGGCTTTTTTGAACGTTTGGTGATCGATCACCACTATTGTGAGCAGCATCGCTTGGGGCGTTTGCTTGCGATTGTCGCGCAGCAACCCGACTTGCTCGGTTGTGGGGTCGAGGCCCGCACGGCACTCGTGGTACGGGCCAATCAGCGTGTGGAGGTGGTCGGCACGGGGACGGTGAGTGTCCTTGATGGTCGCCACAATCCGGAAGGCGCCCCGGTTCACCCCAATGCCATCTGCGCCATGCGTGATGTCGCGTTTCATGTGCTGCCGGCGGGTTACGGTTATTGCCTTGAGACAGGTGCGTTTTTGCCCGAGGAGACACCCCAGCGCGCTGCAGCACAGTTGCGGCCGTTAATGTGCGAACTGGCAGGGAGCTCATTTGCGCGGGAGTCCGTTTGATGAGGTTCTGGCTTGCGGTTGTTTGCGCCACGTTTGTGTTAGCCGGCAACCCCGCCCGTGCAGCGGTTCTCAGCGAACCGCAAACGCAGGTCTTGCGCGCTGCGGGACTTGTGAGCGTGTTGCCGCAACGGGTGCCTGAAGGCTTCACGGTGACGAGCGTGCTTGCGATCGCCCGCCAGCCCGGCCCCGCAGGCGGCATTGGCACATTGGTGGTGTATGAAAATTACAAGACTGGGCAAGTTTTTGGGATTGAATCTACCCACGGAGGCATTGGCGGCTTCAACATCCCACCAGTCACCACTGTGCGGATCCCTGCTTTAGGGGATGTGACCTGTGCCATTTATCAGTTTCGAAAACCGGACCTCGTGATGACTGACTGGGTAGGCAAAGGCCCTTTTTTTCGTGTGGTGGGTGCCGGTTACCTGCGTGAGCGCTACCCTGAGAGTACAAGCATTGCAAAGGATTTGAGCCTCAAAGAGCTGGGAATCGTAGTGTCATCGCTCGCGCCTTTCACGCTGAGGAACGTGCCGGGGAATTGAAGCGTTCATAATTGGTAAGAATGTTCGTTCCACAAAACGATCCGGTTCCATTTGCTGGCGAAGCTCTCTGAAACAGGTATTCAAACCGTGTTTCAAGCCTTTCTTGTTTTATGCGGTGTCGTGCAAGCGTTTCACCGATCGAAAAAGCCGATCCGTTTTTCGACGGTTTCGTGTTTATGCGCAAGACAGTGTGGGTAGTTGAATCAGCAGGTGGGTGTGGCGTTGAGGGGAGTTAACCGTGCTGAATGGGCATGCCCGTTTGATGTCAGTCCTGCTTGCTTTGGGTGCTACGGTTTCGGTGGGGTGCAATGCGCCTGGAACCCCCACACAGGCTTTGTCGGCGCGTTCGCTGAACGATTGGCAAGCGAATTGGAAGCCTGTGGTGCTGGGTTCGGTTTCCGAATTAACGGTTCCTGCGGCGGAGCGTCCGGGGTCGCAGGCTTTGCGCGATGAACTTGTAGCGTTACGTGCACTCAAGGCGGGACGCGATGCGACTGTGCGCGAAGAAATCAAGGCGTTGCAAGCGGTCCCGCTGGTGTTTGCCTGGAATGATTATCTGCGCGATCGCACGCGCCAACGCCGCGAATTGTATTTTACGCCGCGCCTGGCACGGACCTACGCACTGGTGAATGTGGCCATGCATGACGCGTGTCTGGCTGCGATGGCGATCAAGCGGCAGGTGCGTCGGCCGGCTCCGGGGGCACTTGATTTGTCAGTGGAGCCGTTGATTTGGGATCAACCCGTTTCGAGTTTCCCGTCAGAACATGCGGCGATGGTGTATGCCGCCGCAATCGTCATGGAGTCCATTGCACCCGTCGAGGCGGGAGAGTGCCTCAAACGGGCGCAAACTGAGAGCGAGGCGCGCCTGAATGCGGGTGCCAACTTCCCGAGTGACATTGCGGCGGGGCGTGCGATCGGCGAACAGGTTGCTGCCCGGGTGTTGGCCTATGCCGGGAAAGACAGCTCGGATGCCTCGGGCGACGCACCCCAGCATGACCCGCGCGGTACGTGGTCCCATGCGTTCGGTGCCCAAGAACCGAGGGCTGGTACCTGGCGGCCGTGGTGGCTTAAAGGTGGGGATCAGTTTCGTTTGCCGGAACCGGCATGGCCTGGCACACCAGCGTTCAAGGTCGAATTGGACGAGGTGCTCGAAACCCATAAAAAACTGGATGATGATCAAAAAGTGCTGGCGTGGAAATGGGCCAATAACAACCCGTTTGCAGACTGGAACCGTTTGGCAATCAAGTGGGCGAAGGCGGCCCGCTTTGATGACATACGCGGCACGCGCTTGATGACGGTTCTAAGCATTATTCAAGCCGATGCGGGGATCGCTTGCTGGAACAACAAATTCCATTATAACCTGGCCCGGCCGGAGCAAATGGCACCACTGGAGACAACCGGTTTTGAACCGTTTTTGATTCGCGCGCCGAATCATCCATCTTACCCATCCGGGCATTCCACTTTTTCAACGGCATCAGGCGAGTTCTTGAAGCGTGTGTTTCCAGCACAGAGCGCGCTCATCACCACGTATCAAAAGGAGGCATCCCTCAGTCGTTTGTATGGCGGTATCCATTACCGGCAGGATCTAGTGGGTGGCGAACAATTGGGGCAGCAAGTGTTTGATTATATCTGGGGTCTTCCGGGGGTTCAGGACGGTTTTTGACGCATCGGTGCGTGCAACGCGACGTGCAAAAACGCATTGACTGGTGAATGGGTGGTGGACTATCCATTTTCACAGTCGTCGTACCTTTTCGTAAAATCTTGAAACAATTCTTCATCGTGTTCTGGCGAGAGGAATACACCACGAGACGAACTTGAACCACTGTGCTTTTTCTGCAAGCAAGGATGCCATTGTCAGTGAAATTGCTCGCTGTTACAGAAGCGAAGGGCGTTCCGTGGCAGCCATCGCGGATGATAACGGCCACAAGTGGCGCAGTAACCTGATCATCGCTTAGCCCAACCCACGTCTCACAAGCTCGTTTTGTGAGGCGAATGTTTTTCGCTGACTAAAGCTGTCACTTCATTTCCAAGTATAAATAGTCGAATGCCCGTGGTATCGTCTCAAGGCCCTTGGGTCAGCGTTGCGGGGCGATGGGGGCTTCGTCCGCGACGGGGGCTTCGATGTCGCTGGGGTTGTCGGTGTTCCAGTCGATGAGGGTCATTACCAGAGCGTCTTGAAGTTGTCGCTGGGTATTCGGGTCGCCGGTGAAGCTGTTGGCGATGATGGCGATCGCATACTGTGCACCATCTCGACCCTCTACAAAGCCAGCCAACCCACTGACGCCACCGAGGGTACCAGTTTTGGCGCGTAAGCGCCCCCTTGCAGCCACGTTGCGCAGTCGGTTGCCCAACGTCCCGTCAATGCCCGCGGTCGGCAGACCGATCAACAAGGTGGGATAGCCCTTTCCAGCACTCATCGCACGCAGCAAACCGGTCATCATCGTCGGGCTCAGCAAGTTGTAGCGGGACAACCCGGCACCATCGCTCAAGCGGTAACCCCCATCAGGCCACCCTGCGGATTTAAGATAGCCATCCAGCGCACGAAGGCCCTTGCTCCGCGTCCCCGGTGCCCCAAAACTGTGCTTACCAAGGTGAAGCAGGATCATCTCTGCCCATAGATTGTCACTGCGCTTGAGCGTTTGACGACAGATCTCACCAAAAGGCTGCGAAAAGTGGGTTGCCAGTTCACGCGCCGATTGAGGGGCTGCACCACGTTTTAGCGAGCCGTCATGCCGAATGCCCTGGCGCTTGAGACACTCTGCGAAGACGGTGAGTGTCCAGGCGACGGGGTCATTAATGCTGAGCGCTTCGTTGTAGGGTTTCGCGCCTGCTGGTACCGTGCCAACCAGGTTCAGGATTTCTTGTGGCCCTCTTGGGCTGCGTTCAAGGCTCACTTTCAGGGTGTTGGGCGCGCCGGGTGCACCTGTAACAGCCAGATTGCGAATGCGTATGTAGTCACTGGCCGGACTCACCTGACAGGCGGGGGGTTGCCCGGGAGCCCCAGCGTTGACTGTGACGGCTAACGCATTGCTGTTTAAACACAGGGCGGCGGGACTGGCAGCGTAACCCCAAGGCAGATCATCCACCATCCACCCATCGGCTGCACGGGTTTCCGGTTGTAAAGCGGTGGCATCCGCAACCAGGTCACCCGCCACGACACGCACACCCCGTGCCTTGAGTTGTGTCGCCAGTTGCACAAGTTGTGTCACGCCCAATTCCGGATCACCCATTCCCTGCAAAAACAAAGGACCCCGCAGCGTGCCGTCATCCAACAGTGCGTCGCTCAGCAATCGGGTGGCAAAGCGGGTATCGGGATCAATTCTGTTTAAGGCGGCGCCTACCGTTGCAACTTTGATCAACGAAGCGGGCGTATAAAGCTTGTCGGCATCTTGGGTGAACACCACTTCGCCGTTATCGAGTCGAACGACGCTGATGCCCAAGTGGCAACCGGGCTTTGCCATCCGCTGCATCACTTGTTCCAGTTGCTGCGACAATGTCGTTTTGGACGCTGCCGCAACAGACGTGGTAACGGATGCCACGCCGACGGTCGCGCTTGCGATCACAGCCAAGGCACGGTGCATCAATGCTTGCATGCGGGTATCCTCCGGGGCAATCTTAGCACGGGCTCAGGCTCTCTCGCACCGTGTGGTGCCAGCCACATGTGTCAATGATATTGGGGCAAATAAGCGCAGTGCGCCGACACCCCCACATCGTGTGCTACTGGTGCACCCCATCACCAGGCTGCGGCACCGAGGTTTTCGTCCCGAATATTTTGCTGGTTGCACGATCTTGCCATATCGTGACGCATCGGTTTTTGTTCAAAGCTTAAGTGGCAAACTCAAAACATCAGGTTCTGACTCGCTGTTTTGGCGCTATGACGAAAATTTGATCAACAATCTTCACGTTTCTGTTTAGATGTGAGCTGTCGTAATTTTTTCAGACAGATGACAGCACGGTGCCAAGGGCCCGTTTTTTCAAAAATTACCAGTGGCTGTCCCGTATGCAAGGGACGTCGTAGCGGTACAAGGGCGGCATGATGGCCTCTGATCGCCCAATTGTTTCGGTGAACCTTAACCCGTTGCGCCTCGCACCGTCTTGGTGCCTGACTGAATTGCACGCGGCGTTGCCTGTGAGCCTGGATTGGCTTGTTTCGCTCGGTGTGCAAGGCGTGCGGGTTGATCTCAACTGGTCAGCCCTCGAACCCCTTCCCGGTCGCTGGAACCATGATCTGCTTCGCTGGTACGCCCTCTTATTCGACACCCTTCGCATGCATCACCTCAAGGTGTTCGCCCTCCTCTATCACCCCCCGGCTTGGGCCTTGCAGCATCTGCGCTCAAACCCGCAAAACTTTGTAACGGCTTGGGGCCACTACTGCCAGACGCTGGCACCCGTTCTAGGCCATATCGATCTGCTGCAAGTCTGGAATGAGCCCAACAATTATCTGGCGCTTCTCAAGCAAGACCCTGTCTTGTTTGAGACCATGCGCATCGGTCGTTGGCACTGGCCCTTGCGACCGTCTTATGAACTGCTCGCGGCCTTGTTCGCCAAGGCCCACGGGGCGTGGCAGGGCCAGGCGCGCCTCGTTTATAACGTGCTGACTCACCCGAATGTGCCGCAATGGTTTTTGGATGGCTGGTGGAACTGGGAGCGATTTAGCGAGCAGTTTTTGCAGCGGGCCGGGCATTTGGTGGATGTTATCGCACTGGATTACTACCCCGAAACCTGGGCGCCCAAACTGGGGCCGCTGGATTGGGCGTGTTTGGATCGGGTGCTTGAGCGGGTAGCCAGACCTGACAGTGTCTGGTCTGGCAAGCAGGTGGTGATCGGTGAGACCGGGTATACCAGTGCGGCCAATTTTTCGTGGTTAGGGCCCACCGCACGCTGGGGACATTTTTTCCCTGCAGAGCGGGATGAAACATCCATGGCGCGCTGGTATCAGCAAGCCTTGCCGCACCTGCTTAACCGCCTGGCGTTGCGCGTGCCCGAGGGTGCTAAGCCCTGGCTGAATCTTTACGAGTTGTTGGATCCGCCGCCGCAGCCTGAGCGGCATCCGGTTTTGCGGCTTGAGGATCACTTTGGGCTTGTGCGGCGCGATGGCACGGTCAAACCGGCGTTTGAAGTGGTCCAATCGTTGCTGCGCCCGGCGTGGCAGGAACGCCGTGTGGGGCGATCGCCACACCAAGACCCGATACGCTCGCTGAATGCCGACACCCTCGCTGATTGAATCAACCATCAACTGCCCGGCGTTGGGTGCGTTGAATGAATGGCCCGTTAAAATTGGCAGTAGTTTGCGATAGCGCGTCGGCATTTTGTACGAAAAAGACTTGTGGGTGGTGATCAGCGGCGATCGAATTCGTCGCAAAGACTGCCCGGACGTTGGCCGGTCTTTGGTTCAGTTGTTTTGTTACGGTGCCTGTTTTGCGCCTCGGATAGTGTTTCCTCGTTTACCCGATGATGCAATTGATCGGCTTTGACCCGTTGATCGGTTGAATGCCCCTTCAGCTGTTCGCGTTAGCAGGCGGCTGAAAACGTGCCTGAAAGGCACTTTTTTCGTCAGGGTTCCTCACGGCGGAATGCGGGTTTGCAGTCTCGACAGGGAGGCTAAAGCGAGTTTTTCAGCGGCCTGTTAGGCTCGAAAAACACTTGATTGCTTGCCCCGGTGTGTTGTTTCGGTCGTGCCTTCATTAAGCGTCTAACCATTCTTGTTTGTTTGAATGCTCGGGCTGAACGATCACAGATGTTTGGTCCGAGGGTTGCCCGAGTGAGAAGACACACACCCACAGTGTTGTTTGTGCAACCCGTGGCTGCATACGCACTGTCGACCTCGTGCCCTCGATTGGACGAATGTCTATAAGAAGAGACTAAAAAATATTTAAGTCATTTAAACAAGTTTTTAATTGCTTCCACTATATAAACATCACATAAATTTTAGGTTAAGTGATGTTTATATAGTGGAGGAAGCGTACTGTGCGGTTGAATGAATTCAAGGATTACGGCGCTTATCGCAACGCAGCTGAAGGGGTTGTACGCCGCTACGATAGCAATGGTGACGGTGTGATTTCGCGGAGCGAAACGGAGCAGACGCGTCTTTTGTCGACGACGAATGAAACGCGGACCGAGCGGCTGTTGCTTGGCAGTGACTTTGTTCAGATTTCGAGTGTTGAAGTCAAGCGTTATGCACAAATGAACAAAGAAGCGTTTCGGCAGGCAGACTTGAATGGCGACGGCCGTCTGAGCGCGTCTGAGATGGTTGAACAGTATGAAAGATTGGAAGATTCGAATGGTAATGGCGATTTGGGGTGGTTTGAGCGGATGGGAATGAGCGCTGGTAGTCTCGCGGATCGCTTGCAGAACTTTTTCTCGAATGAGCGTGTGTTGAGTCAGTCAATGATTTATAGTCCGCTACCCCGTTATAGCGAGCCGACCCCGCCGAGTCCTGATTATGATCGCCCCCGTCCGCCCCGTCCGGATGGCGGTCGCGTGACCCCGCCCAGCCCGGACTTTGATGGCCGTCGCCCATCGCCCCCAAGTGTGAGCCGGCCCACGCCGCCGAGTCCCGATTTTGATGGCCGTCGCCCGTCGCCCCCAGGCGTCAGCCGTCCCACGCCGCCAGGTGTGAGCAACTAAACGCAGGTTTTTTGACTGCGGTTACCCGCTTTGTGATGTCTTGATTGATAGTGAAAGGATATGATCGTGTCTTATACTCGTCAATTGGCTGTTGGGGTGGTGTTGCTGGCTGTGTTGGCCGGTTGTGGTACAAGTTCTGGTATGCCGGGCAGTGCGGTTTCAAATGGTGTGGTGGCTGCGGCGGCCAAGCGTCCGACGCAGGCAGCGCAGCGCTTGCCTGAGCCGAAGGCCGCGAAGCCGATGCCAGGTGGTTATGCTGCACGGGAGTCATCGCGCGTCAGTCGTCGTGTTTTGAATGATTACCAGCAGATGTTGCCGGATTGGAACCGGGCTTACAGTGATTACGATCGCGATAACATTGAAGAGCGAATGTTGCGTGTGTTGCGTAAAGGTTTGAAGGAAGTGCAGGAAGTGACCTTACATGAGGGTCAGGATGCGGATGATCGCCGCGCCTACGACATTGCGGATGGGGGTCTTAACGATTACGCACTTTCGTATCATCTCTGGGCAACCGCTCGTGGTGCGGACGTCCGCCGTAGCGTTATGAATGCGATGCTGCAAAGTTTGGTTGACACGCACGAACGCATTCGGGATAACGCCTGATTCAGCTTACAGCATACCGTCGGGGGCGAGGGCGACAGAACCGCAACGCGAGTGGCATAGCGTGGTCTTCTCTCCCGTGGTGATTTAAGGCGCTCGACTCATTGCAGTCGGGCGCTTTCCGCACGGTTTTGCCAATAGTTTAGACGGTGCGGGATGCCATCTAATCAATGTCAGCTTGTCTGGCGAGCTGCCCAGTTTCACTACAATTTTACTGTGAGTTGAAATATTTTAAAGATAATAAAATTATCACTAAAAAATGATGGCGTCTTTGGTCTACGCGAGTGTGTGTGATGGTGCCAGGCCTGAAAGTTGTTCTGCTGGCGTTTTTGGGAATCCCCATCATTTTGGCGGGCTTTCGACACTGCACGGCACAAAAACCTCGAAAGCAAGTTAGAGCCTTGTCTATAAAAATGTTCAGTCCACAAAATGAGCTGTTTTGGTTTGTAGACGAATCGTGCTCAAATAATCATCACACTGGTATTTCACGCATTTTTCGTTTCACGAAGTGTCGAACGGGCGTGATCGCAAGCAGGGAGGGCCGGAGCGGCGCGTAAGGCGATCGCCCGCTACAATAACAATGAACGGAGAGACGTGACGACGGATAGACAAGCGGCGGTAGTGGCAACGCCCCGCCGCCCGAGTGAAGCTTGAACACCCCATCACCCCCGATCCGATGTGGATTGACTTTTCTGAAAAAAGTATTGATAACAATTATTATCTTTTTTCTGTTCGTGGTTTTGACGGCAAAGGTCCTGCGAGCTTTCCGCAAGTGGCGTTGTGTTCCCCTTTTGTGGTGATCGTTGTTGTCTGTTTCGATGAGGGGTAGGCCTGACTTCCGCGAAGTAACCGCTGAAATCAAGTAAGGACGCCAAAGTGCCTCAGTGATGAGGCACTACATTTGGCATTTTTTGTCGAATTGGCTAAGTATCAGTCGCTATCAGCGTGGGCGTCAGCGAGCGCTTGAGGTCAAATGCACGGTAAATGCGGATGGCCGCCTGGGTCATGGTCGAGGGTAACCGGTAGCGCGCACCCGTCGTTTTGTCCCTCAGAATGCTCGCCTGCACACGCAGCAGTTCATTGCGCATCACCTCAACGCTCATGGATTCCTGCTGCAAACCAATGCGGTACCGAGCGTGAGCGAGTAGCGCATAAGCCAAAAAGCAAATTGCCACGTGGGCTTCGATTCGCTCTGGCTTCCAGTGACAAATGGGGCGCATCTTGAGGTCATGCTTGTTGACCCGGAAAGCCGCTTCAATTATCCATAGTTGCCGGTAACGCGCCAGCAGTTCCAGCGCAGGTTTGTCCGAATTGGTGATGATGCCTGCCATCCCGTCCCATTGCGCGTCTGCCTCAATTTTTTTCTCGTTGATCACCGCTGACACGTTGCCTTCACACCGCGTGAACTTGAGATAGCCCTTGTTTGAGACCAGTTTCTTCAACGACGCCTTGCCCTTGGCCTTACCCAGTTTCTGGGTCAACTTGTCGATAAGCTTTTCACGATCCTTTCGGTCCTTTGCCGCCCGTTTGGCGCTATAAGTCACGATCAGACGGCGATTGCCAGGCATGCTTAATTCGCTCACCCACGCGCACTCACCCTCAAACGCCGCCAGGCGAGCGCCTTTGGCGTTCAGAATCTGCTCTTTGAGCGCCTTCTTTTGTTTGCGCAGCGAGGCGCCCACGACGTACTCAATGGCAGGCAGGTTTTGCCTGTCTGCTTGGGTCCCTTCGAGGCCACTGAGGTTGGCTTCGCTCATATCCGCAACAAAGACCACTTTTTCAATCTCGAACCGCGTTCTCCAGTCATCCACGCAGGCCATCAGGGTCTTGGTTTCAGCGGTGTCACCACTAAAAAGCTTGTATCCGATAGGAAGTCCCTGGGCTGTGGTTGCAAGCGCCAGCACCACCTGGGTGACGTGGTACTTTTGATCCTTGCTGTAGCCGAATTCGCGGAGTTGATCCGCTTCCACGCTCTCAAAATAGAGGGTGGTCACGTCAAAAAAGACAACGTCAATTTTTTCCTTGAAAAGCTGCAATGTGGCTTGGCGTACCGTGTTTTGGACCGTTTCATGCCGAGCATACAGCGTGTCCATCATCCGATAGATGCGATCCAGCGGAATACGAATGCCAAAATCCTCTTCCAGGAGTGCCGCGGTGCGATGTTTGCTTTGTGGATCCGCCACCCGTGCGAGCACGGTGCTCAAAAGCACGTGATTCTGACTTTTTTGGGGCAAAATCTTGTCGAAGCCCAGCTCTTGATACAGGGCACCGAAAATATCCTGGATGCCTTCAACGACCCGTGTCTCTTCTTCGAGGTTGCTCAAACGCATCGCTTCAACCGGCAAAGCCGCTTTCTTTGAGGCACGGCGGGTCGAGCGATCCTTCACCGCAAGGTCTTCGGGCGCAAATAATGGCAAAGTGGCGCGACGCTCGGCTTCCAGCTTGATCCGGATGACTTCGGCAAGGTCGAGCAACGCTGCGAGCTCGTTGTCATCCATTGCGATGCCAATGTGGCGCACGATGGTTTGCTTGACTTTGTCACCGACGCGTTGGGATTCGCAGATCTGCACAGAACGCCGCGGTGAATTTGGGGTGGTTTTGGTACGTACAAACATGCCAGCGATCACACCAGACGCCACCATTTTTGTAAAGCTTACTAGGCACTACACTGACATAGTGAGTCGACAACAAGGCAGTTACGTCAGGCCGTCAGTCAGGCGTCAACGCGGAAGTCAGGTGCAACCCGTGGCTGCCTACGCACTGTCGACCTCGTGCCCTCGATTGGACGAATGTCTATAAGAAAAGACTAAAAAATATTTAAGTCATTTAAGCAAGTTTTTAATTGCTTCCACTATATAAACATCACATAAATTTTAGGTTAAGTGATGTTTATATAGTGGAGGAAGCGTACTGTGCGGTTGAATGAATTCAAGGATTACGGCGCTTATCGCAACGCAGCTGAAGGGGTTGTACGCCGCTACGATAGCAATGGTGACGGTGTGATTTCGCGGAGCGAAACGGAGCAGACGCGTCTTTTGTCGACGACGAATGAAACGCGGACCGAGCGGCTGTTGCTTGGCAGTGACTTTGTTCAGATTTCGAGTGTTGAAGTCAAGCGTTATGCACAAATGAACAAAGAAGCGTTTCGGCAGGCAGACTTGAATGGCGACGGCCGTCTGAGCGCGTCTGAGATGGTTGAACAGTATGAAAGATTGGAAGATTCGAATGGTAATGGCGATTTGGGGTGGTTTGAGCGGATGGGAATGAGCGCTGGTAGTCTCGCGGATCGCTTGCAGAACTTTTTCTCGAATGAGCGTGTGTTGAGTCAGTCAATGATTTATAGTCCGCTACCCCGTTATAGCGAGCCGACCCCGCCGAGTCCTGATTATGATCGCCCCCGTCCGCCCCGTCCGGATGGCGGTCGCGTGACCCCGCCCAGCCCGGACTTTGATGGCCGTCGCCCATCGCCCCCAAGTGTGAGCCGGCCCACGCCGCCGAGTCCCGATTTTGATGGCCGTCGCCCGTCGCCCCCAGGCGTCAGCCGTCCCACGCCGCCAGGTGTGAGCAACTAAACGCAGGTTTTTTGACTGCGGTTACCCGCTTTGTGATGTCTTGATTGATAGTGAAAGGATATGATCGTGTCTTATACTCGTCAATTGGCTGTTGGGGTGGTGTTGCTGGCTGTGTTGGCCGGTTGTGGTACAAGTTCTGGTATGCCGGGCAGTGCGGTTTCAAATGGTGTGGTGGCTGCGGCGGCCAAGCGTCCGACGCAGGCAGCGCAGCGCTTGCCTGAGCCGAAGGCCGCGAAGCCGATGCCAGGTGGTTATGCTGCACGGGAGTCATCGCGCGTCAGTCGTCGTGTTTTGAATGATTACCAGCAGATGTTGCGGGATTGGAACCGGGCTTACAGTGATTATGAGCGGGATAACATTGAAGAGCGGATGTTGCGTGTGTTGCGTGAAGGTTTGAAGGAAGTGCAGGAAGTGACCTCACGTGAGGGTCAGGATGCGGATGATCGCCGCGCCTACGACATTGCGGATGCGGGCCTTAACAACTACGAACGCATGTACCGGGATTGGGAATCCACTTATAATGCGGGCACTCGCCGTCGCATTGTGAACGCGATGCTGCAAAACCTGGTGGACACTCACGAACGTATTCGTGACAACGCCTGAGCCAGTTCAAGACATCCGGTCAGGGGCGAGCGTGACAGAACAGCGACGCCAATGGGCTGGCGTGTTCTTCTCTCTTCTGCTGATAAAAAGCGCTCGACTCATTGCAGTCGAGCGCTTTTTATGGGGTTTTGCCAACGGCTCGAGGCGCGCGGAATGTCATCAAAGGTCAACCGCGTGAGTGTTTCGTTTGCGTGCTGCTGGCATTGCCTCGCATACGTGGGTGCAGTGCGAGCATTTTCGTGTCAAGGACCGGGGCCGGGAATCGGTTGATGCGCTTAAATCCAACTTATTGCGCGCTCGTAAGCCTGGTTGACGCCTTTATCAAAGCGATGCCTAAAACCTAATGATTGATAGCGATTCTTGATTGTCTTCATCGCTTGATCGGCTTCTTCTGCGACGGATAGATCACTTTTTTTGATTTCCCCAATTATGTTAAAAGCTTGGATGATGTGTCCTCTCGTTTGAGGCCAACCCAGCTTTTCGTCGCCCAGAGACATTAATGCTACATTCTGGGTTGCCTGGATCGCCTCATCACCCGAATACTTTTCCAAGCACTCAAGGGCTTTCGTGTAGTGGCGAGACTTTTTTGCGATCGTCTCGATTGCCTGGATCGCTTCAACGCCGGGATAGGCACTCACGTAATCCATCACCCAGCCATCCTTCCCGTGATGGCCCAAGGAAGCGAGCCGGTCAATTTTTAGCTGCTCAGGAACGTTGCTGCGATCAATCGCCTGGATAACTGAACGATACCTTTCGTTTTCAATCCTTATGTTAAGATACCTTTTGTTTTCAATCCTTAGGTCTAGACCCGACTCACCGATCCTTGTCAGTGCTGTTGTGGCCTCTTGGCTGCTGTTTCTGGCCAGTGCATCGATGCCAAGTTTTAAAGCTCCTTCATTGCAATCCAACTCCGCGTCATCGCATAACTTCCGCATCATAGATATTTCGAGACGCACTGCCGCTTGTGGTGTATCCACTTTACTGAATTCCTGTATTGCCGCGTCGACAAATACAGACCGCGAATAATTGCTTAACCCATAGTCCTGAAGGATGATGTCGATGATTCGGTCTATTCTTTCCAACGCATTGTCGTTCGCTTCCCGCCCCAATTCACGAATGTTTGCCATGTGTTTGAGAAACGAGAACGCTTTGGTCCCACCGTTACGGTTTGGCAGCAACGCAGCAGCATACTGAAGGACTGCCGGGTCTGACTCCTGAAGGGCCACACGGTAGACAGCGGTCACGGCTTCTTGGTCAGACAGGGTTGAATATTCACGCAACAAGTTCATAATCTGCGAGGATGGATTGTGGGCCAGCGTGACAGGTTGTTTTTTGGCCAGAGCGAGCGCATCGCCTGCCATGGCTGCAGGCGTCGGAACCTCGATGCGCAGAGGTTTTGCACTCGCTTCGTCAACCATCCCGATTACGGAGCGTTGTACCAACCCAGCCAACGAGCTCATAATCACTGGCATATCCCTACTCCTCCAACGAACCCATCAATATCAACTCCGATGTTCGTCGTCACACCTGGTTACAACACAGTAACAAAATCAACTGTTGCTCATTAATTTTTAATTAAGTGTTATTTTGCTGTAAGAATTAAAGATGATATCACACTGATTCTGAGGGGTGAGGCGGGTTGTCGCACTGTTTGCGTCATCTCTTTGTTGTTTGCAGTTCGAATGGTGGCCATTGGTGCTGACTTCCGATCACGGGTGATCACACCCACCATCTCCGTTTACCTGATGAACTGCCCGATGCCACCAGGATACGACTAAATCGGGAAGTTTTTAAAGATAATAAAATTATCATTAAAATCATGGTATTTTCGGTTGGTGTCGATGCACGCGTGCGCGCAATCGTGTCAAGCACGGATGTTGTTCCGTTGGTGTATGTTGACAGTGTTGGGAATCTCATTATTCCAGCGATGCTGCAGAACAAGCGGGTTACGGTATAAGAGGAAGTGGCCCTGCCGGGGTTAAATCCTCTTGAATGGACAAGCGCAGGCACCTCCTCCGGCGACCTCCATGGCGCTCGTCGATGGTTTGTAATTGAAAAATTTAATTGATAACAATTGTTATCAATTATTTCATCTTGTTGATGAAAGCGATGATGCCGGCGTTCCGCGATGGGTGTCAATGGGGTTTCGTGGTTGCGTTGGTTGCTCTTTTGCGATGACGATTGTTTTTGGTCTGAGGGGGTGTTGGGAGTGGGGCATGTTATGATGAAGCGAAGAACGGGGGTGTGGTGATGTTGACGCGCGAGGCGATTCTGGGCTGGCCCAAGACAGATTTACATTGTCATCTGGATGGGTCGTTGCGATTGCAGACCTTGTTTGAGCTGGCGAGTGAGCAGGGTTTGGCCTCCGAGTTGCCGGCGGGAGATTTGCCGGGGTTGCAGCGCGTACTGGAGTCGATTGATGATTCGCCGTCGCTGGCGGATTTTTTGGTGTGGTTCAAGTATACGATTATGGTGATGCAAACGCGTGAGGCGTTGCACCGGATTGCGTACGAGTTGGTAGAGGATGCGGCGGCAGAGAACGTGCGGTATTTGGAGGTGCGGTATGCGCCGATTGAGAGTACGCACAAGGGCTTGACGCTGGAGGAGGCCAACGAGGCGGTTTTGGCTGGTTTGCGCGATGGTGAGCGGGATTTTGGGTGCAAGGCGCGTTTGATCGTTTGTGGGTTGCGCGATCGCTTTGAATCACAATCGTTCCGATTGGCGGAGCTTGCCGTGGCGTTCAAACGGCGCGGGGTGGTGGCGTTTGATTTGGCTGGGGGTGAGGCGGGAAATCCAGCCAAGTTACACGTTCATGCCTTTGCACATGCCAGGGAGCACGACTTGAATTTAACGTGTCATGCGGGTGAGGCGTTTGGTCCGGTCAGTATTCGTCAGGCATTGCATGACGCGGGGGCGCATCGGATTGGGCATGGGGTGACCTTGCGGGAAGATGAAGACTTGCTTCAGTATGTGGTTGATCACCGCATTCCGCTTGAAATGTGTCCGACGAGCAATGTTCAGACGCGCGTCGTGGAAGGTTATGCTACGCATCCAATCAAGGAGTATGTCGCGCGCAAGGTACGGGTGACGGTCAACACGGACAATCGTTTGTTTTCACGGACGACTGTCACGGATGAGTTGTGGCGTTGTCATCAGCATTTGGGGTTTGATGAAGCGACTTTGAAGTGGATTGTGCTTAATGGTTTCAAGAGCGCTTTCTTACCATACGAAGAGCGCCAAGCGCTGTTGGATGACGTTTTGCCGCAGTTGCAGGTCAAGGTGTATCCACTGGAACCACGCGCTGTGCGTTAAAAGGGCGGATCACCCATCGAGCGCAATTGTCCAGACGCTTAAAGCGTTAAAAAAACAACGGATGGTTACGCTATCTGTAGGCGTAGACACAGACCCTTAAAGACGCTTGATTGTGACCCATTTGACCAGATATTCGTGTACGGGACAACAACAGCATTTCAAGTGGGTTTTGTTTGTACGTGTGTGTCCGGTGCGCGTTTAGGGTGAATCAGCCGTTCGTGTCAGCCAGTGTGTTTGGCATCGGCCTTGTTGATGGCACACTTCCTGGTAGTTTTTTTTTGCCGTGGCTGGATGGCTATTGTGGGGGTTGTGTGTGGCGTTCGCAGCGGAAATCGGCTGTAACAGTCGATACTCACGGAAGCGATCGCTCACCATGAATTGCTTGACATGTGGCCAAAGTTTTAGATTTGCAGTATGCTAAGGATCAGGCGTGTGATAAGTTGCCCAGGGTAGGACGATGATGCAATCGGTGCTGCTTGCCATCTCGGGGGTACTGGTAGGGGCTTTGGCTTATCGCTACTGGCTGTTTCGCCATTCGTCATTGGCGGTTGCGGCGCGTCAGGCTGAGGCTGAGCGCATTGTTGCGGCGTTGTCATCCAAGCAGCCTGGTGTTTGGGATGCAGATGATTTGCGCGAGCGTGTTTTATCGATTGCTCGTGACTTGTGGTCGGCGCCGACGCGTGCGGATGTCGATCGGGTGCAGATGTGGGTGCATCCGGAGTTATTGACCCGCGTGATCAACGAGTGGCCAACGCGTGCCGTGCGTCGGGATGTTGTCGTTCTATTTAAGGAACCCCCGCAATTTGTTCACGTGATGGAAGGTGGGCCGGGGGCGGATAGTTTGACTGCGCGTGTGGTTGCCAGTATCGAAGCCGTTTATTTTGATTCCCGCGCCAAGCAAATCAAGCGCGTGCGCAAAGGGCCTCGAGCGACTTATCACCGTTGGGTTCACATTGATGGGCAGGGTTGGCGCTTGGATGGGATCACGCATCACTTGCCAGTGGATGAACCGTCGCCCCACTCGGTATCTTATCGCGTGTTAGCATCTCCGGATGCAGAAGAGATTGAGCAGCCTTGACCAAGATAAGGCGTGTTGTTGATTTCACATCCAAAAATTTACTCACTATACTGCAGGTTAAATCGTTATTATAAAAAAAACAAGCATTGGGCGTCACAAACAGGTAAGTGTACATCAGTAACCGCGAACTGCGGGTCGAAAGCGGCGATGTTTCATCGTGTCCGTGCTGTCTGCCATTCGAAAGATGGTCCGTGATGCTTGATGCTGTTCAGTTACACAAACAGTTAACAATGGAGCAGCGAGTAAAGCACGTGGCTCAAAATTCTGTTTTTTTGAATCAAATCTGTGCTGTTGCCTGTTGAGAAATGGTTTGTGGCGCCTGGTGTTTTTTGCTTACACAACCAGGTGAAACGTCACTGCCAATCAGACCGATTCTGCCTATACAATGACGCATTGCGCTCTGTCCAACACCTGTGCGGGCAAGGCAAAACATCAAGCGATTTTGCACTGATATTCAATACCGGTTATTGTTTTGATCACCAATCAATCTGATTTTGACTCTACGGTGGCGAATTTACTTCTGTGTTTAAAAAGTGCGTGGCAAACTTAAAACATCGGTACTCACGTGCCGTTATTCAGCAACAGCCAAAACTTGATTACCAATCAATGCGTTTCTGTATAATAAGGCAGATAGGGTAGATTGTTATCAAACCATTTCAGGCGATTTGCAACTTGCTTCGCATGTGGCGTTGCGGCATCCAGTGCTGACTTTCTCGCTGCTGCTTCCGGATTTTTTGGAATTCGCGGAGAGTAAATTTCTTGAGTCCTAAGTCTATAGATTGCTTGCGCAAGGGCTTTTAATTCGCCGAACTCGCCTAAGATACCAAACGTAGCCCGTAACGGACTGTTGGTGGGTCGGGTGCCAGCAAAATACTTGTCATGAGCGGGCGGGGCCCAGTTGCCGCTTCTGATCAGGCCATCGCCTTCTTTTCTGTCTATATACTGCTTCGGAGGCGTCGTGGTTGCGATGAGATCGTTAAATTGTTTAGGAGCTTTGTTCCACAATTCTGCATTCTTGTTGTTTCTAGTTAACATGGTGGTTAAATCGTTCGCAGCTTCTGAGAGTGCGTTAATTTCCCCCTCCGGAAGATGGGAGGCTTCTATCTCCATTTTCCAGTTGTTGATCCTTGTAATGAGTGCATCCACAGTCAGTGGTGTCACACGTGACTGAGACATTGTTCGACGCACTGCGCCCGAATCCCCCACAGATGAGAGTTTGAGACTTTCCTGTCCAAATCCAAGGGGCATGACACCTGTTTCGGACTTTTTCAGAATCTGCCAAGGCCGCTGCGCCACTTTTTGACCTAAGCCCTGTATGCCCATCAGCTGTTTCCTCGTCATCTCGTTTAACTGAGCTGTTAATATATCGTCAAGAGTCTCTCCTTGCTTGCGATGTACAGGGTTAATTTTTGTTTAAAATATTCGTTCAAGACAACGATTAGGGCCTAGGCGATCCAAGCACGCTTGGCTCTGATGTCACCCGACCGGATGGTGTTTTCATGTTATGTTGTTACCGTGACGAGCCGGTTTAAACCTTATCGCTCAAGGTGAGCAGGTCCTGAAAACGGCGCTGACGTTTGGCTACCCATCAGCCTTGGCGCATCAACCCAAGCCTGTCGGGGATTGATTGACGATCGCGCGCAACGTTTGCAATGCCGTTGCGATGCTCTCTTTCAATTCGCTCCGCGCAAAAAAAGGTAGCTTTCCGTCTTTATTCTTCGTGATCGTCATTGCGGATTTCAACGAATCCGACGCATTATATGCTTTTCTCCTCAGAGATGGCAGCGTTGACTCTCCCGCTTTAGATAGCAATTCGTCGCTTGCAATTGTATACATTTTCAAACGCCGCTCAGTGGCGAGGTTACCCGAGATGATACCGGGTGTTGTTCGCCGTGGTAAAAATATACGCTGGCCAGGTAATATTTTCGTAAAGAGTTGCATTCGTCGTTCTCCGTGCTGTCTTTAGCGGACCGTTGAGTGTGTATCGCTATATTCGGCAGAATATTTCTTAATTGTTTTCTAATTTTTAACTAACAATTTGAAACGATACTGAATTAACCGTGAAGCGGCGAGCACAACATTCAGCTCAAAATCCAATGTTTTTCGTCAATTCTGTGTCGTTTTCCGTTGAAGTATGGTGTGTGGCGCTTGGTGCTATTTTCTTATATACCGAACGGTTTTGCATGAGTGTTGAGGGATTGCTTTGGAACGAGATGTGTACTTCGGTTCTTCACGGTGGCTGGATTGGATGATCTGAACGGTTTAAAATCGTCTGCAATCGCAGAGACGGCGACCTGGAGAAGGTACAAACACACGCCCGTTCCTACTATAAGGCCCTCGAAGAGGGTTTCTTGTTATCTGGAGATTAGGCCTCTGGTCGATAGCTCTGTTTGATGTTTTTCCAGATAACGGGAAGCATAAGGGTGAGGGTTGGTTCGGAATGGTCACGTTAATGAGTGTAATGGTTGAAAGTGAGTGTTGACGGTGGTTTCGGGCGATCGCTCATTTCTTCGTTGGCCGGTTAGTTTTTCAGATAATCGTTATTATCCGGATCTATTGTCGGGGACTCGTGAAGAGGGCATAACACGGCAAGGCCAGCGTTTAACTGTGGCATCGTTGTTATTCAGTTGTCGGGATGGATCAGTGGTCATCAGATTTGGGTCCACCGATTGGTTAGAGTTTACCTCTTGGCTTGAGAGCACGCGGGTAATGCTCTCCTTTTGCACCTGTTCCGGTTTGGAGCGCGGTTAAGTACCTGTTCGACACTTCATAAATCAGAAAGTGCATGAAACATCTTCGGATGCTTGTTTCAGCGCACCTTGCCTGCAAACTGCTTCAGATCGTTTTCTGGATCGAATGTTTTTTATTGATCACACCTGATTTACTTTTCAGGATTTTTTGCCGCGAACCGTCGAATATCCTTTAAAGCCGTTGCGATTGGGCTGATGGCAGATGAATCACTGTTACTGCTAGCTCGATTGATGAGCTTGCGTTTTTAGCAAGAGAAGCGTCGAGTGTAAGCAGGTTTCCGATTTTATGCTACGTTTGATTCCGGTGATCGATCCATTTGAAGTCAAAACGAAGCTAGAAGGGTTCGGGTCTCTCATATTTAAACGGTTGGATCTGCTCGGCACTAAAACCGGTTGTGACCACCCTTCGCATGTCTTTTAAAACGGATGGAACGGCAGCATCCCCTAGGAGGAACAAGTCTTGATACCAGCCGTTCGAATTAGGTCGCGCTCCCGCAGCCACCAACCAGGCATCCAGCGAATTGGCCATGGCCCGATCGCCGCTCTGACCTCTGATATAGATTCTTACTGAGCTCTTCCTGTTTGTGCCCGATGCGTCTGGCAGCGCCCTGAATCCCCCGCATCAGTTGTTGGGCTGTTATGATCATTTTTTCAGTTCTCCCTGCGTCGCTCACCATTTACATAGTTAGACAGGGTTCCAGTTCGATAACAATTTTACTTATCGTTTGTTATTTTATCGTTAATTTTTTAGATGTTATCCGCTCGTAGGCGTGGCGCAGCAAGCGCAAACCGCTGGATGAAAGCGGTTTTACTCACTATCTCTATGCTGTTTGCCATCTGGAGGCTACTGATTGGGCGTTAGTTTGCGGATGCAATGGTTGTTTTCATCCGTGACATAAACATTGCCGTTGACATCCACCACTGCGCTTCTTGGAAAATTAAATTTCGCAGCGGCGCCGGTTGTGTCTGTGCGTCCTTGTTCACCATTGCCGGCAATGGTTGTGACCGCGTTGCCGATGATTTTGCGAATGCGGTGGTTGCCGCTATCGGCCACAATCCAGTCACCGTTCTTGCCTGGTGCGATACCATTGGGGGAATTGAACTGCGCGCTTGTGAGGGTGCCATCAATGAATCCAGACGTGCCAGTTCCGGCGAAACTTGAAACGCTGTTGTTTGTCGCGATTTTGTAAATCAGGTGCACGCTTTGTCCGACCACCATGATGTTGCCGCTGCCATCCGGTATCACGGATACGGGTTGATTCAAACCGGTCGATACCACGGTGGACACCACGCCGGAATTGTTGATACGACGAATGCGGTTGTTGCCTGTGTCGGCGACAAGCAATGTGCCGCTTGCTTCCAGCGCGATTCCGCGGGGGGCGTTGAATGAGGCAGCGGCGCCAGTGCCATCGGTGCTGCCTAGGCTGCCTGAACCAGCAAATGTTGTCACCACGCCTTGTGAGCTGATTCGCCGGATGCAGTGGTTGTCGGTATCCGCTACAAACACGTTGCCAACATTATCCACCACCAGTCCCGCCGGCGATGAAAAGGCTGCGGCAGTCCCGGTAGCATTGGTGAAACCAGCGGTTCCTTTTCCGGCCAATGTGGTCACCACCCCGGCTGTACTCACCGTACAGATGCGATGGTTGCCGGTATCCGCGAGGTATAAGGTGTTGGCTTGGTCCATGGCAAGGCCGGTTGGACGACGAAACTGCGCAGTGCTTGGTCCACCCTCTGCGTTGCCTTCGATACCCGTGCCCGCAAACGTGCTCACCGTATACGTGACAGTCGGGACTGACGACGCTGCTGGCGAGGCAGACCCTGACGGTTGCGCTGTCGCTTGCCCAGAGGGTGAGGAGCTAGCCGACGCCACCACGCCACTCGGTGATGTCGAGGGACTTTTGCTTCCAAGCGGAGACGGTGATGTTGATGCGGGTGTGCTTGGTGTGGGGGATGCAGCTGTACTTGGTAACGCCGATGCGCCCGGACTCACATCGGTTCCCGCAAACCCGCTCGGGGAAGGACTCTTTGGCTGCGCAGATTTTACCCCGGTTGGTTTGGTGGGTGCTTTTGTTGTGTTGGCTGGTTGACAGGCCACGATGGTGATCAACAAGGCCAGCAGGCCAGTCCGTGATACGTTTTTGTTCATCACCAAAGCCCCACTACCCTTGCGTATACATCATCATCCTGCTAAAGAATTGCTACCCAGAATCGACACCTTTATACGCGTATTTGACGGTTCGCTTCTTTATATAATGAAATTCAGCAGTGGCAACGATGATGACAAATAATTTTATCCGTCAGAGGCAGTGCAGATTCTCGGCTAGACATGCTCAAGCAAACACTTGACCGTTCATTGCATGCCATCTTAAAAGTTAAGTCACCACCTTGGCCTCGAAGGATATACAAACCACGGAATACGCTGTTTCAGTTTGTCAGCGCAGCATCCCCACACAGGTATCAAAACGGTGTTTCCTTACTTATTGATTTCATGACGTGACGAATGAACGGTGAACGAACGCCATAAAAGCGTTTTAAGGATGTTAAATTTCACGAGGTATCACATGTGCATCGTATCCGTTGTGAACGGCTCGAGTCGTCGCGACACGGATAACCGAAGCCCGCTAAGTTCTTTTGATTGGATATGGTTCGGCGAAACGGAAATTACGGATACACCGCACTTTCCAGCAATGCAGGCATGCTCTGGCACACTCCCCGAATGGCCTGTAGGTTGAACTGCACGTCTGCGTCGTGGGCGCTGCGATTGGAACCTACCACGGGTCTTGGATCGCGCAAACCCGGAATCGCTTGCGCATCCCGGTAAACGGCGGGATTGTTGGCATACGATGATGCACTCCTTTGAACATCACGTATCTTGTCAACCAACTCCCGCGTTGCTACCAGGCGTAAATCCGCAGCGGTACATCTCGGGTGATCCTCCCAGTAAATGGCCACACGCCGTTTGATTTCATCGTATTCAAACCAGTTCGCGCACGCCACCATGCCCCGTCTCACGGGCTGTCCGCCATATGTGTAACCATCCACCACCCAATCCCACATCAAGAGTTTGAAAACATCATAAGTGCGGTTGAACGCCGGCAAGATGGCCATGCGCCCATTGATATTCGCTTCACGTGCTTCGCGCTCAGCCCGTTGCAACGCATTTTGACGCAACTGCTCCAACATGTCGTTGATGATTTGAACGTCATTAACGACCGCGTACGCACGATCACGGTTCCAGTGATGCCCGTTGGGTGCCAGATAAATTGACGTTCCTCCCAACAACCGCGACTTTGCCACTTCCGCTGATATCTTCGGAAAACTATACCCTACCAGCCACGCCCACCGCGTTCGTATCCGTTCCCGCAACCGACCCAACCGAGCCAACTCTGCGAATGCATCCACCGGCAAACCGGATGTATCAACTGGCCTCGGTGTAAATGCCGGCAAAACCGAGGGACTGCCAGGTACCAACACAGGATGATAGCGCGGTGTCAAATACACCGGACCGGAACCAATCGTTATACCCATCACCGCTTTTCCGCGCGCATCACTGCGATATACTACGCTTCGTGATGCCGCTGATACAGCCTGGAATGATGCTTCCCCATTCGCCGCATGTGCCTCGCTTGACACTCTGTCGCTCGATTCATCGGGCTCAAGTTCCACCATCCGCTCGCGGGTGAGCCGGTCAAACGTCTCGTCTGGCTTCAATCCGATGAGGTCAGATTCCGGCATCTCTCGCTGGATGGTCGTGACAACGCCCACGGGCGCTTTTGGGGTCAGCGGCTCCGCAGAGTTTGCGGGGGCACCACCATGCCAAACATCCACGCCTTGACCGGACGGCAAGTCAGCCATTTGCCCGCAGCTTACTGTGCACGCAATCAAACCAACTGAGCCGATCAGCCGAGAACTATTCATCATTCTTTAACCCATTTCTATTTAATCAATCAACTGAGCCATGTTGTCGGAAACTGATCGCAGCGTATCAAAAACCACCGCACCATACACCTTGAACAGGATACGCTTCTTGCACACGTTAACGATGTTTTAAAATCGCATCATTTTGACAGAGTAAAAGAGTGCCCCCAGGTTATTGCAACCAACAGATTGCAATCGCAATGTCGGGCTGATAAGCGACCTTCGCGGCCTATCCCATAAACACCACGGTCATCCACGCACGCTACGCATCGGCATGACGGTTTCACCATGCGTCCTGTTCCAGTCATTGTAAACTGTTTGCTTAACTTATTGTTTATTTAAAATTAATATCGACTTCTGGCGTTCAAGTCTTGCTTGATTTAATTGAGGGAATTCATCGCAATGTGCTGCGCGCCATCGTCACGGCAGGTGTGCGCGAGGGCTTGTTTCAGTTGCAGTGCTGCGATCGCCCGATGGCTGATGCGATCCTTGTCGTCAGGGGTTAACTCGGCAAAGGTGCAATCAAAAGCGGGCACCCAAAAGATGGGATCATAACCGAATCCCCCTTCCCCTGTCGGCGCGTCTGCGATCGCACCTTCGCAACGGCCTTCCACCTCAATGACGCGCTGATCCGGATAAGCCAGACACATGGCACAAACAAAAGCCGCTTGCCGTCTGTCCGGTGGAATCCCTTGCATTTCAGCTAACACCCGCGCGATTCGAGCCTCATCTGTTTCTGCATACCGCGCCGAATAAATACCCGGTCGCCCACCAAGGGCGTCAATCACGAGACCTGAATCATCCGCCAGACACGGCGTACCGAAATACCGGGCACTTTCGATTGCTTTCAAACGTGCATTTTGCGCAAAACTTGCTCCGGTTTCTGCGATCTCCAACGGTTCAGGCGCCAAAACGAATTCAAACGCATCGGAATCGGCAAACAAACGCTGCAGCTCTTGCAGTTTACCGCGGTTGGTGCTTGCCAAAAAAATTCGCTGTGTCACAATGACCCTTTCTTGGCCGCAGCATGTGTTTGTTTCTTGGTCACACGATACACTTTGATCACATCACTCATGCGACCGACTGCCGTCAAGACTCGCTGTAAATGAGCCACATCCGCCACGTCCACCACCAGATTGACCAGCGCGAATTTATCACGCACGGTGCGGATTCGGGCTGCTCGGATGTTGGTTTTGATGTCTGCAATTTTTGCGGAGATATCTTTGAGCAACCCCACGCGATCGATCAACTCAATCTCGATTTCGACCGGGTACATCGTATCGGTTCTGGTTGCCCATTCGGCATTGACCAGGCGTCCGGGATCGACTTGCGCCAAATTCTGACACTCCGCCACGTGAACCGTTATGCCACGCCCACGGGTCACAGCACCCCGCAATGCCTCCCCAGGCACCGGCGCACAACATTTGGCCAAATTGACCAACATCGAATCACTGCCATCCACCAAAATGCCATTCCGGGAACGAACGGCTGACTTGCGCACACTCTCTTTAACGGTCTCAGGCGGCAATACGGCTTGCGGCTCCGGTCGCATGCGATTCAGAACCTGCGTGGCCCCCAGTTCGCCGTATCCAATCGCGGCTAACAGATCATCCACTGTCTGACAATTATATTTTTGCGCTACCTCAAAGGCCCGCTCACTGCGTAACAACTGCTCAAGCCCCGTGCGACCCATTTCCCGCTCCAGCGCTTCACGCCCCCGCGCAATGTTCTCATCCCGCCGCTCTTTCTTGTACCACTGGCGGATACGGTTTTTTGCGGACGTGGTTGCCACGATTTTGACCCAGTCCAGCGAAGGATGCTGCACCTTGGATGTGATGATTTCAACAATGTCGCCGTTGTTAAGGTGCGATTCCAAAGGAATGATGCGACCATTCACCTTGGCGCCTGTGCAACGATGGCCCACGTCGGTATGGATGCGATAGGCGAAATCGATGGGGGTGGCGCCGCGGGGTAGGTCAATGACATCGCCCCGCGGTGAAAACACGAACACCTCATCGGCGAACAAATCTTCTTTCACCGTGTTCAGGTACTCGGTGGCATCCTTTAAATCATTTTGCCAATCCAGTAACTGCCGTAGCCAGGTCAATTTCTGATCCGCGCTCGACAGCCCCTTTGTGCCCTCTTTGTAACGCCAATGGGCCGCAATGCCATATTCCGCCACCCGATGCATGGCATGGGTCCGAATTTGAATTTCGACCGGATGACCTTCCGGGCCAATCACGGCCGTGTGCAAGGATTGGTACAGATTGGATTTCGGCACGGCAACATAATCTTTGAAACGACCAGGAATCGGCTTCCAATGCGAATGCACCACCCCAAGTGTCTCGTAACACTCCTTGACTGAGTCAACCAACACCCGAACCGCTGTGATATCAAACAGATCGCTAAACTCTTTATTGTGATGCACCATCTTTTGATAAATGCTATAGAAGTGCTTGGGGCGACCTGAGAGCTTGCATGGAATGTGCAACTTCTGAAGTTCACCGCCCAGTTCATCCACGATGGCTTGAATCAGTTGCTCTCTTTGGTCACGTTTTTGCGCGACCAATTGGGCCAGCTTGTAGTACTCCTCCGGGTGCAAATAGCGCAGGGACCAGTCTTCCAGCTCAGCCTTGATTTTGCCAAGTCCCAAGCGATGCGCCAGCGGGGCGAAAATTTCCAGCGTTTCACGCGCGATGTCCCGTTGTTTATCCTCTTTCATATGGGAGAGGGTGCGCATGTTGTGCAGGCGATCGCACAATTTCAGCAAAATGACGCGGATGTCTTTGCCCATCGCCAGAAACATCCGGCGGAAATTTTCGGCTTGACGCTCTTCTTTGCTTGAAAAGGAGATCTTGCCAAGCTTCGTGACACCTTCCACAAGCCGATGAACTTCGGGATTAAACTGCGTGAGCAATTCTTCGGATGTGATATGACAGTCTTCCAACACATCATGCAACAACCCCGCCGCAACCGTGGCACCATCCGCCTCAAGGCCAGCCAAAAGAATGGCGACTTCTGTCGGATGAATGATATAGGGCTCACCCGACTTACGCTGCTGCCCCTCATGCATGGCCTCTGCCACCGAGTAGGCTTTTTCGATCAAACCCACTTCGCTTTGGGACAGATACCCTGAAACCAAGCCGAGCAGGCGTGATTTCAGGTTCTGGGTTTCACTTGCCATTGGACCCACTGCCTGATTCCCATCGGGATGGTTCCCGTGCCGACGATGCCTGACGTGTGTTGAAACACGACCGCACCCATTATACCCAGCGACACGAGACAAATCTTGCGGCAGGCGTTGTTTTGACGCGACGGTGATCAGTTACGCAGCAGGGAAACAATCGGCAATTCGGGTAGACGCATCCGCCCGCCCAGGGCTTCCAGTTCAATGAGAAAGGCCGCCGCAACCGCTGTGGCACCGGCGATATCGATGAGCCGTCGCGCCGCCTCCGCGGTACCGCCCGTTGCAAGCAGGTCATCGACGATCACGACCCGGTCGCCCGGTTTGAGCGCATCTTGGTGCATTTCGAGTGCATCGGTGCCATATTCGAGTGCATAGTCGACCCGCCAGCTTGCGGCAGGCAGTTTTCCGGGTTTACGGACGGGAATAAAACCCCGTTGCGTGCGCAGTGCCAGTGGCGCCCCGATCAAGAATCCCCGCGACTCAATACCCACGATGTAATCGTACTCAAACATCGCCAACGCTTCGCCAAGCAATTCAATTGTCTGATTGAACGCGCGCACATCACCCAGCACGGGCGCGATATCCTTGAATACAATCCCTGGTTTCGGGAAATCAGGAACATCGCGTATTCGTGCTGTCCAAACATCTGCCGTATTGACGCGTGTCATTTATTCACTCCAAACGAAGGGCGTTTGAAGCCTGCGTCCAGACGCCCGCAAATGCAATCTGCTAAGATGATGCCATGAGATACGTTGGATGTCTGCCCCACATCTTGCTCGTGATTGTGCCACTTTTGGGCATCCTAACCTCCCCTGTCGCATTGAGTCAGGAGGATGCCTGGAGCAACATTCGTCAAGATTATCGCCAAGGACAATTCGATTCGGCCAGAAGCCGTTTACTGGCGCTGCTCACTCGTAATCCGCGCGATCGCGACGCCCATTATTACCTCGGCTTAATCGGTTGGCGTACCGGACGCCTGCAAGATGCCGCCACCCATTTTCGCCAACTTTTAACGATTGATCCTGACGGCCCGTTTGCCAAGGATGCCCAATCCTGGCTGAACAGTTATCGGGCGCAACTCGCTTCGGGGCAAGCCGCCCCAACGCCCGTACAACCGCCAGTTACGACATCTTCCGTCTTGAAAGAGCCCGCCCGAACACCCCCTGACCCAACACCTTCGTCAACCGAACAGGAATGGGACAACGAATCGGAACCCCTGTTGCCTGTGCCGTCTCCGCGTCCGTCAAACACACCCGTACTACCGTTGGTCAGTCCGACCCGCGAAGCGACGCCCGCGCCGGAACGAACGCAGACACCCTTTATCAATGCCTCAAGTCGGCCTGTGCCGACACCCCGACCCTCAAGCACCCCGGCACCCTGGTTGCAGGCTGAACCCCTCACAAAAGGGTCGCGACCACGTTCCGCGCGACCCAAACCGGGCTACTTCAAGGCCGCGGACGGCACGTTTGAGTTTCTGCCACCCAACACCTTCGTTTTGCTGGATGAAGGCGTTGAGGGGCGTGAGTTCAGGGCCCTGTTTGGCCCGCGTGCGATGCTGAAAGACACCGACTCGACCGTGCACCATCCCACCGTGTTGTTGGTCTGGCGGGAATTCACCGAACTCACCAGACTGAACCCGGCCCAGCGTGCGGCCAGAGAACAACAACTCCTGCAGCGGGAGGCTGCCACCTATGGTCCCGGTGCCCGCAATGAAGCCAGATTCGGGGCGCCTGCCTTGAATGTTCGTCAGCGACAGGAAAACTGGGTCGCCGATACCCGGCTCTTTTTCCGTTATGGCCGACTCTACGCCATTACCTACGGGGGCGATGAGCGCCTTAACGAACGTTATCGAAGCGCCGTGACTCAGAGCTTTTCGACCTTCTCGTTTTACCCTTGAATAGCGTCACTGTGCGCTTCTTGGATGTCAGTCCGTCAGCGAATAGGAACAGTCGCCACGGACCATATTCCGAATGGCAAATAGCAAGGACGTGTTGTGATAATGCCGCTTTTGACCCGCAATTTGCACTCGCTGCGCCATTCTTGCTTCAGTCTTATCCAAAAAGCTTAACTGAAAGTTTATTTTTAGTTAACCGGATTTGGTCAGTGGCTTGCCGATACCAACACTGGACGCAGTTAAGCGGTAGGTGACGGAGGTTGGATTGAATGCGGCGCTTGTATCGGTTTTCGGCGGGAGTGCTCGCGGTTGCGGTGGCGGCGGGCTGCGGCGTCACAGGTATTGATGAGCCGGCCCGCGCCGTTGCGAGGCAACAGGCAAGCCCGATGAATGTGTTGGCGGATCCTGTGGATGTTCCTGGTATGATTCGCGCCTACACAGCGGTGCAAGGCTTTGACGCCGAGGCGATGAACAAGCGAACGGACCTGTTGGCTCAGCTAAGAGATTCGGATGATGACGAGGCGATGGCTTTCGTCCAGGCTGAATTCGATCGCTTGCAAGATGCCCCGGATGCCGTGCGAAATCAGTTGGGCGAGGCGTTGCTTGGTGCCATTGACGGTCTCGATACTTACGATGAAGCCATTGATGGTCCGTTCATCGCGGCGGGCGCCGGCACCACTGCCGAGCAGGGCCAACAGTATATGGAGTCGATGGCGCGTCATCGCCGTCGCAAAGGCGTGATTCATTTCTTGACGACACCTTTTCGCTGGGTTGGTAATGGATTCAAGGCAGTGTGGAATGGTATTCGCGGTAAGAAAAAGCGCAAGCGTCGCCGTCGTCGTCGCACGTACCCGGATCCCTATTCCGGAGGTGGTGGGTACGGGGATCCCTACAGTGGCGGTGGATACAGTGACCCGTATTCAAGTGGTTACAGCTCTCGTTATTGATTAGGTCTTGTCGAAGTCAATCCTGGCGGCTCATTTCTGGAAAGAAGTGGGCCGTCTGATTTTTGATTGATATCGAGTGGGTGTTGGATTCTCGTGGCGTCAATCGCGTGCATCGGTTGTTCGTTAAAGGTTTATTGGGGTCAGGCGGTCCGTCCTGCTCGGGGTTGGCAGGATCACTGCGGTGTCTTTATCTGGGCGGGGTGAGCTGATCAACCAGACGGTCCAGCCACCCGATTGACCGATTGTTTGTTAAATGTTTTAACATTCGGCGGCCGTTGGCACCATTGCGTGGTCTTTTTGCGTCTTGATGGTGCCAGAATCCGACAGCTCGATCGGTCAATCTGATGGTTCCCCTGACGGTTCCTATCTCGTTCTAAGTGTTCTCGGGCTGGGTAAATAATTACTTGGGTAGTCATTAGCTGCGCAGAGTATACCAATGAGACAATACGAGCGTGTCTGGGGTTGGATCGTGGTGGGCAGTGTGGTAACACTGGTTGCTTGTCAGCCTGCTGGCAACAGGTTGTTTGGGCAGACAAATTATCTGTCTGTGACCAATAAATCTCCGGTCACTGTGCCGGTGCCGAGTGCGTCGTCGCGTGTCGCGTCGCCTGGCGCGAGTGCGACCCCTTTGGTAATGCCCTCCGCTTCCGAGACGCCGTTGGTGCAAGCCAGTGTGCTGCCTACAGTGTTACCGAGTGTTCCTGCAACGCCATCGCCGACGCCGGTTCCTGTGGTGACTTTGTTCGCGGGGACGGATCGCGATGCGAGCACAGATGTGAATGGTGATGGAAAGACGGATTGGAAGGATACGGGTGGTTTTTCGGAGGGTACCGGTGTCAGTGCGCGCTTCAACGCCCCGGAAGGAATTGCGTGCGACACGGAGGGCAATGTGTTCGTTGCAGATACGCTCAATCACCGGGTACGTAAAATTACCCGTGAAGGCGTAGTAACGACGTATGCGGGGACGGGTGAGCAAGGCAGTGTCAATGGTCCGCGTACCTTGGCGAAATTCAGTGGGCCGGCTGGTGTGGCAGTTTCGAGAAATGGGACGGTATATGTGGCGGATCGCGGCAATTGTGCCGTTCGCAAGATCACGCCCGCTGGCCAGGTGAGCACGCTGGCCGGCCCTGTAGAGATTTCAGGATTTGCGTCGCCGCAAGGTTATGTCAATGGAACGGGCGATGCGGCCAGGTTTGATCTGTTTGCCCGTTTGACGGTGGATGCCAATGACAATGTGTACGTGACGGATGGTCAGAACAACTGCATTCGCAAGATTACCCCTGCCGGGGTCGTGACGACGGTGGCAGGTCCTGATCGCCTGCCGACGGTAGACCGTGACAAAAATGGTGTGATCAACGTGTTTGATTTCTTTGGCTGGAAGGATGGCCCGGCTGCGGAAGCAGAGTTTTATGTGCCATATGGGTTGGTTTTTGATCCTGATGGCAATATTTTTGTCGCGGATAATCAAAACAATCGCATCAGGAAAATTTCCAAAGATGGTCTGGTTGGCACCTTGGCAGGCGGTGAGAAGTTTGGTGTTGACGAGGGGGTGGGCACGGGGGCCACTTTTTTTAACATGCGTGCGATTACACGAGAGCCATCGGGTAATTTGTTGTTGGTACAGCCAACCGACAACATGATTCGGCGGGTTACTCCGGCTGGTCAGGTGAGCAATTTTGCCGGAAAAAAGGATGCGGGGCGTTTGAATGGTCCCATCAGCAAAGATGGCAAAGCGTTTGCGACTTTTAATCATCCGATTGATGTCGCGGTAGATGGGGCAGGTATCATTTATGTGTTGGAGTTGCGTAGCCATGGTGTGCGACGTATTCAGTGAGTGTTGTTGACCAGGCATGAGTGTTGAGGCGTGTCGTCGTGAATGAATCACCCGAAGTCAAGTTGAAAGAGAGTTGGATTCGGATCAAAAACATGGCTGTCGCTGCGGCCATGATTGTTGTGATGGTGGGTCGCCACCTGGCTGTCGGCGTGGTTGGCAAGCGCTTGGAAAACGGTGCGATGCGGACGGTTCACGCAGGGACGGCTTGGGGCTCGCGGATGGTGTTGCGTTTGATGCCGCGCATCAACCATTGGCAGCAGCGCGCATTGGATACGCGTCAGCGTGTGTGGCGGCGGGTGTTGGTCGCTTTGATTGCGGTGGTCGGCCCGGTTGAGGCCTATCTGAATCGGGTCTTGATGAAAGCCCGACAAGGCTCGCACCGTGTGATGCGCAAATCCGTCACCACGTCTGTGAAGATTCTGGCGCCGATGGTGACCGCTTTGGCTGATGGTATCAAGGCTGGTTTGAACCGTCCCGGTATGCAAAAAACGGTGGCGCGCTTACACAAAATTGCGGAAGATTCAAAAAAATAGTCTGTTTCCCGTCCCGTTCCGCACGTTGACCCCGCAGGGTGGGTGCCTGTAGTAGAATGGTGGCAGTTGTTGTGAGTGTCGGGGGTGTTGTGCGTATTGCCATCATTGGGAGTGGTTACGTGGGGTTGGTGACCGGGGCGTGTTTTGCGCATTTGGGTCATCAAGTCATTTGCGTGGATAACCAGGTGGCGAAGATTGAGAAACTGCTTCAGGGTGTGATGCCCATTTATGAGCCTGGTTTGGATGTTTTGGTCAAAACCAATGTGGCTGAGGGGCGTTTGAACTTCAGTTGTGACATCATGGGTGCGACCCGAGAGAGCGATATTATTTTTATCTGTGTGGGGACGCCTCCAAAACCCAATGGTGAAGCTGATTTGTCGGCTTTTGAAAGGGTTGCGGCGGAAATGGCGCCGGCGATGTGTGATGGGTACAAGTTGGTGGTTGAAAAAAGCACGGTGCCGGTTCGAACGGGTGAATGGCTGGCCGGGGTATTGGGTGCTCATTTGCCGCCGGGTGCGAATTTTGATATTGCCAGCAATCCTGAGTTTTTGCGTGAAGGGTCCGCGATCAAGGATTTTCTTGAAACGGATCGGGTGGTGTTGGGGGTGAATGCCGATCGCGCGGCATCCCTGCTGGTTAAATTGTATGCGCCTTTGAACGCGCCCATTTTGATTACGGATCTTAATTCTGCGGAGTTGATCAAGCACGCCAGCAATGCGTTTTTGGCGATGAAAATCAGCTTCATAAACGCGGTGGCGCGTTTGTGTGAATTGACTGGTGCGGATATCAACAAAGTGGCCAAGGGGGTGGGGTTGGATCAGCGCATTGGAGAGCAATTCCTTAAAGCCGGTGTGGGGTATGGTGGTGCCTGTTTTCCGAAAGATGTGAGTGCCTTCATTGCGATCGCCCAGCAGCACGGGTATGATTTTGAGTTGCTGCGGGCGGTTGAGGCCATTAACGTGAGTCAACGCCACCATCTGGCAGACAAGGTGTTCAAGGCGCTGGGGCATGATCTGAGTGGCCGTTCGGTCGGTGTCTTGGGATTGGCTTTCAAGCCCAACACCGATGATATGCGGGGCGCGCCCTCGGTGGATATCATTCCTTTGTTACAGGGCGCGGGCGCTCAGGTGCGTGTCTATGATCCGGTGGCGCATGATAATGCCCGGGTGTTGCTTTCTGATGTCGTGTTTTGTGAAAATCCTTACACCGTGGCTGAGGGTGTGGACTGTTTGGTGATTTTGACGGAATGGAGCGAGTTTACATCCCTTAATTTGCCCTATCTGAAAACCTTGATGAAGCAACCTGTCATCGTGGATGGTCGCAATTTGTTTGATCCCTGGAAAATGGGGCAACTGGGTATCACGTATCATTCGATCGGCCGCCCGGAACTCGCCACGTCCATCGTTGATGCCTTACCCGGTTCGCCGGTGTGAGGTTTGACAATGATTCTTGCCATCAACGGTCAACGTGTGCACGTTGAAACCTATGGTGAGACGGGTGATCCCGTTTTGCTGTTGCACGGGGCTTTGGCTGACATCATGCAGAATTGGCGCATGGTTCTTGCACCCCTTTCCGTCAAACACCGGCTGATTGCCGTTGATTTGCGTGGACATGGTCTCAGCGACAATCCTTCCGGTATTTTTACGCTGGATGCGTTGCAGACGGATGCCTTGGCCGTCTTGGATGCTTTGGATATCCCCAAAGCGCATGTGTTGGGTTGTTCTTTGGGGGGCTACACGGCGTTGGCGCTGCGATTGAAAGCCCCTGAGCGTGTGGCGAGTCTCGCTTTGGCAGGTGTCAAGCTTGGTTTTGATGCAGCCGCCGCTGCGGCGCGTGCCGAGTTTTTTTATCCCGAGAAAATTTTGAAAGCGCATCCTTTGTGGGAGTCCATGCTGGCGACGGCGCACGGTCGGTATGAGGGGCCGGAACACTGGAAGACTTTGACCGGATGGGTAAGGGGGCTGGTTGCCACCTTGCATGAGTATCCGGCATTGTCGTGGGAGGTTTTGGCATCTGAGCGTGAGCAACGGGGGCTTTTTTATGCTGTGGGCGATCGCGATGATCTGGTCCCCATTGAGGAAGTTACCAAGGTGCGACGTGCACGCTCCGATGCGGAGATTTTGGTCCTCCCCCGCGCGGGCCATTTATTTCGCGAATACAACGCCCAGGTCTTTAGCGCGGCTTACCTCGACTTCTTGCGCCGCCACCGCATTTAAACGGATATTCGATGGTTCGCGGCGAAAAATCCCGGAAATCGACTCATAGCCTTATCGACTAAAAATATTCGATCCACAAAACGATCGAGACCAATTTGCACGCAAGGTGCCCTGCACCAAACACCCAAACGATGTTTCAAGCACGGTCTGATTTTATGAAGTGTCGAACAAGCATTTAGTGGACGGTTAGTCATGGGGATGACAAGCTGACGATTTCAACACAATACTTGCATTAATTGAAGGTTTGATTTAATTTGGGATTATAAAGTTAAAGTTAAGGTTAAAAATGCTGTTGAATTGGGTGTAAGAGAGTTTGAAAGGGGACAAAGGTGTCACATTCGAAGCGTGCTGGTCTGGCACTGTTGGCGTTATTCGGTTGGGGTTGTTCTCAAGTGTCGGCGGTCAATGCCGTCCAGCCGTTACCGACGGGTGCCACACCGGGAGTGCTCAATGTGGCAGGGGTGACGCGCAAACTCGGTTATGATGTGATGCGTTTCCGGACTCGTTTGAAGCAGACGCTGAAGCCGGTGCGGATGCCTCGTCAGGGCTTGTTACCCACGAAGGTTGATCTTCGCTCGCAGTGTCCGAATATCTATGATCAAGGTTCGCTTGGCAGTTGTACCGCATTTGCGATGGGCAACGGCTTGCGTGAGTTTATGCAACGCACGCGTAACGAGACGGCGACACAGCTGTCGCCCCTTTGGTTGTATTACGAAGAGCGCGTGCACATGGGACCCGAATATGTGAACCAGGACTCTGGCGCGAACATGGTTGATGGCATGTGGGTACTTGAAAACAAGGGAGTGCCCGCTGAGACTCAGTGGCCTTACATTATTGGCCGTTTCAAGGTGAAGCCGAGCGACGAGTCCAATGCGGCAGCGGCCCAGTGGAAGATTAGTAAGTCTTTGCCGCTTGCTGGTTTTGACGACGTCAAGACGGCTTTGGCATCCGGTAAAGCAGTGGCATTTGGATTCGAAGTTTACGCCCGTTTCATGTCCATTGGTCGAAACGGAAAGATGCCGATGCCGGGTGTTGCGGAACGCGTGGTTGGCGGGCACGCCGTTCTGGCGGTTGGTTATGACGATGCACAGGAGTGTCTCATTGTGCGTAACTCGTGGGGCCAACGTTGGGGTGATCGCGGCTACTTCTACATGCCGTATGCGTTTGCGAAAGACACGGAAAAAGCGATGGAGTGGTTCACTGCCGAGTGATCTACCCAGCTTTGGGGGGAGACAGTCAGTTTCCCCCCACGCAAGGTTCAAGATTGTATGCTTCCGGCGGGGCCTCGCAATCGTTGTCACTTAGGGCGTTTAGGCTCGAAGATGTTGTACTAAACCCTTTCGTCTATATGTTGGCGAGATGGAAGATAAATTTGAGCCGACGCAGAAGTGCCACGCCATTCCACGGCGATTGGCGCTTCGCCCGTTCTACTCAAGCCGCCAAATCGTAAAATTTGTTTTTGTACCAGTTTTCAGTGCGAGACATCCTGTTGCAATCGTCTATCAGTTGTCCGGTTTTTGTGTTGCTTCAGGATTAGTCGCCTTGGTGGCTGCTGAGCTGCCGGGCTTGGGG
>JBBAPZ010000010.1:57319-74613 GCA_040400605.1 Candidatus Sericytochromatia bacterium
CTTGCTTCGGGGTTAGTCGCCTTGGTGGCTGGTGAGCTGCCTGGCTTGGGGCTTGCTTCGGGGTTAGTCGCCTTGGTGGCTGGTGAGCTGCCTGGCTTGGGGCTTGGTTCAGGGTTAGTCGCCTTGGTGGCTGGTGAGCTGCCTGGCTTGGGGCTTGGTTCAGATGCCACGGGCGTGGGTAGGGTTTGGGCTGTTTTGGGCGCGGATTCGAGGCTGGCTTTCAGGTGTTCTTCAAGCAGGGTTCGAATTCGTCGCCGGCCATAGGTTTGGGCGTAGCGGATGGGTGAGATTTTATCATTGGTTTCGAGGGTGGGGTCGGCACCATTTTTCAGAAGGATGCCTGTGACCAACTGATGTCCCCTGGCGACGGCGACGAGGAGTGGCGTGCGGCCTTTTTTATCTTTGACGTTGACATTTGCCCCGAGTGAAATCAGGAGTTCGACGGTAATTGGGCGTCCTTCTTGGGCAGCCCACATGAGTGGGGTGTAGCCATAGGCATCGCGTGTTTCGATGGCGGCACCTGCTTTCAGCAAGGTGATGATGCGGGTGCGTTGGCCTTTGTAGGCTGCGTCAAGCAATTCAAAATTGCGATCAGTCGCGGCTGCGACAGACGGTCCGACCAGAAAGGCGATCATCACGAACGGCGCAAAAAAAATAAAGGCTTTCAACGGCACGGCCCCTACAGCAACGATCGTTGCGAGTATCGGTGTGTTGGCTGGTATCAAATGGTTGCTTAAAAACCCTTGATGGGTGTAAATGCCCGCAGCACAGTATACCGCCTGCGTAAAATCCGGCCAAGTGGGCCAATCTTGCAAGACGGACCTCAGCCAACGTGTCAGCGACGGCTTCGGGCTCCGTTCGGTGCGCCTCTTTTGACTGCGATTGGGGCTGACAATATCATCGTTGCATCACGGCGCTGGTTTTGGTTCGGGCGTGATGGCACTTGGAAGCCGCCATTCAAAACGAGCCAGCATCGCATCGAAAAAAGCCAAATAGGCTTGTAAGGCTTTGAGCTCACCAATGAAAATGATGCCATAGCCGGTCCCTGCACGGTGGGCACAGACGCCAACCGCCGCAAGGCTTGCACCTGTCGCGCTGGCTGCTCCGATAAATTCCATCCGCCTGGCCGGAACGCCACCCACTTGCGTGTCGGTTTCGTTGAGTTGTCTGGCTTTAGGAATACTGATCAACAAATCACCACGCACCTGCGCGCTTAAGGCACCAAGCGTCTGCTGGACGTCGAGCGGCAATGTGATGTGGTATTCATTGACCAGCACGCCAAGCGGGTTACCCGCTGCATCCTGTACACCCACGCTGACGCGTCGGATCGTTCTGCCATCGGGCAAGACCTGTTCGACACCGGCGCCCAGATTCCAGAAATCGGGATAGGCGAGTACGAAATCACTGGCTTCGTAACGCAAAAATCTAGGCTGCTTGTAAAACTCCTGTTCATGATTACCAAGACGCAGACCAGTTGGGGGCGTCAGATAGATACAGCCTGACAACAAGGTCAAAAACCCGATCAAGAAGGTGATGGACCCAGTGGCTCGAAACCGGTTAGCGAAAGTCACGGTTTTGCTCCATCAGGGTCGGAAATGCCGGGTGACAACCTCACCACGGGCACCCAGCATACCAAGGTCTTCGCCGTTGCGGTAAAGTCGGGCACCTGCGCCATTGCCTGCCGTGAATTCGATGTGGCGCCCTGTGAATGAACGTTCGGCCCCCACTTGATAAAGTCCTTCCAACTTGTTTTGACCATCGACCAGCACTTGCAACCAGCAGTCATCACGAAGCTTGAATGCGATCGTGACCAGGCGTGCAGGGGTTGCCTTGGGTGACGGTGCGGCACTGGCTTTGCGGGTCGGTTGTTTCGAGAAGGTCGGTTGGGGTGTGGTTGCAGGATGATGTGAACGTGCTGCTTGTGTTCCTTGGATACTTGGGGATGCCGTGCTCGGACGGGTGGATGAGCCTGGTGCTGGGACTGGCTTTGACATACCGGGGCTGGCCGCTGATCGTGGGTTTGACGAAGCGGGGGGCATTGAGGGTGCTTTGACCTTAGCTGAAGCGCTTGCAACGTTTGCCGGGTCAGGGGACGCTGTGATGATTTCAATCCTTGGGGTTGCAAGCCAGTATGCACCGACAAAAATCACGACAACGGCAAACACGCCTAAAACGGGAACATAGTCGATGCGTGGCGTCGCTGGCTTTGATGATGTGTGAACAAGCGGCACCTCATGTGGGTGACTTGGGTAGGCACTAAGCAATTCTTGTGACGGCAGGTCAAGCAATTCAGCATATTTTTTGACGAATCCGCGAATGTAGATGGTTTCCGGCAGATTGTTCAAGTCGCCTTGTTCGATGGCATGTAAGTAACGCAAAGAGATGTGCGTCCGTTTGGCCACTTCCTCGATGGTCATCTGACGGGCTTCGCGTGCGTGGCGAAAACGTTCGCCGACTTCGCGGGGATCAGCCATGTGCGTGTCCTCTCCTTGCCGCGTGGAGCAACGACTGAACCTCCTGGGCGTTTAAGGCGCGAAATGCACCCTTGGGTAGATCACCCGTCGTGAGGTCCCCAATCGCGATGCGTTCGAGTTGAATGACGGGATGGCCCACTGCTTCCGCCATGCGCCTTACCTGGCGGTTGCGCCCTTCTCGGATCGAGATGAACAGGAGTGTGGACGCTTTGCGGCGATCGCCCACTTCGACTCTGGCAGGCAAAGTTTTGCCGCCCTCCAGGTTGACACCTTGCCGTAGTTGCGCCAATGCCCGGGCATCCGGTCGACCCTGCACTTCCGCGAGATAGGTTTTGCTCACGCCATGCCGAGGATGGGTCAAGGTTTCGGTGAACGTACCATCGTTGGTGAGGATCAAGAGCCCCGACGTTTCTTTGTCGAGTCGCCCGACCGGATGGAGCCCCGGCACGAAGGGTACCAATTCCAACACGGTTTTGCGTCCCTGCGGGTCGAAACATGTGCTGAGAAACCCACGTGGTTTGTTCAGCAAAAAGTAGCGGGGTTGCGGCTTGAGGGGAATCGGGCGGCCATCGACGGTGATGTGATCCACCTCTGCATCGGCGACGGTGCCAAGCGTGGTTACCACCTGATCGTTCACACTCACCCGGCCGGCGGTGATCAAGGCTTCGCTACGCCGCCTGGAGGCCACGCCGGTCCGTGCCAAAATTTTTTGCAGTCTCTCAGACGCCATCCGCTCGTCTCCCCCGTTGATCTTTATGCTAACGGTTTGTTCACAGGCACGCAACCACTGTGGCCGGTGAAACTAACACCTGTTCAATGCCTTGATTCCGGCATTCAGTTGTTGTAACGGTTCAACTGCATGGCGTCTCGCACCTGATTCAATGTATCGCGGGTTGCGATGCGTGCTTTTTGATTGCCGCTTGCCAAAACGTCATCCAACATCGACGGGTCACGGGCCAATTCGGCGCGGCGGGCTTGTATGGGGGCAAGGAGGTCGTTGATGCGAGAGGCGAGATTGCGTTTGCACTGTACACATCCGATTGTTCCGGCGCGGCATTGCTCGGCCACCTCGGCTGCCTGTTCGCTATGATAGGTGCGCCAGCCATCCCAGACGACGCAAACCTCAGGATGGCCGGGATCATCTTTGCGGATGCGTGCGGGGTCTGTGACCATGGTCATGACTTTTTGTTGAACCGTTTTTGCATCATCCGACAATTTGATATCGTTGTGATAACTTTTGCTCATCTTGCGTCCGTCGGTTCCCAAGACCGTGGGTGTTTCGGTCAGCAGGGCCTGGGGTTCGGCAAACAGGTCACATTGGAACAGGTGGTTGAACCGGCGCACGATGTCGCGTGAGATTTCAAGATGTGCGAGTTGATCCGCACCCACCGGCACCAGATTGGCTTGAACCCCCAAGATATCCGCTGTCTGCAAGGCCGGGTACCCCAGCAAGCCATAGCTGACGCTGTCCTCAGCCAAACGTAATTCCCGCACCATATCCTTTAAGGTGGGATCCCGCTGTAGCCAGTTCACCGGCGTCACCATCGATAACAGCAAGTGCAATTCTGCGGTTTCGGGCACCGCGGACTGAACGTAGATGGTTGCGCGTGTCGGGTCAATGCCACTGGCCAACCAATCGAGAGCCATCGCTCGGGTATGGTCGCGCAAACCATCGGTTTTGGCGAAACCGGTTGTGAGCATGTGCCAGTCCACGATGGCGAAAAAGCAGTCATAACGGGCTTGCAACCGCAACCAGTTGGTCAAAACGCCCAGATAGTGTCCGACATGGAGGAGGCCGGTTGGCCGCATGCCGCTCATCACGCGATTATGTGTCACTCGACAGGTCCTTTCAGGAGGAAGCCGCCTCGATCCTGGCCATTCATCATACCAGTTTCGCCTGTTATGATGGAGCCGTGTCCTGTTTTCGTGCCATAGCCAGGAGCGATTCATGTACCCTTCCGCCGCTGCCAGTGCTTCGAAACAATCGCCTGTGACGCCGCAGGCGTTGCAGGCGATGCGTGTACAGGGGCAACCCATCGTTGCATTGACGGCTTATGACTACGTGACGGCGCGTGTGGCGGATGAAGCGGGCGTGGATTGTCTTTTGGTGGGTGATTCGCTTGGTATGGTGGTGTTGGGTTATGAATCCACGCTGCCTGTGACCATGGATGAGATGTTGCACCATACGCGGGCTGTGGCACGGGGAGCCAAGCGTGCGTTGGTGGTGGGTGATATGCCGTTTATGAGTTATCAGGCGGATGTAGCGGAAGCGGTGCGTAACGCGGGGCGATTTTTGAAAGAGGCGGGTGCCCGCGCGGTCAAGCTGGAAGGGGGGCATCCGCCGCAGGTGGCCTGTATCCAGGCGATCGCCCAGGCTGGGATTCCAGTTATGGCGCATTTGGGTTTCACGCCGCAGGCGGTTCATGCGATCGGCATGCGCGTGCAGGCCCGTACGGAAGGTGCGATCACCCAGTTGGTCGAACAGGCCTTGGCGATCGAGGCTGCGGGAGCGTTTGCAGTCGTTTTGGAACTGATTCCGGCTGAGGTGGCGCAACTCGTCAGTGCAAGGCTCACCGTGCCAACCATCGGCATTGGGGCAGGTGCCGAAACCAGTGGTCAAATCCAGGTCGTTCACGACATCCTGGGACTTTATCCCGACTGGCTGCCCCGCCATGCCAAGCGTTATGCCCATCACTATGCGGCGACCCTCGATGCGATTAGCGCCTATTGTGAGGATGTGCGGCAGGGGCGATTCCCTGAACACGCTCACAGTGCCCATCTGCCTGTTGCAAGTACAGAGCCGGATCAAGGGCGCTGACTGCTTGTGGCAGAGACAGGTTTTTCATTTTGTTCAGGTGTCGCTTGCGCGCGAAGCGATACGGAAAAGCATTGCCTGGTTATCAAAATTTTGGTCGGTATTGGATGTCAGCACGGGTTTTCTTGATGTTGTTGGGTTTGCGACATCAGTTTTGGACAGCAACCCAATCCGTCACTGTTTGGTGTGACGTCGCTCAGAACATGCATTGGCATGTGCTTTGGGTGCGCTGCAATTTTTTGAGAGGGTGAAGCGGCGTTTGACTGATGCGAGCTTACGGTTGGACAGTCGGTGGGTTCAGATTCCAGTGGCTGGTTGTTTGATGTCGAATGCCCGGAGAATCATGGGTAGGATATCCGTGCTGCGAATGGGGTTAGACCATTCGTTGAGGCCAACGGTGACCAAGGGTACCAAAGAGTCCATTGCGTGCAAAGAGCCGTGATTGCCTCGTCCCATCGGGAATCCGGAGGTGAACTCGTGTCCTGCCGCTGCGGTTGCGAGCATGCGCGCGCCGTTGGGTACGCTGAGTGCTTGCGTGACGCGATTGAGTGCGTCGGGGTAATCACGATCGATGAGTTGGTCACTGACTTGCTGTAAGTCAAATACGCTGAGGTTGCCTTCCCAGTCCCATTTTTTGCCGAAGCTGTCTTGGGCCGTTTGGCCGGGCCGAAAGCGCAGGTAGCCGTCGTTTGAGCGTTTGTAAGCGTGGAGCCAGTTTCCGTCATTCCAGCAAATCTGATCAACTGCGTGGAGACGGGTGAGGGTGTCGCGGATGCTCTGGGCGATTGTGGGTGCGTAGCCATCGTTGAAGTGAAAATAGCACATGCGATCATTCGGACTGACGGCATAGGCAAAACGGCCGCTATCGAGCCCGCCTTGGCGCAAGGGGCAGATTTGATGGTGGTTAAACAGTTCAAAAACATTGATGGCATGCCCTGAGCGCATCGGGTAGGTGGGTGACTGGCTGTGGTCACCTGTGATAATCCAGCGTGCTTGCGCTACCGCTTCATTGAAAGACCCGTATGCGTTCATGATCCGGGCAAGTTCGTGATCGACCCAGCGCAAGGAAAAGCCGATGCCATCGGGGCCGTGGCGGTGTGTGCGCAGATCGTTTTCATTAAAGTAAGTCAGCATGAAGTTTGGACGATGGCTTTGGATACACCGAATGGACGCCGTCGCCGCGTGTTGATCGGTGAAACCGTAGCGTTGAAACCACCAGGCGCGCTCGCTACCCCCTCTGACCAGATCGCCATGGATTAAGTGTCGCGGCCCACGGAGCATCAAAAAGCGAGGTAAGTTGCCCAATTGACGTAGCACGAAAGGAATTTCGGCTTGATGCAAGAAAGGGCCGCGAGAGATTGGGCAGTTGATGCAGGCACTGTCAATGCCGGCACTTTCCAGCCATTCAAAAATGGTTTTGACCCCGTCGCGGAGGTGGTCCCGATTCAGGTTGAGAAAGAAATCATTTACCACCTGATGGACGGTTCCCCAGAGCAAACTCTGGGGGTAGGGCCAGTAATGCACGTAGCGATCCACGCGCGGGTTGTACCACAAAACCCCACTCACGCCGTGCCGATCCGGCCCCACGCCCGTCAACAGCGAACTCAGACAGACCGGTGTGACTGACGGAAAAATAGACTGACACCGCCAGCTTGACTGCCCGTGCGACAACAGGTACGCCAATGCCGGCAAGGCGCCCGCATCAAGCTCTCGCTGCACGGCCTCAGGCACCCAACTATCGATGATTACCAGATGCAGCGGTTTATCCGTCAAAGGCCTTCTCCCGTCGCATCAGGCCAACAGGGGCAGCCTGAATCATTCGAAGCGACGCGAGACTAGCAAATTTAAAGCGCCTCCAAAACAGGCAAAAAGACCTGCAATCACGGAAATGCCATCCGTAACATCAGGCACTTACGTGCTGATATTCACAAACAGCCAAAATTTGATCACCAATCAGCGCGTTTCTGTATAACCACCTCTAACCATCAGATTGACTGATTGTTCGTTGCATATTCGTTGTAACCATGCCGCACGTAACACCCGAAATCGGTCTGCTGGCCCTTGCGTCTTGTTCGGATGGTCAGCGTCCAATCGGTGAAATTCATGGTTGGTTACCATCTGGCGGTGTTGCGCTTGCTGTCATTCGGTGACTGAAACAACAGACCAGGATGGTTTCAACCGTTTTACAGGTGAGGCAAGCGATGCACGGAATCAGGACCGATTTCGGGCTGCTGCGTCATATTGACGGAAGCAAGCTGAACCGGCCCTGATAAGGATAGATCTGTCAGTTGTTATTTCAGTTTGAGTGATGACAGTTGAGACAGATCGAGGGATTTTGATGCTGGCACTGCTTCAGCGTCCGGTGTGCGCACAGCCGTCAAGGAGCGCGGGTTTGATCCTTTGGTGGATGCGGGAGTGGGTGATGGGCGGCGATCGCCACCAAACAGACGCGTCAGGGAATCTGACATCTTGCGATCCAGACTGCTCTTGGCGATCGCCCGGTTCAACACCCTGAACGTTCCAATGTTCGTCACCAAGGAAATCGCAATACTCACCAACGGCAGAACCCGGGGCCCCAACGGCAACCGCCCCAATAACGGCGCAGTCGCAATCGAGCTCGCTGCCACCATGGTACCCGCCACGATGGCTTTACCGATGCCAAGAGTCGTCTCAGTCACCACGTTCGCCCCGGCACGCGCACCTGAGATTTTTTGCTGAATCGCGCTTCTCACATTGCGAATGGCAGAGGGTATGCCAAACCACGCCACATTGGTCAAACTGAAAGCGGACAAGAAACTGTTTTTAAAGAGATCAACAATCAAAGGTGGCGTAAAACGCCCCCCCACGACCGCACCCTGATTCGCGGCAGCGAACGTGTTCAACCCCGGCTGATACGTATAAAGCACACTGCGGCTCGGCCCAACATCAGCTTCGGGCTTGACCGCTTGCCGTTTGACAGGTTTGCCCGTTGGCACGCTCAGGCTGACCGGACGATTCCCCACCACGTTCATTGTGACCCTCCATCATTCAAGCACGCGGCCACTACCACCCCGGACTCCGACATGCTTATTGGACCCTTCACTTGTCGCGGTCCACGCTGTGACCCGTGACATTAATCAATTTTATTCTTGCCTTTATATCGTTTTAACTTTTGAAAACTTGCGTCGGTGGGGCAAGTTTTTTGCAAAATGTCTCAGGTTGGCTTGGCTTGCTGGTGAAAGCGTCTGATCCCCCTTGCGGCGGTTGCTGTTAAAACGATGGTTGGGGGTGGGTTAGCATGCGCGTTGGCGTTTTTGGAAAGCGGTATCCGTCTTGCGGCATTGTGACGTATTGCCGTGAGTTGGTGGGGGGGCTTGATGCGCGTGGGCATGAGGTTTGTTTCTTTTATCCGGGTCGTGTGAAGGGGGAGCCGGGTGATGGTTGGCCGGTGGCGTTGCGGACGCCGTGGTTCGTGTTGGCGAGGCGGGGGGTATTGGCTCGGATTGAGCAAGAGTTGCGGGTGTTCGAGCCGGAAATTGTGCATGCGTCGTTTGCGTTGGGGCCGTTGGATTGGGCGTTGCCGGCGTTGTGTGAGCGTTTGAAGGTTCCTTTGGTGGTGACGTTTCATGTGGCGTTGGATGATCGTTTCTCGATTCCTGCCGGGGTATCCGCGCTTGTGCAGCGCTTGTACGTTGCGTCGCTGTCGCGGTGTCGGCGGGTGATTGTATTTTCGGAAGGTTATCGGCAGCATCTGATTCGTTTGGGCGTTCCGGCGCGGAATGTGAGCGTGTTACCCAATGGGGTGGATACCGGGCGTTATCGCCCGGGTGTGAGTCGTTTTCGGGCTGCGCTTGATGCCCGGTTGGTGTTCACGTTTATGGGGCGTTTGGATCCCGAGAAAAATCCGGAGGCCCTTTTGGCTGCTTTTGAGGCATTGGGGTGGCCAGAGGGGGTTCATGTCGTGATGATGGGGGAGGGGTTGCTGGCGGCGCGTTTGCATCGTCGTTATGCGGGGCGGCCGCGTTTGCACTGGTTGGGGCAGGTGTCGGATGAGCGTCTCCGCATTGACGTTTTGCGCGGGACGGATGTGTTTGTTTTGCCATCAACGGTCGAGGGGTTGTCGCTGGCGTTGCTGGAGGCGATGGCTTGTGGTGCGGTGCCGATGGTAACGGATGTTGGGGCGGATGGCGAAGTGGTGGCGGGGGTGGGGGCGGTGTTGGATCCGTCTCGCATTACGCAAAGCCTCACCGAAACCATTGAAGAGTACTTGGCTTTTCCGGCTGCGTGGCGATCCTTGCGTTTTCGAGCGCGTCAGCGCGTGCTGGCCCGTTATCGCCTGGATGAGACCTTTAGCCGCTTGGAACACCTGTACCAACTGGTACGCAACGCCGAGTGATCGCCCAGCTCCGTATGATGGACAGTCGACGCTTCACGGTATGAAATACTTGAATAACCAAGATTTATTGAACCTTTAATACAAAAAAAACAGGCATTTAAAACGGTCATGGCTTGGTCTTGTTTTTAACCAAGTAAAATATTTCTTTAAGACTTTTAAGCAGGGATTGATGTAGGGGAGGCGGGCTAGGTGACTGTGGGTGCCGTGCGTCGCGTGCTGGGCGGGCTCTTCCTTTGTGTGTTTGGTGGGAGTGCCTGTTCGCAAAGTGGTGGCGTGGGTGTGCCTGTGTCGGTGGTGAGCCGGGTGCCTGCTGTTGATGTGAGTGCGCGCCCGTGGTCGCCGGAGATTGTGCGGGCGAGCGCGATTCTGTCGGATGTGCGGACGTATTACAGCCAGGTGAATACGTGGCAAGCGACGGTTGTGTCGGAGGTGTACGGTCCAGCGGTCGGGGCGAAGGATTGGACGCGGAGTCGTGTGTCGTTTCGGCGTCCGGGGACGATCGCGGCGCAGGTGTTGGAGGCGCGGGATGCGAAGTTTGTGAATACACGATTGGTGTATTCAGGTGGTGATACGCTGCGGTTGCGGACGTATTTTTTTGGGTGGATTCCATTGACGCTTGATTTTCCTGTGGTGGATCCGCGTTTGTTGGATGCTTACAAACGTTCGTTCAAGGATACCCAGACCCGGCAGTGGTTTGATGTCATGTTGCATCCGCAGGTTCAGGCGGCGTGGTTGGGAGAGGGGATGTCTGGGTCGGTGGTGGTTGATTACCTTGAGGTGCGATCGCCCGCCAGTTGGTCCGGGGTGGGTCGTGAGGTGTTTGGCATCGCCCGGCACAGTCATTTGCCTGTTGTGCGGGATGTCTATGATGCGCGCCAGCGTCGCATGTTGCATGTTGAATTGCAGGGAATGCGGATTAATCCAGCGCTTGATTCGCAGGTGTTTGTTCTTTAAGACAACGATTACACTTTGCTGTGCGGTGTTGATTAAGGCTTTGGTGTGGCGTGTGGTATAACTGATACCCGTTGGCTTGCCGTCGATGCGGTGTTTGAGCCGTTGGGGGCTGATTTTATATCAGTTTTGTGTCGGTGTGGATGGGAGAAGCGGGGTGACGATGACGCAGGGCCGACCGTTGATGAATTGGCAGAAAATGGTAAAGCATGCGTGTGTCGGCTTGGGGATTTTGGGTGTCTTGTGGGGGCATGCGCCGGTGTGGGCGATGGGGGCGCGTCCGGTTGAGGCGCCCGTGCGTCGGGATCAGAAACCGGCCAGCTCCTTGGCGGATATGGAGGCTGCCGCCGGGCATGTGTTGTTTTTAGGGCCACGGATTGTGTTTCAGACGCCCAAGGGGGATGTGGTGATCGTGACCTTTCCCAAGGAGGCTCCCAAAACCGTGAAACGGGTGCTGGAGCTGGTGCGGGGGGGCTTTTACGATGAGTTGGCGTTTCATCGGATTGTGCCTGGTTTTGTGGTTCAGGTGGGGGATCCACAGACGCGTCAGTTGGTGATTGATGATGCGCGGGTGGGGCGGGGTGGATCCGGGATTCGCGTTGAGCCCGAGTTTGAAGGACAAAGTTTGCGCCATTTGATCGGGACGCTCGGTTTGGCTCGTGATCGGGATCCACGAAGCGCTGACAGCCAATTTTATGTGACGATGCAGGAGAGCCCGCATTTGGATGAAGTTTATACCATTTGGGGGCAAGTGCTGGATGGGATGGATGTGGTGCGTCAACTCAGCGTGGGTGATCGCATCCTCAAAACCAGAATTTTAGCCCCCTCGGACAGCCCGGCGGTGACGGAACCAATCCCTTAAGTCGTTACTGTTACCAGGTTGTTGAGCGCTCACTCACCAAGTTCTGGCTATCCCAGCCTCGCTCACCATGACGCCTGTGAGCCACGAAACAGCTCAGCGCCAAGCATCGGCGGGCTCTGAGCAACTGGTATGGCGACAGTGTCCCGGCGCTTGTTTCAGGGAGTGTCGAACTCAAGCGTCGCGTGATTCCCTCATACGGTCACTGGCCACCTGGAGGAACCATCAATTTCGCTGATCGGACGGCGGCCACCAGACAAGACACGAGGGCAACAAGACCGTTTCCCAATTCTATAACCCGCAGCGTTAGAACAAAAATGTAACGAACAATCAGCGAATCTGATGGATGGCCACCTGGATGGGGGGGTCAGTACAGCGGAACGTCAGTGTTGGGGTCGGGGAAGGTACTCATCAAGAGGCCTTCCGTGAGAATGCCGTGTGCGTTGAAAATGCAGAAGGTGCTGGGACGATTGAGGTGGCGCAGGGCGTGCTTGAAGGTCTCGCTGTTGGAACCGCCGATAAGGATGACTGATTCGGAGGGTGCGTTTGGGTTGGCAATCATTTGGATGACACCTGTTGCAGGGCTGCGCCAGCTGCGGCCTTGCCACCACAAGGTGTGTTGGTCCAGGTATCGGACGGGAAACTGGTTGACCCAGTCGGAGGCGATCGCATTGGCATCTGGTCGACCCACCAGCCAGAGCGTACGGCGGCGTTCATCGGGGCTCAATGCTTGATCGGAGCAGAGGCCAATCTCATCGGAAGACCCTGATTTGAGTTTGAGCCTGAGGGATTCTGCCGCCGCGCGCATGGCAAGGTTTTCAGTGGGGGTACCCATGGTTCCGTAGACAATGACTGTTTGTGTGTTGCGCAGCGCGTCGCTGACACGCAATTGCGCCCGGCGTGCCATCAAGATGCGTTCATTGGGGTCAAGGATCAGTCGCAAGGGGCGGCTGGTGGTGGTGAAGCTGACGGGTGTACGCTCGGCAACACTGTTGAAGCGGGTGCGTTCGACCCCTTGTTCAGTAATCAGCATCAGTTCGACGGGTACCTTGAAAAAGGGGGCACGTTGCATCACGGATCCCTGGGTATGGTAGCCGGTTTCGGTTTGATTGACGGTGACGCCCTCAAGGCGCGGTTGCGGCAGTCCGGTTTTTTCGAGGTATGCGCGCACCGTATTGAAAGAAGATTCTTGCAAAAAGGTTTCCAGCGGCCGGGGTTCTGTCGCGCGTTTGAACAGACGTTCCAGAAGGTTCCAAAATGCGGCATCGCTTGTTTCGCGTCGCAGCACGTCCCAGATGAGGACACCCTTGTTCATAATCGTCGCCTCCCAGGCGGATTCCGGGTTGGGGTCGCTCAAAGGCTGCTCCGAGCGCGGGGCATTCTTCAAGAATTCGAGGTAGCTTTCCAGGTGCGGTACATTGACGGTTGTCTTGAGTGCATGCGTTTGCTGGGTCGCCAGATAGGCCATTAGGCTGTGGGTGAGCCAGGGTATCCGTGAGGGTTGACTTTTTGCACCGAAACAACGGTAGGCAAGATATGCAGCCAGTGTCGCGTTTGAACCGGCAGCCACTGAAAGCTGTTCACTTTGCCAGTTTCCGAAACCATCCGGTAACTGAACGAGGATGATGCGCTGGGCGGGGATTGGGATGGGGCCTGATTGGGTTTGCAGTTGTTTCAGAATTTGTTCCGCATTTGGGATCCACTCAAGGGTGTTGGCAACGCTCAAGACATCCGCGCTGCTGAGCACGTGATGGCGCCAAGGGCCGGCGCACAGTCCGAGTGATTGGGTTTCAGAGAACTCGAAATGGGTCATCCCCTTACCGTCGGCCTCACGCCAGGTTGTGCTGCCAAGCACCCGCCACGATTGTGGCGCACGCACATGCAGGCTGACACCAGGTTGGCCTGGATTTGTCAGTTTTGGTAACCAATGTGCGGTCGGTGGAAGGTTGAACCCTTGCTCGGTCAGACGTATCGTACTGTCAGGGACCGAATGGGCCGGTATCGAAAGATCGTAGGTGAGCGCCAACACGAAGCGGGGGATTTTTTGCAGGGCGTCTGGTATGTCAATCGCCACTTGTTCGGAATCGCGGGCGAAGGTTGCCTTGCGATCATTCAGTGTCAGGGACAGAAGTTTTGCGCGCGAGGGTATCAGCACCGTCAGTTTGCCTGAGCCTTGGGGTTTGGTGGGTATGACGCGCAAGCGGGCCTGAACATTGATTTTTTGTTCGCGTGGGGCGATCGCCAATTGGACGTAGGCATAAGGGTGCTCGTAAGCCTCGGCTTCGATTTTGCCAAGTGCCACACGCGCCGTTGGCTCACTTGCTGACGCCCGTGCCGTGAGCGGGACAAGCAGCAGGACGCCGATAACAACACCCTTGGCAAGCCAGGCGCGCCTCATCGCACTTGCACACCTTTTTTGAAAACGTGACGTGCCAATGGAACACCGAAGTGATAGCACAAGTGGGTATGACTCGGGATGTCCCAAATGACAAGATCGGCTTGCTTGCCGATTTCGAGTGTACCCAGTGTATCCTGTTTGCCGATGGCGTGCGCCGCGTTGATGGTCGCTGCCACCAAGGCTTCTTTGGGCGTCAGACGGTATTGCAGGGCTGCGAGCGTCATCATCATGGGCATGGATTCCGAAAAACAGGAGCCGGGATTAAAGTCGGTGCCCAGTGCGATCGCCACCCCGGCTTCAATCATTGCCCGAGCCGGGGCGCGTTCATTCATGCCAAGAAAGAAAGGGGTGCCAGGCAGCAAAACCGCAACGGTGTTTGAAGCCGCGAGCGCCTGAATGGATGCACCAGACGTCAAAAGCAGGTGGTCAGCGGAAGCTGCACCCATTTGAGCCGCCAGTGCGCCACCGCCTAGATCACTCAGTTCGTCTGCATGCAAGCGCAGTTCCAGTCCCAGTTTTTGCGCGGCCGCGAAAATGCGGGTGGTTTGTGCGGGCGAAAACACGCCTTGTTCACAAAAGACATCGCAATAATGCGCCAAGCCGCGCTTGGCCACCTCAGGCAACATGTCTTCGATGATCTGCGTTGTATATGTGTCGGCGTCCACTCCTGGCGGAACCGCGTGCGCACCCATAAACGTGGGAATGATTTCAAGGGGGCCTTCCCGGTTCAACTGCGCGATGACCTGCAGTTGTTTGAGTTCGGTTTCGAGTTCCAGACCGTAACCACTTTTGGCCTCCAATGTGGTGGTACCGCAATTCAGCATGTTGGTCAGGTGGGTACGGGCTTGTTGCAATAAACTTGTGTAGGAAGCGGCTCGTGTGGCTGCCACGGTGTGGTGGATGCCACCGCCTTGGGCCAGGATTTCAGCATAGCTGGCGCCTTTGAGGCGTTGCTCGAATTCCGTGGCGCGATCGCCCCCAAACACCAGGTGGGTATGTGGGTCGATGAGGCCGGGCGTCACTGTCATGTCACGGGCATCCAGCACCCTGGTTGCATCGCTGTGGGTCCAATTCCGGGGTAGCTCGCTCATAGGCCCACAGTAGGCGATGCGACCTTGCGCGATCGCCACGGCACCATCCCTGATGATCGTGAGTTCGCCCAAAGCGTGACCACGGCGCGGCCCAACAGACGCTGTACCAGGCGTTACGAGTTCGCCAATGTGGGTGATGATCCAATCGATCGTTTCAACGCTGGCACATGCCGGATTTGTTTGCTGCATCTGCCAAGCATACCGCATGCGGGGCCTGCCTCACCACAGGTGATAGCGTCGTCAGTACCCCCAAGGGAAGTCTGAATGTTTGCGCAACATATCAACCAAACCGTTGAATTGGTGCGCTTCAACGTAACGAATCGCGCGTCGCAAACCTTCACCATACACCGGGTCTTGTGATTGAAGCATGCCCTTGCGCATCAAGACGGTCTCCGGACGCGGATTTTCTTGTAGAACGTAATACGCCGCCAGATTACACACGCCTTCTTCAAGTGCCGAGGCGTGTTTGGGTTGTTGATCCAAAAACATCCAGGCATGCATCAACTCATGTGCAGCGGTCCGTTCGAAAGCATCTTTTGAAAGACCATTGAGCATGGCAATTGACACCGCACGTCTCACCACCTGTCCTTGCGCGTCTTTCACCCAGGCTGTCGTGGTCAATCCCTGAATTTTGCCGCTGTGAAACCAGTTCTGTGCCCGGTACTGCTGATTCAACGTGTTTTGGCCAACCAACCGCACAGGAATGACACCATAGGGAAACTTCAGTCCCCATTGTTCCATCCTCGCACGAATTTTTTGCATCGCTTCCGCTGCCGCTGCATCCGTGGTAACAGCCGTCGCAAAGCACAAACTGCAAATGTTGCGACCATCGCCGTACCTCATGCCCCCGCGTGTCTGAAATGGCGTGATACCACGTGAACAGTATTCGCAACGCGGCACTTGCCCATGCTCTGTGTGGTAGTAAACATCCCATTGGGTGTCTTTGAGAAAATTGCCCGCTGTAATGGCCCCACCACAGGCATTGCATGTCATGGCTGCTACCGCTGGCGTGCCAAGCACCGTCAGCAGCCCCACTAACCACACACCAAACCAGCGGTACCTTGTCATCTTGCTTTACCCGTCTACGCTGAAGTCCGTCACTTGACGGTGACCACGGTCTTTTAAAGAAAGTGTGTCAGCCTCCGTCCGGTTTTGTTTTGAGCGGATCAAGGCAAATCGAGGCTTTGAATCCGGCCGTCGTTGTTACCGGCAACTACCAGTGTCTTGGGGCTTTTCAAAACGACGGCGATTGGGTTTAAACTGTTGAACTTTTTGGTTGTCGTCACCCCGCCATCGGCAACGTTGACGCGTCGGATCGCCGCATTAAAGGCGTCTACGACATACAAGAATCCATTGGCACGATCCAATGCGAGATCCCTCGGTTGATCGAAAGAACTGGCAGTTCCGATGCCATCAATCAAACCACGATCCGGACTTCCGGCCAAGGTCGTCACAACCCCTGCCCCCGTGATTTTGCGAATGCGGTGGTTTTTGGTGTCCGCGACGTAAACGTCTCCATTGCTTGCGCATGCGATACCACTTGGCGCATTGAACTGCGCGGCTGGACCCGTATCGTCCTTAAATCCTGCGGTTCCGCTTCCTGCAAGCGTGCTGACTGTCCGCGTACTCAATTCGATCTTTCGAATCAGGTGATTGGCTTCATCTGCCACAAACAGGAAACTTTCATCTGGTGACAACGCGAGCGCCACGGGTTTATTGAAGGTGCCTGCCGTGCCGATGCCGTTGTTATTACCCGGCGCACTCGTCGCGCCTGCGAGCGTGGTAACGGTTCCTGCCAAACTCGTCGCCGTGTCGAGTGCCACCTTGCGGATGGTGTGGGCAACATCATCCGCCACGTAAATGGTTTTGCCGTCTGCCGTGCACGCGATGCCCATCAGGGTTTCAAACAGGGCTTCTACGCCCACACCGTCTTTGTTGCCTGATACCAGTGCACCTGCGATAGTTTTGACTGAACCATCGGTGTTGATTCTGCGGACTTGGGTGCGATCCACCACGAACATGGTGCTATCGGTCGCTGCGGCGATCGCATCGATCTGATTGAAACGTGCCACTGTCGCGCTACCGTCCACGGTAACCGCTTTTTTCTCAATTGCCCCTGTTAGCGTGGTCAAGCCGGTTTCAGGAGCCGGTCCCGCTGCACTCGCGCTGGAGGAAGGCGCCGTGGAAGGTTGAGGGGTTCCACTGGGCGACGACTGGGGACTGGGACTCGTTGATGGTGTTACAGAAGGACTGGCGCTCGGACTCGGTGTGAACAATCCTTGTACAGCGCTAGCGGGTTTTGGCGTTGCTGACGCACTCGGAGACGCACTC
>JBBAPZ010000010.1:74713-116698 GCA_040400605.1 Candidatus Sericytochromatia bacterium
TCCTTGTACAGCGCTAGCGGGTTTTGGCGTTGCTGACGCACTCGGAGACGCACTCACTGTCGCTGGTGCCTTGGAAGACTTGATACGCCCTTCGGGCGTGATCGCCACTTTGGTATTGGCCGGACATCCCGTGACACTGATGAGCAGCAGTGTCGTCAGTGAAAAAAAACGAAAAGGGTGTCGCATATCGGTGATGCCTCCTGTAAACAATCAGTGATTAAAAGGGTTGGTTGCGTTCAAGTTGAATTCTGGCTTCCGCTTGTGTTCCGGGGAGCAGTGTAATGTGCGGCAAACGTTTCAGCTCGTCCGAACTCAGAACGAACAGGTAGTCTTCCGATACGATTTGCTTGATTTTAGCGACCTTTGTCGTACCCGCTTCGACGGGAATCCGGAATTCGAGTGGTTGGTGAGGGCCTTGCCATGCATAGGCGCGACTCAAGCGCTGGCTTCCATCGACTTCGGTGATCACGAACAACTGCTCAAAGTCACCTTGTCCAACGAATGTATGCCGTGGCAAACTCACCCACAAACGCAAGATCGCGCTCGTTTCCGCACTTGCCGTTGCATCGTTGATGCGCCAGCTTGAATCCAACGTCGTGACGCCGGATAAAGGTTGCGTTGGATATGATGCCTGGCAGCCCAGAAGTCCGTACCAAATAGTCGCCACAATGAAAAGGTGCTGCTTCACGCTGTCTTCCTCACAGACGGTCCGGTGTTAATGCCTTATCTACGTTGATGCGACCGAAACCGTAACTCCAGTCTCGCCCCGGCGGCCCCAGATCATCCACGGACGCCAACAGATGCTGGCGTACTTTATCGACCATCGCCGCAGCACGCTCTGGGGAAGCCAGTGACGCATGACCGGGATCGTACTTGGCAAAAACCAGGGCTGCGACGCCTGCCACAAACGGTGCCGCTTCCGATGTGCCGGAGACGTATGTGTAGCCCGGCGTCAGGTTGCCGCCGATGATGCTGGCCGTCGTTGGAACGGTGGTGAAAATACCGCCACCCGGCGCCACGAGGTCCAGGCGGGGACCATAGTTTGAATTGGCATAAGCCAGTTCAAAATTGAGGTGATAGGTCGTTGCTCCCACCGCGACGCAATAAGGCGTATTTGCTGGCGATGATACGACGCTGGTGCCTTCGTTGCCGCTCGACGCGACAACCAGGACGCCACGTGTACGCGCGTAAGCGATCGCCTCGGCGTAAAGCGGATGCACACCCCCGGTATTTTCACCCAGGCTCATGTTGATTACCCGCACCCGGGTTGCACCAACCGTCTGGTTATCCAAGGCATGTTTGATGCCTGCGATGACATCCCCCAGTACAAAGCCATTGTCATTGTTGTCAGCCTTGATCGGCATCATCCGCACTTCCGGCGCCACACCGGCAATACCCTTGCCATTGTTGGCACTCGCACCAATGATGCCCGCCGTCACCGTACCGTGTCCGACAACATCGTCCAGCTTGTCTCGCCCGAAACGATTGCTGCCTACATTGCGCCCGGGTAAAAGTCGACCAGTGAGCTCTTCGTGATTCGGATCAATTCCGGTATCAATGATGGCCACCGCAACTTGCCCTTGATTCACCCCATTTAGCCGTTCCCACGCCAGTGTTGCTTGGGTAAAGGCGCTTTGCATGCCCCATTGACGCTCAAAATAGGGATCGTTGGGATCGGCATGGGGGCGAGCGATTCGGGTTGTGTAAACGGCTTGGACATCCTCACGCTCGGCGAGTTGCCGGCGTGTTTGAATGGGGTCAAACGAATCTTTAACCATGACATCCAGCGTGGTACGCCCATTCATGCTGAGATCGTGAACCAATTCGACACCCAATTGCCGCGCGGCAGCCAACCAGTTCTCACGCGATGTTTCTTGTGTCAGCGTCACAATCAACCGGCGCGGCACAACCACAGCAGCCGCGGCTTTTGTTGGCGCAACGGTTTGGTTTTGTGACTGGAGCGGCACGACCGCCTGGTTGGGGCTATCAGGCTTGACGATGGAAATTGAGGGATCCGCCTGGCAAGATTGCAGCGTGACAGCACCCGATAAAAGTACACCGATCATGATTGGATGCCAGCGATTCATAAGCGATAACCCTCCACGACCGGAAGCGCCGTGCGTGACACACCGATGCCACCTATCGCCCATAACTCTCCGCGGTGAGCAACCAGTGCCAACAGCGCCCGAGCGGTGGGAAGATCCGGTAGGCGCTCCCACTTTGCATCCTTACGTTGGGTATTGAAAGACCAGAAGGTTTTTTGCAGGGTACCACCTTCGCTCACGCCCCCGACCAGGTAGATGACGCCATTGTTCGCTGTGGCGGCGGCGGAATGACGACCTTCCGGCAAATCCACCCCGGTGGTCCAATTATTGGCGTCCAGATCATAAACTTGAACCTGTTTCAACGCTTTGTTCGGCGTGCGCGGATCATAACCTCCCAACACATACAGACGTTTGTCAACGACGGAGGACGCGGCGCCTGCCACTGGTGTCGGCAGGTTAGGGCCCGTTCGGACAGCATCAGGACCTGTTTTGAGCAAATCGATGAGATCCACGCGAGGCAGGGCTCCCGCACTGGCTTCATACACTCCCCCCGCGACCACGAAGACATGATCCAACACACCGCCTGCCGGCGCCCGTCGGGGCCTGCTGAGGTTATATGAGCCCCCGTCAGGGCGGCCCTGTGAAAAACCGCTCACCTGATAACGCAACAATTCGGTTCGACCCGATCCGCCATCCGGGTTGAAATCGCCCCTGAATCCCCCTGCCGTCCACAACTCGTTGTTATTGAACACACCACCTGCACTTAACCACAGACCATATCCCAGCCTGTCTCCACTACCGCTGGTTCCTTTTTCATCATAATTGTCATTGAGTACCCACGAAGGTGCCTGTCTGTCTGTGCGACCGAAGGCTTCCATCGACGGCCGATGCTCCCCTTCAACGGCAATCAGCACATCATCGACCACCCCTGCCTGCAACCCCGCTCGCCCTCGGTTTAATGCCGGTTTGACCGTCCACATGCCACTGGGACCCCGAAAATCGAAATCAAAAAAGGGATTCACTTGCGACAAAGGCCCGGTTGACTCGGTGGTGGTCGGTGTCAAACCACTGACAATCGGAATTGGCCGAAAAGAACCCCACTGCGTTCCCCCGGACGCGCCAGCGACGGGTGCGCCAGACGTTGAAGACGCTGAGCCGTCACCCCCACCCGATTTGCCTTGGCGTCCCACCGTCACGACCCCCTCGGCGTCCGAGTTGGCGGCAGGTGGCGGGCTCACACAGCTCAACAGCCAGCCTGTCAACATCAAACAAAGCAAACGTGGCTTCACGGAATCAACTCCTCCACCTCATCGATGGGCCAAGGATACCCATCGGGTGAATCGCCCAAGACGCCTCCGGCCACCACGATTCGCTCGGCGTCTGCCAACTTCACAAGCCCTGCAGCCGGATATGAACGGGCGATCTTCAGAGGCGCCCGACGCGTCCATGTATCGGTGGCCGGGTCATAAACCTCCACGGCGTGACTGGCAACACCCCGCGCTTCTTCGCCACCAATCACCCAGATTTTATCGTTCAACACGACGGAGGCTGCCCCATAACGCGGTGTCGGCATGCCATTGATCGATCGCCACTGCCCGATCGCGGGATCCAACACCTGCACCGCGCTAACCGGCGCCAGAGCCGACAAATAACCGCCAATGGCATACAACTTGTTGCCCACCACACCGGTTGCGGCCGCATTGACGGGTGAGCGTGGCCCCCCGACAACATCACCGTCGAATGCACCCGTCTCGATATTGAATCTGGCCATCACGCTTTCACTGCGATCGTTGAAGCCTGTGAGGAAAAGCGTGCTTCCTATTCGCCCACACACCCCATCCGTAAAACTGAAATTGGCAGGCAAGTCACCCTGGATCACAACATTGCCTGTGTCTTTTTGTTCGATGATGCCCCATTTACGTGAGACCGCCTCATTGAGGTATCCGCCAAAAAAATGAATCTTGTTGCCAATCGCGCTAAAGCCCGCGCCGTAAATGGGAAAATTGTTCGGCAAGTTAATAACCGACTTCCACCCCTGTTCACGATTGAAACGCCAAGCCTGTTGCGCCTGTGCCACACGTGTCACGGCCGGCACAGCGCCTGGTTCATCAGACGGTGCACTAACGCCTCCAATCACCCATAGTCCATCGGACATCGTCAAACCCATCCCTCGCCCCAATCGCACGGGCAGACGCACCCCGGGTTGACTTTTTACAAATGAAGGCACGCGATAAGACACTGTTGAACCCGCCCCGACCTCCAGACTTGCCTGAATCTCTTGCCAGTCAGGTCCTTTTTCCAACGGTGTGATTGTCAGCGTGCGACCGATTGAACCTGCTAAAACGGGATAAAACTGGAAGGGTTCACCCCGTTGAACGTAAACGGAACGCGAGGCACCATCATCCAGCGTTAATCGCGTGAGCAATCCTTTGGGATAATCATCAAAGGAAATATTGACAGTCGCAACGCCGACTGCCCAATCGGAAGCAGGCTTGGGCAAGTCTTTCGATGACTTTCCGGTAATGGCCGCCGCCACGCGCTCCGCAACAATTTGGCGCGGGGTGACAAGCCCAAGTTGACGCGTCGCATCTTCGACCACGTAACGCATGGTGACAAGATCGAACGTATCGGCATCCGGTGCATTGTTTCGTTTAAGCGCTTCGTACACCGCTGCGGTGGCTGTGCTCAGATCATTCAAACGCACATTGTTGACGCCACCGTGAATGCTCATGACGTGGCTGAGACGCACCTGACCCATGGGATTCTTTTTACTGTCCAACCATTCGAGCGTCACCACTTTGCGCTCACCGACCGGCACATTGTCAATGCGCGCCTGTGTGTCATTAAGATTGAGTTCTGCCCGAAAAGGCGCCTCAGCACTGCCAATGGACATCACACTCAAACGCACGGCATCACCGGCTTCAATCTGTTGCAGTCTACGTGGACCGGAATCGAGAGCTAACTGCAATGACGCAACCGCGGGAACCAAGCGTGCTGTCTCCCTTTCCCAGGAACAAGCCCCGAGCAGGGTGAATGCGGTTGACCACACCCATACGTTTCTTTTAAACATGGCGCTGGCTTTCGTCAAAAAATCACGATCTAGCTGTCATGTACCCCGAATGGGTTCGAGATGTGGCAACATCCCAAACCCATTCGCCATTTTTTGCCGAAGAATTTTCGTTTGGAAAATTCTTATTTGCTACTCTGTGCTTCGAGATCGAGATCGAACTCGTACAGGCCATTGCGCTGCAAGCCCGCATACTTCTTGGTGATGTTATCCGCCGAGGCTTGTGTATTGTAGAGATTGAGATCTTTTGATGTGGGATTGTCATTCCCGTCCAAGTCTCGTACGATTGCCCGTTTGAATTCCAGCTTAAGCGGGTCATCCGTCTTGACGTGTAGGGGGAATTTCAACGATATGGTGGACTGATTATTGCCCTTGAATTTATAGACACGCATAGCGCTTTCGCCTTCTACCTGCAGTTCTAGCTGAATGGTGCTGCTCGCAGGAATCGGCAAATTGGGGCTCTTGACATTAAAGGTCAGATTGGGGCTCATTTTGCGTAAACGCAACTTGGTCAAGGGATTGGACGACGACGACGTGACCTGTTTGATGTTACCCAAGCCAACCGATGCATCATTGCGCGGATTGGGATATACATATCGCGCCTGCATTTCGATTGTGTAATCCGCTTGCACAAAATTTCTCGCTTGGCCCGGATTATCATTTTGGCGTGAACGAACAGGTTGTGGGGCAGGATCCTCGACGATCTTATCCCACCTGACGACAAAGTTACAGAAACATCCACCTGGCGTGTAGCCTTTTCGCATTGAGTAGTTGCTCGGATCACCTTGACCGTTGTAATCCAGGTTGTCAGCAACTTCTTCGAAAATGCCGGGGCTGAACGGACTGCCTTGTTTTGTAATCACTTTGACACTGTTTCCATTTATCACGGTGTTAAAGTCAACTTCGGATTGCGGCATTCCGACTTTTTTAAAGTTTGCTGTTTTGAATTCGTAAAGCGTGTAATCTTGAGCACCATTTTGTTGAATGCTGGTCTGGGTGCTATGGATACCCACCCAGCCTTCGCCTGGCATTTTGATGCGCTTGTAAACGCCACCTTGCTTCTCGAGCGACCAATCAGCAAAATTGTTCTCGTTGAGTGAGCCGGTTACGGTTTTTTCACATTTGTTGCCAGATAGATTGAAACCCGGGGCACATTCTGGATTCCCATTTTGATCAAGGGTTGGATTCTCGACCAATTTGTGGGTGTAGGAGATTGTGCTGCCTGAGCGGTTGGTGATGGTTGCATCATAGCGTTCCTGAGCGACAGCGTCTGATGGCCATTTTTTTGTTACCCAGTGAAAACCGGGATTGATGGCCGCCGCCATGACGCGTCCAAAGGTTACGTGAGGATGGCTGATACTGAATTTGCTTCCGGCCGATTCGGGGATTTTGCTGCCGTCAAAATCGTTTAATTCGCCGACAGCGAGTTGCTCATCCAATGGTGTATCTGCAAAATAGTCTGCACTGCTGTCATGGTCCGATTGCCAGCGGCATTCCGCCTCAATTCGATACTTTGGTGGCTCAGCCGGCAACGCCTGCGAACGGTAGTCGCAATACGCCTCAATGCGACTGTCGCGCCGGAATTTGGCCGGATTTTCCGTCTTGATCGGCGCAAAACCCTCTGTCATCTCACCCCGCCGGGTGTCCGTGGTCTTCGGAGCTAACTCAAGCGGCATCGGCTCCAAACGCGGCCCGTCGATGCTCATCGTAATATTCCAGTTGCCCTGGGCATCTTGGGACAGGCTGTAACGGTCTGGCGTAAAGTCGGTGTACATGGATTTCAATTCATCGACAAAACGCTTGTCCGCCCGCGACGACACGGTAATCTTCGCACCCGGCTTGATATACGCTTTGCCGATGTCCATCTGAAACTTCATGCCAGCAAGGCGCTGCGCCGTATTCGTTTCTTTCGACGTATCCAACGGAATGAACCGCACATCCGCATCCTCGGACAACGCGCCTGGCGGAATGTTGGCAACCAGCAATCCATCGCCAAACACGTATTGCCCGCCCTTCGCCGCGTTTACCCGCATTGGTGGCGCTTGCTCCACAATGTCCACACCGCTCAACGTTCCGGCATTGGTTTCCTTGGCAGCATCACCAGCAGTTTTGCCAGGACTCAGCCTGTTGGTGATTTGGTTAACCTGATCCTCTGGTGCTCTTGTCAAGGCAGTAGGGGTTTGACAACCCGCCAAGACAGCCAGAACCAGCAAGCCAGCAACACTGTTGACACGTTTGCCGCGTTCCAATGATTTCACGCCGTCACTCCTCTCAAGTGCAACCTTCCATTTTGTATGGTCGCTTGAACCCTCTCCTGTTTCTGGTTATACCCATCGCCCATAACATCGCTGGTTAAAATGAAGTTAAAGCATTGAATGGCTACACGTCAGTGCAATTTTGCGTGATCGCATCCGCTGTCCCGCGAGACTTCCTGATGTGCCAGACTCAGCCATCAGGAGGCTTGATTGTTCGTTTTGGGCGATGCGCCCTGAGGGTGATGACCTTCGCCGACCGGTGTTGGGATACTGCGACAGACGAGCTGTCCGATCCGTCAATTGGTCGTTTCAAACAAAGGGGCAGTTGACGCGAACGGTTTGCGTCTGCTAAACTGATGCTCGTGCGCCCGAGTGGCGGAATGGCAGACGCAGTTGACTCAAAATCAACCGGGAAACCGTGCCAGTTCGACTCTGGCCTCGGGCACTCAAGCCTCTCTCGAAAGGGAGAGGCTTTTTGATGTCTTGGTATCGGAAAAATGCGCACACTGGCACGTAAAAAAGGCAGAGGGACCCTGTTTGGTTGGGTACCACTGCCATTGAGATTCCCGAAAAAGAACGTGGGCATTCGCGCCCGAGTGTATTGCCCGCCCGGTATTGAACTCAGTGTGCGACAGGACCCTGCCAGGCCAGCATGCCACCGGTCATGTTTACCGCGTCAAGCCCTGCTTGACGCAATACCTGCGTGGCGCGATCAGAGCGCCCCCCACTCCGACATATAACCACAATCGGGCGTTCCCGTTCCAATTCGCCCATGCGCGCTTCAACCGTTCCAAGTGGCATCAAGACACTGCCAGGTATGTGACCGGCTGAATATTCATCAGGTTCCCGAACATCCAGAAACACTGGTGGGGATGCGTCATTGAGTCGTGAAAGCGCTTCATTGACAGTGATGGCTGGCGTGGCGGATTTGAAAAATGAAAACACAGGCTCCTCACTTCTAAACACAACGTGATGAATTTCATCTCTGTCAAAGAGTCTAACATATCCTGAAACGCGATTAATCCACCTGGGTTAGACGCTACGTATCGTCAGTTGACGCATCGTTCGTGGGGTTGCTCCGGTTCTATGGTTGTATCGCGTTGATTGGCGATAGAAAAGACGAGATTGAGCCGGGCATCACTTGCGCGTCCCGACTGGGTCAATCACTGTAGGATGAACAAGCCGTGTGGCGACTGGTCGCAGTATGACCGCTCGGGTTCACATGCCAATGAGTCACTGTGCCAGGCGGCTTGATACCATTCGCTTGCCGGCCTGTTTCGGTGAGGTTATTGGCTGGCATCATCGTGATGTATGGGTGTAATGCCCATGATATGAACGGCGCTGCTCATGTGTTTGCCGAGGCTCAGTTCGAGACCCTCGACCATTTCCCACAGTGCAGCTTGCACACGGCGCCGCACCAGTGTTTCGTCGGCGGGACCTTCCACTCGGGTTTCAATGAGCGCATCGACTTTCCATTCCATCAGCTGTTGGCACTCCTTTTGCCGCAGTTTAGCATCCTTTGAGGGTTGGTTTCGGTGATCATTGGCCCCAACAGGCGACGGTTCCAGCCGCGCCGGTTCGAGAGCCTCGCAGATGAAACGGTTAGAACTGATGGTTGGCTTTGTTGTCAGCCCCAAGTCACGCCACGAACTGTTCAACGCTGTGCTCAAAACAGCTTGGTTCAAATTTAACGGCCGTACCAACTTTAACAGACGTATCAACGCGGGTGTCAGGGGTTTGGCGTCACCGTGGGTGACTGGGGTACGACATTCTCCGTTGGTGCCGGGGTTTGCGGCGGTGGTTCCAGATCATCATCGTTCTCTTCGACGCTGGGAAGCGGTTCGGGAACGGACGGTTCCTCGTCGGGCGCTTCGCTGGCGGGCTGACTGACCGGACTCATGGATGGCGACGGGGTTGAAACTGGAGCGGGTGCGCCGGTACGCAAGTGCCGCGCAGGCAGATTTTGATGCGCACGTCGCATGAATTTTGCCCACAAGGGTGCTGCGAGGCCCCCCCCGGTCGCAGAGGCATTCAGACGCGAGTTGTCATCGTTCCCGAGCCAAATGACACACGCCAGATCAGGCGTATAACCCGCGAACCACGTATCCCGATTATCACTGGTGGTACCAGTTTTACCCGCCGCATGACGTCCAAAATTGGCGGCTGCACCGGTTCCGTACTGAACAACCCCCATCAGGCAGCGATTGAGTGCCCAAATGGCGTCCTCCTGGATCACCGGCCGCGCATCATTGCCAAAATCCCTTAAAAGTTGCCCTTCCGAATTTTCAATGCGAACAATGAACCGGGGCTCTGCACGCACGCCCTCCGCCGCTAACGTCGCATACGCATTGGTCAATTCCAATGGTGTGACTTCCGCACTGCCGAGCGCGACAGATAAATTTGCAGGTAACGGGCTGTTTATGCCAGCTGCTTGCGCCACGTCGATCACATTTTGAATACCCACCTCATCGGCAAGCTTGACCGCTGGTATGTTATACGAAAAAGCCAACGCACGTTCCAGTGTGACACTGCCGTGATACCGATGGTCGTAGTTCTGGGGCGCGTACGCACCGAAGCGTGCCGGGGCGTCAAGCAAGACACTGCCAGGACCTCTTCCACGCGTGAACGCGCTCAGGTACACGAAGGGCTTGAACGTCGAGCCGGGTTGCCGATGAGCCTGTGTCGCCCGATTGAATTGACTGGCATCGTAACTGGTGCCCCCCACCAAGACCCGCACATCCCCACTCCGTGGTTCAATGGCGACAAGCGCGCCCTGTCCCACATTCATGCGCCGGTAACGCTTGACACTGTCACGAATCAGGGTTTCAGCCGCTTCCTGCAAGGGGAGGTCAAGTGTCGTGTAAATACGCAAAGCGCCACGCATGACAACATCTTCCCCAAACTGTTCACTCAGATAAGACAGCACATGGCTTGTAAAGTAAGGTGCCCGATAAGCGTAATCCGGGGTATTGGCGAAGCGAAGCGGGGCGTCCGCCGCCTTTTTGGCAGCATCCGCCTGAATGAAACCGGCATCCACCATGCGCTGCAGCACGACACCTTGAACTTCTTTGCAAAGTTTTAGGTTGCGATACGGTGAATAATACTCCGGGGCCGGTAACAGCCCCGCAAGAATTGCCGCCTCCGCGACGTTGATGGCGCTGGCTTTCTTTGCAAAATATTTGCGACTGGCCGCCTCCACCCCATACGCACCATGTCCGAAATAAACCTGATTGAGGTACATTTCAAGTATTTTGTCTTTGCTCAAGGTTCGTTCGAGTTGCAGCGCCAACCACATATCCGCGATTTTTCGCGTGACGGTTCGCTCCGCCCGGGTGAACAATACTTTGGCCAATTGTTGGGTCAATGTGCTGCCACCGCCGGCCTTGCCACCGTAAAGCAAGGCACGGGCGACGCCACGTGGGTCGATGCCGATATGCTCGTAGAAGCGGATATCTTCACTCGCGATGACCGCTTGTTGCAAGGCCGGTGCGATCGCCTGCAACGGAACAATGCTTCGATTTTCTCCGTCTTGTAAACTCGCAATGACGCGATTGTCGCGATCATAAATGGTCGTTGCTCCTCGTGGACGCGCGGCCAACAGCTGCTCAACGGGCGGAATCTGACTGACCATCAAGCCGATGCCGGTCCCAAGCCCCAAAAGGCCCATCACAACAATCAAAGAAATCAAAATCAACAGACGCTTCAGCCATCTGCCGCTTCGCGACGGGGATAGCTGATGGGAACCACGATAAGGACGTCGGGGAGCCATGAATGATTCTTATCCACCACAGATCGTGTCTGTCTCACAGGGCGTTAATATGCATCGGACGCTACATTATACGGCTTGTCCCTCGTTGTTGCCCACGGCAAGGCGTTGTCATGCAAAAAAAGTTGGGAGGCGAGCGCCTCCCAACTCATCCTTAACCCGTAACCCGTGTTTGCCTTACTTGGCGCCTTGTGCCTCAAAGGTCATACTGAGCGGATAAACACCGTTACGCTGAATCGTCATCTTCTCCAACGCCGCGAGGGTCAACTGGGTTGCCGACAGATTCAGGTTCTCGATGTAGGCTCGTTTTACCTGGAAACTGGCCGGATCATCGTTCTTCAGGCGAATGAAGAAATCAGCGCTCAACTCGTTACCGCCGTTTCCTGGCCACCTGTAAACTCGATTCTCACCGTCAACCACCGTCTCCAATACCAGTGTGGACCCAGTGGCAAATGGCACGTTCGGGCTGTTCATCGTCACTTGAAGCAAGGGACTGTTTTTGGTTAATCTCAATTGTGCGACCGGATTGCTGGCACCTACCGTCATGGTCACCGCATTGCTGAGATTGTTTTGATTACCTCGTGGATTGGGATAGTTGTACGTCGCCTGTATCCCGATGGTAAAACCATTCCGCGCGATGTTGTTCGCGCGACCGGGATTTTGACTGGTCCTGCCCCTGACCGGCTGCGGAGCCGTGTCGTGGACAATGTTGTCGTAATGAACGACGTAATTGCAATGACAACGCCCATTCCATTCGTGTCCCCGACGCACGGTCTGGTTGTTGCCCACAGTGAATGCATCCGCACGCTCTTCGAAAATACCCCGGAATTTGAGCGCACCCTGCACATCGATCTGCTTCGCTTCGGTTGCGACACCATTTGTCCGCTTGATCACCACCCACCAATCAGGATTCTCGAACTGCAAGACCTTGCCATCAGCCAGAGTGAACTTCACCTCGGTCCACGTATCCGTGCCTACCGTCGTCGCCACATTCTGGTAACTATCAATGCCAACCCAATTCCCTGACGCCAGTTTGATGGCACTATACCTGCCGTTATCGGTTTCAATGGAATAAGGCGCGTAACCATCCTTGCTGATGGTGCGTGTCGGCTTCGGAGTTGGCGTGGGAGACGGTGTGGGCGTCGGTGATGCCGTGGGCTCAGACGATGGCGTAGGTGTGGGTGCGCAGGGTATCTGCCAGTTTGTTTCGCATGACAAAGGGGATGACCCCAAGTCGGATGGTTGAGGTAAAAATTGCGTCAGACGGTATTCACCCTTTTTGAACGTGACGAACTCTTTTGCCGACTCCTCTTTCACGGATTCCCAGTGACTCACTTGCGGAACGGCGGCTTGTGGTGACGTCAGAGTCACCCAGTGCGTGCTCGTCGGAATGTTGCGGGCGCCCACATTGCCGAATCTGACGGTTGGCTTGGAAGGGTTACCCGCAACTTTCGACCCATCCGCCCATCCCGTGTCACCGGTTGCGAGATCACCGTGAAAACCGATGCTGCCCAAGTAATCTGCATCTTTTTCATGGTCTGAAATCCAGCGCACTTCGGAGTCGACATTGTACATCGGCTGAGGCGGCGGCGGCGGCGTGTACTCGCAAAACGCCTCGATGCGGCTATCACGTTTGAAATTGGCAGCGCTCTTTGAATCAATGGGCGCCATGCCTTCTGTCATAATGCCACGGCGAGAGTTTTTGAAGGGATCTTCCGGTGTGAAATCATATGGAATCGACTCCACACGAGGCCCCTCAACCGGCATCTCAATGTTCCAGTTGCCCTTGTCATCCTGCTTCAGGCTATAACGCTCTGCCGTGAAATCCGTGTACATTGACTTGAGTTCGGGCACGAAGCGTGCATCGGCGCGCGCGGCGACCATAATGCGGCTACCGGGCTTGAGGTACGCCTTGCCGATATCCATTTGGAAACGCATCCCAGCCACCCGTTGCGCCGTATTTTTCTGTTTTGATGTATCCAGTGCCACGAAGCGCACTTCGGCATCTTCAGACAAAGCACCTGGGGGGATGGTCGCTGTGAGCAAACCATCCGGGCTTACGTAAACACCGCCTTTTTCCGCGGAAATGAGCATCGCGGGAACGAGATCAACCGGCGCCACTTCTGATGGCAAATCCCCTTCGCTCAAGGACTGCCCCGGCGCCTGGTTTTGTATGCCAGCGCCAGTTTGCCCAGTCAGGGCAATTTTGTTCTCACTGTCGGTTTTGATGGCCTGCGGAGTTTGACAGCCCATCAATACGGCAATAGCAACACCAAGCGATACACTGCCGCTTGCGCTGAGGCGACGCCACTTTGACATCAGGTATTCCTCCTTTTCAAATTTTCGCTGAGAGCCTAGCTCACGTGATTTGACTTTGGCTTTTGGGTTTCTGCATTTACAATACCCAAGAGGTGCTAACATATGCGGTTAAGAAATAATTAAACTGTCTTGGCCCGTGCTGGGGTCACGGAATCACCAGTGTCCTGATACGACCGTCGTTGAGATCCGAAAACAGAAGGCGATTTGGGCGTTGAAATGTCAGGGCGGTGATGAAGGTTGCCGGTAACTCCTTGAAGGTTGATACATCGCCTGATGCAGTCAGTTTTTGGATTCGGTAGTTGCTCGTGTCCGCCAGGTACAGGATGCCGTTTTCGTCTTGGGTCAATATCGTTGGGTTCGCGAAATTGGCGTCTGAGCCTTTGCCGTTGGCGTCACCATATTCGGATCCGGCCAAGGTGCTGACTGCTTTGCTGCCGGTGTTGATCACCCGCACGCGTTGCCCTGAGCGATCCGACACGTAGACCTTCGAGCCGTCTGCACTACATAGGATCGACGCCGGTTCGTTAAACGTCGCAAGGTCGCCATCACCGTCTTCGTTGCCCGCGTTCCCACTGCCGGCCAAGTTGCTGACGCCACCAGTGACAAGGTTGATTTGGCGTACCTTGCGGTTGCCTTGATCCACCACGTATAACGTGCCAGCATCAGGAGACAACGCCAACGCAACAGGCGAGTTAAACCGTGCCGCGCTACCGGTTCCATTGTCCGCACCGGACTGCCCAGGTGCCCCTGCAATCGTGGTAACGGCCGCTGTGTCGCCCGTGAGTGCCAACTTTCGAATGGTGTGGTTTGCAGTATCCGCTACGTAAAGCTTGGTGCCATCGGGTTGACAAACCATTCCCTTCGGCGCATTGAATCGTGCCTTCGTGCCCACTTCATCCGTGCTGCCGCTCGTTCCGGCGAGACCTGCGATTGTCTTGACACTCCCGTCGCTCGCGATGCGTCTGACAATGTTTGATTCTAACGTGAACACCAAGCCAGCCGCATCGGCACACAAGGCCTGCACCGTATCGAACTGCGCCACATCCGCTGCACCATCACGGGAACTGCCGATGCCAGGTTTGCCACTTAACACCTCAATGCCTGTAACCGGGCTGACAGTCGCTACGGGCGCCTGCGATGATGGTGCTGGCGCCGGTGTGCCACTGGCCAGAGGAATCGGTGTCGCTGAAGCAGGTACCGGACTTCGTGGCAGAGCGCTTGTGTTCGGCGAGGGTGACGGAACACCAACCACTGGGGAGCCGCTCGCTTGAGGACTCGCGCTCGCGGAACTGCCGGGGCTTATAGATGCTGAGCCGCCCGGAGCGATTGAACCGCTCGGCTTGGGTACAGATGTGCCACCTCTGACCACACGACCGGAGCTTGTCGTGCCAGCACCCGTTGTGACTGTGCAGGCAAAACCACAACTTGCAACCAACCACAGGCATAGTGCCCTGCGCTGTCTGGATGTCATTTTCATGGTTCGGGTCCTCGTTCCATCGGTGCTCGCGTATCAGGTCGGCTGATTGATAGTCAATGGAATCTGCACGATCACACCATCGCCATCGCGCACCGCCATGCTGCCAAGCCGAGTTAAAGTCTCGCTGGGTGCCAAAAACAGGTAATCGTGCGACACAATTTTGTGAATGCGCAGAGCGTGGGGACCTGTATCTGGCACAGCAACCCGCATGTTGAGCGTCGTCGTACCGTCATGGGTGTCAACGTAGGCCTGTTGTAAGGGGCCATCATCAAGGGCATAGCGGATGAGCCATCTCTCAGGCCCGTTGTTGAGAAAATTGTGCGACGGCAAGCTTAACTGGAGCCGCACGGCAACGCCCTGTTGTCCCCCGGCTTCAGTTGCCTTGAACCACGTGGCAGCCGGTGCGATTGCAGTCGGAACAGTGGCAGGATTGGGTGATGATGGCACTTGGCATCCTGGCAGCAACAATAGTAAACCAAGGGATCTGAACACGTGTCGCATTGGCATCACCAGTGACCTTTCCTGTTTCACGGCAAGCTTGAAGGGCTCAATGCCTTGAGCACATTGATGCGACCTGCGCCGTAGCTTGGATCCCAGCCATAAGGGCCGAGATCATCGACGGCGCGCAACAGGTGTGCCCTTACCCGATCAACCATCGCCGATGCTTGTTCTTCGGTTGCCAATGAGGCGTTGTTGGGGTCGTATTTGGCAAAAACGAGCGCCGCAACGCCACTGACATAAGGTGCTGCTTCGGATGTTCCGGATGCGTAAGCGTAACCACGAATATCATTTTGACCACCCAACGTACCAATCATGTTTTCCGTGGTTGGAATCGGCGCCAAAATGCCACCGCCAGGAGCAACGAGGTCGAGACGTTCCCCGTAGTTGGAAAACGGTGAGACAAACTCGAAGCCCAGATGTTGGCTGGTCGAACCAACCGCCAGACAATAAGGTGTATTGGCAGGTGTCCCCACAACGTCGGAGCCCAGATTGCCTGTCGATGCGACGACCAGGATGCCTTTTCGTCTCGCCCACGCAATTGCTTCCGCATAAAGGGGGCGCACCCCGCCGATGTTTTCCCCCAGACTCAAGTTGATTACCCGAACACGACTGCTGCCTTGGACCTGTTGGTCGATCGCATGGCGCATGCCCGCCAGGAGGTCCATGAGTGAGAAACTGTTGGTGGTGCCATCTTCCTCAAAGTAATCCGCTTTGATCGGCATAATCATGGCATCGGGCGCGACCCCGGCTCCTCCTTTGCCATTGTTTGCGCTCGCGCCCATGATCCCGGCAGTCAAGGTTCCATGACCGACGAAATCCCGCAGGTCGTTCACTCCCCAACCATTGCTTCCGACATTGACCCCGCCTACGAGACGCCCTTGAAATTCTTCGTGCGTCACATCAATGCCTGTGTCGATCATCGCCACGGTGACTTTGCGCTGTTCCACACCCTGCAACTGTCCCCAACCCTCTTCGGCATTCGCAAACCCTTTTTTGTGCGCCCACTGCTCCTGAATACGGGGATCGGCAGGCACGGAATTGACCTTGGCCACTGAATCCCGATAAACCCGCAGCACCCCCGGCAATTGTCCCAGGGCTGCGATCGCCGCGCTTGCTGATTGCTCGTTTCTCCACCCCACGCTGGATACCCAGGCATCCGATAACTTCATGTGCCGTAAAAGCTTCCAGGGACCACCGCTGAGACTGGCACGCGCTTGTGCTTCGTCGCGATTGTCCGTCCAGACCACGATGGCGCGATCGGCCCGGAACTGTTCGACACCCTGCAGCTTGACCGGTTGAACAGGGTGAGCCAAGCGATCGTTTTGCTTCATCCCTTCCGATGGCCCCGCCAGATTGGAAGGGCTCATCCCAACACCACTGGATGGCGCACAGGCCACACTGGCTAACAAGAGGCCCAGCACGCCAACACAATGCGTGCCGCGCCAAAAAATCGCAGGCATTTTCATGGTGTGAAAGCCTCCACAGTGCTCAACGGCGATCGCTGCTTGCCAATCCCACCAATGGCCCAAACCGAATCTTTGTAAGTTACCGCCGCACACAAAGCACGCGCAGTCGTCAAGGCAACGCCTGTACGCCACGTTGCCTTGGGATCCCTTAAATTCAACCAGTACACCGAGTCCAGGACATCCCCCGTTTGAGACTGTCCGCCCAACACATACAAAACATCATTCAACACGCTCGCAGCGGCTGAATGTAACGGAATCGGCAGTTCCGGCGGCGCACCGGCGTCACCGGACTTGAGCCACTGATTGGCTACCGGGTCATAGACCTGCACCATCTGAACAGCCCTGCCGCCTGCAGTTTCTGGAACATATCCCCCCAAGACGTAAAGCTTCTCTTTTGTAACCGCGGAAGCCGCGCCGGCGACGGCCAACGGCATCGCAGCACCACTGGATTGGGCGCGATCCCCGGCTTCGGTGAGATTGATGACATCAACACCCCTCACCGCACCGCTTGACGCCTGAAAAACCCCGCCCGCAACGATGAAGCGAGCCCCCACCACACCACCACACGCCGCCCGACGTGCCTGCCGCAGAATGTAAGGACCTTCACCAGGACGACTCAGTCTGAACCCTTCCAAGGTATACAAATATACGCTCGAACGCCCCGATGAACCATCCGCGTTGAATTGCCCACGCAATCCCCCCGCTATCCATAATTCATTCTCGAATACACCACCGACTGCAAGGTACAAACCTTGGTGCAGGGTGTTTGAGTCAGACGCTCTTGCCGGCTGAAGCTCCGCATCGTAAGTGTCATTGAGATACCAAACGGGGATAGCCCCGCGATCATCCAATACCTCCAAGCCCGGACGATGGTCGCCCTCCACCAGAATCAAACGATTGTCGATCACACCTGCACAAAGTCCGGCACGGGGACGCATCAGCGGCGATTTTTGTGTCCATACACCCTGCGCATCCCTGATGGCCAAACTTAACCCCTGCTCGGCCTGAATCACGGAGTTCGGATCATCAGGACCCAACGCGCTCGGTATGATGCCCCATGGCCCCTTCACGATCGGTCCATTCGGACGTGACGTTGCAGCAACATCTGGACGACGCGATGGGAGTACCGCAGCGCCAGGACCCACCCGTGGCGGCGGCGTTTTTTTGATGTTTACCACCGAATCACGGCTTTCAGGTCCAACGGCAGTCTGTGGGGCAGTGCTCACACAACTGGCCAGGATCAGGCCCAACGTCATCCAAACAACCCGCATCATGGGATTAATTCCTCAACAACATCCAGCGGATACGGATAACCATCCGGTGAATCGCCAGCCACACCCCCTGCCACGATGATGCGCGGTTTACCATCTTTCAATACCACACTCACCGCAGGGTAAGAACGCCCACGCTTCAGTGGAATCCGACGCTCCCAAACATCATTGACCGGGTCGTAAACCTCCACGGCGCGACTGGGCTGACCTTTGCGTCCTTCACCCCCAATCACCCACAGTTGGTTGTTGACCGCCACCACACCACAACCATAGCGTGGTGTGGGCATTGACAAACCCTTACGCCAACCTAACGCATCCGTATCCAGAATCTGCACATGGCCTTCCGGCACCGCGGGCTTCGTATAGCCACCAAACACGTACCATTTGTTTCCTGACACCGCACCAGACGCTCCCTGTACAGGAACCGGAAGACCCGGTGCGCTGACATCCGGAAAGATTTTGTTTTTGGGGTCGAAAATAAGCATCTTGTCATTTAGCAAAGCGAAAACATTTGGATTGATAAATCCCCCAGCCACGAATATCCGTTCTCCCACCGTCGCAGCAACAGCGTTAGCCATTACCAGACGGTTGCCCGCACGGGGATCCAATCCCGGCAAAGCAGGCAATGTAAAAGGTTCGGAGAGTGTCGCCCGGTCATTCAGGTTGATCACGTGCACACGGCCATCCGGCTCTTCATTCACGAAGCCCCCAAATCCGTAAATCTGGTTCTCGAAACGAGCCGTCGCCACACCGTAAATCGGGAAGGTCTCATCCAATTGACCCACCTCAGCCCAGTTGCCTTGCGCGCCGTAACGGTATACCTTACGCGATGCCTTGACCGCGCTTCGCAAGAGTGGCTGTGGCACCTGTTTAATGGGTGAAGGCGTTGCCCCCACCACCGTACACGCATCATTGCCAGGCAGCGTTCTGAAACAATCGAACCCTGACGGCATGGTCAAACCCCCAATCAACCACATCCCCTGGTTTGACGCATCCGTTTGGTACATTGCCCGGCCAATCGGTTCCGGCATCGCTGCAAGCGGTTTGGCCACCCCAAAACTCAGCGGTGAAGGTGTTACCAATTCTCCAGGGAATACATTGAATGAGACGCTGATTGGCTTGAGGTCAGAACTTGCCTCAAGGGGTGTGACGATCAATTCCCGTGGCAAGTCTCCCGGGATGACTGGCTCAATGTCCGTCGCTCCGCCCGTGCGGTTAAACAAGGGCTTGGACAGACCGTCGTCGATGTCGATGCGTACCGGCAGTCCCGGTGGATAATCCGTGAAGCGAACGGACACCTTTGCGGGGCGCACGGTCCAGGCTCGTTCAGGTTCAGGGATGTTTTTGCTGGTTTTTCCAAGAACCGCCTGACCCAATTTCACGACATCGATCAATCGGGCGGAAGGCAAACTGAATTTTTTGGTGCACTCACCAACCAGATAGTCTAACATCGCATAATCAAACTCGGCTGCATCTTTGGGATGGTTGCGCAGCATCCACAAAAATGCATCGGCCGCTGCCGTTCGTTGCTCATTCAAAATTGCTTCGTTGCGCCCCACGCCCAGGTTCGTGATCGTTGCCCAGTGGAACGCTGGAATGGGAGCCAATTTGTCATTCAAGCCATCAATGCTGATGATGCAGCGCTCGGCGATCGGCGCATCGGGAATCAACAACCAATTCCCGGGTTGCGGCAATTTCTGGATATTGGTTTTGATTGGCTCTTTCAGATTCTGTGACGTGATGGTCACCAACAGATACTTGGGTTGACGCAAAAACGTTTTGGAATCTTCCTTAAGAATTCGAAAAGCCAACGACGAACGGGGCGATTGGACGCCATGGTCAGGCTGAACACTCGGTGCCTGACAAGCCATAATCGCGGCAAATGTCAGCGACAGTGTCCAAAGACGCAGGAAGCCCGTTCGTTGCATTGACACTGATCCCTTCTTGCGAGGGCTCGGACAGGGTATACCATTAAGCCTATCTTTCCCAGGCAGAGCGCTTCCCAAACTCGCTTTGGAAGTTGATATCCTGGACTTCAGGACAGTTTTGCCAATACCTCCTGCGCATGAATCTCATTTTTTGGTTTTTTCCAGACGTGTTTGACGACACCGTCCGGATCAATCAAAAAGGTGGTGCGCAGCATGCCCGTTACGGTCTTGCCGTACATGTTTTTCTCACCCCACGTTCCATAGAGACGGGCCACGTTTTTTTCCGTGTCAGCCAGCAAGGTCACGGGCAACTGATACTTGCTGGCAAATTGTGCGTGGGAGTCTGTATCATCCGGACTGACGCCAAGCACCACCACCTGGTGCGCCTGTAACGCATCCCAGTGATCGCGGAATGAACACGCTTCTTTGGTGCAGCCAGGGGTGTCATCCTTGGGATAAAAATAAACCACGACATGCTGACCCCGAAAACGACTCAAGGTCACGGATATCCCGGTTTGATCAGGCAACGTGAAATCAGGCGCAGTCTGTCCGGCTTCGATCATCGTCTTGTCTCCTTTATCTGTCCAACCCGCAAATCGGTTACAACGGTTGCGTGATCATGACCCAGAGCGCCCACAGAAGCAACACAGTTGCTCCCCATCCAAGGACACTCCATCTCAAAAAAATTTTACGCAAAGCACCTACGTCGCCCGCAGTACTGAGCCGTTGCATGCGCGCTTGGTCTGGAATCAGCGCAACCATCCATACAGCGGTAGATAAACCCGTTGCCAGGATCCCTTCACGCAACCACCGGGTTTGCCACCAGTCGAGTTGATGGGCCTGTACAAGCATAATGCCTGCAATGGTAATCATGGCACCACCCAAAAATGTCAAAACCCAATCGGCCCGGATAATGGATTGGGAGGCAAACACGGCGACTGCCTGATTGCGCGTTTGCATGGCCCATAGCGCCCATAAACCGGTGACAATCACGTTTCCTACCATCAACACGACACCCAGCACGTGTATAAATTTCCAGATCAACATCCCTGATACCGGCCCCGTCGATAACGACGGCCTTTCCATTCAACGCCGCCGAGCGCCCAACCCCGCCAGGAATCCAACGCCAGCGCAATCAGACAGAGTACTGCCACAGGATGCAAGGCGATCACGCCCCAAGGCTGTTCCAAGCGGGCTGCAAGCATGCCCCGAATCACCATTCCACAACTCATTTGTAACACGCCTGCCACGATGGGTAATGCCCACTGCCCCCACACACCCACGATCACGAGCGCCAATGGCAGCCCGTGCCAGATTCCCAAAATAGCCACCCCTGTTACAAACGGGCCTGGTTGACCGCCAAAAGCTGGAAAAAGATTTTTGCGAAAACCGGCCCACAGTGCGCGCCAATCCGTATACATGCGGCACGTCACCGCGTCACCGGCATCGTGAATGACCACCCGACCCCCGCGGGACTTCACCAGGCGTGCCAACGCGAGGTCATCGACCAGGTCCGCGTGAATCGCTGCATGGCCACCGATTGCTTGATACGTGTCACGTCGTATCAGTAAAAATTGTCCGTTGGCGGCACTGAAACGGGGATCGCTGGAATCTGTCACAAGACGGAGTGGCAAATGCGCCAACAACACAAAGGCAAGCAGGGGCATCATCAAGCGCTCGCCGGGCGTCACCATTGTTTGCCGCGGCCAGAAAGACAGCAAATCGGCGCCTTGTTCCGTTGCAACTGCCATCGCACGCTCAATTGCACACGAATTCAATCGGGTGTCTGCATCCACAAAACACAGCCAGTCACCGTGACTGGCTTGCGCCAGAAGCTGACACGCCCAGGATTTGCCATTCCAATTGGCAGGTGGTGGTTCTTGATTGACCATCAAGTGAAAGCGCGCGTCCGCTCCGGCTTGGGCGATCGCCCGGGCTTGCGTGTCATCCCCGGATTGATCATCCAACACATGCAGGCTTAAATTTGGCCAGGATTGTTTGAGTACACCCGCGACGCATTCACTGATCCGCGCACCTTCATCACGAGCTGGCACCAATACCGAGACATGGTCATCCGCTTTGGGCCACGCCGCCAAATCCGCACAACGCCTAAAATGCTTCAAATTGTGCCAAACAAGGCCCACTTGCAAGGCGCCAACCATCGGGTAGCCCAGTGCCACACACCACAGCCACGTGTTCATACAGGCCCCCAACCGCGCACAGGCACGCGCAACCATGTGTAGCCTTCCGGTTCTTGACGCATCAGGTCTTCATCAAGCGCGGCCAAGGTTGTGGTCAACGCCTCCGTGATTTGCACGGTTAATTCAGTGGGGGTTTGGTGATGGGGCGTTGGTGGCAATGGTGCCCCCAAACGTACAAACAACTCCGGTTTCGCTTCATGACGGAATATCAGCCGGATGCCCACGGGCACGATGCGCGTTTGGGGCACGGCAAGCGCCAAACGTGCCGCGCCCGTCGCGAGCTTCAGGGGCTTGGCATGGGCGGGCAGCAAGGCGCCCTGAGGAAAGATCCAGAGTGCCTCATTTTTGGTCAGAAGGTCTTGTGCATAGGCCAAGTCGCCTTGAATGGCTTCCGGACTGCTGCGATCGATCGAAAACGCTCCCACCCGCGCAAAAAATGAATAACGTTGCAATTGATCCAATTGCATCATGACGTAAAAGCGACGCTGCCATTGTCTGGAAAGCAAGAAGCCGACAAAGCCATCCCACCAACTGCTGTGATTCGGCAAAAACAGCCACGGGCCCGGATGCGCAGCCAGGCCTTCGGCATCATCGATTCGCAGCCGCCATCCGTGGAACTGCCGAGCGATCGCCCGGTTCAGGTAGGCCTCGAGCAATACCTCCGCCCATCGGGCATGCCTCGCGCGGATCGGCCCGCCACTCATTGCGCCAAGCCAAACCTGCGGGGACCATCCTGCCACATGACTTTCGCCAGGATCCACAACTTCTGCGCATCACTGACGACGGCACGCTGATGAAACACATCATAATCAATCGCCTCGATTGCCCGCAAAATTCCTGCATAACTCTGCTGCATCAATCGAACCGTCAAGCGTGAGCCATCTTGGGGGAACAAATCAATCACCCGATCACCCGCTGCAAAATATTCTCGCGCACGCGCAATCTGCCATTCCATGAACGCCCGCCACGCCTCCGTGACCTCGCCCGCCTCGATCGCCGCATGATCAAGATTGAACCGCGCCAACTCCGACGCAGGCAGATAAACACGCCCACGCCGCCAATCAGACCCCACATCACGCAAGATGTTGGTTAACTGCATCGCAACACCCAACTGAATGCCCGCCTCGTCAAAATCGCGACGCGATGCCCCAAGTAACGGACCCAGCATCAACCCCACCACCCCAGCCACCTGATGGCTGTAATGCATCAGTTCCGCCGTGTTCTCAAAACGCAAAGGCACAAGATCGCGCTCAACCCCCTCCAGCAGTTCAAGAAATGGCCGGGTATCCAGGTTTGCGCGCCAAAAGGTGTCATGCAAAGGATGCCAGAACACATCCTCTGGCGGCTCTCGCTCCGGCAGACGACGCACCATCTGGCCAATTGTTGCGAGCGCCTGCCGGACTGTTTCCACCGGGCGATCGCCCCGCTCATCCACCAAATCATCAGCCACCCGACAAAACTCGTAAACCGCAAATACGCCGCGACGCTTGTGCTTCGGTAAAAAACGGCTGGCGAAAAAGAAGCTTTTCGCCTTGTCCCGCGTCAGCAGCGCCGCACGCATGTAACCCAGGCTTAAAACGTCTTCGTCTGACGCCTTGCTCATAAAGACACCAGTTCCGGCTCTCGTGCGCGCTTGCTTGACACCGGCTGCTCAAGCGTAATCCGCTCCGCCACCAGGCGACCCGATATCAACACCATCGGAATGCCCGTACCCGGATGTGTGCTCGCACCAACAAAATAAAGGTTCTCAAGCGACGCATGCCGGTTATGCGGCCGCAAATACCCCACTTGATCCATGCCATGAGCCAAGCCAAACGCGGCACCCTTCTCACAATACAACTCCGTGCGAAACTCACGCGGCGTTAAAATTTTCTCCGTGACAATGTTCTCGCGCAAATCCGTCAAACCGAAACGCTCCAGGCGGTCAAGCATCGCTTCACGTAAACGTGGCCCCTCAATTCCCCAATCAAGACCTTCGGCTTCATGTGGCACCGGCACCAAAATGTAGATGTTTTCACACCCGTCAGGCGCCAACGAAGGATCGGTTTTGCTCGGGTTGCAGATGTAGTAAGCAGGATCAGCCGGGACCCGGCGCGTTTTGAAAATCGCGTCCATGTTCGCTGGCAAATCCTTTGGCACCACCAAAGTATGATGCAGCAGTTTGGGGTAACGCTTCTTGACACCCAAAAACATTAAAAATGCACCACACGTGTAATTGAAACTTTCTGATCGCGGATGCGGCTCGTTCAACAACTGCCGATAAGCAAACGGCAAGTCCGCATTCACCACGACAACCGAAGCCGCCACCTCTTCGCCTGATTGCAACCGCACACCCCGCACCGACTTAGCATCTTTCAGTATCGCTTGAACCTCGGTTTCCACATGAATCACAACGCCTAAGTCCCGCGCCAGACGGGCCAACGCTTTCGGCAACGCATGCATCCCGCCCATCGGGAAAAACAACCCGCCCCCCATCTCCGTGTACGGCAACAATGAATAGATGGCCGGCGAATCATAAGGCGACAACCCCAGATACATCGACTGAAACGAGAATGCACGCCGCAAACGCTCATCCTTGAAATACCGCGACACCATCTTGTACAGCTTTTGCGTTACCCGTGCCGTAAACAACAAGCCCAGATTCTGCAAGGTGAAGAAACTTCCGGCTTTCAAAAAGTTGCGATCCACAAAATCACGCAAACCAATCTGGTACAACCGCCGTGTCTCCGCCAGGAATTGCAAAAGCTTTCCGCCTGCACCCGCTTCGATGCGTTCAACCTCATCCAGCAATGCATTCAATCGACTGCCAAGCACCAAATCGCTGCCATCCGCAAACGCGATGCGATAGTTGGGGTCCAATTGCCGGATATCCAGATAATCTTCGACCCGCCGACCCGAGGCCTCAAATAACCCCCGTACATACTCGGTCATCAACAGCAAGGTCGGGCCCGTGTCAAAACGAAAGCCCTGGGATTCCCACACGTTAGCACGGCCACCCACCTCGGGCAGACGTTCATAAACCACCACGTCATATCCGGCCAAACGAAGCCGAATCGCCGCGGACAACCCACCTAAACCTGCCCCCACCACAATGACCGGTTCATGTGACATCGGATTGCCCTTTCAAAATTTGTGCGAATTTTAACTTTATCATAACATTTGGACCGGGTGCGTCAAGGCGAGGCAATGGCCCTGCTGGGCTTGTCAGCTCATTAAGCCGCGGTTTTTTGACCCCCGGCCACATCTGATGACTGAGAACAAAAAATGAAGTCCCCTTGTGCAACTTGCACAAGGTGGAGATTTGGTCAGGGCTCATCCAGGAAAGCCGGGCGTCAGTGTGGATGAGAGACTTTGGCGGGACACGTGATGCACAGTCCTTTGATATGCCCCGTTCACAAAAACGCTTGTCGGTGCTCGTCTTTGCGATTGCCCTCTTGCAACATAGGGACTCGTCAGAATATAATTTAGGCGGGCCTAATTATCTTGCATGGGTAGTAATGGAGCGTCGTCGGTGCATTCGCGTGCGATTCAGGATTACATCAAGGTGATTTTTAAGTTGGAGCAGGGCGCGGCGGTGAGCACGTCTGCGATCGCCTTGCGTATGGGGGTTTCGCAGGCTTCTGTGACCGAGATGGTGAAGAAGTTGGCCCAGGCGGGACTCGTCACGCACAGCCGTTACCAAGGCGTTACGCTGACCGGGTCCGGGCGATCGCTTGCGCTGGAGATGATTCGGCATCATCGTCTGATTGAGTTGTATTTGCACAAGGCCTTGGGGTTTTCGTGGGATCAGGTGGACGCTGAGGCAGAGCGTTTGGAACACGTGATTTCGGAGGAAATGGAGGCTGCCATGGCCGCCTGGTTGAATGAGCCCACAGAGGACCCCCATGGCGATCCGATTCCGAGTAAGGATGGCGTGATCTCGATGATACGTTTTTTGCCGCTGACAGGCATGACGCCAGGGCAGTCGGTTCGCATACGACGTGTTAGCGATTCTGACCCATCGTTGTTGCGATATCTGGGTGAGCGCGGGTTATATCCCCATGTCGAGCTCGATATCCTCTCCCAGGAACCCTTTGGTGGTCCTTTGCTTGTGCGGGTGGCAGGCGTTGAGCACGCGCTGGGCGTGGGGGTGACCGATCGCGTGTTTGTCGAGTTGGTGGAGGCAATTTGTTGACAATGGGGGCCTTGCGTGAGTTTTGGGGTTTCTGTGGCGTGTTGGGGATTGTACTCGCGCTTGGCGTGGGGTCCTGTCACCGTGACGTTCAGCCAACCCAAGGGCTACGGATCGTTGCGACCACCACTATGATTGCTGATCTGGCACGTCAATTGGGTGGTCATCGGGTGAATGTGACCAGTATTCTGGCGCCTGGTGGAGACCCCCACGTGTATCGGCCAGTTCCGCAAGATACGGAACGGCTGGCTTCTGCCGATCTCGTTTTGGTGAACGGTCTGCGGCTTGAGCATTGGATCGAGGATTTAATCGAGACAGCGGGGGTGAAACAACGTGTGTTGGTTGTGAGCCAGGGCATCAAGGCGCGCGTGAGTCCCATTGATGCCAGCGTGCCCGACCCCCATTTCTGGTTTGATGTCACGCGCTGGCGCCAAGCTGCACGCAATGTCCGGGACGAGTTGATACGCGTGGATGCTTCGGGCGCTTCAACCTACCGTGAAAACCACCGTTTGTATGACACGCAATTGCTTGCTTTGCATCAGTGGGTTCAGGCGCGAATTCGCAGCATCCGTCCCGAAAGACGCAAACTGTTCACAAGCCACGATGCGTTCGCCTACCTTGGTGAGGCTTACGGCATCGATGTGGTTGCGATACAGGGCATTTCAACCGATGCTGAAGCCAGTTCACAAGATGTCGCCCGTGTGATTGATATGATTCGACGTTTTCGTATCCCGGCTCTGTTTATTGAAACGTCGGTTCAACCTGCCTTGTTGCAGCAGGTTGCCCGAGAGACCGGGGCCAAGGTGGGTGGGAGTCTTTACAGTGATTCCATGGGGTTGCCTGAGCAAGGGAGCGGTAGTTATGTCGGAATGATCCGTGATGACGTCGCGCAAATTGTGGAGGGCTTGCAGTGAGCGCACCTGAAATTGTTTCGCCCATTGCAACCAGTGCTGATGCGCACGCCGCCATCGCGGTGACAGGACTGGTTGTTGCGTACGAGCACCGCACGGTTTTAGACCACGTTCAGTTCAGTTTACCCCAAGGCGCCATGAGTGCGATCGTCGGACCAAATGGTGCCGGCAAAAGCACGCTGCTGAAAGCTATTTTGGGTCTGATCAAGATCGAGCGTGGCAGCCTGTCTGTTTTTGGCAAGCCGTTTTGCCCCAAGGCGTCGGGTGTTGCCTATGTGCCACAACGCAGCAGCGTGGATTGGGATTTCCCTGCGACCGTTCTGGATGTGGTCATCATGGGGCGCTATGGGCAAATGCCTTGGTGGCGCTGGCCCGGAGCCAATGAACGTCGGATGGCGCTTGATGCCTTGGCCCGCGTCGGACTTTTTGACCTGGCACAGCGTCGTATCAGCGATCTTTCAGGTGGCCAGCAGCAACGGGTGTTTTTGGCCCGTGCGCTGGTTCAGGAGGCACGCCTGTATCTCCTTGATGAACCATTTTCAGGTGTGGACGCCGCTTCGGAGGCTGTTATGGTCGGACTTTTACAGGAGATTTGCCAATCCGGCGCCACTGTCGTCGCCGTCCACCACGACTTGTCAACGGTCAAACGTTACTTTAGCCACCTGTTGTTGCTCAATCGTGCGGTGTTGGCATGCGGCCCCGTTCATGACACATTCACCACTGCCGCGTTGCAGCAGGCCTACGGCGCTTATCTGCTGAATGTGAACGAGGTGCCTTGATTGTGTCGCAAACAGCAACCCTGATTGGCATTGACGGGGCTTTTCACGAGATTGCGTTGGCCTTGCGTTATGATTTTTTGCAGCAAGCCCTCGCGGGTACGATGTTGATGGGCATCGCTTGCGGGTTGATGGGGGCGTTGCTGTTGCTGCGCCGCATGGCTTTGTTCGGTGATGCAATCGGGCATGCGGTCTTGCCGGGCGTCATGGTGGGGTACTTGCTCGGAGGCAAACAGTTTGCCTGGATTTTCGCGGGCGCGTTGCTGGCTGGCATGGTGGCCGCATCTGCTGTGTTTTGGATTCCCCAAGCCAGCAGGATTCGTCCGGATGCTGCCATGGGGGCCGTATTTACGGGCATGTTCGGTCTGGGGATTGTACTGCTCAGTCGGTATCAAAGTGGTTCAGGCGGCGTATCGGGCCTGCTCTTCGGTCATGCGCTCGGTATTGGTCCCTCAGAAGTTGCCTGGGCGTTCGGCAATCTGCTGGTGGTGCTGCTGTTACTTGGCGTGGCGTGGAAGCCGCTCAAACTGATGAGTTTCGATCCCATCCAAGCCGAAGTGACCGGCGCACCGACGCGTGCCCTGACCCACTTGTTAATGCTGGTTTTGACCGCCACCATCGTGGTCAGCCTGCCGATGGTGGGCGCCGTCCTGGTTGCCGCATTGTTGATTCTACCTGCGGCCGCCGCCAGCCTCGTCGCGCGGCATTTTGGCACATTGCTTTTGCTCGCGGGCATCGGCGGGGGGGTAGCCTCGCTCGTCGGGCTATGGGTGAGTCACGCGTGGGGACTTGCCAGCGGTGCTTCCATAGTCTTGTCGGCAAGCGCCCTGTTTGTGCTCATGGGATGCGTCAGAGGCGCCCGAAGGCACAAGGCGAGCGTGAGACATGGCTGACATCCTGCTGGCATCGTGGTTTTGGGAATCAACCGCACTGGTTGTCATAACGGCTGCCCTTTGCGCACTGGTGGGGAGTTTCATCCTGCTGCGCAAAATGAGCTTACTGGCTGATGCCGTCAGTCACAGCGTGCTGCCCGGTGTCGTTGGCGCCTATTTGCTGGTCGGTTACCACACGGTTGCTTTTTTGCTGGGTGCCGTGATGTCAGGCTTGTTATGCGTGTGGTGTGTGGGATTTTTGTTGCGCCATACACGTCTGAAAGAAGACGCGGCGACCGGTGTTGTTTTCAGTTCCCTGTTTGCGCTGGGTATCGTGTCTGTTAGCCGCCTTAAAACGGTCGATCTCGATCCTGCCTGTGTCGTGTTTGGGGAAGCCATGGCAGCAAGACCTGGCAGCCTTTGGCTGGCAATCGGGCTGTTGCTGCTGGCTGCAATCTTGATTGCCCTGTTTTTCAAACCACTGTCACTGGGTAGCTTTGATCCCCTGCAAGCCCGTCTTCAAGGCCTGCCTGAACGCCAGGTCCACACAGGCTTGCTTGTCATGCTCGCTTTGACGACCGTTGCAGCGCTGCGCGCCGTCGGACTCGTGTTGGCGATCGCTTTTTTGATCACGCCGGCCGCCACCGCTTTCGTGCTTACCCGACGTTTGAGGACCATGCTAGGATGCGCCCTCGGTCTCGCCGTGATTGAATCCGTCGTCGGCATGGTGCTCGCTGTTTGGTTGAACGTCAGCCCCTCGGGCTTGATTGCAGCAGTCGCCTTGCTGGTTTTGATCAGCGTACTGACCTTTCAGACGCTCGCTCAGCGCGTCTCCGGCACGAAATTGAAAGCGGCCGAATTCGTGCAATAACGCAATCTGGTCGGCGGCGGACCATCCGGAAACACATGACCCAAATGCCCATCACACCGGTTGCAGATGATTTCAGTCCTGACCATGCCGTGACTGCGATCCTCCCGCGTCGCGACGGCATCCGGAGCAACAGGCTGAAAAAAACTGGGCCAACCAGTCCCCGATTCATACTTGCTGTTCGAGGAAAACAAAGGCGTGCCGCAGCCTGCACAATCGTACCGACCCGCTGCATGATTGTTCCAGAAGGCTCCGGTTAAAGCACATTCCGTCCCCTTCTCCCGCAAAATGTGATACTGCTCGGGCGTCAGCAACTGCCGCCATTCCGCATCAGACTTGACCACCTTACTCATGGTTTTCACCACCTTCCGCTGAACCCCAGGACGCGAAACATCGGTTGCACTGCCTGATGGCCGCACCCCCCGATCGCTACTAGCCGCATTGGCTGCAGCCAAATGCAGCGTTTGAGGGGCGATCGCCATCAACACCAAACAACCAAATACCAACGCCCTAACGAATAAAATACTACCCTTGACACCCCGAAATGTGCGCATTTTATATCACATTTTCACCCAGTCACGGTGAAGGAGCGGGCGAAGGGCCCACCACAGTGAGCGCCAATAAGCCCCGGTAACGAGACTCCAACGCATACGTAGCAACAATCGTTACCCGACCAGGCGCAACTGCGTTGACTTCTCCAGTGGTTCGATTGACCCGGGCGATGGTGTCATCACTGGAAGACCAATTGACGTTGCCGTTGATCTCACCATTGGCCATTCGCACCTCCGCAATGGCTTTACGACTTTCACCCACCGTCAGCGTGAGGCTGGCAGGCGTCACGCTCACCTGCTCCACCAACACCGTATCCAGAACTTCGATCGTTAAGGTTGCCCGTGCTGAACCAACAGGTGAGCCCTTGAAGCGCGCATAAATAACCGCTGTGCCCGGAGAAGCCCCTCTGATACGCCCCGTTTGTGTGTCGATCGACACCAGGGAGCTATTGCTCGTCGACCACTCAACTTCCCGAACACCCGGAATATCCCCATCCAGGGTGCGCAAGGAAGGCAGCAGGTCCAGATCTCGACCCACCTCGACGGTGAACATCTGCTGGGCCGCCACCAACCCGACCGGCCGAGGAGTCGGCGTGGGCGTCGGTGTCAAACGGTGAATGAGACCAATGACATCGGTATCCCTCTCCGTCGAATCGATCGCGATCGCCTCCTCTTCACTGACCGACTCGATCAACGGTCCCCAAGCATTGGTGTTGTAAACCGTACAAGCAAAAGTTGTGGCCAAAACGTTTCCAACAAACAAATACTGAATCAAACGTCTCAACGCCATACCACTTTCTCGCTCCACTGGAATCAAATAGCCAGCGTGACAATCGTCACGCCGGCTTGATTGCGTCTAATTGGCGCTCGCCGAAGGCGATGGCACAGGCGTCGCTGCCGGTGTCGAAGATGCCTGCGTCGGGGCAGGTGTCGGAGCGGGTGTCGCAGTAGAAGGCGGCATATCCACCGAGACTACCGTCGTTGCCCGAACGGTTCCAGCCGTATCCGATGTAAAGGTAATCGTCGCCCGACCCCGTTTTCGTCCCGATACCAGTCCGTCGCTGTTGACAAACGCAATCGTGGAATCGGAACTGCTCCATGAACCATTCCGGTTGATGCGGCCACTGCTATCCTTGATCTCCGCCTGGAGTTGGACAGTCTGATTGATATCAATCTGCGGGTTCTCCGGCGTGATAACAGCGTTCAGGTCCTCGATGACACCCTCTTTCACCGTCACAGCAATCAGTGCGAACTTGTTGGCATCGACCATCGACTGTGCCCGAACCGTCGCAGTTCCCTCGGTCACACCCGTTATCTCACCGGTTGTGGGGTTGATCGCTACCCTGGTTGTGTCATCGGAGGAGAAATTGACACGCGAATCACTGCTACCGTCTGCATAACGCACCGTCGCTTGAACCTTGGCTGACTTTTTCACCTGAATGACCAACGTGCTCTGACTGAGTGTGATACCGGTGACAGCCTTGTTGGCCAGGTCATTGTTGGTCGCTGTTCCGTCCTGGCCAGTCACCGTTGGCGGAACCGACGCATTGATCACACAAGCCGACACCGACAAGGCACCACAAACCAATGCGAGTATCAATTTTTTTTGAATCATCATTTAAACTCCTTTTTTGGGCGAAATTTGACGGGATGTTGCGGCTCACGACTTTTTGCTAGCCTTGCCGTGACGGCTTCCGGACACGAACCACTGTACCATCTGATGCTAACTGACTTCCAGTTTTGACTCCGGTTTATGCCGGCTGGCTGACAGTAAACAGATTTAACACGTATTTTATTCCCAGTTTGCTGGTGTCATTAACGCTTTTTCGCCTAAGCCTGTGTAAGCGGCAGCTTGGCTGACTCAGTTGGACGCGCTATGGCAAAATTTCAGGCTTGGCGCGGTCGCGGTCAATATCCGAAGTGGCCATTGCCCAAACGAAAATTGCGCAAACAATCGCTGAATCGTATGAATGGCAGCATCCGGTCTTGGTTAGGCGCGTTTTAGGGATGCATTGTTGGATCGGCGTGCCAGGTGCGCGCGTTCTTGCATTCGCGGCGACGGGTTCTGAACAGGTGACAAACATGTTGATAATGGTCTTTGGCTCGGGTTAAAGTCCGGACATGTCTCTGTACCTGACTGGACGCGCGCTTGGTGCACGCTTTGAACGAATCGCCTGGGGCTATCTTGTGGCCAAAGGTTTTCGGATCCTGGCGCGTAACTACCACTGCGGCCGGGCCGAAATTGATCTGATCGGCAGTGATGGCGAGATGCTTGTTTTTGTCGAAGTGAAAGGGCGGTGTACGGATCGCTTCGGTGAGGCTGTTGAGGCTGTTGATCCGCGCAAGTTTGCACGGCTGCGTCACGCGGCCAGACATTATCTGCATCGTCACAGGGTTTGGGGAAGCCCCTGTCGCTTCGATGTCGTCACAATTCTGTTGATTGCGGGGGTGCCGCATATCACCCATTTTCAGCACGTGTTTTCGAGCGATTAAAGATGCCGGTTTGATGTGTTATATTGCGGCGCTCATGAGGAATAAGCCCAAGGGAGTATGTTTGATGCCAGGCACCCCGAATGGTTTTGAAAGAAACGCATGACAATCATAAGTGGTCTTGATTTCGCCAAAGCATCCCTTCTTTCTTCGCGCGGCGCTCGTCGTGTGTATCGTGTCGAGGACGAGGAGTCCGGTCAGGCTTGGGGCTTGTTGAAGCGTGTGTCACAGTCTTCGTCAACCGATGTTCTGAGGCTTGATGTTTGGGGACTGACCGCGCTCTCGTGTCCGATTTTGCCCCAAATTTTTGACATCATACGAACCGAGGATGGTCACCCTTGTGCATTGATTGAGGCAGTCAAGGGTGAACCACTCTGGCTTGATGCGGTGGACGTCGGGCAATTCGGGGCGCTCGTTCGTCAACTTTGTGGGTTTTTGGAGCTTTTGCATGCCCAAGGTATGGTGGCAGTGGATCTGGATCCTTCCGGGATGTGTTGGCAAGCAGGGAGCCGGCTTCGTCTGGTCGACTTTGGCGCCGTACAGTGTGTCGGGACATTGCCAGGCTTGCCACATCGCATCCGTGCCCCGGCGCCCGAAATTTGTCAGGGCGGTCCGGCGGAGGTGCACAGTGATCTGTATGCGTTGGGAGTTTTGATTCAGGACTGGTTGGAGGAGGAGTTTTCATCTGGTGGCAACCGTTCAGGGGACGGGCGGCAGACAGCCGGTGCAGCAGTCGTTTGTGAAGAGTCAGGCTTCTTTTTGCCATTGGAAACCTGGCGCGAAATCGCCTCTGGATTGCTTGATGAAAAGCCTATCAAGCGTCAGTTGGCGTATCGTCACCTTTTAAAACGGTTTGATGTCGAGACCGAGCAGCACCCCAGCCTCGGGCTGGGCCGCCATTGGGGCGGGCGTTCGGAGCTTTTGACCCAATTTGAGACACAACTTCAGGCGGTTCGCAACACGCGCACAGGTGAGTACCTTCACATGGGTGGGGGGGCCATGGTGGGCAAGTCGCACACCTTGGAGCGATTGGCGATGCTCGCGGATGCGGCGGGATTTTGTGTGTTGCGGGGGCGGGGCGGCGATTCCCATCGACCGTATTCAGCGGTTATCACGGCACTGGAAGATGCACTGGAATGGATGGGCTCAGGCGACGCCGTGCCAAGTAGCCGGATACGTGAGTATCGAATGAGCCTGGCTCCGGTTCTTGAGGGGTTGTCGTTGCCGCAGGGATATCAGGGGTTGCCGCCCGATCGGGAACGGGAGCGCATTTTGAGTGCCGCATTGTCCTGTTTAATCGATCTCGCGACACGCAAGGGCTTGGTGTTCTTGCTGGACGACTGGCATGAGGCTGATTTGGCCAGTCGTGAGTTGGTGGCGCAATTGATTCAACGTGTGTCAGGTGTTCCTTTGTTGATTGTCACAATGGGTTTGACGGAGGAAGTGGCCATCAAGGGACAGTATTGGCCGTTGTCTGCCCTGACATCGTCGGAATGGCATGCGCTGGTTGAAGATTGTTTAGGTACCCATATCCCGCTGCCGGTACTGGAAGAATGGTACGAGGCGTCTCAAGGGATTCCTGGTTTGTTTTGGCCTGTGTTGGCGCGTTGCGTCGAGGTGGGTCGATTGCGTCTGGGTGATGATGGCTGGATCGTCGTTGACGTATCGGTGACCGAAGGGGAAGGCGTCGATGCGTCGCTGTCGGCTGATCTGTCACGGTTGATGCATGATTTGGCTTTCGGTGGTCAGCGATTTCCACTCGAGTGCGTGTATCGACTCGTTGCTGACTGGCCCGTCGCGCAGGTGCATACGGCTATCATGACTTTGATCAGGCGACGTTATCTGATGCAGTTGGGTGATTTTATCGGTTGGCAACAGGCCAGTCAGCGTCGCGCGCTCCAAGCTGCGGTCGCCTTGCCGGAGCGACAGCAGCACTTTGATCGGCTGGCCTTGGCTATTGCGCCTCCGTACAGCAGCCAACCCGTAGGGGCCGCCCTGGTCGAGTGGGCTTCATACCTGTCTCGGGGCACGATGAGGCAAGAAGCGGTTTTTAGCATTTTGCAGGCGGCACGTTGTCTCGGCTCATTTGGGCTGACCACGATGGCGCTTCCGTTTTTGGATGCGTTGAGTGTGCCTGAATACGGTGAGTGGGCCGTGGATGTTCAGCGTGATTATGATGTGTTGTATGCCGGCTTGCTGATTGAGAGCGGTGCTGTCGAAGCGGCATTGGCGCGTCTAAGTGAAGAGTCTGCGTTCCATGCGGGCGGAGTGGGAGAATTGCTCGGATTTGAACGTCAGTTATGCTTGGCTCGGGCTTATGCCAAATTGGGTGATTTTCAAACATCCTACCAGTATTTTGTTGACGTCGAGTTGAGTGCACGGCGACTTGAACGATTGACGGTGATGTTGCAAGCCTTGTTGGGGCTTGCTGTCTGTCATCTGGCTCTGAAACAGCCAGATTTGGCGAAACCTGTCTTGAATGAGGCGCTTGATCTTGGCAGAGCGTCTGGAAACCTTTTCGTGGTGGGGCAAAGCCTGTTGCTGCTGGGTCGGGTGCATCTCTTGGATTTGACGGATGCGGCCAGAAATGATGGGACTGAACGTGCGATTCAGTATTTGGAACAGTCCGTTGCGGTTCATGAAGCGATGGGTGATCGACGCGGGTTGTTGGAGAGCCTGACCTGCCTGGGAGAGGTGCAACTGCGTGTCGGAAGACTGAAGGCGTCTGATCGTCATTACGTTCGCGCTTTGGAGATTACACAGTCGCTTGGCGCACGCCATTCGGAAATTGACATCCGACTCACTTTGTCGCGTTTGTCATTGCAGCAGGGAAATTGTCTCTGGGCTTGGGAGTATGCCAATACGACACTCGAAATGACCGAGGGGCCGGATGAGACGCCATTACGCCTTGCCGCTCACATTCTTGGTATCTGGTCCCGTCAAATGCTTGGTCGCCTGGAGGGGCTCGCCGAAGAAATCGGGTCAGTGATGCTTGCCGTCCGTGCGCTGTCAGTCGCAGATTACCGCAATTCGTTGATGTTTGATCTCTGTGAGGTGTTTCTGAGACTTGGCTTGGTTCAAGAGGCACGGGCGTGTCTGGATGACGTTGAGGTTCGCTCAAGCGATGATACCGTTCGATATGGTCGGTTGTGTGCCTCCGTCTTGCTTAAGCGGCAGCGTTGGTTGGATGCGATGGATCTGTATGACGTGGCGTTACAGCACGCAACGCACCGTGGACTGTCGTTGGAGATCGGTGCAATCCTGTTGGGAATGGGCGAAGCGTTTTGGCGTTTGGGTCGGCGTGACGAAGCGGAGCATAGTCTGAATCGTGCCCAAAAAATCGCGGAAACGCTTGCTGCATGGCCTTTGCTGACGCAATGTCATTTGTTGCGCGGAGCGTTAACCCTGTCGCTTGAGGATGCGGTGTTGGCCGAACGCCAGTTCAACCGGGCGGAGATACTGGCGGGCCGTCTCAATCTTCCTGATGAATTGGCGGCGGCATTGTACGGGCGATCGTGCGCGGAAGGTATAACGCCTCACAGCCAGCTTTTGCGCTCGCGGGCTCAAGCGCTCATGGTGCGTCTAAAGGACCGAATTGCTATCGAATGGCGCTCGGCGTTTTTGGCTGATCGCGACAGGCAAGACGTGCTTCAGGCAGTATTGCACCAACCGGCCGTTGAACAACCTGCAGGGACGGCAATGGCTGACCGTGTGCTGTCGTTGCAACGGGTGGTCAGTTTGCAGCATCAGGAACTCGAGTTTGTTGAATTGATTGCAAGTAGTCACGATGCCGCTTTTGCTGTAGAACAGGCATTATCAATTTTATTGGAGCTAAGTTTCGCGGAACGTGCGGAATTGTTGGAAGTGAGTGATCGAGAATGGCGTTTGCTTCAAACTCAACATCCGCTTACCACCCTTGAGCCCATTGGCGATGATTGGATGCTGTATCGTGATGTTCTGCAGGCTGCGCTGGATAGTCATCAATGTCAATATCAAGATGAGTGGGAGCCGCTTGGAGCAGATGGTGCGCGCGCGATCGTGGCCATTCCGCTGACTGAAGGTGGCCGTCAACAAGTGATTCTGTTATTGGGGCATCCTGGCATTGTTAAGGCACTCGGGCGACCTGAACAGCAGTTTATCAAGGTTTTGGCCCGCCATCTCGCGCATACGCTCACGCGGATCGATCTTCAGCAGGAATTGAAAGAACGTTCCAACCGTCTTGAAATGCTGTACGCATTGACGACGGCAGTCAATATGACCCAGAGCATGGGGGATGTCCTTGACTTGGTGTTGCGCTTGGCACTTGAGATCACCCATGCTGAGCGTGGCTTGATCCTGCTGTTGAATTCTCAGAATCAATTGGAATGTGAAGCCATCCGACCAACGCCCCTGCGGGTTGGTGACGCTGTGTTGTATTCCAAATCCATTTGCCAACGGGTGCTTGACGAGGACAAGGCCCTTTGGACTGATGGTGCGCATGCGACAGCCGATTTTAACCGGCACGTCAGCATTCAGAACCTGAACATTCGAACAGTGATGTGTGTTCCTTTGCGGATCAGGCAACGCAAGATCGGAGTCTTATATGTGGATAGCCGATTGGCGCTTGGCCGTTTCAAGGATCAGGACTTGACGGTCTTGCAAACCATTGCTGATCAAGCCAGTGTCGCCATTGAAAATGCGCGGTTGAATGAGGCCAGTGCGGTCGATGAAACGACGGGCTTGTTGGTTTTGTCAATTTTTGAACGACGTCTGAAAGAGGAATTTTTGCGCTGTTGTCGTTACGGTGGCGTTTTCTCGATTCTGATTCTGGTAGGGGATCAAACACGGTTCGAAGCTGACGCTTTAATTTTCGATCAGGTTGGTGTCGCTAATGTTTTAAAAACCGATCTGCGTGATCACCTCGACTTGGCCACCGTCGCGCAAGACGGTCATTTCATTGTTCTTCTGCCCGAGACGGCCGCTGCCGGTGCATTGATTTGCGCCGAACGCATACGCAAAGCCATTCACCACACCACGGTCAGCATCGGTATCGCGACGTTCGAATCCCGACAGGATACAACGGCCAACTTGATGCAATCAGCCTATTTAGCTTGTCACGCGGCTCATCAAATGGGAGGCGATCGCGTGCAGCACGTGAAAGAAATGGAATCCAACGTCACGACTTAGCATTGACGCTTTGTGGTGGTCTTTTCGGTTGTTACACCATCAACGCATAATCAGGGAGGTTAAAGCATGAGCGAGGGCATCCATGACAAGCTACAGGCTGTGACCGCCAATGAGGTCGCACGTGCGCTCGCTGGCGAGCAGGCGTTGTCTGAAGAAAAAATCGAGGCTGCTGATGCAAACGACGATAGTCGGATTGATGTTCAAGACGTTGAACTCTTGAGTCAGGCGCAAATCAGGCTTGCAAACAAAATTTCAGGAGCGATCGTGGGGATGGAGCAATTGAGTCCGGAAGAGCAGGCGGTCGCGGATCAAAATGGCGACGGGTATACCAATTTGACGGACTCTTATCGCCTGGCGGACGATGCCCGTGCCGCGCAACGCATCATCGGTAAACTGCGAAAACAGAAAAAAATTTGAATGGATGATTATTGGCGCTTGCACGAAGCGGTAAGTGAGTAGCACCAAGCGCCAATAATCGTATTTTAACGGCCGGCAACACAGACTTGGTACAGAACATTGTATTTTGAGCCGCGTCCGATGCGCTCGCCGCCACGCTTGTTCGACACTTCAAGAAATCAGAAAGTGCTTGAAACACCGTTTGGATGCTTGTTTCAGGGCCCTCGCCTGCAAACTGTGCCAGGTCGTTTTGTGGTTCGAATACTTCTTACTGATAAAGCGATGACTTGGTTTGCAGGATTTTTCGCCGCGAACTGCCGAATGCCCATCTAAAAAAGCAGTCACCAAGGTGTTTCAGGTGTTGGAACCTTGCATTGGCTTAAATCCAGCGCTGAATACGAAACACCACCAGCATGCCCAAGGCGATGACCAACATGAAACCAAGGACAATCAAAAACGCCAGTGGGTGGTGCGAAAACGGCAGCGGAATGTTCATGCCATAGATTCCTGAAACCAGGGTGAGCGGAAGCATGATGACACTGATCGTTGTCAAAACTTTCATGATTTCGCTGGTTTGAAATGACGTGAGACTCATGTGGGTATCATTCAAACTTTCCGTGATGGTTTTCAGGTCTTCAAGGCTGTCCCAAATTTTTCCGAGGTGATCGCCAATATCTGAAAAATAGACGTCAAGTTCTTCCTGAATGATGCGCCCTTTCAGGTACTCCAGTCGCGCAATGACAGGAATCTGCGGTTTGACGATGCGACGAAATGCAATGATGTCCCGCCGAATCAGTGACAATTCGAAAACCGTTTCACGCACTTTGGATTCAAAAATTTTTGCTTCAATTTCAAGCACGTTGCGCTCAATCTTGTGAACGAGCGGAAAACAATTATCGACGAGGCGATCGATCAGCTTGTAGAGCAAATAACCCGGCCCTTGCTTCAGGTATTCCGCTTGCAGCTTTTCATTGTCCAACACAGATTCGACGAGCTTGGTGAGCGCCCAGAGATCGCCTTGATGCACACTGACCAAATAATCAGGACCGACAAACAGGTTGACTTCGGAAGGAGCCGTTACCCGTCGACCCCGGTCAAAAACAGGTACGTGCAAGACAATGAACAAGTAGTCATCATATTCATCTAGCTTCGGACGCTGCAGGCCACCTTGAACATCTTCAATGTTGAGGGGATGAAACGAAAAATGATGCCTGAGGTAGTCAATGTCATCCCCGTTTGGCTGCTGAATATCGAGCCAAGTGACCCCGCCGTGCTGTATCTTTTGAATGGTCACGTCACTCATTCTCCGTGCCTAGCGAAGCAACCAATCGTATCATGCCGCGACGGAGAATCATGTATCTTCGCCGTTCAAATGACGGATGAACCGAAAGCGACGGCCGCGGGGCTGCTTCTTCGATTTACAAGTACCAGGCGAGGCATCATCATTGCAGGTGATGTTCTTTGCAGATTCATCCCGTGCGATGGTTGTGTGCTGCGTGGCACTGGTTGTGTGGGCGCTGGGTGCGTGTGCGTCCCTGTGTTTTGGTGTTGTAGCGATTCCGCTGGATGGCGTTTTCTGGGGCTTGTTATGGAAAGGCCTCCGGGGTACACATTCCGGTGTTGGAATTGAAGCCATTGTGTGGGATGTCCGCGTGCCACGCCTGTTGCTGGCCACACTGGTCGGAGCAGGCCTGTCCGTCGCCGGTGTCACGTGGCAAGCACTGTTGCGAAATCCACTCGCGGATCCCTATTTGATTGGTACGTCTGCAGGCGCCGCGTTGGGAGCCGGGATCGCTTTTTTGTTCGGTTTTGCCGGCGTGTTCGCCTGGTCCGTCTCTGCCATGGCCTTTTCCGGTGCCTTGGGAGCCACCGCTTTGGTCTATCGCCTCGGCATCGGACCCGCGTCAACGCAAGTGACCGAGCGTCTAATCTTGGCGGGTGTGGCAGTGAGCGCGTTTCTCGGTGCAGCGCTTTCAGTGCTGGTGGCGGTTCGCACCGACGCGGCTGCGCCCCTGTACCTGTGGTTAATGGGAAGCTTGCTTGGAAGGGGCTGGGCCGAGCTTTACCAGCTTCTGCCACCACTTGTCTTGAGCCTGGCAGTCGTGTTTTGGTTTGCGCCGCGCTTGAATTTGCTCCAGTTGGGCGATGAGCTTGCATTTGGCTTGGGGTGCAATGTTGTCAGCACACGTCGTACGCTTGTGATGGCAGCGAGTTTGTTGACAGCGGCAGTGGTGGCGGTAAGTGGCATGATCGGTTTTGTCGGCTTGGTTGTGCCCCATTGGTGCCGATTGTTGCTTGGTCCTGATTTAAGGGTCGTTTTACCGCTTGCAGCATGTCTTGGCGCTTCGTTGCTTGTCGTGGCGGATCTCTGCGCGCGCACCCTTCTGATGCCGACAGAAATTCCAGTAGGCGTGGTCACTGCCTTGATGGGCGCACCCTTTTTCCTGTCTTTGCTGGTGAGGTCCGGACGTTAAATGAATCCGATGCTGCAACTGGATGAGGTCACACTAGCCCGTCAAGAACGTGTCATTGCACAAGGAGTCACCATCCGCGTGAACCCGGGGGAAACAGTCGCGATACTCGGCGCTAACGGCACAGGCAAATCAACCTTGCTTGCAACAATGGCAGGGTGTCTTCAACCCCAATCCGGGCGTGTGATGCTTGCAGGGCAACCGCTCCAACACTATCAGACGCGAGCACTGGCGCGCGTGCGCGCCTACATTCCCCAAATGCAGTCCATGCATCTGGGGTGGCGCGTGAAAGACTTTATCGCACTTGGACGCTATCCCCACGCCGCGAACGATTGGCTTCCAGGCCGCCCGGCGGATGAACAGGCCGTTTTTCAGGCGGCAGCTGCAACCGGCGTGACCGATTGGCTTGACCGTCCGCTCCAAAACTTGTCCGGCGGACAGCGACAGCGCGTGTATCTCGCGCAGATCTTGGCGCAGGAAGCACCCTTGTTGCTGCTGGATGAACCCACAACATACCTGGATTGGCATGGGCAAATCACGTTTATGCAAACACTGAACAACGTGTGCGCTACCCAAGGTTTGACCTTGGTCACCGTCCTTCACGATCTGAATCTCGCGATTCAGTTTTGCAGACGTGTGATTGTGTTGGCGCCGGAGCGCGGAATTGTTGCAGACGGCCCAGCCTCCAATGTTTTAACCCCCTTGTTCGTCCGCGATGTGTTTGGAATCACGGTGCACCGTCACACCCATCCAGACTCCGGCCATACATTTCTCATCCCCGCCTTTGAGTCGCCAGCCGACGCGATGCAACCGTTGGTATTGCATCAAAGCGGTTTGCAAGACATGCCGAATGCTCACTGAAAACCCACCGTCACCGTGCTTGCGCGTTGCGAATGATCCAGGGGACATTGCACGCTGAAACGGTTATTAAAACGGTGCTTCGGGCTGATTTAGCCTGACGCTGATCGACAGATGGTCAATTGGGTAGATCAGAAAAGAAAAAATTTTTCATCAAAA